>JAODBK010000065.1 GCA_025463925.1 Acidimicrobiales bacterium | reverse complement strand
CGGTGAAGGCCACGTTGGGGTTCTTGTCGTGGAGCACCTTGGTGATGGCCGCGGTGAGCGTGGTCTTGCCGTGGTCGATGTGGCCCATCGTCCCGACGTTGACGTGGGGCTTGGTGCGCTCGAACTTCGCTTTCGCCATTGCTCTATCGCCCTCTTACTCGCTGATTACTCGCCACGAACCCGGGCCACGATCTCGCGTGCGATCGAACCGGGAACTTCCTGGTAGGAGTGGAACTGCATGGTGTAGGTCGCGCGACCCTGGGTGCGCGAACGCAGGTCGGTAGCGTAGCCGAACATCTCCGCCAGAGGCACCTGCGAACGGATCACCTGGCTGTTGCCCCGCTGGTCCATGCCTTCCACCTTGCCCCGCCGGCTGGACAGGTCGCCGATGACGTCGCCCATGTAGTCGTCCGGCGTGACGACCTCGACCGCCATGATCGGCTCGAGCAGGACGGGATCGGCCTGCCGGGCCGCCTTCTTGACCGCCAGCGAGCCGGCGATCTTGAAGGCCATCTCGGACGAGTCGACCTCGTGGTACGAGCCGTAGGTGAGGGTCGCGCGGACGTCGACCATGGGGTAGCCGGCGAGCACACCGCCCGTCAGGGCCTCCTGGATGCCGGCGTCGATGGAGGAGATGTACTCGCGCGGGATGACGCCCCCGGTGATCTTGTCGATGAACTCGTAGCCACCCCCGGGCCCCGTCGGCTCGAGGCTGATGACCACGTGGCCGTACTGGCCGCGCCCGCCGGTCTGGCGGACGTAGCGCTCCTCGATCTTCTGCACCGCGTTGCGGATCGTCTCGCGGTAGGCGACCTGCGGCTTGCCGACGTTGGCGTCGACGCGGAACTCCCGCAGCATGCGGTCGACCAGCACCTCGAGGTGCAGCTCGCCCATGCCGGCGATGATCGTCTGCCCCGTCTCGTCGTCGGTGTGGACCTGGAACGTCGGGTCCTCCTCGGACAGGGCCTGCAGCGCCCTGGACAGCTTGTCCTGGTCGGCTTTGGTCTTCGGCTCGACCGCGACGTGGATGACCGGCTGGGGGAACTCGAGCGCCTCGAGCACGATCGGCGCGTTCGGATCGCACAAGGTGTCGCCGGTGGTCGTCTGCTTGAGGCCGACGGCGGCGACGATGTCGCCGGTGAAGATCGCGTCCTTGTCCTCGCGGTGGTTGGCGTGCATCTGGAGGATGCGGCCGATGCGCTCCTTGCGGTCCTTCGTGGAGTTGAGCACCTGCGCGCCCTTCTCCAACTTGCCCGAGTAGACGCGGAAGTACGTGAGCTTCCCGACGTGGGGGTCGCTCATGATCTTGAACGCCAATGCCGAGAACGGCTCGGCGTCGTCGGGCTTGCGCTCGAGCTCTTCGATGCGCTTGACGTCGAGCCCCTTGACCGGCGGGATGTCCAGCGGCGACGGGAGGAAGTCGACGACCGCGTCGAGCATGGGCTGCACGCCCTTGTTCTTGAACGCCGATCCGCACAGCACCGGGACGATGTGATTGCCGATGGTGCCGGTCCGCAGCGCGTGCCGCAGGTCGGCGGCGGTGATCTCCTCCTCAGCGACGTACTTCTCCATGACGGTGTCGTCGTGATTGGAGAGCACGTCGATGAGCTGGTGCCGCCAGGTCTCGGCGTCGTCGACCAGCTCCTCGGGGACGTCGACCACGGTCCACTCCTCGCCGCCGGGCGACGACTCGTCCCAGATGAGGGCCTTCATGCCGATGAGGTCGACCATGCCCCTGAAGTGACCCTCGGCGCCGATCGGGATCTGCACGACCGCGGGCACCGCGTCGAGCCGATCGCTGATCATGGCGACCGACCGGTAGAAGTCGGCGCCGATGCGGTCCATCTTGTTGATGAAGCAGATCCGCGGCACGCCGTACTTGTTGGCCTGCCGCCACACCGTCTCGGTCTGCGGCTCCACGCCGGCCACCGCGTCGAACACCGCGACCGCGCCGTCGAGCACTCGCAACGAGCGCTCGACCTCGACGGTGAAGTCGACGTGGCCCGGCGTGTCGAGGATGTTGATCCAGGTGTCCTTCCAGTTGCAGGTGGTGGCCGCGCTGGTGATCGTGATCCCGCGCTCCTGCTCCTGGACCATCCAGTCCATGACCGCCGCGCCCTCGTGGACCTCGCCGATCTTGTACGTCTTGCCCGTGTAATAGAGGATCCGCTCGGTCGTCGTGGTCTTGCCCGCGTCGATGTGGGCCATGATCCCGATGTTGCGGGTCCGGGCGAGGGGGAACTCTCGGATGAGGGGGGCATCAGGCATCGTTGCCTCGTACTTCCTTCGTGACAGCACACAGCCGGGCCACTGGCCCGGCTGCGGGGTTGGTGCCGCGGGTTACCAGCGGTAGTGGGCGAAGGCCTTGTTCGATTCGGCCATCTTCTGCAGGTCGTCCTTGCGCTTCATCGCCGACCCGATGTTGTTGGAGGCGTCGAGCACCTCGTTGGCGAGCCGCTGCGCCATCGTCTTCTCGCGGCGCTGGCGGCTGTAGCCGACGACCCACCGGATGGCGAGGGTGTTGGCCCGGCGGGGCTTCACCTCGACCGGCACCTGGTACGTCGCGCCACCGACGCGGCGGCTCTTGACCTCGAGCGGCGGCTTGATGTTCTCGACGGCGCGCTTCAGCGTGGTGAGCGGCTCGCCACCGGTCTTGTCCTTGATGATGTCGAGCGCGTCGTACACGATCTTCTCGGCCACGGTGCGCTTGCCGCGCGCGAGGACCTTGTTGACGATCTGCGTGACCAGCACCGACCGGTAGATCGGATCGGGCATCAGCTCCCGGCGCGGTGCCGGGCCCTTGCGGGGCATCAGCCCTCCTTCTTGGCGCCGTAGCGCGACCGGGCTTGCTTGCGGTCGCGCACGCCCGACGTGTCGAGCGTGCCGCGGATGATCTTGTACCGGACGCCCGGCAGGTCCTTCACCCGGCCGCCGCGGACGAGGACGATCGAGTGCTCCTGGAGATTGTGGCCGACCCCGGGGATGTACGCGGTGACCTCGACGCCGCTGGTCAGCCGCACGCGGGCGACCTTTCGCAGGGCCGAGTTCGGCTTCTTGGGCGTGGTCGTGTACACGCGCGTGCACACGCCGCGCCGCTGGGGCGCGCCCTTGAGTGCCGGTGTCTTCGTCTTGTCGGTCTTGGACTCGCGGCCCTTGCGGACCAACTGCTGGATGGTGGGCAAACCTGACCTTTGCGAAATCGGAGTGGACAGCCGGGCGGCGCGACGCGGAGCTTCGGCAACTGGGGCCGCGCCCCCCACGGCCAACGGACAATGGTAGGGATCGCACGGGCCTTCGGCAAACGGCCGCGGTCGCGTCCTACCCTGAGCGCGAGCCATGCCGTCCTCCACCACCCGCGCGACGTCGACCCGCCGGCGCTCGCCGGCCGGTCCCGACAACGTCGACCACGCCTACGACCACTGCCTGGCGGTGCTCGGGGAGCTGACAGCCGCCGGCGCGGCCGCCGGCCGAGCCCTCGCCGCGGGCCGCCGTTCGCGGCCCTCGATCCTCGCCCACGCGCGCCACCAGGCGCTGGCCGCGTCGGCGACACCGCCGTCGTACGAAGCGGCGGCCGCCGACGGCGACACCGTCCAGCTGGGCACCGCCACCGACCTGGTCGGCCTGGCCCGGGCGCTCGCCGCGACCAGGCCGCCGACGGAGCGGGTGGTCATGGACCTCGACTCGCGCCACGACCTCGACCGGGCCGGGCTCGGGCGGGCGCTCGGTCTCACCCCGTCGGCGGCGGCGGCGCTGGCCGCCGACGTCGCCGACCGGTGGGACCGCGAGCTCGGGCCGGCGCTCCTCGCCGCGCTCGGGCCCGGCCCGTGCGACGGGCTCGCCGTGGTCTTGGCCCAGTCGGCTCTGGGCTGGCGCCGTCCCGACGGGGACGCGGCTGCCGGCGACGACGCGGCCGACGACGAGGCCGGTGACGACGCCGGCGCCGATGCGCCGCGGGCGAGCATCGACGAACTGCTGGCCGCCAGTCCCGTGGTGGCGGCCCATCTCGAGAGCTGCGACGGGTGCCAGGACCGGGTGCGGGCCATGGTCGGCGTGCGAGCCGTGCTCGGCCAGGTGCCGTTGTCGGCAGCACCGGCCGCCGTCCGCCGCAGTGCCCGCATGACGATCGCCCGGCGCCCGGCGGCGCTGCCACCACCCATCGACGCCGGCGGCGACGGCGATGGCCCGGCGGCGCGGCGGACCGGCAGGGGCATCAGGTGGGTGCCGCTGGGACTGGCCGGCGTCGCCTTCGCGATCGCCGCGGTCGCGCTCGCGCTCCTGCTCACGCATCACTCCGGCACCGACAAGGTCGCGGCACTGACGAAGGTGGCGCCGCGGACGTCGCTCGTGGTCAGCCAGAGCGAGGTCCGACCCGACGGCACCTTCGAGCTCCGCAACACGTCGGACCGCACCGTCGTCTGGCAGGCGCACGGCACCGAACGCTGGCTGGCGTCGGATCCGGCATCGGGCCGGCTCGGCCCCGGTGCCACCGCGGTGGTGACGGTGATCGTCGCCGCGGACGCGCCCGGCGGTGCGGTGAACGGGGCGTTGCAGCTCACCGGCGACGATGGCTCGGCGACCGCGATCCCGGTCAACGGCCAAGTCGAGCACCCGCCGACGCTGGCCGCGCAGCTCGACGGCTGCACCGTGCGGGCCCGCGCCGAGGACGAGGACGGCGTGGCCAGCGTGACCGTGCACTGGGCCGACCCGGCGGAGCGCTCGTCGCCGATGGCGGCCGACGCCGGCCCGGGCGCACGAGCCGGCGGCTATGTCGCGGTGCTCCCGAACGCGCCGCGCCCGTTGCGGTGGTCGGTCAGCGCGACCGACGGCCGCGGCAACGTCACCCGCACCGCCGACCGCGAGATCCCGTCCGGAACCTGTTGAACCAGAAGCCGCGGCGGGTCACCGGGAATGTTTCCCGGGAACCCGCCACAGCTCGGTCGACCTAACTGGCGTTGAGGTCGCTGTCGTTGTCCGACGAGTACGTGCCGTCGCCGTTGCCGCCGCCCAGGCTGGCCAGCCATTCGGCCGGATCCTGCTCGGCGTCCGACGACCAGAACTGCAACGGCTCGTAGTCCGGGGCGTTGAGGTCGAGGTCGCGGTAGCGGGGCATCCCGGTACCGGCCGGGATGAGCTTGCCGATGATGATGTTCTCCTTGAGGCCGAGGAGCTTGTCGCTCTTGCCCTCGATCGCCGCTTCGGTGAGCACCCGGGTGGTCTCCTGGAACGACGCCGCCGACAACCACGAGTCGGTGGCCAACGACGCTTTGGTGATGCCCATCAGCTCGGGCCGGCCCTCGGCCGGCGTCTTGCCGTTCTGCACCAGCTCGCGGTTGACGTCGGCGAACGTCTTGGCGTCGACGCGCTCGCCGGGCAGGAACTCGGCGTCGCCCGGCTCGGCCACCGACACCCGCTTCAGCATCTGCCGCACGATCAGCTCGATGTGCTTGTCGTGGATCGACACGCCCTGGTCGCGGTACACCTTCTGCACCTCGTCGGTGAGGTACTGCTGCGTGTCGCGGATGCCGCGGATGTCGAGCAGGACCTTCGGGTCCTTCGGGCCCTCCATGAGCGCGTCGCCGGCCTGCACCTCGGCGCCCTCGCCGACCAGCAGGCGGGACACGTCGCGCGCGTTGATCGGGATGGCGTCCTCGGTGCCGTCGTCGGCGACGATCACGAGCGTCCGGCCCTTCACCTCGTCGTCGACCATGCGGACGACGCCGGAGATCCGGGCGAGGGGCGCCGCACCCTTCGGGCTGCGGGCCTCGAAGAGCTCGACGACGCGCGGCAGACCGTGGGTGATGTCCTCACCGGCGATGCCGCCGGTGTGGAACGTCCGCATGGTCAGCTGCGTGCCGGGCTCGCCGATGGACTGGGCCGCGATGACGCCGACGGCCTCCCCCAGCTCGATGACCCGGCCGGTGGCGAGCGAACGGCCGTAGCAGGCCGCGCACACCCCGTAGTCGGCATCGCACGTGAGCACCGAGCGGACCCGCACGCGGTCGATCGACGGGTCGTCGCGCAGCGCGACCATCTCGTCCTCGCCGATGGCGGTGCCGGCGGCGAACTCGCCCGCCGGTTCCGCCAGGACCCGGCCGTACAGCCGCGTCTCGAGGTTGGACCGGCCCTTGCCGCCGGGCCGGATGTCGTCCGGGCCGACGTGCTCGAGCCACAGGCCGCGCGTGGTGCCGCAGTCGTCCTGCCGGACGATGAGCTCCTGGGCGACGTCGACCAGCCGGCGGGTGAGGTAGCCGGAGTCGGCGGTGCGCAGTGCGGTGTCGGCCAGGCCCTTGCGGGCGCCGTGGGTGGAGATGAAGTACTCGAGGACGGACAGCCCCTCGCGGAAGTTCGACTTGATCGGCCGGGGGATGATCTCGCCGCGGGGGTTGGCGACGAGGCCGCGCATGCCCGCGATCTGGCGGACCTGCATGATGTTCCCTCGGGCGCCCGAGCCGACCATCATGTCGATCGGGTTGAACGGCGTCGCGCCGAGTGTCCGCTCCATGGCCTTGCGGACGTCCTCGGTGGCGTTGGTCCAGATCTCGACTTCCTTCTGGCGCCGCTCGTCGTCGGTGATGATGCCCCGCTTGAACTGGGCCTCGATCTTCTCGGCTTCCTTCTCGTAGCCGTCGAGGATCTGGGCCTTGTCCTCGGGCGTCTTCACGTCGTCCATCGAGATGGTGAGGCCCGACTGGCTGGCGTAGCGGAAGCCGAGCGCCTTGATGTTGTCGAGGCTCTCGGCCACGTCGGCCTTGTCGTAGTTCTCCACCAGCTTCTCGACGATCACACCGATGTGGCGCTTCTTCACCGGCTCCTCGACGTGCCCGTAGGTCGCGATGTAGTCGGCCGGCAGCGCGGTCTCGAAGAACAGTCGCCCGGCCGTCGTCTCGCGGTACGTCGGCTTGCCGTCGTCGTCGCCGTCGCGGAACCGGATCGGCTCGTGCAGCTTGAGGTTGCCGTCCTCGTACGCCTTCTCGACGTCGTACAGCTGGCGGTACCGCGGGCTCTCGTCGGTGATATCACCGATCCGCTCGGTGAGGTAGTAGACGCCGATGACCATGTCCTGGCTGGGCACGGCCAGCGGGCGGCCCGACGCCGGCGACAGGATGTTGTTCGCCGACAGCATGAGCACGCGGGCCTCCGCCTGCGCCTCGGCGGACAGCGGCAGGTGGACGGCCATCTGGTCGCCGTCGAAGTCGGCGTTGAACGCCGCGCAGACGAGCGGGTGGATCTGGATGGCCTTGCCCTCGACCAGCAGCGGCTCGAAGGCCTGGATGCCGAGGCGGTGCAACGTCGGCGCCCGGTTCAGGAACACCGGGTGCTCCTTGATGACCTCCTCGAGCACGTCCCACACCTGCGGGCGTCGCCGCTCGACCATGCGCTTGGCCGACTTGATGTTCTGGGCCAGCTCGGTGTCGACCAGCCGCTTCATGACGAACGGCTTGAAGAGCTCGAGCGCCATCAGCTTCGGCAGGCCGCACTGGTGCAGCTTCAGGTTGGGGCCGACCACGATGACCGAGCGGCCGGAGTAGTCGACGCGCTTGCCGAGCAGGTTCTGGCGGAACCGGCCCTGCTTGCCCTTCAACATGTCGGACAGCGACTTCAACGGGCGGTTGCCCGGCCCGGTGACCGGGCGGCCGCGGCGGCCGTTGTCGAACAGCGCGTCGACCGCCTCTTGCAGCATCCGCTTCTCGTTGTTGACGATGATCTCGGGCGCGCCGAGGTCGAGCAGTCGCTTGAGGCGGTTGTTGCGGTTGATGACGCGGCGATAGAGGTCGTTGAGGTCCGACGTCGCGAACCGCCCGCCGTCGAGCTGCACCATCGGGCGCAGGTCGGGCGGGATGACCGGCACCGCGTCGAGGATCATGGCCCGCGGGTCGTTGACCCGGCGGCCGTTGTCGTCGCGCCGATTGAACGCGGTGACGATCTTCAGGCGCTTGATGGCCTTCTGCTTGCGCTGCGCCGAGAGGCCGCGGCCCTCCATCCCCGGCTTCCAGTCGATGGCGGTGCGGAGCTTGATCTCCTCCGCGTCGAAGTCGATCTCGCCGATCAGCTGGGCGATGGCGTCGGCACCCATGCCGCCGCGGAAGTAGTCGCCGTAGCGCTCCCGCAGCTGCCGCCACAGCACCTCGTCCTCGATGATCTTGCGCGGGAACAGGTCGATGAACTCGTCGAAGGCCCGCTTGGCCAGCTCGGCCTCGGCGTCGGCCCGCTCGCGCATCAGCGTGAGCTCCTTCTCGGCGTTGCGCTGCGTCGCCTTCAGCACCGAGTCCTTCTCGCCGGCCTTCTCGAGCTCGGCCAGCTCGCCTTCGAGCGCCTTGAAGCGGCGGTCGACCTCGAGGTCGCGCTGCTTCGCGATGTCGGCCAGCTCCTCGTCGAGCTCGTTCTGCATCGACAGCCGGTCGGCGTCGCGCTTGTCGTTGTCGACCCACGTGACGAGGTTGGCCGCGAAGTAGATGACCTTCTCGAGCTGCTTGGCCTTCAGCTCCTCACGGGCCTCGGTGCCCATGAGCAGGTATGCGAGCCACGACCGCGTGCCGCGGAGGTACCAGATGTGCACGACCGGGGCGGCCAGCTCGATGTGGCCCATGCGCTCGCGCCGGACCTTCGAGCGGGTGACCTCGACGCCGCAACGCTCGCAGATGATGCCCTTGAACCGGACGCGCTTGTACTTGCCGCAGTAGCACTCCCAGTCCTTGGTGGGGCCGAAGATCTTCTCGCAGAACAGGCCGTCCTTCTCGGGCTTGAGCGTGCGGTAGTTGATCGTCTCCGGCTTCTTGACCTCACCGTTCGACCACGTCCGGATCGAGTCGGCGGTGGCCAGCCCGATGCGCAGTTGATCGAAGTTGTTGACGTCGAGCATCTAGAACCCTCCCCGCTCGGCGGCTCGCCGAGCGTCCTCTTCGTCGCTGCCCCGCTCGGGCCGGGAGAGGTCGATGCCCAACTCCTCGGCGGTGCGGAAAAGGTCTTCGTCGAGCTCGCGCATCTCGATCTCCTCGCCCGTCGTGGAAAGCACTTCCACGTTGAGGCAGAGGGACTGCATCTCCTTGATGAGCACCTTGAAGGACTCGGGGATGCCGGGCTCCGGAATGTTCTCGCCCTTCACGATCGCCTCGTAGACCTTCACTCGACCGAGGACGTCGTCGGACTTGATGGTGAGCAGCTCCTGCAGCGCGTAGGCGGCGCCGTAGGCCTCCAGGGCCCACACCTCCATCTCGCCGAAGCGCTGGCCGCCGAACTGCGCCTTCCCGCCCAGCGGCTGCTGGGTGATCATCGAGTACGGGCCGGTGCTCCGGGCGTGGATCTTGTCGTCCACCAGGTGGAGGAGCTTCAGGATGTAGACGTAGCCGATGGTGATCGGCTGGTCGTAGGTCTCACCGGTGCGGCCGTTGTACAGGGTGGTCTTGCCGCTCGGGCTGATCATCCGGCCGTTGTCGCCGTAGATCGGGTCCGCCGACTCGGGCGTCAGGTTGCGGAAGAGGTTCTGGATCGTCGGGTGGCGCCCGGCGTCGTCCTCCTCGTCCCAGTGCGCGCCGTCGAACACCGGCGTCGAGATCCACGCCGCCGGCTCGGTGACCGCTCGCGTCTTGGCCTCGGTGCCGCGCACCGGGGTGCTCCCGTTGAGACCGTCCCAGCCCCATCGGGCGGCGTACCCGAGGTGGGCCTCGAGCACCTGGCCGACGTTCATCCGGCTCGGCACGCCGAGCGGGTTGAGGATGATGTCGACCGGCGTGCCGTCGGCGAGGTGGGGCATGTCCTCGAGCGGCAGGATCTTGGCGATGACGCCCTTGTTGCCGTGGCGCCCCGCGAGCTTGTCGCCCTCGCTGATCTTGCGCTTCTGGGCGACGTAGACCCGCACCAGCTGGTTGACGCCCGGGGCGAGCTCGTTGCCGTCGTCGCGGCTGAACACCTTGACGTCGATGACCTTGCCGGCTTCGCCGTGGGGCACCTTGAGGCTGGTGTCGCGCACCTCGCGCGCCTTCTCGCCGAAGATGGCGCGCAGCAGGCGCTCCTCCGGCGTCAGCTCGGTCTCGCCCTTGGGGGTGACCTTGCCGACGAGGACGTCGCCCGAGTCGACCTCGGCGCCGATGCGGATGATGCCGCGCTCGTCGAGGTCCTTCAGGATCTCCTCGGAGAGGTTGGGGATGTCGCGCGTGATCTCCTCGGCACCGCGCTTGGTGTCGCGGGCGTCGACCTCGTGGGCCTCGATGTGGATCGAGGTGAGCACGTCGTCCTTGACCAGACGATCGCTGAGGATGATGGCGTCCTCGAAGTTGTATCCCTCCCACGGCATGAAGGCGACGAGCAGGTTCTTGCCCAGCGCCATCTCCCCCGCGTGGGTCGACGGGCCGTCGGCGATGATGTCGCCCTTGACGACCTTCATGCCCTCGTCGACGCGCGGCTTCTGGTTGATGCACGTGCCCTGGTTCGAGCGGCGGAACTTGGCCAGCTGGTACCGCTTCTTGCCGAGCTCGAAGCCCAGCCGGTCCTTCTGATTGGCGGTGTACTGGACGACGACGTGGTCGCCGGTCACCTCCTGCACCTCGCCGTCGCCCTCGGCGATGACCACGTCGCCGGCGTCGCGCGCCGCCCGTGACTCGACGCCGGTGCCGATGAACGGCGCCTCGGGCCGCAGGAGCGGCACCGCCTGCTTCTGCATGTTGGCGCCCATGAGGGCGCGGTTGGCGTCGTCGTGCTCGAGGAACGGGATCATCGCGGTGGCGACCGAGACGATCTGCTTCGGCGAGACGTCCATGAGGTCCACCTCGGCCGGCGGCACGTAGTCGATCTCGCTGGTGGTGCCGTAGCTCGTGCCGGCGGCGCCCACCCGCACGCCCGCGCCCTGCGGACCGCGGCGGACGAGCACGCGGTCACCGGTGAAGCGGCTCTGGTCGTCGAGCGGCGCGTTGGCCTGCGCGATGACGTGCTCCTCCTCCTCGTCGGCGGTGAGGTGCACGATCTCGTTCGTGACCTTGCCGTTGACGACCTTGCGGTAGGGCGTCTCGATGAAGCCGAACTTGTTGACGTCGGCGAAGGTCGCCAACGAGCCGATGAGACCGATGTTCGGACCCTCCGGCGTCTCGATCGGGCACATGCGCCCGTAGTGCGACGTGTGCACGTCGCGCACCTCGAACCCGGCGCGCTCGCGGCTGAGGCCACCCGGGCCGAGCGCGCTGAGGCGCCGCTTGTGGGTGAGGCCGGACAGCGGGTTCGTCTGGTCCATGAACTGCGACAGCTGGCTCGTGCCGAAGAACTCCTTGATGGCGGCGACGACCGGCCGGATGTTGATCAGCGTCTGCGGCGTGATCGCCTCGACGTCCTGGGTGGTCATGCGCTCGCGCACCACCCGCTCCATGCGGGACAGGCCGATGCGGACCTGGTTCTGGATCAGCTCACCGACCGAGCGGATGCGCCGGTTGGCGAAGTGGTCCTGGTCGTCGAGGCGGTACCCCACATCGCCGCGCGCCAGGTGCAGCAGGTACGTCGTGGCGACGAGGATCTCGCTCGGGCTCAGCACGCCCTGGTCGGGCGCCGGCCGCTCGAGGACGATGTTCAGCTCCTGCTCGACGCGGTCGAACTCGCTGTGGCCCTCGGCCGCGAGCTTGCGGTTGAGCTTGTAGCGGCCGACCTTGGTGAGGTCGTAGCGCTTCGGGTTGAAGAAGGCGTTCTCGAAGTAGGCGCGCGCCGACTCGGCGTTCGGCGGCTCGCCCGGACGGGCCCGCTTGTAGATCTCGACCAGCGCCTCCTCGCGGGTGGGCGCGAGGTCGCGCTCCTTCTCCCACTGGCCCTCGAGGAAGTCGAAGTGGCGGACGAAGCGCTCGAGGAAGCCGGGGGCGCCCTCCTCGTCGTACCCGAGGGCGCGCAGCAGGACGAACAGGCTGAGGCGCCGCTTGCGGGCGACGCGCGCGCCGGCGGTGATGTCCTTGCCGGGCTTGGCCTCGACGTCGAACTCGATCCACTCACCGCGGTAGGGGTGGATGGTGCCGGTGGCGATGGTCTTGACGTCGCGGCCCGGCTGGAAGATGACGCCGGGGCTGCGCACCAGCTGGCTCACGACGACGCGCTCGGTGCCGTTGACGATGAAGGTTCCCTTGTCGGTCATCATCGGGAAGTCCCCCATGAAGACCGTCTGCTCCTTGATCTCGCCCGTGGTGGCGTTCATGAAGCGGGCCCGGACGAAGATCGGTGCGGAGAAGGTCATGTCCTTCTCCTTGCACTCCTCGACCGAGAACTTGGGCGGCGGCCGCAGGTCGGGGTCGGCCGCGTCGAACTCGAGCTCGAGGCGGAGCTGTCCCGTGAAGTCCTCGATGGGGCTGATGTCGGCGAACGTCTCAGCGAGTCCTCGGTCGAGGAACCACTGGAACGAGTGGCGCTGGATGGCGATCAGGTCGGGCAGGTCGAGGACCTGATCGAGACTGGCGAAAGAAAAGCGTTCCCGGGCGACGGAACGAGGCAAGGCGACTCCTCAGGGTGCCAACGACAGAGCCGGGACGCGACCCGTCAAACCGATTGGAACAGTTGGCTTGACGCGGGCGGGCACGGCAACGCGTCAGTTTACGCCCAGAGCGCGCCGAGGGCAAGACCCCCGAAACGGGCTGCGGTGAGGGTAAGCCCTGAGCCCCGGGAGGTCAAGGGTTGACAGGCTGCCACCACCCCCGAAATGCCGGGAGGCGCCCTGTCCGTGACGCGCCCCACCAGCGACAATGCAGCCAGTGGCAGCGGTGTGGATCGCAGCTCGTGCTCAACTGCGGCGCCGCTGGGGAGCGACCGTTGCGCTCGTCCTCCTGGTCGGCCTGGCCGGGGGCGCCGTGATCGCCGCGGTCGCCGGCGCCAGCCGGACAGACTCCTCGATGAAGCGCTTCGTGGCCTACAGCCGCCCCGAGGACGCGTTCGTCATCGTGGACGGCGGTGGTGGCATCGGGGGCCCACCGGTCGGCGTCACCGACGCGCAGATCCAGGCGTTCGAAGCCCAAACCCGCGCAGACCGGGCGCGACTCGTCCATCTCCCCGAAGTCGAGGAGGCAGGCCGAAGCCCATACATGTTCCTTTCGCCTGACCAGGCCGGCAAGGAGCTCGGCGGAATCAATCCCTTCGCGGCCGCCGACGCCCACGCCTTCCGCACGATGGACAGGCCGCGTGTGCTCCGAGGGCGATTCGCGCGGCTCGACCGCCCCGACGAAGCGATCGTCGATGACACCACGGCCCGCCTGCGCCACCTCCACGTGGGCAGCCGCGTGACCATGTGGTCGTTCTCGGCCGAGCAGAACAACGATGTTGCGGCGGCCGGCTTCGGGAAGATTCCCAGGCCGGAGGGCCCGGCGTACACCTTCCGGATCGTCGGCATCGTGCGGTCTCCGGCCGACGTCGACGTCCCACCGGCGACCGTCGTCGGCGATGCCCTGTTCCAGGGTGCCGGCGGCATGGTGCTCACCCCCGCCTTCCTCCGCCGGTTCGCTCAGGACCAGCGGGTATCCGAGGAAGCGCTTCCCGGCATGGAGGGGTTCCGCATCCGCCTCCGTCACGGGACCGCCGACGTGGCCGCCTTCCGGCAGAGCCTCCAGCCGCTCCAGCTCGCCCCGGAAGACGTCCACATCGGGGGCTCGGAGATCCAGAACGCGGGCGACAAGGCGCAGCCGGCCATCCACTTGGAGGCGATCGCGCTGCTTCTCTTCGCAGGCCTGGCTGCAGTGGCCGCGCTCCTCCTCGTCGGCCAGGCGCTGGCTCGGCAGGTGACCGCCGATGCAGAGGACAATCGCACCCTCGCCGCCCTGGGCCTGGGCCGCGGAAAGCTCGTCCTCATTCCCCTCGCGCGAGCGGCTGTCGTCGCCCTCGCCGGTGGCGTCGTCGCCGATGCGGTCGCCCTCGGGCTGTCACCTCTCACACCCATCGGCCTCGCCCGCCGAGCGGAGATCCACCCCGGGGTCTCGCTGAACATCGGTGTGCTCACCCTCGGCTTCGTCGGCGTCGCCGGCCTCGCTCTCCTGCGGGCCCTCCTGCCGGCGTGGCGCGCCGCGGGCGCGCTTCCCGATGCCGCAGTCGAGCAGGCGCCGGCAAGGCCAGGGCCCCTCGGCAGGGCCGTGGCCGGCGCCGGACTGGGCCCCACCGCCATGGCCGGGATCGGCATGTCGTTCGAGCGCGGGCGGGGGATGGCGTTTCGCGCCGCCCTGCTCGGCGCTTTCGTCGCCGTCGCCGCGACGGTCGCGGCCGTGACATTCGGTGACAGCCTGCGCCACCTCGTCGACACCCCTCGCCAACAAGGATGGAACTGGGATGTTGTGGTGGGGAACCCCAACACCCAGCCCTACGCCGGGGACCCGGCGGGCCAGGCGCTGTACGGCCAGATGCGTGGACAGCTGGCCAACAACCGGTACGTCGGTTCTTTCTCGGCCCTCGGTTTCTCCGACGCGACGAGCATCAACGGCCGGCCCGTCGAGCTTGCAGGAATCGAGACCACCAGGGGAAGCGTCTGGCAGCCGATCATCGAAGGCCGCGCCCCTGTCTCGGCCGACGAGCTCGTGTTGGGCCGCGATCCCCTCCGGAACCTCCACAAGCGTGTGGGCCAGACGGTCGTGGTGCGCGCCGCCGACCAATCCGTCGCGATGCGCATCGTCGGGGTCTCGCTGCAGCCGACCGCCGGGGACATGGCGCCCCGGCTCTCCGGCAGCGGCGCCACGACCCTCGCCGGCCTCCGCCACCTCGTGCCGAACACACCTGCCCTGCAGTTCGCCGTACGGTTCCGGCCGGGCGTGAATCGGACGGCGGCGATCCGTTCGCTGTTGGACGACTTCGGCCGCCAGGTGCTCACGCCGTACCCGGGCGGGGAGGTCGGCAACCTGGCGCGAGTCGACTTCTTGCCCTACGTGCTCGCCGGCCTGCTGGTCATCCTCGCCGTCGGCGCCCTGGGCCTCACCCTGCTCAACTCGGTCCGCCGACACAGGCGCGACCTGGCCGTGTTGAAGACCATCGGGTTCGCGCGCGGCCAGGTCTCGGCCACCGTGGCCTGGCAGGCGACGGCACTCGCCGTGCCGGCGCTCGTCCTGGGCATCCCTGCCGGGATCGCCCTCGGACGCTGGACCTGGCGGCTCGTCGCAGAGGGGGCCGGGAGCGTCTCACCGCCGATCATCCCCCTGCTCACGGTCGCGGCGGTCGTCCCGCTCACCGTGCTGGTGGCCAACTTCCTGGCCGCTGCCCCCGCCTGGTCTGCGGGCCGGGTGCAGCCGGCCCGCGTCCTCAGGTCCGAGTAGCTACTTCAGCTCGACGGTCGCGCCGGCGCCCTCGAGCTGGGCCTTGGCCTTCTCGGCATCCTCCTTGGACGCCTTCTCGATGACGGGCTTGGGGGCGTTGTCGACCAGGTCCTTGGCCTCTTTCAGGCCCAGGCTGGTGAGAGCCCGCACCTCCTTGATGACCTGGATCTTCTTGTCGCCCGCAGCCACGAGCATGACGTCGAACTCGTCCTGCTCCTCGGCGGCAGCGGCGCCGTCACCGCCGCCGGCGGCGACAGGGGCGGCGGCGGCGACCGGCGCGGCAGCGGTCACGCCAAACTTCTCCTCGAAGTCCTTGAGCAGCTGGCTGAGCTCGAGGACGGTCATGCCGGCGATGGAGTCGAGGATCTCTTCCTTGGTGGCCATTACTGCTCTCCTTGCTGATCAGATTCTGAAGACTCTTGAGTCGGGGGCTCTGTGACCTCTGCCTCCGGCGGCTCGGACATCTCTGCCTCCGGCGGCTTGGCTGTCTCGTCCGGAGCGGGGCTCTCGGGGAGGTCGACGGCGGAGGGCGGGGACTCGCCCTCGAAGTCGGGGGGGTTCTCGGTCTCGTCGGGTGCGGGGCTCACCCCGGGATGGTCGGGGATGTGCACGGCCTCGGCTTCGGCCTCGGCGGGCGCCGCTTCGGCCTCGGCCGGCGCCTCCAGATCCACGAGCCCGCCCTGCTTCTCGGCAAGAGCGCGAATCCCATAGGCGAAGCTGCGGGGAATGGCCTCGAGCAGGCCGGCCAGCTGCTGCAGCGGGGCGGCCAAGGCTCCGGCGATCTGGGCGAGGAGCTGCTCGCGGGACGGCAGGTCGGCGAGAGCCGTCGTGTCGGCCGCCGACAACACCGTCGTGCCCAGGATGCCGCCCTTGATGACCAGGTTCTGGTTGGTGCGGGCGAAGTCGCGCAACGACTTGGCCACGCGCGCCGCGTCGCCGTCGACGAAAGCGATGGCCGTCGGCCCGAGGAGCATGGCCTCGAGCTCGTTGAGACCCAGCTCGCGCACGGCGAACCGGACCAGGGTGTTCTTGTAGATCGTGTACTCGCCGCCGGCCTCGCGCAGCGAGCGCCGGAGGTTGGCGATCTCGGTGACGTTCAGGCCGCGGTACTCGGTGAGGATGGCTGCGTCGGCAGACGACAGCCGTTCACGCACCTCGTTGACGACGGCGACCTTCTCAGGCCTCGGATTTTCCATGCAGTACCTCGTCGGGCGGGCCCGGGAGCCCTTTCAGCGCCTCAGCCGTGGCTTCGCGCACCGGATGTCTTCGGCTGTTGTAGGGACAGCAGCTTAGCTAAGCGGCCCCGGCCGTCTCCTCGTCGAGGTTGCGCAGCCGGGCCGGGTCGATCTTGATCCCGGGCCCCATGGTCGAGCTGACCGTCAGGCTTCGCATGTAGCGACCCTTGGCCGAGGCCGGCTTGGCCCGGTTCAGCTCCTCGACGACGGCCCGGAAGTTGGACATCAGGGCGGCCTTGTCGAAGCTGGCCTTGCCGATGGGCACGTGCACGTTGCCGTAGCGGTCGGTGCGGTACTCGACACGGCCGCCCTTGAACTCCTGGACGGCCCTGCCAACTTCGGGCGTCACGGTGCCGGTCTTCGGGTTCGGCATGAGGCCGCGGGGACCGAGCACCCGGCCCAGCTTGCCGACCTGACCCATGAGGTCGGGCGTGGCGATGGCGATGTCGAAGTCCATGAACCCGCCCTGCACCCGCTCCACGAGGTCATCGGCCCCGACAACGTCGGCCCCTGCCTCGCGCGCCTCCTCGGCGGCCGGGCCGGCGGCGAACACCGCCACCCGAACGGGCTTGCCGGTGCCGGCCGGCAACGACACCGTGCCACGCACCATCTGGTCGGCCTTGCGTGGGTCGACGCCCAGGCGCACGGCGAGCTCGATGGTCTCGTCGAACTTGGCCTTGGCCGTGCTCTTCACCAGGTCGAGAGCCTCGGCCGGGCCGTACAGGCGCTCACGGTCGATGGCCCGCTCGGCGTCGGTGTAACGCTTGCTCGTCGTCGTCATCAGCTGACTCTTTTCATCTCTAACTGACCTTGATCCCCATCGATCGGGCCGTGCCGGCGACCTGCTTCTTGGCCGCCTCGATGTCGTTGGCGTTCAGGTCGGGCATCTTCGTCGTGGCGATGTCGTTCAGCTGCTTGTCGCTGATGGTGCCGACCTGCTCCCGGCCCGTGGTCTGTGCTCCCTTGTCGAGCCCGGCTGCGTCCCGGAGCAGGACGGCCGTGGGTGGAGTCTTGAGGACGAACGTGAACGAGCGATCCTCGAAGATGGTGATCTCGACGGGGACGATCGTGCCCCGCTGGCTCTCGGTCTGGGCGTTGTACATCTTGCAGAAGTCCATGATGTTGACGCCGTGGGGCCCCAGGGCCGTGCCGACCGGGGGCGCGGGTGTTGCCGCCCCGGCGGGGATCTGGATCTTCACGATGGCGGCGACGCGCTTCTTCGCCATAGGACGTTGTCTCCTTCTCTCGCCGCGCTGCTACAGCTTGGCGACTTGGCTGAACTCGAGCTCGACGGGAGTCTCGCGTCCGAAGATGTTGACCAGCACCTTGAGCTTGAGCTGGTCCTCGTTGATCTCGGCGATCTGGCCGGTGAAGTCGGCGAACGGCCCCTCGCGGACACGCACGCTCTCACCCACCTCGTACTCGAGGCGTGGCCGGCTCTTCTTCTGGGGCTCGATGCCCTCGATCTTGACCTGCAGGATGTTCTCGACCTCGGCCCGCGAAAGCGGCGTGGGCTTGGCTCCCAACCCGACGAAGCCGGTCACGCCGGGCGTGTTGCGCACGACCCGCCACGAGTCGTCATCGAGGTCGCAACGCACGAGCAGATAGCCAGGGAACACCTTCTTGGGGACGAGCACCTTCTTGCCCGCCTTGAACTCGATGACGTCCTCCATGGGGATGACGACCTCGAAGATGCTGTCCTCCATGTTCATGGAGGCGATGCGGCTCTCGAGGTTGGACTTCACCTTGTTCTCGTAGCCGGCGTAGCTGTGGATCACGTACCAGGAGCCCGGCCGGTCATAGGGGCTCTCCCGGATGACGAGCGCTTCGGTGTCCTCGTCCTCCTCGCCCTCCTCATCGAACAGCTCGTCCTCGGTGAGCACGGCAACCGCCTGGGGCTCCTCGACGGGGTCGGGAGTCATCTGCCCGGTCTCCGGCGCCTCGCCGGCGACGTCGGGCAGGGGATCGGCGACGTCAGGGGTGAGATCGGTGACCTCGGGGGAGGACGCTTCCACCTCGACCGGCTCCTCGGGGGTCGGCGTGGGTTGCGCGTCAGAAGGGGAAGCGAAGTCAGTCACTGCTACTTCTTGAACAGGAAGAAGACGAACTTCCCGAAGCCCCAGTCGAGCACGAAGATGATCCCGATCAGGATCACGAGCACGATGAAGACGAGGATGGAGTAGTTCACGACCTCGGTGCGGTCGGGCCACGCCACTTTGCGGAGCTC
>JAODBK010000060.1 GCA_025463925.1 Acidimicrobiales bacterium | reverse complement strand
GCGCGCCGGCGCCGCCGACCTCGGCGACGCGCGCCCGGTTGAGGCCGAGTGCCGCGAGTGCGTCGAGGGCGTCGCCGCGCACCGCGACCGCCTCGGCCCGGCCGTTCGACTCGGCGGTCCACGCGCCGGCGAGGTCAACGAGCGCCCGCACCGCGCCGGCGTCGTCGGCCGGCTCGGCGACGGACGACGCCGGCAACGTCGCCTCCGCCAACGCCGGGACCGGCGCGTCGGGGAACCGGGCCTCGGCCGGCAGGTACTCGGCCACCGGGTAGGCCGGCTCCCACGGGGCCAGCGCCCGCGGGAGGTCGAGGACCGGCGGCAGCCGGGCCGCGACCGGGTCGGCCCGAAGGTCCTCGCCGCGCACGACCCGCTCGTGCGCCGCCAGCGCGGCTGCCGGGTCGCCGGCGACGTGGTCGCGCAGGTCGGCCCAACGATGCGACGACGCCGCCACCTCGGGCAGGGGACCGAGCGAGTACCGACCGAGGCCGGGCTCCAGCACCCGCGCCGCCCATTCACCGGGTGCCTCGAGCGCGAGGCGGTACTCGGCGTGCGATGCCACCGGCCAGAGCTGCTTGCCGCGCGCCAACGCGGCGCGGCAACGATCGCGAAGGTCAAGCAGGCCGGCCCAGTCCCGAGTCGAGCACAGCCGATCGACCTGCCGGGTGAGCTCGTTGAGGTCACCGCGCTCGATCAGGTCCGCGCTGCTCACACCAGCGGCCACGGGAACGACCGGTTCGACCGCGGGTTCGGGAACTCGGGCCGGTCGACGACCGCGGCGGCCCGCCGAGCCAACGCGTCGATCTCCTCGTCGTCGAGGTGGTCGGCCAGCGTGTCGGGCGGTCGCATCGCGAGCCGGGCCAAGGGGCCGATGAGCGGTTCGGGGATCGGCTCGCCGGCGAAGTCCCACATCACGGTGCGCAGCGCCGGCGTCGCGCTGAAGCAGAGGCCCTGGTCGACCGCCCACACCCGTCCGTCGTCGCCGAGCAGGCAGTGGCCGCCCTTGCGGTCGGCGTTGTTGATCACGAGGTCGAACGTGGCGATCGTCTTCAGCGCGTCGACGTGCTCGGGGCGTTCCAGCAACGTGAAGTAGTGCTGGTCGAAGTCCGCCGGGACGAACCGCTGCAACGACCCGTGACCGAGCGGACCGTCGACGCGCTCGACGGTCTCGGGCACGACGCCCCAGCCGAGCGCTTCCGACACGAGGTACGCCGCGACCTCACGCCGCCACAACCCGGGCGGGTAGTCCCAGAGCGGGCGCTCGCCTCGTTCGGGTTTGTAGACGGCCATGTCGACCGCGCCGTCGAGACAGAGCTCGACCAGGAACGTGGCGTTCGAGCTCCACGGCATCCGCCCCTTCATCTCGACGGCGCCCTCGGTGAGCAGCCGGGTGGCGTCCATGCCGCTAGGGGTACGGGTTCCGGTTGCCGTTGAGGCGCGCGCACGCGTGGCCGCGCGGGTCCAGCGGGTTGCCACACAGCGGGCAGGGCGGACGGCCGGATTCGACGATGCGAGCGGCGTGCATCGCGAACGCCGCCGCCTGCTCGCGCGTGACGGCGATCTGGGCGTTCCCCGGGACCAGGGCGACCCCGCTCGCCTCGTCGTCCTCGTCGCCCACGAGCTCTTCGGCGACGATCACGACCCGGTCGACGTGGTCGTCGTAGGCGGCGCTGAGCGACCCGATCACCCATTCCGCGACCACCGGCTCGACCAGGTCCAGCTCCGTCGGGAGCGGGCCCGGCGCGTCGAGGTCCGAGATCAGGCCGCCGAGGTACTGGGCCAGCGCGCCGACCTGCGTCTTCTCGAGCCGCAGGCTGACGACCCGGGTGCCGGCCCTGGCCTGCAGGTAGAAGACGCGCTGCCCGGGCGGTCCGAGGGCCCCGGTGGTGAACAGGTCCACGTCGGGCAGGTCGAAGCTCGGGCTCATGACGGTGCCAGCGCGGTGAGGTCGCCGACCGAGTTCACGGTCAGGACGGTGGGACCGGTGTCGCCGTAGAGGACGGCGCTCACCGAGCACGGCGAGATGACGATGCGCTGGAACTGATCGAGGTGGCTGCCCATGGCGTCGGCGACGGCCGCCTTGATCGGGTCGGCGTGGCTGACGCACACGATGGTGCCGCCCGGGTGCTTGGCCCGCAGATCGGTGATGGTGCCGGTGATGCGGGCCTGCATCTCGGAGAAGGACTCGCCTGCGGGAAAGCGGAAGCCACTCGGATAGCGCTGCACGGTGCGCCATTCCGGTGCCTTGCTCAACGTCTTGAGCTCGTCGCCGGTCCACTCGCCGAAGTCGCACTCGAGCAGCCCTTTCAGCGGCACGACCTTCAACCCCCGGGCCGCCGCGATCGGTGCCGCGGTCTCGCGCGTCCGCTCCAACGGCGACGCGTAGACCGCGTCGACCGCCTTCAACGCCGCGATGCGCTGCGCGACCGCGTCGGCCTGCTTCCGCCCGTCATCGGAGAGGTGCAGACCGGGCGCCCGGCCGGGCAGGACGCGCCCGGTGGTCGGCGTCTGCCCGTGGCGGACCAACAGCACGAGCGTCGGCTTGACCGGCTTGGGGCGAGCGGGCGACATCGCCCGAGCAACCTACCTTGTCGTCGGTGGATTCCCTGGCGGTTGTCACGGCCGAGATCGTCGAGTGCCGCGCCTGCCCGCGACTGGTCGCGTGGCGCGAGCTGGTCGCAGTGGAGAAGCGGGCCGCGTTCCGCGCCGACGACTACTGGGGCCGGCCGGTGCCGGGGTTCGGCGACCCGGAGGCGCGGCTCTTGCTCGTGGGCCTGGCGCCGGCGGCCCACGGCGGCAACCGCACCGGCCGGGTCTTCACCGGTGACCGCTCGGGCGACTGGGTGTTCCGCGCGCTCCACCGGGCGGGGTACGCCAACCAGCCGACCAGCGTGCAGGCCGGCGACGGGCTGCGGTTGACCGGCGCGTACGTCGCCGCGGCGGTGCGCTGCGCGCCGCCGGCCAACAAGCCGACCACCGACGAGCGCGAGCGGTGCCTTCCCTTTCTCGAACGCGAGCTGACCCTGCTCCGCGACGTCAAGGTGATCGTCGTGCTGGGCCAGTTCGCCCACGACGTGATGTGCCGGCAGTACGCGTTGAGGCCGAAGCCGAAGTTCGGGCACGGCATCGAAGCGGACGCCGGCGGCGGCCGCACGCTCGTCGCGTCGTACCACCCCAGCCAGCAGAACACCTTCACCGGCACCCTCACCGAGCCGATGTTCGACGCCATCTTCACACGAGCGCGCGCGCTCACCGGATGAGCGCGGCGACCTCGCCGGCGGCGTAGATCACCGAGACGACGCCGAGGAAGAGGGCCACGACCCGACGGAGCCCGCGGTCGTTCGCCCGGATCGCGGCCCGCGCGCCCAGCCGGGCGCCGGGGACCACGCCGACCGCGAGCAGCAGCGCGAACCGCCAGTCGATGTCGCCCTTCTGCAGCGCGTGGGTGATCGTCGACGGGATGGCGAAGATGCCGACCGCGGCCAGCGAGGTGGCGATGGTCGGCTTGAGCTCCATGCCGAGGAACTCGGTGAAACCGGGAACCATTACTACGCCGCCGCCGACGCCGAGCAGGCCCGACATGAGGCCGGCCAACGCGCCCACCGCGGCGGCGACGACGGGGGAGCGGTTGCGGCGGCGGATGCTCTGGCCGGTGCGCGACACGTCGGGCGGGAGCGCGAGCGGCGTCGGGCCGAGCGTCTCCGGCGCCGACTTCGCCATCCGGTACGCGGTGAAGGCGAGGAGCGCGGCAGTGAGGATCATCAACCAATGGCCGTTGCCGGGCACTGAGTGCGACAGCTTCGACCCGATCACCGCCATGACGATCCCGGCCGGCGCGACCGCGCGCACCACGCGCCAGTTGACGAGGTGCTGGCGGCTGTACTGGATCGTCCCGGTGAGCGCGCTCGGCAGGATCGACGGCAGCGTCGTACCGACCGCGGTGAGCGCCGACGCGCCGAGCAGCCGGACGCCGGGGGTCGAGATCACCGCGCCGCCGACGCCGAACGCCGCCGACATCACGCCGGTCAGCACGCCGAGGACGAGGGTGAGCGCGTCGCGCAGTGGCCCGGCGGGCACGACGACGCAGGGCCGACTAGTGGGCCGGAGCCGACTTGGCCTTGGCCGCCGGGACGCCCACCTTCGGGAACGGCAGGGCCGTCTCGGGCCAACGCCGCCGCGACACCGTCGACAGCTTGCGGAGGAGCGCGATGGCGCCAGGGTCGGCGTCGCCCGGCCGGCCCTCGATGGTGCCGTCCTCGAGCATCTTGATGATGATCTCGCGGCCGACGTCGGTGCGGACGATGGTGAGCGTCCAGTCGTTGAACGCGCCGATGCCGCCGGTCGAGATGTCGGCGTGTTCGGCCGCGAAGTCGGGACACGCCTTGCACCCTTCGCGCGTCCACGCGTGGCACTCCTTCAAGGGGACCTCGTGGTAGTCGCCGTTGCGCATCCAGATCTGGAACACGCCCTTGATGTTCATCTTCACCATGTCCTGCTTCTTCAAGCCGTACTTGGCTTCGAAGAGCTCTTCGAAGATGGCGTCGTCGAACGTCTTGGAGCAGAGGAGGCCGATGTTGAGCGCGAACTTGCGGCTCACCTTGCCCGCCTTGCGCGCGCCCATCACCGGCGGCACGGATGACTGGCAGCTCATGCCGACCAACGCCAGCTTCTCGGCGCCGCCGGCGATGGCTTCGGCGTAGGCCATGGTGTTGGCCGAGTAGGTGTAGCGGCTGCCGGCCGCGGCGAGGATCTCGTCGCGCGTGCGGGCCACGCCGGGAATCGCCTTCCACGACGTGCCGTCGCCTTCGAGGTACGAGACCAGCGCGGCATCGATGTAGCCGTGGTCCATGGCCCACAGGAGGATCGCGCTCACCAGGCCGCCGTCCTGCCCCCGCTCGTGCACCTCGGTGTCGGTGGCGCGCGTGAGGATGACGTCCTTGGCGATGCCTTCCATCTCGTCGGGCCGCCGCTCGCGCCCGAACATGAAGCTGTCGATCTCGGGCTCCCACGCCCGGAAGCGCGGGCAGGCGCGGGTGCACGACGTGCAGCCCCGGTCGCCGTGGCCGCAACCGCCCGGCCCGCCCTCCTCCTCGAGGTGGAACGGCTTGTAGACGCCCTCGGCATCGTTGTACCCGAGCACGTCGTGCGGGCAGGCGACGACACATCCGGCGCACCCGGTGCACAGGCCCGACGTGACGACCTCGTCATAGAGGTGGGCCCAATGCGCGGTCCAGCGCTCCTTCTTGGGCGCCTCGGGGGCCATCGCCATGACGGGCAAGCTACTGCCGTGCCTGAAATCGTGGAAGTCGAGGCCTACCGCGTCCTCGCCGAGCGCGCCCTCGACCGGACGATCGTCGGCGTGGACGCGCCGGACACCTGGTACCTGAAGCGGGGCCTCACGCCCGCGGGTGCGCGCCGCGCGCTGATCGGCCGGCGACTGCGCGCCGCCCGCCGCATCGGCAAGTTGCTGCTGCTCGACACCGGGGACGGCCCGGTGCTCGGTCTCCACTTCGGGATGAGCGGCCGCCTGGTCGTCGACGGCACGTTGGGCGTGGACACGCTCATCTACTCGTCGAATCGCGTGCTCGACGCGTGGGATCGGTTCGCGCTGCGCTTCGACGATGGTGGCGACCTGCGCATGCGCGATCCGCGCCGGCTCGGCGCGGTCGAGCTGGACCCCGACGAGACGCGTCTCGGGCCCGACGCGTTGGCCCTCACCCTCGCCGAGCTGCGAACCGCGCTGGCCGGGAGCTCGGCGCCGTTGAAGGCGCGCCTGTTGAACCAGGCCCGCGTCGCGGGCATCGGCAATCTCATCGCCGACGAGACGTTGTGGCGGGCCGGTCTGGCACCGACCCGACCGAGCCGGTCGCTGACCCCGGCCGAGCTGCGCAGGCTGCACCGCCACCTCCAGCAGACGCTGGCCGACTTCATCCAGCGCGGCGGATCGCACACCGGCGATCTCATGCAGTCGCGCGAGCCGGGCGCGGTGTGCCCGCGCGACGGCGCGCCCCTCCGCCGCGAGATCGTCGGCACCCGAACGACGTACTGGTGCCCCGAGCACCAGCGGTGACGGATTTCCTCTGGACAGGAGCGGGCCACCGGAGTAAAAACAGTTACAACAGATGTAACTCTAGAAACTGAACCTCGAGAGATCTCGAAGAGATGAGGTGGGGCCATGCCGGTCGCGATCGTGACGGGAGCTTCCAGGGGATTGGGATTGGCGCTGGCCCGGTCGCTGGCCGGCGACGGCTGGACGCTGGTGATCGACGCCCGCGGCGCCGACGCCCTCGAATCGGCCCGAGCCGAGCTGGCCGCGCTCGCCGCCGCCGGTGGGCCGGAGGCCCGGGTGCTCGCCGTCCCGGGCGACGTGGGCGACGCCCGCCACCGGCACGAGGTGATTCGGGCCGCCGAGGAGGTCGGCCGGCTCGACCTGCTGGTGAACAACGCCAGCGCGTTGGGCCCGAGCCCTCAGCCGAACCTCGCCGACTACCCGCTCGACGGGTGGCGCGAGGTCTACGAGTCGAACGTGGTCGGGCCGCTCGCCCTCACCCAGCTCGCGCTGCCGCTGCTGCGCGCGTCGCACGGCCGGGTCGTGAACATCACCTCCGACGCCGCGGTCGAAGGATACGAGGGGTGGGGCGGGTACGGCTCGTCCAAGGCGGCCCTCGAGCAGTGGACCAACGTGCTCGCCGCCGAGGAGCCCGACCTGCGGGTGTACCGCGTCGATCCCGGCGACCTGCGGACGCAGATGCACCAGGACGCGTTCCCGGGCGAGGACATCTCCGACCGCCCGCTGCCCGACGTGGCCGTACCCGGGTTGCGCCGTCTCATCGACGGCGACGAGCCGAGCGGCCGCTATCGCGCGCAGGAGCTGGTGAGCGAGGTGGTGCGGTCGTGAAGGCGCTCGAAGGTCTGGTCGACTTCCAACTGCCCTCGGAGCTCGAGGCCACGTCGCCGGCCGAGGTCCGGGGCGCGTCGCGCGACGACGTGCGGCTGATGGTCGCCGAGCGCGCGACCGGACGCATCGAGCATCGGCACTTCACCGAGTTGCCCGACGTGCTCGCGGCCGGTGACCTCGTCGTCGTCAACACGTCGGCGACCCTGCCGGCCGCGGTCCCGGCGATCGGGCCGGGCGGCGAACCACTCGAGGTCCACCTCTCGACCCGGCTGCCGACCGACTGGTCGGTGGAGCTCCGCGTGCCCGACGGGCCGTCGAGCCAGCCGTTCCGCGACGGCCGCCCGGGATGGCATCTCGCGCTCCCGGTCGGCGCCAGTGTGCGGCTGCTGTCACCGCTCTCGCCGGGGTCCCGCCTGTGGGTCGCGACGCTCGATGTGCCGGAACTCGTCGTCGATCGTGAACCGATTCGGTCCTCGTTCCCGGGCAAGAACGTCGAGGGGTACCTGGACCGCTACGGTCGCCCGATCCGCTACCAGTACACCGGTGGCGACTGGCCGTTGACGGCGTACCAGACGGTGTACGCGACCGAGGCCGGGAGCGCCGAGATGCCGAGCGCCGGCCGAGCGCTCACGACGGAGATCATCACCCGGCTGGTCGCGCGCGGCATCGACGTCGCGCCGATCCTGTTGCACACCGGCGTGTCGTCGCTGGAGGACCACGAGCCGCCGTACGCCGAGTGGTTCCGCGTGCCCGCGGACACCGCGCGTCGGGTCCGCCAGGCGCGCCAGGCGGGCGGCCGGGTCATCGCGGTGGGCACCACGGCAGTGCGGGCGCTCGAGTCGGCGGGCGACGGATCCGGCGGCATCGGCGCCGCCGAAGGGTGGACCGAGCTGGTGATCGGTCCCGAGCGCGGTGTCACCGTCGTCGACGGGTTGCTCACGGGGTGGCACGAGCCCGGCGCGTCGCATCTCGCGATGCTGGAGGCGGCGGCCGGTCGGGCGTTGCTCGAACGCTCCTACGCCGAGGCGTTGGACCGCGGCTACCTCTGGCACGAGTTCGGCGACCTCCACCTGATCCTGCCGTGAGTGCCCTCGATTCGCTGGTCGACTCCCGGCGCGCGCTGATCGTCGAGATGAAGCGGCGCGGCGAGGTGACCGCCGACGAGCTGGCGACCACGACCGGCCTGACGGTCAGCGCGGTGCGGCAGCACCTGGCCGGCCTGGCCGCCGACGGCCTGGTCGAGCACCGCTCCGTGCGCACCGGCCCGGGCCGGCCGCGGCACGCGCACCGGCTCACGAGCCAAGGGCACGCGCTCTTCCCCGCGGCGTACGGCGATCTCACCGTCGAGTTGCTGGACTACTTCGCCGATGCCGACCCCGACCTCGTCGACGTCGCGTTCGAGCGCCGGCGGCAACGGCGCACGGCCGCGGCGAAGGCGAGATTGTCCGGCCTCGACCTCGCCGGCAAGGTCGCCGAGCTCGCGCGGGTCCTCGACGAAGACGGGTACATGGCGACATCGGAGGCGATGCCGGACGGCACCTTCCGCATCATCGAGCACCACTGCGCCATCTTCGGTGTGGCCCGTCGGTACGGGCAGGCCTGCTCGAGCGAGATCGGGTTCATCCGCGACGTGTTGCCGGAGGCCGACGTCGAACGTGTCCATCACATGGTCAGCGGCGCGCACATGTGCGCGTACGAAGTGCGGCCGAGGACGGTGCACCGCAAGAAGAAGTAGCGCACGGCCCGTCCAGGCGGACATGGGCGTAACGTCTCGCCGATGGCCAGCGAACCCGATCGTCAGTGGTTCACGCCGCGCGGCAAGGCCCTGCAACGGTGGGTGAAGATCCACATCTGGGTCTATCGCCGCACCGGCGGTCGCGTGCTCTACAAGATGCGCAAGATGCCGACCGTGCTGCTCACGACGACCGGGCGCAAGAGCGGGCGGCGGCACACGGTGCCGCTGCCGTACCTGCGCGACGGCGACGCACCGGTCGTCGTCGGCTCGTTCGCCGGCAACGACCGGCACCCGGCATGGGTTCTCAACCTGCAAGCCGACCCGAAGGTCACGGTGCAGGACCGTTCCGACGTGTACCCGGCGCGCGCCGAGGTGCTGACCGGCGCCGACCGCGCCGCGGTGTGGGAGCGGCTCGTCGGCCAGTCGCCGTGGTACGCCCAGTACCAGAAGCAGACGACCCGCGAGATCCCCCTGGTTCGGCTCGACCGGCTCGACCGGCTCGACCGGCTCGAAGGCGAGGGGTGACGTGACGGCGACGACGTCGTTCCACACCTGCCCGCTGTGCGAGGCCACGTGCGGCCTCGAGCTGAACATCGAGGACGGCGAGATCACGAGGGTCCGCGGCGATCGTGACCACGTCTTCAGCCGCGGGTTCATCTGCCCGAAGGGCGCGGCGTTCGGCAAGCTGGTCCACGATCCGGACCGCCTTCGCCGCCCGCTCGTGCGCGACGGCGACACCCATCGCGAGGTCGGTTGGGACGAGGCCTTCGCCGTGGTGGAGGAGCGGTGGTCGGCGGTCGTCGCGCGCCACGGCGCGGCGTCGGTCGCGGCCTACGTCGGCAACCCGAACGCCCACACCATGTCGGGCGGCCAGTACCTCCGGCCCTTCCTCCGTTCGCTGGGCACGACCAACGTGTTCTCGGCCAGCACCGTCGACCAGATGCCGAAGCACGTCGCGTGCGGGTTCCTCTACGGCGACCCGCTCGCGATCGCGGTGCCCGACATCGACCGCACCGACATGATCGTGCTGCTGGGCGCCAACCCGTACGAGTCGAACGGCAGCTTGTGCACCGCGCCCGACTTCCCCGGCCGGCTCGAGGCGGTGCAGGGTCGCGGTGGGCGAGTCGTCGTCGTCGACCCGCGGCGCACCAGGACGGCGGCGATGGCCGACGACCACATCCCGATCCGGCCGGGCGCCGACGCGTTCCTGCTGTTCGCGCTGGTGCACGTGCTGTTCGCCGACGGACTGGTGGATCTGGGCCGGCTCGCCGACCACGTCGTTGGCCTCGACGACGTCGAGCGGCTGGCCAAGGACTTCCCGCCGGAAGCGGTCGCGGCGCGGACGGGCATCACCGCCGGGCGCATCCGCGCCCTGGCCCGCGAGCTGGCCGACGCGCCGACCGCGGTGGTGTACGGGCGCGTCGGCACGTGCACGGTGGAGTTCGGCACCCTGGCGAGCTGGCTGGTGGACGTGGTCAACGCCCTCACCGGCAACCTCGACTCACCGGGTGGCGCGATGTTCCCATTGGCGCCGCACCTCCGCCGGCGCACGCCGGCACCCGGCCGCGGGTTCGTCACCGGCCGGGTCGCCAGCCGCGTTCGGGGCGCGCCCGAGGTCCTCGGGGAACTCCCGGTGGCGGTCCTGGCCGAGGAGATCGACACGCCCGGGGCCGGCCAGATCCGCGCCATCGTCACCGTCGCCGGCAACCCGGTGTTGTCGACGCCGAACAGCGAGCGGCTGGACCGGGCGCTGGCGTCACTCGAGCTCATGGTGAGCGTCGACCCGTACCTCAACGAGACGACGCGCCACGCCGACGTCATCCTCCCACCCACCGATTCGGCGCGGGTCGGCCACTACGACTTCAGCTTCCTCGCGCTCGCGATTCGCAACACCGCGGTGTACTCGCGGCCGGCGCTGCCGCCGGACCCCGGCGGCATGGACGAGTGCGACATCCTCGCCCGTCTCACGTCGATCACCACCGGCCGGGGCGCCGACGCCGACATCGACGGCGCGCACGACGCGATGCTCACCGGCCTCATCGCCAAGGCGACGGGCGACGGCGAGTCGGTGATCCATGGGCGGGATCCGGCGGAGATCGCCGAGATGGTCGAGGGCCTGACGCCGTCGGAGCGGCTGCTGGACGTCACCATCCGCACCGGCGCGTACGGCGACGGGTTCGGCGTCGACCCCGACGGTCTCACGCTGGCGACGTTGGTCGACAACCCGCACGGCATCGACCTGGGCCCGTTGCAGCCGCGGGTCCCTGAGATCGTGAAGACGACGAGCGGCAAGATCGAGCTCTGCCCCGAGCCGATCGCGGCGGACGTCGAGCGGCTGCGCGGCGCGCTCGACACGCCGGCGCCCGAGCTCGTGCTCGTCGGCCGGCGCGACGTGCGCTCGAACAACAGCTGGATGCACAACGTCGAGGTGTTGGTGAAGGGCAAGCCGCGCTGCACGCTCCACGTGCACCCCGACGACGCCGAGCGGCTGGGCCTCGCCGACGGCGCTCCTGCTCGGGTCGAGTCGCGGGTCGGTGCGGTCGTCGTCGACGTGCAGGTGACCCCCGATGTCATGGCGGGCGTCGTGAGCCTGCCGCACGGATGGGGTCACGACCGCCCGGGCACCCGCATGCGGGTCGCCGCCGGCCGGCCGGGCGTCAACAGCAACATCCTCACCGACGAGGCCGCCATCGACCCGCTCTCCGGCAACGCCGTCCTCAACGCCATCCCGGTGACGGTGTCCCCGTCCTGATCCGGTTTTGCGGGAGGTAAAAGCCCGGCCGAGGGTCAGACGGCGTCCCAGACCATGGAGCTCTGGCCGTCGCCGAGGACGACGTCGGCAGGGGATCGCTTGTCGATGTGGCCGATCAGGCCGTTGTAGATGCCGTAGCCGACCAGCTCTTGCAGGCGGCGCGGGAAGGTCTTCACCAGCGACGGGGGCACGCCGAGCTGCTGGTTCTCCTGCTGGCGGATGTAGCCGGCGCAGTAGTTCATGGCGATACCGATGCGCCGTTCGCCGGTGTGGTTGGCGCCGCCGCCGTGCCACAGGCTCCCGTGCCAGATCAGCACGCTCCCCCTCGGCATCTCGGCCGCGATGCTGTCGTAGTGCTGGCCGTAGTCGGGCGAGTGGTCGAACGTGTGCGTGCCGGGGATGATGCGGGTCGCACCGTTGGCCTCGGTGAAGTCGGTCAGCGCCCACATCGAGTTGCACACCGTCGGCGGGTGCGGCTTCGGGATCGGGATGAGCATGTCGTCGGCGTGGATCGGCTGCGCGGTCTCGTCGGGCCCGATGTTCACCGACGACAGCGACGAGATGAGGCACCCGGCGTCGAGCACCCCTTCGACGACGGGCAGCACCGACTCGTGCAGCGGGACGCGCTGCCACACCACGCCATGGACGAGGAGGTTGTACACCCGCAAGGTGCGGGCGCCCTCGAACGTGTTGTCCGCCGGGCGGACGTCGAGCTGGCGCTCGAGGCGGGCGAGGTCGGCCATCAGCGCGTCGAGCAGCGCTGGCTCGATGGCGTTCTCGACGATGGTGTAGCCGTCCTGCTCGATCCGCGCGACGTGGCCCGTGACCGCGGCGTCGTCCATCAAGCTGTGACCCTACCTCCGGCCGACACCGGCCCAAGCGGCGGGGACCGAGGTATACCGTGACGCCGAACGCGTTGCTCCCGACCCGGCCGCGCGCGCGGGCACCACCGAGCGCAGTGCGAGGAGCACGAATGGCCCGAAGCGGAACATCCGGCATCACCGAGCACGAGTCCGAGCAGATCGACCAGGCGAACGCCGCCGGCCGCAACCCCGTGGTCTTCGTCCACGGTCTGTGGCTGCTGCCCAACAGCTGGGATCGCTGGCGCGCCGTCTTCGAGGACGCCGGTTACGCCACCCTCGCGCCGGGCTGGCCCGACGATCCCAACACCGTCGAAGAGGCCAACGCCCACCCCGAGGTCTTCGCCCACAAGTCGGTGGGCCAGATCGCCGACCACTTCGAGGAGGTGATCGGCAAGCTGAAGCATCGGCCGGCGCTCGTCGGGCACTCCTTCGGCGGCCTGCTCGCGCAGATCCTCGCCGGCCGCGGCGTCGCGGCCGCGACCGTGGCCATCGATCCGGCGCCGTTCCGCGGCGTGCTGCCGCTGCCGATCTCGGCACTGAAGTCGGCGGCGCCGGTGATCGGGAACCCGGCGAACCGCGGCCGGGCGGTCCCGCTGACCTACGAGCAGTTCCGCTACGCGTTCGCCAATGCCGTCACCGAGGACGAAGCGCACGAGCTCCACAACACCTTCGCGGTGCCGGGGTCCGGCGTCCCGCTGTTCCAGGCGGCGACCGCGAACCTCAATCCGTGGACCGAAGCGAAGGTCAAGTCGAAGAACCCCGAGCGCGGGCCGCTCCTGATCGTCTCCGGCGAGAAGGACCACACCGTGCCGTGGTCGATCGCCTCCGCGTCGTACAAGAAGCAGAAGCGCAACACGGGTGCGGAGACGGAGATCGTCGAGATCCCCGGACGTGGGCACTCGCTGACGATCGACCACGGCTGGCGCGAGGTCGCCGACACCGCCTTGGCGTTCATCCAGCGTTTCGTCAAGACCTGACACTCGCGCGCCCGGCGCGCCCTCCCGTTCGTGTAGATGCCGCCGCGGCGGGGCAGAGCCCGGACGATGGCACCGCTCGTCACCCTCGGCGAGCCCTGCTGCTGTTCGGCGGCGCCGCCGGCGTCCGCGAGCCGGATCACCCGGCGTGCCCTCCTCCGGCGCGCCGCCGCCGGGGCGGCGTGTGTGGTGGCCGGTGCTGCCGGCGGTTGGGAGCTGGCGCAGCGCGCCCGACACGTCCCGACGCTCACCGAGGCCGCTCGTCTTCGGGCCCAGCCGGATGCCATCTTCCGCGTGACGACGCGCCATCGCATGGTCGCCCTCACGTTCGACGACGGTCCGGACCCGACCTACACGCCGGACGTCCTCGCGTTGCTCGCCCGGCACCAGGCACGGGCCACGTTCTTCTGCATCGGCGTGAACGCACTCGCCCATCGCGACGTCCTGGCCGCGGCCGCGGCGGCGGGCCACCAGATCGCGAACCACACCCTGGATCATCCGAATCTCGAGCTGCTCGACCCGCTCGACCAGACCGCCGAGATCGAGGGCGGGTCCAAGGCCATCGTCGACGCGGGGAGTGCTCGTCCCGACTTGTTTCGCCCACCGATGGGACTCACCGACGACGTGGTCGGTGTCGTCGCCGACACCCTTCGCTACCGCACGGTGTTCTGGGATGCGTGCGTCGAGCACTTCGTCGACCACATGGACGCGCAACCTGCGGTGGATGCCATCGCCCGCCGCGTCGGCCCCGGTTCGATCATCCTGGCCCACGATGGCGGCCACGTCTTCGCCGCGGGGAGTCCGGCCATCGACCGGAGCAAGACCATGCGGGCGCTCCCGCTCCTGCTCGACCGGCTCCAGGCGGAGGGGTACGCGCTGGTCGACGTCGCGACGCTGCTCTCGGCCGCCGGGCTGCGGCCCGGACCGCCCCGTCGCGTCGGCGATGCCGGGTGATCCGCGACGACCGAGCTCAGGACTGGCGCAGCGCGCGCAACGTCTGCCAGGCGCGGCACGCGAGCTGGAGGTTGAACTGCGTGTCCGGGTTGGCGAGGTCGTGGCCGCTGATCTCGCGTATCCGCTGGAGCCGGTACTTCAGCGTGCTGCGATGGATGGACAGCTCGGCCGCGGTCGCGTCATAGGCGCCACCGCACTCGAGGTACGCGGTGAGCGTCATGACGAGATCGGTGGGCTTGTGATCGTCGTAGTCGAGCAGGCTCCCGAGCCATTGCCGGACGAATCGCTCGACGCGCTTCGGATCCTCGACGTCGCTGAGCAGCCGGTAGACGCCGAGGTCGTCGAACGCGCTGGCCCGGTCCTCGGCGCCGGTGGCCTCTTGCAGCTTCAGCGTGAGCTGCGCTTCGCGATAGGAGCGGGGGAAGTCGGCGGCCTGGTCGCACGGGCCCCCCACGCCGACCCGGCACCGGGCGCCGTTCAACTCCTTGCGAACCGCGGAACGGAGGCTCTCCCACGGGTGGTCGGTGTCCGACAGCACGACCACGGCCGCGCCGCGCGCCACGAGGAGCGTGCCGACGCCGGTGTCGCGCACCGCCCGCCGCACCGCGTGGAAGAAGACGTCACCGTCGGGCTCCCGGCCGGGACTGTCGACGACCACGACACGATGTCGCCGCTCCAGGTCGTGCCCCAGTGCTCGGGCATGGGCGACGGCGGTGGCGGTGTCGGTGCCCGCGAGCAGCTCCTCGACGAGGTCGCGCCCGATGCGGAGCTCCGTCTCGGCGACGCTCTGCAGCCGGGCCAGCTCCATCGCGAGCACCGTCGCCCCGAGCTCGAGCGCGACCGCCTCCTGCTCGTCCGCCTTCGCCTCCGGGTCGATGATGACCAGGACGCCGATGACGTCCTCGCGTGGTTGGGCCAACGCGAGCAGCCGGCCCTGGTCGCGGACCGGTTGATGCTCGCTCAAGCGGTGCAGGAGCCTCTCGCGGGACGCGGCGTCGTCCTTGGGGTAGGGGGTGGGGCGATCGGGGCCGGCCCAGGCGCGGAGGTTGCCGTGCCGGTCCTCGACGGCAACGGGGAAGCCGGTGAGCTCGTGCACCGCCCGCGCGATCCCGTCCTGCCCTTCGAGACCGACGGCGACGCTCGTGAGCCGATCGTGGATCGCGGTGCTGCGCTCGAGTGCGGCCACCGTCTGCTCGAGGGTGGCGTTGGCCATCCGCAGCTCTTCGGCCCGCGCCCGCTCGCGGCCGTGCAGCCGGGCGTTCGCCAGCGCGATGCCCGTCTGCTGCGCGAGGACGCGCAACAGGAACTGCGTGCTCGCCGGTGGCTCGGCGACGGCGCCGACGACGAGGAAGCCGAAGTGCCCCTCGATGCTGCGCAGCGCGAACGCCCAGCCCCATTCCTGCCCGACGACCGAGATGGCGCCGCCGGCGACGCTGATGACGGCGAACTGGGCCTCGAGGTCGGTGCGTGTCTCGGCTGCGCCCGCGAGCGAGGTGGCCTGCCAGCCGCGGTCGACCAGATACGCGCCCTCCAGCCGGCAGTCGCCGAGCGAGGGCACCGACGTGGCCGCCAGGTTCAAGATGGCCGACTCGTCGTCGTTCTCCGTCATGAGCATCGACAGCACGAGCAGCGCCTGCAGGTTGGAGAGCTGCTCACGCAGCGCGATGTCGGCCGACCGACCCGGTTGGCGGGCGTCGCTCACCACGTCGCGGCCGCCGCGCCGGTGGGAACCTCGAACCGCCGGTCGTGCATCGCTTGGCCTTCGCCTTCTTCGCCTGTGCCGGCGATCGTCCCCGAGCCCCATCCACCCGGAAGGACGAAATGCGTCCTCGCGTTGGTCCTATCCGGTCGACCGTTGCCTGAACCGGCATTCTCCCGCGCCGGTCGTGTCGCGACCAGGGGGTCGGATTTGCCCCTCGGTGACGTATTCGGCCGGCCGTCCGGCGTTCATGCTCGATCCCATGGCTGCCAACCCGAAGCCGCTCGAGCGGGACGCACTTCACGTGCAGTACTTCCGCACGCGCGATGCGTCGACCCGAGAAGAACTGCTCGTCGAATACGGCGGGCTGGCGCGTGCGCTGGCCCGCCGGTTCGGTGATCGTGGTCACGGGCGCGACGACCTGGAGCAGGTCGCGTACATCGGGTTGCTGAAGGCGATCGACGGGTTCGACCCGACCCGAGGGCTGCGGTTCACGACCTACGCGATCCCCACGATCCTCGGCGAGCTGAAGCGTCACCGCCGCGACCAGAGCTGGGGGATCCGCCCGCCCCGCCGGCTGCACGACTTCTACCTGGAGGTCGAGGGTTCGCTCGACGAGCTGACCCAGCAACTCGGGCACCGCCCGACATTCGACGAAGTTGCGACGCACCTCGGGGTACCGGTAGAGGACGTGCTCGAAGCCGCGGAAGCCGCGACGACCCGGCGCCTCCCGTCCCTCGAGGCGCCGAACGCGGATGGTCACTCGTTGTCGGAGTCCATCAGCTCCACCGACCGGCAATTCGCCGACGTCGAGCGCTCGATCGTCGTCGCCGGGCTGCTCGCCCATCTGCCGCGGCGCGACGAGCAGGTCGTCCGCATGCGCTTCGAAAACGACATGACACAGATCCAGATCGCCGACGCGCTCGGGTGCAGCCAGATGCAGGTGTGCCGCGCCCTGGCGCGCAGCCTGGACCGGCTGCGGGCGCTCGCGAGTCCCGAGCTCGCGTGCGTCGACTGAGGGACGGCCAGACCACTCGGATCAACAAGGGAGGCACCGAGCATGGCAAAGGCGGTCGGCATCGACCTCGGCACGACCAACTCCGTCATCGCGACGGTCGAGGGAGGCCAGCCCACGGTCATCCCCAACGGCGAAGGCCAGCGGACGACGCCGTCCGTCGTGGCGTTCACCGATCAGGGCGAGCGGCTGGTCGGGCAACTGGCCCGACGGCAGGCGATCCTCAACCCCAAGGGCACGATCTCGTCGGCCAAGCGGTTCATCGGCCGCCGGTTCGACGAGGTCCAGAGCGAGCTGCAAGCGGTGACGTTCGACGTCGTGGCCGGGCCGGACGGTTCGGTGCGCTTCAAGGTGCGGGACAAGGAGTACGCGCCGGAGGAGATCTCGGCGCTGGTGCTGCGGAAGCTGGTCGACGACGCGTCGAAGTTCCTGGGCGAGAAGGTGACCGAAGCGGTCATCACCGTCCCGGCGTACTTCAACGACGCGCAACGCCAGGCGACCAAGGACGCCGGCCGCATCGCGGGGCTCGAGGTGCTGCGCATCATCAACGAGCCGACCGCGGCGGCATTGGCATACGGCCTCGACCGCAAGCAGAACGAGACGGTGCTGGTGTACGACCTCGGCGGCGGCACCTTCGACGTCAGCATCCTCGACGTGGGCGACGGCGTGGTCGAGGTCCGCGCGACCAACGGGGACGGCCACCTCGGCGGCGACGACTTCGACCGCCGGCTCGTCGACTTCCTGGCCGACGAGTTCAAGCGCGACAACGGAATCGACCTGCGCAACGATCCGCAGGCGCTCCAGCGGCTCTTCGAGGCGGCTGAGAAGGCGAAGATCGAGCTGTCGTCGGTCACGCAGACGACGGTCAGCCTGCCGTTCATCACCGCCGATGCCTCCGGGCCCAAGCATCTGAACACCACGGTCACGCGGGCGACCTTCGAGGACCTCATCGCCGATCTGCTCGAGCGCACGATCAACCCGGTGAAGCAGGCGCTGCAGGACGCCAAGCTCACCGAGTCGGACATCGACGAGGTCATCCTCGTCGGCGGCTCGACGCGCATCCCCGCGGTGCAGAACCTGGTCCGCCGGCTCACCGGCGGCAAGGACCCCAACATGACCGTGAACCCCGACGAGGTCGTCGCGCTGGGCGCAGCGATCCAGGCGGCGGTCATCAAGGGCGAGGTCAAGGACGTGCTGCTGCTCGACGTCACACCGCTCTCGCTCGGTGTCGAGACCGCCGGCGGTGTCATGACGAAGGTCATCGAGCGCAACACCACCATCCCGGCGCGGCGCTCCCAGATCTTCACCACCGCCGAGGACAACCAGAGCGCGGTGGACATCGTGGTGCTGCAGGGCGAACGCGAGCGGGCCGCGGACAACCGGGTGCTCGGTCGCTTCCGGCTCGAGAACATCCGGCCGGCGCCGGCCGGCGTGCCGCAGATCGAGGTGACGTTCGACATCGATGCCAACGGCATCCTGAACGTCACTGCCCGCGACAAGGACACGGGTGCCGAGCAACGCATCACCATCAGCGAGAGCTCGAACCTCGACAAGACCGAGGTCGAGCGGATGATCGCCGACGCCGAGGCCCATCGGACCGAGGACCTCCAGCTGCGCCGCGTCGTCGACGCCCGCAACGAGCTGCAGTCGGCCGCGAACCAGGTGGAGCGGCGCCTGACCGAGCTCGGCGACGCGGTGCCACCCCACGAGCGCTCGCGGGCCGAGATGCTGGTGTCGGAGGCGCGGGAAGCGACGAAGCCGGGCGCCGACATGCCGCTCGAGCGCCTGCAAGAGCTGACCGCGGAGCTGCAGGGCATCTTCCACGGGCTCGGCGTCGGTGGCGCGCCGCGGGAAGGTGACGGACGGGCCGCGCCGCCCCCCGAATCCGGCGCCGGCGACGACGACGTCATCGACGCCGAGTTCACGGCCAGCTGAGGGCGATGGCCGTGTCCGACCAACACGCGCCCTCGGCCGGCGCCGCTGCACCCCCGGACCGCGGGGAGAGTCAACCCCCCGATTCCCCCGCGGCCGAGGGTGTGGCGGACCGCCGCGTCGAAGAGCTCGAAGCGCGATTGGCGGAAGCCGAGGACAAGTGGCGGCGGGCCCTTGCCGATCTCGACAACATGCGGAAGCGGGTGGCCAACGCAGCCGATCGCGACCGGGCCGAGGAGCGGTCGCGCGTGGCGCTGGCCTTCCTGCCGATCATCGACACCCTCGAGTTGGCATTGGAGCACGCCGCCGCCGACCCCGAGTCGATCGTCCAGGGCGTCCTCGCGGTTCGGGATCAGGCGCTCGGCGTCCTGGAGCGGCTCGGCTACCCCCGCCGGGACGACGACGCCGGTTCCAGCTTCGACCCGGCGCGACACGAGGCGGTGGCCGCGGTGCCGGCGGCCGCGTCATCGGCCGCGCCGGGCACCGTGGTCGGGATCGTGCGCCCGGCGTACGGCGAGGGCGACCGTCAGCTCCGGCCGGCGTCGGTGGTGGTGGCGACGGGGTCGGAGTGATGGCGCCGCCCCGCGACTTCTACGAGGTGCTCGGGGTGCCGCGCTCGGCGACGCCGGACGAGATCCAGCGCGCCTACCGGAAGCTGGCGCGGGAGAACCATCCCGACATCAACAAGGACCCCGCGGCCGAGGAGCGCTTCAAGGAGATCTCCGAGGCCTACGACGTCCTGTCCGACCCCGACACCCGGAAGAAGTACGACCAGTTCGGGGCGAGCTTCCGGCAGGTTCCGGACGACGTGGACTCGGACGCGTGGGCCGCCGGCCAGCGCAGCGGGCGGCGGGGCGCAGGGCCGCGCCGCGCTGCCGGTGGCGCCGGGGGGTTCGGTGACTTCGGCGGTTGGACGACCGGCACGGGAGCCGGCGACTTCAGCGAGGTCGACCTGGACGACCTGCTGGGCGGCATGGGCATGGGTGGCATGTTCGGGCCGCGCCGGCGTGGCCCGGTGCGCGGGGCGGATCAGGAAGCCGTCGTCGAGCTCCGCTTGGAAGAGGCCTACCAGGGAGGGAAGCGGCGCGTCACGCTTTCGGGGCCCGACGGCCCGCGCACCTTCGACGTCACCATCCCACCGGGGGTCACCAACGGGCAGCGCATCCGGCTCGGCGGCCAGGGCGGCCGGGGGTCGGGCGGCAGCGGCGACCTCTACCTCGTCGTGCACATCGCGCCCCACCCGCGCTTCCGCCTCGAGGGACGGGACATCTTCGTCGACCTGCCGGTCACGCCGTGGGAGGCCGCGCTCGGCGCGACGGTTCCGGTCGACAGCCCGGGTGGCGAGCTGAAGGTCCATGTCCCGGCGGCGTCGTCGTCGGGCCGGCAGCTGCGGTTGCGCGGCAAGGGCATGCCCAACGGGAAGGGAAAGGCGGGCGACCTGTACGCGGTCGTCAAGATCGTCCTGCCCAAGCGGCTCAGCGCGCGTGAGAAGGAGCTGTTCGAGGAGCTGGCTCGCGTGTCGGACTTCGATCCCCGGAGACAGCGATGAGCCCCGCGCTGGCGCGCCCAGCTCAGTCGGCGGTGTTGGACCTCGACGCGTTCTCGCGGGCCACCGGGTTGCATCCGGTGCTGGTCGAGCGACTGGTGGCGCTGGGACTGCTGCAAACGGTGCCGACGGTTGGCGGACCGGTGCAGTTCTCGGCCGCCGAGGTCGTCCGGGCCAGCCGCATCCAGCGGCTGCGCGACGGCTTGGCCCTCAACTACGCCGCCCTCGGACTGGTGCTCGACCTGTTGGATCGCATCGACGTACTCGAATCGCGGTTGCGTCGGAACGGAGGACCGAACCGCCAATGGACCTGAACCGGCTCACTCAGAAGTCCCAGGAGGCGCTGAACGACGCGCAGACGAAGGCGCTTCGCTTCGGGCACACCGAGGTCGACGGTGAGCACCTCCTCCTCGCCCTGCTCGATCAGACCGACGGGCTCGTGCCGCGGCTGCTCGAACGGGCCGGGGCCGATCCGTCGGTCGTGCGGGCCGACGTCGAAGCCGAGCTCGGCCGCCGCCCGAAGGTCACGGGGCCGGGCGCGGCGCCCGGTCAGGTGTTCGTCACCCAGCGCCTGTCGCGACTGCTCGACATCGCGGAAGCCGAGGCGAAGCGGCTGAAGGACGAATACGTCTCAGTGGAGCATCTGGTCATCGCCCTGATCGAGGAGGGCTCGGCGACCGCGGCCGGTCGCATCCTGCGCGACCGCGGTGTCACTCGCAACGCGTTCCTGCGGGCGCTCACCGAGATCCGCGGCAACCAACGCGTCACGTCGGCGATGCCCGAGGTGACCTACGAGGCACTCGAGAAGTACGGCCGCGACCTCGTCGCCGACGCCCGCGAGGGGCGCCTCGACCCCGTGATCGGTCGTGACGGCGAGATCCGGCGCGTCGTCCAGATCCTGTCGCGCAAGACCAAGAACAATCCCGTCCTCATCGGCGATCCCGGCGTCGGCAAGACCGCGATCGTCGAGGGCCTGGCCCAGCGCATCGTGCGGGGCGACGTTCCCGAGGGCCTGAAGGACAAGACGATCTTCGCGCTCGACATGGGCTCCCTGGTCGCCGGCGCGAAGTACCGGGGCGAGTTCGAGGAGCGGCTGAAGGCGGTGCTGGCCGAGGTGAAAGCGGCCGAGGGACGGCTGTTGCTCTTCATCGACGAAGTGCACACGGTGGTCGGCGCCGGCGCCGCGGAAGGCGCAATGGATGCCGGCAACATGCTGAAGCCGATGCTCGCCCGCGGCGAGTTGCACATGATCGGCGCCACCACACTCGACGAGTACCGCAAGCACATCGAGAAGGACGCAGCGTTCGAGCGCCGGCTCCAGGTCGTGATGGTCGACGAGCCGACGGTCGAGGACACCATCTCGATCCTGCGCGGGCTGCGCGAGCGGTTCGAGGTCTTCCACGGCGTGCGCATCCAGGACAGCGCGCTGGTGACGGCCTCCGTGCTGAGCCACCGCTACATCACCGACCGCTTCCTCCCGGACAAGGCCATCGACCTCGTCGACGAGGCGTGCGCGATGTTGCGGACGGAGATCGACTCCATGCCGGCCGAGCTCGACGAGGTCACCCGCAAGGTCATGCGCCTCGAGATCGAGGAGGCGGCGCTGTCGAAGGAGACCGACGCGCAGAGCAAGGCCCGTCTCGAGGAGCTGCGCAGGGAGCTGGCCGACCTCCGAGCCGAGGCCGATTCGATGCGGGCCCGGTGGGAGGCCGAGCGCCAGGCGATCCATCGCATCCAGCAACTCCGGGAGGAGCTCGATCGGGAGCGGCAGGAGGCGGAGGCGGCCGAGCGCAATTACGAGCTCAACCGGGCGGCCGAGCTGCGGCACGGCAAGATCCCCGAGCTCGAGCGGCGCATCGAGGCGGAAGAGGAGCAGCTGGCCGCGAAGCAAGGCGAGAAGCCGTTGCTGCACGAGGTCGTCACGGACGACGAGATCGCCGACATCGTGTCGCGCTGGACCGGCATCCCGGTCAGCCGGTTGCAGGAGGGTGAGCGCGAGAAGCTGTTGCGCCTCGACACCATCCTCCACGAGCGCGTGATCGGGCAGGACGAGGCGGTGCAGCTGGTCGCCGACGCGATCATCCGGGCCCGTTCCGGCATCAAGGATCCCCGCCGGCCGATCGGATCGTTCGTGTTCCTGGGTCCGACCGGCGTCGGGAAGACGGAGCTCGCACGCGCGCTGGCCGCGGCGCTGTTCGACACCGACGAGAACATGGTCCGCCTCGACATGAGTGAGTACCAGGAGCGGCACACGGTGAGCCGACTGGTTGGTGCGCCGCCTGGCTACGTCGGGTACGAGGAGGGCGGCCAGCTCACCGAAGCGGTGCGCCGCAAGCCGTACTCGGTGGTGCTGTTCGACGAGATCGAGAAGGCCCACGCCGACGTCTTCAACACGCTGTTGCAGGTGCTCGACGACGGGCGCCTGACCGACGCCCAGGGGCGCACGGTCGACTTCCGCAACACCGTGATCATCATGACGTCGAACATCGGCTCCGTGTACCTGCTCGAGAGCGTCACCCCCGACGGCGAGCTCAAGCCCGAGGCGCGCGGCCTGGTGATGGGCGAGCTCCGCGCCCACTTCCGGCCGGAGTTCCTCAACCGGGTCGACGACATCGTGCTGTTCAAGCCGCTCACCTTGGAGCAGATCGAGCAGATCGTCGACCTGATGCTGGACGACCTCCGCGGCCGCCTGAGCGAGCGGCGGATCACGGTGGACGTCACCGAGGACGCGCGGCGGCTGATCGCGCAACACGGATTCGACCCGATCTACGGCGCGCGACCGCTCCGCCGGTTCATCGCCCACGAAGTCGAGACCCGCGTCGCTCGGGCGCTCGTCGCCGGCGCGGTGCCGGATGGCGCCGCCATCCGGATCGACGCGACCGACGGCGAGCTCGAGGTCGACTACGAGGCTCCCCCCGATTCCCCGTCAGGAGGCTGATCCCATGATCGTCGTCATCAGTGATTGCCCGGCGGACGCGTGACCGACGTCTTCGTCACCGGGTCGGAGGCGCCCAGCCTCCCGCAGGTCGTGCGCCACATCGTCGTGCCGCACGACGGCTCGACGTTCGCCGAGGAGGCGGTCCCTGTCGCGGCCCGGCTCGCCCGCCGGCTGGACGCCGACGTCCACCTGCTCAGCGCGGTCGCGACGGTGGACGAGGTCGTCGAACGCGAGCGCCGGCTGGCCGCGCTCGACGTGCCCGGCCGACCGGTCGAGCGGGTGGTTGTCGTCGACCGCGATCCGGCAGGCGTCATCCACGAGACGGTCCGGCGCCTGCAGGACGCGGTCGCGTGCATGGCGAGCCACGGCCGCGGTCGCACCGCGGCACTGGTCGGATCGGTGGCGACCGAGGTGGTGGCGCGCGGCCACGACCCGCTCGTCCTCGTCGGTCCGCTCGTCGACGACCAGCGCGCCGGCAAGCGGGTGATCGCGTGCGTCGACGACACGCCGGCCTCGGCGACGCTGCTCCCAGTGGCGCGCCGATGGGCCGAGCTGCTCGACGAGCGTCTCTGCGTGCTCACCGTTGCCGAGCCCGTACCCGAGTCCGTCCACGGCGGGCCCGAGCACCGCCGGTTCGGGCCGCAGGGTGACGTCCAGGCATTCCTCGACGCGCAAGTCGCGCCGTTGCGCGGCGAAGGCGAGGACGTCGAGACCCAGGTCGTGTGGGACCCGATCAGCCCGGCCGCCGGGCTCGCGGTGTTCCTCCGCGACGATCCCGCGTTCCTGCTCGTCATCGCGTCGCACGCCCGCACCGGGCTGGCGCGCGCCGTCTTCGGCAGCGTGGCCGCAGCGATCGTGCGCACGAGCCCGTCGCCGGTCCTCGTGGTGCCGCGCCCCGACGCCAGGAGGAGCGATGAGTGACCCCAGCGAGCTGGCTCGTCAGCTCGACGACCTGCACCACCGCATCCAGGACTATCTCGACAGCTGGCAGGCGTTGCCGGGCCTGATCGAGCAGCAGCCACCCGACGACATCGGGGGCCAACGAGACGGAGGCATCGGGACGTGAGCCCACTCGACATCATCTGGCTGTTCTTCCTGCTGTCCAGCCTGCAGCCCATGGTGCAGCAGCGCTATCTGCTGATGCAGCGGGCGCGGGCGTTGCGTGAATTGGAGAAGCGCGACGGCGCTCGCGCCATCACGATGATCCATCGCCGCGAGGGATTTGCGTTCCTGGGGATCCCGTTCGGCGGCTACATCGACATCGAGGACTCCGAAGCCGTGATCCGCGCCATCGAGCAGACCGGCGAGAAGGTGCCGATCAGCATGGTGCTGCACACCCCGGGCGGCCTCGTGCTGGCGGCGGAGCAGATCGCGGCCGCGCTGGCCGGCCATCCGGCGCCCGTCACCGTGTACGTCCCGCACTACGCGATGAGTGGTGGCACGCTCGTCGCGCTGGCGGCCGACCGGATCGTGATGTCGCCATCCGCGGTGCTGGGGCCGGTCGACCCCCAGATCGGCGAGCTTCCGGCGGCGTCGATCATCGCCGCCGCGGAATCGAAGACGGACATCAACGAGGTGCGCGACCGCACGCTGATCCTGGCCGACATCTCCCGGAAGGCGCAGCGGCAGGTCGGGTCGTTCGTCGAGCGGCTCCTCACGCCGCGGCTGCCGGCCGAGGAGGCGCGCCAGCTGGCGCAGACGCTCTCCGAAGGCCGCTGGACGCACGACTTCCCGATCGACCCGAACTTCGCCACCGAGCTGGGCCTGCCGATCTCGACCGACATGCCCGACGTCGTCCGCGAGCTCATGAGCCTGTACCCGCAGCAGCGCGGTCGCCGGCCGTCGGTCGAGTACATCCCCGGGCCCTACCGCAACCCGGCTTCGGCCGAGCCGAACCGCCGCCCCGTCCGGTCCCCTCGGGCGGTCCGGAAGTGAGTCAGTCGTCGACGACGGCCGGCACCGCGACCGTCATCGTCTGCCGGCATTGCGGGAAGAAGAACCGCGTGCCGCCGGCCGGGCCGAGCGCGCCTCGCTGCGGGAATTGCCACAACCCGCTCCCGTGGATCGTCGATGCCGACGACCTCACGTTCTACGAGATCGTCGACGCGTCGGCGATCCCGGTGCTCGTCGATCTGTGGGCGCCGTGGTGTGGCCCGTGCAAGATGGTGAGCCCGGCGCTCGAGAACCTGGCCGCCGAGTTCGCCGGCCGCATCAAGCTCGCCAAGGTCAACGTCGACCGGTCGCCGGCCGTCGGCGCCCGGTTCGAGGTGCGGGGCATCCCGACGTTGCTGCTGATGCGCGGGGGCGCGGTGGTGGCGCGCCAGACGGGCGCCGCGCCCGAAGCGGCGCTGCGCGCGTGGCTCGAGCAGGCCCTGGTGGAATCCGAGCCGAAGTGACCACCGCGGCGCCTGCGCTCGATGAGACGCCCGACGTCTACGGCGCGTTCCCGCGGCTGAACGACGAACAGATCGCGGCACTGTCGGCCCACGGCGAGCGCCGCCCGGTGCAGCCGGGCGATGTGCTGTACCGCGAGGGCGAGCGGGTGGAGGACTTCTTCGTCATCCTCGAAGGGAAGGTCGCCGCGGTGCAGGGCTTCGGCGGCGACGAGCAGGTGATCAACGTGCACGGGCCGCGGCGCTTCCTCGGCGAGCTGAGCCTGCTCACCCATCGCGTCTCGTTCGTGACCGCGGTCGTCCGTGAGCCCGGCGAGATCCTGGTGGTCCCGGTCGATCGGCTGCGCGAGCTCGTTGGCCAGGACCCGGCGCTCGGGGACGTCATCCTGCGAGCGTTCCTGCTGCGGCGATCGATGCTGATCGGTCTCGGCGCGGGCTTCAAGATCATCGGGTCGCGCTACTCGCCGGAATGCCGTCGCCTGCGCGACTTCGCGGCCCGCAACCGTCTCCCGCACCGGTGGATCGACCTGGAGAAGGACCCGGACGCGGAAGCCTTGCTGCGGGAGCTGCAGGTGCCAGCCGACGCCACCCCCGTGGTGATCTGGGGTGACCAGGTCCTCCGGAATCCCAGCAACTCCGAGCTGGCGCGTGTGCTGGGCTTCCATCTGCCGACCGCCGACGAGCAGGTGTGCGACCTGGTGATCGTGGGCGCTGGGCCCGCGGGATTGGCGGCCGCCGTCTACGGCGCATCCGAAGGCTTGGCGACGGTCGCGCTCGATGCCGTCGCGACGGGCGGGCAGGCGGGGACGTCGCCGCGCATCGAGAACTACCTGGGGTTCCCGTCCGGCGTCTCCGGCGCCGAGCTGGCCGAACGGGCCGAGATCCAGGCCGAGAAGTTCGGCGCGCGGATCGACGTGCCGGCCCAGGCGGTCGGGGTCGAGCCGTGCGACGGCCACTACGTCGTCGAGTTGGAGGGGGGCGATGCCATCGCCGCGCTGACGGTCCTGGTCGCCACGGGTGTGCGGTACCGGAAGCTCGACGTACCGGACCTCGAGCGGTTCGAGGGGACGAGCGTGTACTACGCCGCCACCCAGGTCGAGGCCATGCAGTGCAGTCGCGATCCGGTCGTGGTCGTGGGGGGTGGCAACTCGGCCGGCCAGGCCGCGTTGTTCCTGGCCAAGACCGCGGCGCGCGTCTACCTGGTGGTCCGCTCCGAGAACCTGGGCAGGGACATGTCCCGGTATCTCGTCGACCAACTGGAGCACCATCCCGACATCGACGTGCTGCTGCACACCGAGGTCCTCGCCCTGAAGGGCGAGGGCGCGCTCGACGCCGTCGTCGTGAACGACATCGAGACCGGTGAACGACGGGAGATCGCGGCCAAGGCGGTGTTCGTGTTCATCGGCGCCGACCCGCACACCGGCTGGCTGGGCGACGTCGTAGCGCTGGACGAGGACGGGTTCGTCCTGACGGGCGCGGAAGCGGTGCCGTCGGCTTCCGACGAGCGCGACTGCCGCCGGTCGATGTTGCAGACCAGCCTGCCCGGTGTGTTCGCGGCCGGCGACGTCCGCAGTGGTTCGATCAAGCGGGTCGCGTCGGCGGTCGGCGAGGGTTCGATGGCGGTCCGGCTCGTGCACGAGTACCTCGAGGTATCGAGCCGCGCCACCTCACCGGGAAGCGGCGCTCGGGATGGGGTAGGCCGCGGTCTGACCCAATCCGAAGGAGGGATCGATGACCGCGCCGATTCGCCAACGCAACAACGACGCGCTGACCCGCTGGAACCCGTTCGCTGATCTCAACCAGCTCGCCAGCCAGATGGAGCGCCTGTTCCAGAATGCCGACGAGCTGAAGCAGCTCGATGGCTTCATCCCGCTCGCCGACATCGAGGAGACCGACGATGCCTATGTGGTCGAGCTCGAGCTGCCGGGTGTGCAGCGCAAGGACGTCAACGTCGAGCTCGACGGCAACCGCCTCATCGTGACCGGCGAGCGCAAGGAGCGTGAGCGCAAGGGGGTCATCCGGCGCCGGACCCGCACGGTCGGCGAGTTCCGGTTCGAGGTGGTACTGCCCAACGAGGTTGCCGACGAGGGAGTCGAAGCGACCCTCGACGAGGGTGTCTTGACGGTGCGCGTCCCCAAGGCCGGCCGCGAGCAGCCGCGGCGGGTCGAGGTGAAATGACCTCGTGAACCTCATCGACCTGGTGGTCATCGCGCTCGTCGCGGGCGCGGTGGCCCACGGGTTGATGCTCGGCGCGGCCATCCAGGTCGCGTCGTTCGCAGGACTGTGGGCCGGGCTGACGTTGGGCGCGGCGCTGGCGCCGGTGGTGGCGCGCGCCGACGGCAGCCCGGGATGGCGCGCCGTCCTCGCGCTGGTGACGCTGCTCGCCGTCACCGCCGCGGTGTCGGGCGGGGCCCGCGCCATCGGCGT
>JAODBK010000050.1 GCA_025463925.1 Acidimicrobiales bacterium | reverse complement strand
AGTCCGGGCGCGGGCCCGGGCGACCGCGGCCCCGCCCAGGCGCCCGATCAGCAGTGCCGCGCCGCCGGCGACCAGCACGATCACCGCGAGCAGCGGGGTCAGTGAGCCGGCTTCCTTCCGTTGCATGTCCCTCCGAGGAGCGCGTCAAACCCACGCGTCGTGAAGGGGAAGCGAATGCCGCCGAGCTACTCGGTCTCGTCAGCCGCGAGCACCGGCGCAACCGAGGCAACGGACTGGCCGGCGTCGAGGTTCATGACCCGGACGCCAGTGGCGTCTCGGCCTTGCGAGGAGATGTCGCGCACGGCGGTGCGAATGGTGACGCCACCCGACGAGATCAGGAAGATCTCGTCGTCCAGGCCGACCATGAACGCCGACACGACGTAGCCCTTCTTGGCGGTGAGCTTGATGCCGCGGACGCCCTGCCCGCCCCGCGTCTGGCGGTTGAACCGGTCGAGCTGCGTCCGCTTGCCGTAGCCGGCGTCGGTGACGATCAGGATCGCGACCTCGTCGCGGGCGACGTCGCACGAGACGACCTCATCCCCCTGCTTCATCTTCATGCCGCGCACGCCGGCGGTCGAGCGGCCCATCGGTCGGACGTCGTTCTCGTTGAACCGGATCGTCGTCCCGTTGCGGGTGACCATGAAGATGTCGTCGTCGCCGCTCGTCTGGATCACCTTCACCAGCTCGTCGCCCGGCTTGAGGTTGACGGCGATCAAGCCGCCCCGGAGCGACGAGTCGTACTCGGTGAAACGGGTCTTCTTCACCTGGCCCGACCGAGTGGCGAAGAACAAGAACCGTGACGTCTCGTAGTCGCGGGTGTCGATGACGGCCTGGATGCGCTCGCCGGGCTGCAGCGGCAGGAGGTTCACGATCGCGGTGCCCCGCGCGGTGCGTTCCTTCATCGGGATCTCGTGGGCCTTGAGCCGGTACACCTTGCCGCGATTCGAGAAGAACAGCAGGTACGCGTGCGCAGTCGTCGAGATGATGTGGGTGACGAGGTCTTCTTCCTTCAGCTTGGCGCCCGCGACACCGCGGCCGCCTCGTCCCTGCGTCCGGAACGCGGTGGCCACGACCGTCTTCACGTACCCGGCCTTGGTCATCGTCATGATCAGCTCTTCGTCGGCGATCAGGTCCTCGATGTCCATGTCGCCCGGATCGAAGGTGATCTGCGCGCGACGCGGCGCGATGTACTTGTCGCGCACCTCGGTGATCTCGCTCTTGATCACGGCGTCGCGCACGGACGGGTTGGCGAGGATGTTCTCGAGCTCGGTGATGGTCGCGCGCAGCTTCGCCATCTCCTCGTCGAGGTCGGTCCGCGCCAGACGGGTGAGTGCCACCAGCCGCATGTCGAGGATGTGCTCGGCCTGCTCCTCGCTGAACGCGAACCCCTCGCCCATCAAACCGGTGCGGGCCGCGGCGCGGTCGTCGGAGCCGCGGATCAGGGCGATGATCCGGTCGATCATGTCGAGGGCCTTGATGAGGCCTTCGACGATGTGGGCCCGCTTCTGCGCCTTCCTGAGCCGGAACTCGCTTCGGCGGGTGATGACGTCGCGCTGGTGCTCGACGTACGCGGTGAGTGCCGCCGCCAGGTTGAGCGTGCGGGGCACGCCGTCGACCAACGCGACCATGTTCACGCCGAAGCTGGTCTGCAGCGGCGTGTGCTTGTAGAGGTTGTTCAGCACGACGTTGGCCACCGCGTCGCGCTTGAGCAGGATGACCAGCTTGGTGTCGTCACCGGACGAGAGATCGGTGACTTCCCGGATGCCGTCGAGCTGCCGGCTGTCGACGAGATCGGCGATCTTCGACGCGATCGAGTTGACGCTCGTCTGGTACGGCAGCTCGCTGACCACGATCTGCACCGCGCCGGCCTTGCCCTCGACGATCTCGGCCTTGGCTCGCATGCGGATCGAACCCCGGCCGGTGCGATAGGCGTCCATGATGCCGGCCCGACCGAGGATGTAGCCCCCCGTCGGGAAGTCCGGGCCCTTGACGAACTGCATGAGGTCGTCCGGGGTGGCGGCGGGATTGTCGATCAAGTGGAGCGTGGCGTCGATGACCTCGCCGAGATTGTGCGGCGGGATGTTGGTGGCCATGCCGACCGCGATGCCCTGGCTGCCGTTGATGAGCAGGTTCGGGAAGCGCGACGGCAGCGCCGACGGCTCGGTGAACTCGCCCGAGTAGTTGTCGACGAAGTCGACGGTGTCCTCGTCGATGTCGAGCAGCATCTGCATGGCCAGCTGGGCCAGCCGGCACTCGGTGTACCGCTCGGCCGCGGCGTCGAAGTCGGGCGATCCGTAGTTGCCGTGGAAGTCGATGAGCGGGTGACGCAGGCTGAACGGCTGAGCCATGCGGACCAGGGCGTCGTAGATCGCGGAGTTTCCGTGCGGGTGGTACTTCGCCATGGTGTCGCCGGTGACACGCGCGCACTTCACGAACGGTCGGTCGGGCCGGAAGCCCTGTTCGAACATGTCCCAAAGGATCCGGCGGTGCACCGGCTTGAGCCCGTCGCGCGCGTCGGGCAGCGCCCGAGACACGATGACGGACATCGCGTAGTCCAGGAAGGAGCGCTCCATCTCCTCCTGGAGCTCGATGGGCTCGACCGACCCGAATTCCAGCGGTGTGTCACTCATTGCAGCTACCTAGATGTCGAGGAAGCGAACGTCTTTGGCGTTCGTCTGGATGAAGTGCTTGCGGAGCTCGACGTCGTCGCCCATGAGGATCGAGAACACCTCGTCGGCCAGCGCCGCCTGCTCGACCGAGACCTGCAGCAGGGTGCGCTTCGTCGGATCCATCGTCGTCTCACGGAGCTCGCCGTGGTCCATCTCGCCGAGACCCTTCAGCCGCTGGAAGGGCTCGAGCTTGCGGCCCTCGTGCTCGGCCAGGAACTGGTCGCGGGCGACGTCGTCCTTCAGGTACACCTTCTCCTTGCCAACGACGATCGAGTACAGCGGCGGCTGCGCGATGTACACGTGGCCCTGCTCGACGAGATCCTTCATCTGCCGGTAGAAGAACGTCAGCAGCAAGGTGCGGATGTGGCTCCCGTCGACGTCGGCATCGGCGAGGACGATCACCTTGTGGTACCGGATCCGGGCGACGTCGAACTCCTCGCCGAGCCCGGCGCCGATCGCCGAGATCAGCGACTGGATCTCGGCGTTCTTGAGCATCTTGTCGATGCGCGCCCGCTCGACGTTGAGGATCTTGCCGCGGATCGGCAGGATCGCCTGGGTCTGCGGGTCGCGCGCCGAGATGGCCGAGCCACCGGCCGAGTTGCCCTCGACGATGAACAGCTCGGAGTCGCGCGGGTCCTTCGACGAGCAGTCGGCCAGCTTGCCGGGGAGGCCGGCGCCCTCGAGCAACGTCTTGCGGCGGGTGAGGTCCCGCGCCTGGCGCGCGGCAACCCGCGCCCGCGCCGCCTGCACCGACTTCTGCACGATCTGGCGCGCCTCGGTGGGGTGCTCCTCGAGCCAGTCGGCCAGCTTGGTGTTGGTCGCTCGCTCGACCAATGACCGGATGGAGACGTTGCCGAGCTTGGCCTTGGTCTGACCCTCGAACTGGGGATCACGGAGCTTCACGCTGACGATGGAGGTGAGTCCCTCGCGGATGTCCTCCCCGAGCAGGTTCTCCTCCTTCTCCTTCACCAGGCCCTTGTCGCGCGCGTACCGGTTGACGACGTTGGTGATCGCCTTCTTGAACCCCTCCTCGTGCATGCCGCCCTCGTTGGTGGCGATGCCGTTGGCGAAGCTGTGGATGCCCTCGTAGTACCCGGTGTTCCACTGCAGCGCGACCTCGACCTCCTGCTCCTCCTCGACCTGCTCGTAGGAGCACACCCGCTTGAACAGGGCCTCCTTCGACTGGTTGAGGTGACGGACGAAGTCGATGATGCCGCCGGTGTACTTGTAGACGGTGGGCTCGGCCTCGCGGTTCGGCCGCTCGTCGCGAAAGCGGATCTCCAGGCCCTTGTTGAGGAACGCCATGATCTGCAGGCGCTCGATCAGCGTCTGGGCGCGGAACTCCGTGCCCTCGGCCTGGAAGATCGTCGGATCCGGCCAGAACGACACCGTCGTACCGGTGCGGCCACGCGGCGCCTTGCCCTTCGGCTCGAGCTTCGTCTTCGGCTTGCCGCCGTTGGCGAACGACATCTCGTAGTGCGTGCCGTCGCGGTCGATCTCCAGGTCGAGCCGGCTCGACAGCGCGTTGACCACCGACACGCCGACCCCGTGGAGCCCGCCCGAGATCTTGTAACCCTGCCCGCCGAACTTGCCGCCGGCGTGCAGCATCGTGAGAACGATCTCGGCTGCCGACTTGCTCTTGTACTTCGGATGTGGGTCGACCGGAATGCCGCGGCCGTCGTCCACCACGCGGCACCCGCCGTCGGCCAGCAGGGTGACGTCGATGCGCGTCGCGTACCCGGCCATCGCCTCGTCGACGGCGTTGTCCACCACCTCGTACACCAGGTGGTGGAGGCCGTTGAGACCGGTGGAACCTATGTACATTCCGGGGCGCTTGCGCACCGCCTCGAGGCCTTCCAGGACGGTGATGTCCTTGGCCCCGTAGGTGGCCGAGGCCCGCTTCGCGGCCTCGTCTCCGGGGGATGCCGTCAACGCCACAGGCGCGACCTTCCTTCGAGTTCGATCAGGGTGGATCTCAGGGGGGTCCTCACTGGGCAAAATCCCAGGTCAGGGACCGAAATCGCACTGGTGCAATATTACCAGACGACCGTGACGCAAACGACGTTCTCAGGCCTCTTTCGCAGGCCTCACGCGCACCTCGATCCGCTCCACCACGCCGGCGCCGATGGCCTCGCCGAGGCGCTGCTGGAGGTCGGCACCGAGGTAGGTCAACTGGGTGCGCCACATCGGGTCGGCGACACCCACCACGAGGGTGGTCCCGCGCAGCGACAGCGGCCGCGCGTGCTCGGCGATGGCCGGGCCGACGACGTCGGCCCACGCCGCGAAGATCGTCGACAGCGCGGCCGCCGACGGACCGCCGAACGAACGCGTCAACCGGTCGAGCGACTCCCCCACCGGACGCGGGTCGCGGTCGCGGTTCTCGCCGGGGATCGGACGCCACGTCATGACAGCACCCCCGACTCGACCCGCAGCACCCGCTCCGGTTCGGCGCCCTCGGGCACCGGTCCGGCGGTGGTCAGCACCGCTTGCCCGCTGGGAAGCAGTTCGACGAGCGCGTGGCTGCGGCCGGCGTCGAGCTCGGAGAACACATCATCCAGGAGCAGCACCGGCGGCTCCCCGGTGACCTCGCGGACGACGGCGTGCGCCGCCAATCGCAACGCCAGCGCGAGCGAGCGCTGCTCGCCCTGCGACGCGTGCGTCCGCGCCGGCAGCCCGTCGATCCCCAGGGCGACCTCGTCACGGTGCGGGCCCACGAGGGTCACCCCGCGGCGCAGGTCGTTGGCCCGGCTCGCAGCCAACGCCGCGGCCAACCCGCCGTCCATCGGCCACGAGGCCTCGTACCGAGCCGACACCTGACCACCACCGGCCAACCCGGCGTACGCCTTGGTCAGCTCGGGCTCGAGTCGCTGCAACAATTCGAGACGGGCCGCGACGAGTGCCTCGCCGTGCTCCACCAATTGCGCGTCCCACACATCGAGCGTGGTCGCGATCTCGGCGGTGAGCCGACCTCCGGACTGGCGCAGCAGCGTCGTTCGTTGGCGGAGGACCCGCTCGACGTCGACGCGCAGCGCGTCGTGCTTCGGGTGCAGCGAAACCAGCACGTCGTCGAGGTACCGCCGCCGTCCGGCCGGGCCGCCCTTGACGAGCTCGAGGTCGTCCGGGGAGAACACGGTGATCCGCAGCGCGCCGAGCAGGTCGCGTGATCGGCGCAGCGGTTGATGGTTCACGAGCACCCGCCCCCGTCCGCTGGTCGGGATCTCGGCCTCGACGATCAGCGAGCGCGACTCTCGCTCGCCCTCGGCCCGGACGACGGCGCGCGGCGCGCCCGAACGCACGAGGGCCTCATTGGGGACGCCGCGGAACGACGACAGCGTCGCGAGGTACCCGATGCCTTCCAGCAGGCTCGTCTTCCCCTCGCCGTTCCGACCGACGACGACGGTGAGGCCCGCCGCCAGCTCGGCCTCGACCGAGGTGTAGTTCCGGAAGTCGGTCAGCCAGAGTCGCGCGACGCGCACCTCGGCCCGCTCAACTCACCCGCACCGGCATCAGCAGGTAGAGGTAATCGGGAGCCTCGGTGGAGCGCAGCGTCGCCGGCTTGAGGGCGTCGAGCGTCTCGAGTGTCACCTCGACGCCGGTGGCCGCCTCGACACCGTCGATCAGGTACTGCGGATTGAACGCCACGACCATCTCGGCGCCCTCGTACTTCGCGTCGAGGTCCTCCCGAGCCTGGCCGTGCTCCGGATCGATCGCGGTGAGCTCGAGCCCGTCGGGCCGGAGGTTCAACCGCACCGGTGTGTTCTCCCGCGCGAGCAGCCGCACGCGGCGGACGGCCGCCAGCAGCGGCTCACGCCCAACCGTCAGCTTGTTCGGGTAGCTCGCCGGGATCAGCTGGCGGTAGTTCGGGAACTCGCCCTCGATCAGTCGGGTCGACACACGCGTCGTGCCGACTTCGAACGTCGCCTGCTCGGGATCGAGCCGAAGCGTCACCGTCTCGGCATTGGCCAGCACCCGCGCCAGCTCCCCGAGTGCCCGGCCCGGGACCAGCACCTTCTGCCCCTCGCGCAGCACGGTCTGGCCCGGAAGGTCACGAACGGCCAGGCGGTAGGAGTCGGTGGCCACCAACCGCAACCCACCAGGCTCGGCGGCCATCAACACGCCGGTGAGGATCGGCCGGGTGGCCTCGTCGTGACTGACTGCCGGCACCACCTGGCGCAGCGCGTCGGCGAAGTCCGCCGCGGCCAACGTCACCGCGTCCGGCGCCGGGTCCCGCAGCTTCACGAACTCCTCGGATGCCAGGAGCCGCACCGCGAACTGCGACCGGCCGGCGGCGATGCGAGCCTCCCCTTCGTCGACCTCGACCGACACCGCCCCCGGCTCCAGGGCCCGAACGATGTCGGTGGCCAGCTTGGCCGGGATGACCGCGACTCCGGGCTCGGTGGCCGACACCGGCAACTCGACCTGCACCGTGAGATCGAGGTCGCTGCCGGCGAGATGGAGGGTGTCCCCGACGACCTCGGCCCGCACACCGGAAAGCGCCTGCGGTGCACCACCCCGGGTCGTCGCCGCTCGGGCGGCAATGCCCAAGGCGTCGAGGAGGGCGTCTCGCTCGGAACGGAACTTCACAGCTCAACCTCGCGCTTTTGTTGGTTCTTCAAAGAGAGGATGTTCCAGAAATAGCAATAAGGCCTGGGGATTGTGGACGACACGACATCGGCGCAGGTCAGCGGCGCTTTCACCGTCCCACCGCCGTACCCAGGCTCCCACAGGCCCAGGACCAACGAACGGATGCCATGTGGGCAACCATGAAGATGTCCACTGGTTGGACGCACATGTCCACAGGGTTATCCACCGCTCTTGATGGTGTTCAGGAGCTCGGTGACCTGGTCGAAGATCGCGCGGCGCTCCTTCATCAGCGTGGAGATCTTCTCGACGGCATGGATCACCGTGGTGTGATCGCGACCGCCGAACTCCCGGGCGATGGCGGGATAGCTGAAGTCGGTCAGCTCACGGAAGACGTACATGCTGATCTGGCGGGCGGTGACCAGGGGCCGGCTGCGGCTGTGGCTGCACAGCTCGTCGACGGTGAACCCGAACGTCTTGGCGGTGGCGTCGAGGATCACCCCGGGCGTGATCTGGCGGGGTTCGTCGCTGCGGACGAGGTCGCCCAGCACCCGCTCGGCCATGGCCAGGTCGACCGTCTCGCGGTTGAGGCTGGCATACGCAGAGACCCGGATGAGCGCGCCCTCGAGCTCGCGGATGTTGTCGGTGACGTGGGTCGCGATGTAGCCGAGCACCTCGTCGGGGACGTTGGTGCGCTCCCCCTCGGCCTTCTTGCGCAGGATGGCGAGGCGCGTCTCGAGCTCAGGAGGTTGAACGTCGGTGATGAGGCCCCACTCGAACCGGTTGCGCAGGCGATCCTCGAGGGTGGCAATGGCCCGCGGCGGGCGGTCCGAGGAGATCACGATCTGCCGGCCGGCGCCGTGGAGCGAGTTGAACGTGTGGAAGAACTCCTCCTGGAACCGCTCCTTGTTCTCGATGAACTGCACGTCATCGACCAGGAGCACGTCGCATTCTCGATAGCGGCGCTTGAAGGCGGTCGTCGCGTTGGCCCGGATGGCGTCGACGAACTCGTTGAGGAAGGTCTCCGTCGAGACGTACCGGACGTGGAGCGTCGGGTAGTTCTGGCGGACATAGTGGGCGATCGCATGCAGCAGATGCGTCTTGCCCAGGCCCGATCCGCCATAGATGAACAGCGGGTTGTACGAGCGAGCGGGCGTCTCGGCGACGGACAGCGCGGCGGCGTGGGCGAACCGGTTCGACGCACCGATGACGAAGTCCTCGAAGGTGTAACGCGGGTTCAATGGCAGGTCGTCGGCGTGGCGCCACTCACCGGCGGACAGCGGGGCAGGTGCCGGCGGCGTGGCCATTGGCGCTTCACGGAATTCGCCATCTGGGGGCGGACTGTGGACGGATTCGACCTGTCTGTCCGGGGCGACCTCGAAGACGACGCGCACGTGGGGATGGCCGGCCTCGGCTAGCGCATCGCGCACCACGTCGGCGTACCGGGCCTCGATGCGATCCTTCACCAGAGAGCTCGGCACTGCGAGCACCAGGCGGTCGCCGTCGAGGTCGCGGGGCGTCGCCGCCTCGAACCAGGTCTTCCACGTGGCCTCACTCAAACGCCCGCGCAGGGTGTCCGAGCAGGTTGTCCACAGGTGGTCTGCACTCACCACCAGCCCCACCAGGTCCTTCCTCTCAGTCGATCCACAATCCCGTCCACAACTGTGGATAACCGAGCCGACGAGGCGAGCCCGACGACGCGGAGATGTAACGGCGGCCCGGGGAAGTCGGGAGGTCGCGCCCCCGTGAACACGTCGTCCGTGAGGGGATGTGGCACCGTAGACCCGCCTCCCGGGCCGGGCAAGGGGTCGATTGGGAGGTTGAGCATCGGCGCCGACGCGTCTAGCCTCCTCCCCGCGGCGCGGCCTTGCCGTGTCATGCTCGCGCGCCGCTCGCAGGAGGCCATGAGTGAAGCGCACGTATCAGCCGAACAACCGCAAGCGCGCCAAGCGCCACGGGTTCCGTCACCGCATGTCGACCCGGGCCGGCCGGGCGATCCTGCGCGCCCGTCGGGCCAAGGGTCGTCACCGCCTCTCGGCGTCGGACTGAGCCAAGTCCCGTCGAGCACGGCCGTTTGGCGGATCCGCGACCAGGCCACCTTCGCCGCGCTTCGCCGTGACGGCACGCGGGTTCGGAGCGGCGCGTTGGCGGTAACGTTCCTGCCCGGCGACGTCGACCGACCTCCGCGAGTCGCCTACGCGGTCGGGCGGGCCGTCGGAAGTGCGGTCGTCCGGAACCGGCTCCGTCGCCAACTGCGGGCGATCGTGGCCGAGGTCCGACCGCGGCTCGCACCCGGCGCCTGGCTCATCGGCGCCGGGCCGGCGGCGACCACCATGTCATTCAGAGAGCTGAGAACAACCGTGTTCGACCTCGTGGGCCAAGCGCCCGGGCTGCGGCCCGCCCCCCGTCGGTGAGCCGCGCCGCCCGCGCCGAGATCGCCGCGATCCGGGGCTACCAGCGCCTGTTCGCCGGCCGGCCGTCGCCGTGCCGGTTCTTCCCGTCGTGTTCCACCTATGCCCTCGAAGCGATCGAGCGCTTCGGCGCCGGCCGGGGTACCTGGCTCGCGGTCCGGCGCGTCGCGCGCTGCCATCCGTTCGGCCGCCATGGCGTGGACCCCGTGCCTGAAAGAGGTGCCTGATGGCCCCGCCCATCCTCGCAGCCGGGTCGGTCCTCGACCCCATCTACACAGTGCTCGGCACCCTCCTCACCTGGTTCTACGGCGTCGTCCCGCAGTTCATGGTGGCCATCATCCTGCTCACTGTGGCTGTTCGATTGATTCTCTTCCCTCTCACTGCAAAACAAGCCAAGTCGATGCAGGCCATGCAGCGGGTGCAGCCCGAGCTGAAGCGGATGCAGGCGAAGTACAAGAACGACCGCCAGAAGCTCAACGAAGAGATGATGAAGTTCTACAAAGAGCACAACATCAACCCGTTGGCGGGGTGCCTGCCGCTCGTCCTGCAGATGCCGCTGTTCATCGTCCTCTACCGGCTCATCCTCGAGCTGACGCACACCGTGATCGTCGGTGCGATCGTCGCTGGTGGCACCATCGTGCCGACCACCAGCACGAGCCTTCCGCCAACCGCCGTCGTCACCCACGTCGCCATCCACGGCGGCACGGTGGAGCAGTGCCAGACGCCACCCAACCGCGACTGCACGGTCACCGGAGCGCGGATCTCGGCCGACCTCGAGGCCGATGGCAAGACGGTCGGCCACCTCGACGCCGGCCACAGCTACGTGACCCACGGCAAGATCCACGGCGGCGGCGACCCGACAGCCCTCACCGTGCCGGCCAACGTCCTCGACCCGACCGGCAAGACCGTCATCGGCACCCTGAAGGACGCCACGGTTGAACGGGCCGACCATCTCGCGAAACCGAAGCACGTGCCGGCCAACAGCAAGCTGCACAACGCGCTCGCGCAGCACCCGGGGCACATGGTCTCGTGGGGGATCGACCTGGCGAAGAAGGCCAGCGGCGTCAAGGGCTTCGGCAGCGCGGTGCCCTTCTACATCCTCGTCCTGCTCACCGTGCTCACCGGCTACTACCAGCAGCGGCAGATGACGAGCCGGACGCCGGCCGACGCGCAGAACCAGCAGGCCCAGATGATGGGCAAGATCTTCCCACTGTTCTTCGGCTTCATCTCGCTGAACATCCCAGCGGGCGTGGTCGTGTACTTCATCGTGTCGAACACATGGCAGATCGGCCAGCAGGCGATCCTGTTCCGCTCGATGGATGCCGCCGACCCACCCGGTGCCAAGAGCACGGACGGCGACGCGCCGAAGCCCGGACCGAGCGGCCCCAAGGCTGGGCCCAAGGGGGGCGGTACGCCGGCGAAGCCCAAACCGAAGCCCACCCGGGGGTCGGGCGGCAACGGCCGCGCCGCGCCAGGTGGATCGCGACGATCCCGAGCCCGGCGGGGCCGGTAGGCACCGATGGAATGGGTGGAGGTCACCGGCCGCACGGTGGACGAGGCGAAGGACGCCGCGCTGGACCAGCTAGGGGTGGATGAGTCCGACGCCGAGTTCGAGGTGCTCGAGGAGCCGAAGGCGGGGCTGTTCGGCCGGCTGCGGGCCGAGGCACGGGTGCGGGCCCGAGTGGCGCCCACCGCGCCCCGACCCAAGGTGGACCGCCGGGAGCGGCGGCGCCCGGCGCGCGGCGGTGGTCGCGGCGATCGAGCCGAGAAGGCCGAGCGGTCGCCGACGCCCGACAAGGTGGAAAGGGCCGACAAGCCGGAGAAGCCCGACCGGGCCGTCGCGAGGAAGCCCGTGGCCCGGCCCGCTGACACACGAGGGGAAACGATGAGCGACGATCCGACGCTGGCCGAAGAGGGTCAGGCAGCCACCGAGTTCCTCCAGGGGCTGCTGAGCGTGTTCGGCCGATCGGGGCAGGTGCAGGCCGACGAGCTCGACGAGGACACCGTCGAGGTGTCCGTCGAGGGTGACGATCTGGGCGTGCTCATCGGGCCGAAGGGCCAGACGCTCGCCGCGATCCAGGAACTCACGCGGACCGCGGTACAACACCGTTTGGGCGGGCGCTCGGGTCGTTTGCTGATCGACATCTCGGGCTACCGGGCCCGCCGCCGGGCGGCGCTCGAGATCTTCACCCAGCAGGTCGCCGACGAGGTCATCGCCAACGGGGCCGCCCGGGCGCTGGAGCCGATGTCGGCCGCCGACCGGAAGGTCGTGCACGACACCGTCAACACGATCGTCGGCGTGGCGACGACGTCGGAAGGCGAAGAGCCCCGCCGCCGGGTCGTGATCGCTCCGGCCGACGCCGACGACTGAGCGCTCCGCACTGGTCGCGGTCCTCGGGGAGGCCCGCGATCTCGGGTTCCTCGGCCCGGGGCTCATCCCGCCCCAGATCGATCACGCCCTGGGCTTCGCCGCGGCCTGGGCGTCGACCGCCGATACGGAGCCCATGGCGGCCGCCGATCTGGGCTCGGGCGGGGGCCTGCCGGCCCTACCCCTGGCGCTGGCCTGGCCGGGCACCCGCTGGCTGCTGATCGAGACGATCGGGCGCCGGGCCGCGTTCCTGCAGCGGGCGGTGTCGTCGCTGGCGCTGGCCGACCGGATGGTGGTCGCGCATGGACGAGCCGAAGTGGCCGGCCGTGCCGCCGCCTCCCGCGGTGCCCACGACCTCGTCACCTCCCGAGGTGTGGGACCGCCGGCGGTGGCCGCTGAACTCGGGGCCCCGCTGCTCCGGGAGGGCGGCGTCCTCATCGTGAGCGAGCCACCCGGCGGCCATCCAGACCGGTGGCCGGCCGCAGGGTTGGCCGAACTCGGCCTGGGTCCGGCGAGCCTGGTCACGGCGCCCGCCGGCACCTACGTCGTCATCCGCGGCATCGCGGCCTGCCCGGAGCGCTTCCCACGGAAGGCAGGGATGGCGGCGAAGCGTCCCCTGTTCGATGTTCCACGTGAAACGAGCCGGCATCCGGCTGGGTGACGTTCCACCTGAAACGGACGGAATGCTTTGTCTGGCGGGCCGAGCGTGGCAAGATACCCAGGTGAGCACCGAGCTTGAGGGTTTGGCCGAGCGCGGCCGGGCCATCTTCGAGCGACTCCGAGCCGGCCCTCCCGATACACCCTCGTCCCCCACGGATCAGCGGGGCGTGTCCGAGGACCTCCCCGCTCAGGAGACGCCGCCGGCCCCCGAGGTCGACGCCCAGCCGCAGCCCCCGGTGGCCGACGAGGCCAGGGTTGGCTCGGCTGAACTGCCGGAGCTGGATGTCCCCGGCCTGGCCGAGGCCGCCGATGCGGTGACCGCGGCGGACGAGGCCGACGAGGCGGCGCCCTTCCGGCCGCTCCCACGGACCATCGCCATTGCCAACCAGAAGGGCGGAGTGGGGAAGACTACGACCGCGGTGAACCTCGGAGCCGGCCTGGCCGAGCTCGGTTACCGGGTGCTGGTCGTGGACCTCGATCCTCAGGGCAACGCGACCACGGGCCTCGGGATCAACGCCCGGAACCTCCAGTCGTCGATCTACGACGCACTGATGCACGACACCCCGCTCGAGGACTGCATCGAGCCGACGGCGGTGCGGAACCTGTTCGTCTCCCCCGCCACCATCGATCTGGCCGGTGCCGAGATCGAGCTGGTGCCGGCGTTCAGCCGCGAGCTGCGGCTCCGCCGGGCCCTCGAAGGCATGGCCGGGGAGTTCGACTTCGTGCTGATCGACTGCCCGCCGTCGCTCGGCCTGCTGACGGTCAACGGGTTGGCGGCGGCCGATGAGGTCGTGGTCCCGATTCAGTGCGAGTACTACGCGCTGGAGGGCCTCGGGCAGCTGCTGCGCAATGTCCAGCTCGTCCAGACGAACCTGAATCCTCGCCTGGAGATGTCCAACATCATCCTCACCATGTACGACGCCCGCACCAAGCTGGCCGACCAGGTGGCGACCGAGGTCCGGACCCACTTCGGGGCCAAGGTCTGCCGCAACATCGTGCCCCGCACGGTGCGGCTGTCCGAGGCGCCGTCGTTCGGCCAGCCGATCATCGTGTTCGATCCGTCCTCGCGGGGTGCCATCGCCTACCGCGAGCTGGCCAAGGAGGTGAGCGGTGGCGCGCCGCAGCGGACTGGGTAGGGGGCTCGGGGCGCTCATCCCGACGGGGGTCACCGGCGAGACCGGCTCCGCCTTGCAGGAGATTCCGGTGTCGGCGGTGCAGCCGAACACCTTCCAGCCCCGGACCACGTTCGACGAGGAGTCGTTGGCGGCGCTGACGGCGTCGATCCGTGAGCTGGGCGTCCTCCAGCCGATCCTGGTCCGGCCCCGCGGCGCTGACGGCTTCGAGCTCGTGGCGGGGGAGCGGCGCTGGCGAGCCGCCAAGCGGGCGGGGTTGCAGACGATCCCGGCGATCGTCCGCCCGGTCGCCGACACCCGGGTGCTCGAGCAGGCCCTGGTCGAGAACCTGCAACGGGAGGATCTCAACCCGATCGACGAGGCGGCTGCCTACCAGCAGCTGGTCGAGGACTTCCACGTCACCCACGAGGAGATCGCCACGCGGGTCGGCAAGAGCCGGGCCGCGGTCACCAACACGCTGCGTTTGTTCCAGCTGCCAGCATCGATCCAGAAGATGGTGGCCGATGCCAAGCTGAGCGCCGGCCACGCTCGGGCGCTGCTCGGCACCCCCGACCGCGCCTTTCAGGAGCTGCTGGCCAAGCGGGCGGCCACCGAAGGCCTCTCGGTGCGGGCGGTCGAGGACGCGGTCCGGGAACACGATCAGCGGGGCCAGAAGCCTTCAAAGAGCAGCAAATCCAACAAGTTGCGCGCGCCGGGCCTGCTCGAGCTCGAGGAGCTGCTCTCCGCCCACCTGGACACGCGCGTCAAGGTCGACATGGGCGCGTCGAAGGGTCGAGTGATGATCGAGTTCGCGACCCTCGAGGATCTCGAGCGGCTGTACCGGGCGATGACGGAGCCGCGACCAAAGGACTGACCCGATCGGGCGAGGACAGTCATCCACAGGCTGTGTGCGAAGCTGTGGATCGAGGTTGACGTTGACCTCTAGACCTCGGCCAAACCCTCGACCCAGCAGGTGAACGCCCGCTCGCACGCCGCGGCCAGCCGTGCGCCGTGCTCGACCAGCGCCGTCGGCGGGCCGAGCTCGCACACCACCGCCGGCATCCTGGTCTCGCGGAGCACCGCGAGCGACATGCCGGTCGGCGAGCCGGGTGCCCCGCCAGCCGGGCCGCCCAACACGCCCGGGAGCTCGGACTGCAGGCACTCGGCGAGGCGCCGGCCGCCGGCCGACTCGAAGCCGTGGGCCGCGTAGTAGGCGACCGTGCAGCCGGCGTCGGGTGCCGCGGCCAGGCCGAGGTAGGCGGCGGCGCCGATCGCATTCGCCTGGGCCGCCTGCTCCGACTCGTCGGGTTGGTGCAACGTCACCACGGTGGCGCCGGCGGCCACGAGAACCCGCGCCACCGCGCCGGCGAGCGCGTCGAGCCCGCCGTTCTCCCCGACCACCAGCGTCTGCCCACGCAAGGTGCCTGACGTTTCACGGAGTGCGGCGCGCTCGCGGACCCCTTCGACCGGATCGCCTCGGCCGCCCGCGCCCAGGCGGTCGAGGGTGGCCAGGGTGGCCGGGCCGCAGACCGCGTCAGTCGTGAGCCCGGCGTTGCGTTGGAAGTCGAGCAGCGCCGCTTGGGCCCGCTCGCCGAAGATGCCGTCCACCCGGCCGGCGTCGAACCCCAGCTGGCCGAGCCGCCGCTGCAAGCCGGCGACGTCGTCACCCCGCAGCATCGGGGTCGTGTAGTAGAGCAGCCGCTCGCCGAGGTGCCAGCCGGCCTCGACCACCGCCGACCACGACTGCTCGCCGCACACGCCGTCGATTCGGAGCCCGCGCTCGGCTTGGAACGCCCGGAGTGCCGCGTCGGTGGCCGGGCCGAAGACACCGGGCTCGTCACCCTCGGTCGCGAACCCCAGCCCACCCAAGCGGACCTGGAGGTCGCGCACGCCCTCCCCCATGGAGCCCTGCCGCAGGGGCAGCCCGGCGCGCGCCGGCGCTACAGGAATGCCTCGAGCTCCTGACGCAGTTGGTTCTTGCCCTTGGCGCCCACCATGCGGGTCGCGATGTCGCCGTCCTTGAACAGGATCAGCGTGGGGATGCTCATGACACTGAAGCGTCCGGTGATGCCGGGGTTGTCGTCGACGTCGAGCTTGCAGACGCGCAGCTTGCCGGCGTACTCGGTCGCGAGCTCCTCGAGGATCGGCGCGATCAACTTGCACGGCCCGCACCAATCGGCCCAGAAGTCGACGAGGACGAGCTCGTCCGAGCCCTTGACCTCTTCGTCGAAGGTCGTGTCGGTCAGCGTGGTGATGCCCTCGGCCATCGGAACGGTTCCTCCAGGAAGCGTGGCGGGATGGTACCCGTGCTGGGAAGGGAACAACCGACCACCCGCGGCCATTCCGCGGGTACGCGCTACCAGTCGGTGGTAGTCGGCTCGATGTGGTGCTCGTGTGGCTGGCTCTCGAGCCAGCGCTCGGCGTCGATCGCGGCCATGCAGCCGGAACCGGCGGCCGTGATGGCCTGGCGGTAGATGTGGTCCTGCACGTCGCCGCACGCGAACACGCCGTCGACGTTGGTCCGCGAGCCGTCGTGGGTGACGAGGTAGCCGTTCTCGTCCATCTCGAGCTGGCCCTTGAAGAGCCCGGTGTTGGGGACGTGTCCGATGGCGACGAACAAGCCGGTGGCGTCGAAGTCCGACTCCTCACCGGTCTTGAGGTTGGTGAGTTGCAGGCCCTCGAGCTTCTCCTTGCCCTTCAGGCCGGTGACGACGGAGTCCCAGACGAACTCGATCTTGGGATTGGCGAACGCCCGCTCCTGCATGATCTTCGAGGCGCGCAGCGAGTCGCGCCGGTGGACGATCGACACCTTGTCGGCGAACTTGGTGAGGAACAACGCTTCCTCCATCGCCGAGTCGCCTCCGCCGACGACCGCGATCGGGTGGCCGCGGAAGAAGAAGCCGTCGCACGTCGCGCAGGTCGAGACGCCGTGCCCGACCAGCTCGAGCTCGTTGGGGAGACCGAGCATCAGTGATTGGGCACCGGTTGCCACCACGACCGAGCGGGTGGGCAGCTCCTCCTCGCCGATCCACAACTTGAACGGGCGCACCGAGAAGTCGACCCGCGTCACCTTGGCCGTCAGGTACTCCGCGCCGAACCGAGCTGCCTGCTTCCGGAAGGCGTCCATGAGCTCGGGGCCCTGGATCCCGTCGACGAAGCCGGGGTAGTTCTCCACCTCGGTCGTCAGCATCAGCTGGCCGCCAGGTTGGTCCGTGGTGGACGACGGCTCGCCCTCGATCACGAGTGGGGCGAGGTTCGCCCGGGCGGTGTAGATCGCCGCGGTCAGGCCGGCGGGGCCTGACCCGATGATGATCACGTCACGAACGTCGGGCACGGGTGCCTCCGGCTACTTGCGGGCAGTGCGTCGGAGCCAGGCCAACATTCCGAAGAGCACAAATATTGCGCCGAGCCCGGCCTCGGCGATCCAGACGGCTCGGGCGTGGTCGACGCCCCGGACGTTCTCGACGTACACCACGACGAGCCGCACCAGCCCGATGGCGACGAGCACGAGCGCGGTGAGCCCCATGAAGGCGGCCAGCAGGCCGTAGACCAGCCAACGCGCCACCGATACGAGCCGGTCGGAGGTGTTCGACCGCACCGTGTCGACGGCGCGAACGATCTTGTCGGTCGTCTGGACCGGCCAGTCGGACATGCGCGGGAGCCTACCCTTTGCCCGTGCGACGATCCCTTGCCGTGTTGGCCGGCATCGCGATCGCCGCGGCCGGCGCGCTGATCCTCGGCGAGTACCAGTTCACGTGGACGCTCGGCCCGGTCGCCGGCGTGCTGTTCGGCCTGTTCGTCGCCGAAGCGGTCGCCTCCGTCAGCCGGGAGCGCGGCTACGCGTGGTCGGCGTTCGTGGCCGCGTGCTCGGCCGGCGGGCTGGTGTGGGGCGGGTGGATCTCGATCCGGCGCACCGGTCATGGGCTTCCCGCGGCCGCGTGGATCGCGGTAGCGCTGGGAGCGGCCGTCGCCGCCGTCAGGGTCCGACCGGCGCGCGCGCCAACGTCGAGCACGTCGACCGAGCCGTGACGATGGCGAGCAGCTGAGGTGCCGACGGCTCCGGCTTGACGACGACGACGTCTGCCGGCTGGCCGGCGTAGGTCAGCGTCGCCCGGAAGACCACCTGGGCGTTCGGCCCGGCGGACCGGACGGCGGGCGCCTCGCACTGGCTGGCCGCCAGCGCGCTCGGGGCCGCCTGGGTGCTGCCGGCGGCGGAGTCCCCGGTGGCGGAGGACTTCCGGGCCGTCAGCGCGTCGTTCAGGCGTTGACGCAAGGTGGCCTCGTCGGGCACGGCGCCGAGGTCGGCGGGCGCCGATGTCGCGTTCAGCGACCCCGCGCTGGCGTTCGCGGTGGCTGCCGGCGGTTGGGCGTTGCCGATCGAAGCCGGCGCCCGCGACGCGGTGGTCGCCGGCTTCGAACCGCCGCTCGAGAGGGACGCGACCCCCGCGACGATCCCGACCACGAGGACGACGGCGGCCGCGGCGACGAGGACCGGACGCCAGCGGCTGTCGGTGCCGGCCGTCGGCGGCGCGACGACGCGGTCGCCGGCGTTGGCCATGGCGGCTGCGACCGCCCGATCACGCTCGTGCTCCGCCGGCGGGGCCACCACGGTGGCGACGAGGGCCGCGGCCCCGGCCAGCGCCGTCATCCGGGCGCGGCAGTCGGCGCAGCTCGCGGCGTGGCCGGCGGCGGCCGGGTCCTCGCCGTCGAGCGCGGCCGACAGGGCCTCGTCGTCGGGGTGGGGCGACATCATGGGGTTGGACGCTCCAGCGTCGGCGCCGGGTTCCCGGACTCCGGTTTCCCGAAGCGGTCGGCCAGCATGGCCCGGCCACGGGCGATGCGGGAGCGCACCGTGCCCGGCGGGATGTCGACGGCCTGGGCGATCTCGTCATAGGAGAGGCCGCACAAGTCGCGCAGCACGACGGCGACGCGGAACTCGTCGGGCAACCCGGCCAGCGCAGCATCGACGTCGATCCGGGCAGTGACCGCGTCGGCGGCGTCGTGCACGGTGGCTCTCACGTCGTCGGGTTCGGTCGGGATCGGCCGCCGCCGCCGCCGGCGCAGCTCGTCGAGGCACGCGTTGGTGGCGATTCGGTAGGCCCACGTCGAGAACGCGGAGCGCTGGTCGAAGCGGTCGAGGCCGCGGACGATGGCGATGAGTGCCTCTTGCGCGGCGTCGAGCGCGTCAGTGTCGGACCCGGTCATCCGCCGGCAGAGCGCGTGGATGCGGTCGTAGTGGCGGCGCAGGAGCGTGTCGAGCGAGGTCGAGTCACCGGCCCTCGCCGCGGCGACCAGGTCGAGATCCCCGCGCTCGTCGATGCGAAGAGGCTACGTGAGCGTCGCTTCGCCGACCGCCACCGACCCGCTGCTCCCGAGCTCGGTGATCCACACCAGGACGACCGCACCGGTCGAGCCCTTGAGGTCGAACGTCACCCCGCCCGAGATGCCGGTCTTCGAGTCCACCGGCTGGCCCCACTCGGCGAGGCTCGCCTTCGGGCCGTCGGCGACGTACACCTGGCCGCTCCATCCGCGCGACGGCGTCGTCAACTTCAGGTGATTGAGCTTGGTGGGCGTACCGAGGGTGAGGACGAATCCGACGCCGTCCTTCAGACCGCCGAACCGGGCACTCGCGTACGACTGCGTCTCCCACGTCGTCTGCGGGTTGCCGTCGAACAGGTTGTGGAGGTCGCCGTCGTGCTCGACCCCGTCGCCGGGTGGCGGATCGAACGCCTTGGCCGAAGCGATGGCGATCGCCGGTCCGCCCGATGTGCTGCTCGATGCTGCGCCTCCGCCTCCGCCATGCAGGAGGCTGCTGCCGGTGGGGGTGCGCGCGACCACCACGCCGATCGCCCCGAGCACGATCATGACGACGACGATCGCCACGACTGGCACGAGCCACGACCGCTCGGTCTGCGCGAACGACGGCGTGATCCCCGACGGCGGCGTGGGATCGCGCGTCACCATCGGCACCGCGTCGTCGTCACCGAGGTCCACCGACCGCAGCGCGATGCAGAAGTCGGCCGCGGTCTGGAAGCGGTCGACGGGTGACTTCGCCATGGCTCGCAGCACCACGGCTTCGAGCGGCCGGGGGACGCCGGCCCGCACCCGTCGCGGGCTCATGGGCTCGGAGCGGAGGTGGGCGAGCGCGATGGCCATCTCGGTCTCGGCGGTGAACGGTGGCCGACCGCAGAGCATCTCGTAGAGCACCACTCCGAGGGCGTAGACGTCGGACCGGCGGTCCTGTGGCTGGCCGTCCACCTGCTCGGGTGACAGGTACTTGGCGGTGCCGAGCAGCGCGCCGGTCTGCGTGAGGTCACGACCGACGGACGCCGCCTTGGCGATGCCGAAGTCGGCGACCTTCACGCGCCCGTCGTCGCACAGCAGGATGTTGGCCGGCTTCACGTCGCGATGGACGATCCCTGCCTGGTGGGCGTACTCGAGGGCGTCGGCCACCTCGGCCGCGATGTACGCGCTGCGGCCGGGCGTCAACGGGCCGCGACCCAGCTCGTCCCGCAGGGTGTGGCCGCGCACCAGCTCCATCACGATGAACGCGAGGCCGCCGTCGACACCGGTGTCGTAGGTCGCCACGACGTTGGGATGGGCCAGCTTGGCAGCGGCCACCGCCTCGCGCCGGAAGCGCTCGAGAAACGCGTCGTCGGCCGCGAGATGCGGGTGGAGGATCTTGACGGCGACCGGTCGGTCGAGCACCGGGTCGTGGCCCTCCCACACCTGGGCCATGCCACCCTGCGCGATCAGCCGGACGAGGCGGTACCGGTCGATGAGGACGCAGTCGGTGGCGATGCGGGGCGCGGCATCGGGCACCGGTCCACGGTAGTGCGGGGCTATGCCCCTTTGATCATCGCCACACCGATGGCGCGCGGGCCGGCGTGGGTGCCAATCACCGCGCCGATGTCGCCGACGACGATGCGGTCGCGATCCACGATCTGGGACAGCGCGTCGAGGAAGTCCTCGAGATCGGCGGCCTGGCCGTGGACGACGCCGAGGTCTTCGATCGCGCCGGCGCGGCGGACCAGGTCGACGACGTACCCGACGGCGCGACCGCGGGTGCGTTGCTTCGACTCGGCGTGCACCTCGCCGTCGCGCACCTCGATCACCGGCTTGACCGAGAGCAGCGAGCCGATGAACGCCTGGGCGCCGCCGATGCGGCCGCCCTTCTTGAGGTTCTCGAGCGTGTCGAGCGTGGCGTAGATGGAGGTGCGGGGGATCACGTCGGCCACCGCGCCGGCGACGTCGTCGAGGCCCTTACCGTCGGTGGCCAAGCGCGCGGCGCGCAGGACCTGCAGACCGAGGCCCATGCTGACCGTGAGCGAGTCGATCACCCGCACTGGGATGTCGTCGGCCACCGCCTTGGCCGCCTGCGCCGCCGCCTGGATCGTCGCCGACAGCTTCGACGACAGGTTCACGCAGACGACGCCTTCGGCGCCGGACTCACGAGCGTGGCGGAAGGCGGCCTCGAACGCGCCGGGCGACGGAGCCGCCGTCTCCGGCAGCACCGCCGAGGTGCTGCAGCGGGCCCAGAACTCGGTGGGCGTGAGATCGCGCCGGTCGACGAGCTCCTCGGCGCCGAACCGGATCGTGAGCGGGACGATGGTGATGCCGTGCTGCGCGACGAGGTCGTCGGGCAGGTCGCAGCTCGAATCGGTGACCACGCGAACTCCCGGCATCAGGTCCTCCTGAGCAGTAACGCCAGCTCGTTGCCCAGCAGTCGTGCGGCCAACCCGAAGACGCTAACACCGGCCACCACCGCGACCACGAGCCGCGCGACGAGCCCGGCGCCACTGTCGCCGGGCAACAGGTGGTTGACCAGCGCGACGACGACGGCCATCGCCGCGGTTGCCGTCCCGATGCGCGCTGCGGTGCGGGGCACCGCCGAACCGCCCAACCCGCCGAGGCGGCCCGACAGGTCGACCGCGGTGAAGACGAACGCGCACACGTACGCCAACGAGAACCCGAGCGCGAGCCCGCGCGCGCCGAGCACTTGGTAGAGGACGACGTCGAACACGATGTTCAGGCCGTTCTCGATGGCGTTGACGATGCACGGGGTGCGGGTGTCGAGCATCGACGTGTACCCGCGGATCAGGAGCAGGTAGCCGGCGAAGAACGGCAGCCCGATCGCGAACAACGCGAGGACATCGCCGGTCAGCGCGGTGTCCTGGCCCGTGAACTGGCCGTGCTGCAACAGGACCTGCACGACCGGCCGGGCGAGGATGGCCATGCCGGCCGCGCACGGGAGCATGAGCAGGGTGACGCCGCGCAGCCCGAGCCCGAGCGCGCGGCGGTGACCCTCGCGGTCACCTTCGGACCAGCGCGTGGACAGGTCGGGCATCAAGGCGGTGAGCAGCGAGAACGCGAGGATGCCGTACGGCAGCATGAACAGGGTCCACGCGTACTGGTACGCACTGATCCCACCGGTCTTGCGGGCCGCCAGCCAGCTGGCGAACAGGAAGGCCAGCTGGTTGGTCGCGACGTACCCGAGCGTCCAGCCCGAGAGGCGCGCCACGGTGCGGACCGCGGGATGGTGCAGGTCCCACACCCATCGCACGGGCGCGTGGGCCCAGCCGATCGCCGGCCACAGCGCGACCGCCTGGATGCCGACGCCCGCGGTCGTGCCGAGCCCGAGGAACCACAGCAGACCGCTGTCGTGGCGGAGCGAGCCGACCGACAGGTCGTGGCGCAGGTGGGGGAGCGCGACGAGCACCCCGATCGTCACCAGATTGTTGAGCACGGGCGTCACCGCGGGCGCGAAGAACCGGTGCCGCACGTTCAGCACCGCGCTGCCGAGCGCGGTGAGGCCGTAGAAGAGGATCTGCGGCGCGAACATCCGCAGCAGCAGCGTCGCGATCGCCTGCTGGTCGGCCGGCACGCCGTAGGCCGCGATGATCGCGGGCGCGGCGACGATCACCACGACGGTCGCGCCGACGAGCATCGCGATCGCAACGCTCGTCACCGCCGAAATGGCGTGCCAGCCGTCCTCGTCATCGCCGCGCGTCACGAGTTGGTCGACGAACACCGGCACGATGAACTGGGCGAGGATGCCGCCCAGCACGAGGTCGTAGAAGACGTTCGGCAGGGTGTTGGCGAGGTTGTAGGCGTCGGCCATCGCACCGGCACCCAGCGCGTACGTCAATGCGATCAGCCGGCCGAAGCCGGTGACGCGCGACAGCGTGGTGCCGATCGCCATCGTCCCGGTCGAGCGCGACCACCGCTCCCCGGCGGGCGTCGGTGTCAGCGGGTCGGCAGTCATGCCGGGACCAACCGCCGGGCCCGCCGGCCCTTGTGCAGGTGGCGGGCCCACCACACCGCGAGGAACAGCGCCGCCCCGGCGGAGAGGAACAGCCCGACGCCCGACGTCGCGGTCGACCGCACCGTGAGCTTGGCCTGCGCGAAGCGCAGCGTCCCGTCGGGCGACTCGAGTTCCACCTTCACCGGGAAGGTGCCCGACGTCAGCGCCTCGACCGGGATCCGCTCGACGGTGTTGGCCCGCCGCAGCTCGATGGCTTGGGTGCGGCCGCTCGGGAACCGCAGCTTGTCGCTGGTGAACCGGATGACCACCCGCACCGGGTAGTCGACGCCTTTGTGGAAGGTGAGCGGGATCTGGGCGCGCCGCGACGTCAACGTCAGCGACCGGCCGTGCGGCAGCTCGATCTTCGCCAGCTCCTTGTCGAGGGTGTTGCCGACCGCGTTGAGGTACGCGGCGCGCGCCCGCGCGCCGTGCAAGTCGGCCGACTCGGCGACGAGCAGCCGTCGATCGAGGGACTGGTACAGCGGGTTGGCCGGTTCGGTCATGGCGGCGAATGCCTCGATCCGCCGGCGCTCCTTCTGGGCTTCGGCGGCGTGCGCGATCGTGAGGTCGCTCGGCGCCGGCGGCGCGAGCTTGCGCACCATCGGCGAGCGACCCTGCTTGGCATTCGGGACGGTGTCGAAGAACGTGTCGAGCGTGACGGGGTTGACGACCGGGAGCGCCTCCGGGCCGGTGAGCCCGGCCACGGCGGCGCGGACGAAGGCGCGATCGGGTGTCCACGAGCGCGGCGCCAGGACCACGACGCCGCGCGGCCCGCTGCCCGGCTGGTCCTCGTACAGCACGGCGAGGTCAGCGAGCAGGTGGTGCGCGGCGAGCACCGGATCGGTGGCCGGTGAAAAGTGGCTCGCCAGTGAGGCGTCGGCCATCGCGGCTTCGTGGGTCCGGCCGTCCTGGCCAGCCAGCTCGAACGGATTGGTCAGCGTGACCCGCAGCGGCGCGGTCGTCGGCGCGAGCCGCGCTTCGGGAACGATCAGCCGGTCCACGGGCAGGTCGCTGGCGGCCAGTGCGTCGGCCGCGCCCTCGTCGAGTTGCTCGTCGGCGAGCCACGTCCGCGTGTCGGGCGGTTTCCCGACGGCCGTCCCCACGGCATCGGCGCCCGCGGTCCGCTCGCGCCGCAGCTCCTCGTCGAGCCCGAGCGCGTGCATCGGCCCGGCGGCGACGGGCACGAACGGCTGGGCGATCAGCTGGCGGCCTGGCCCGGTGGCCGCGGCGCGGAGCCCGTCGAGTGCCGCCTTCGCGGCGTCGGCACCGGCTTGCCCCGCGCCGACGGCGATCGAGGACGCGGTCAGTGCTTCGACCGTCTCGGGCGTCGGCGCGAGGGTCACCGGCAACGTCGGTGCCAGTTGCAGCTCGCGCACGAGGGCCAGCAGCGGCGACGGATCGGGCTGGGTGCGGGTGCCGTTGGCTCCGATCGCGGGTGACGCGTGCACCGGCACGACCCATGCCACCGACAGCCGCGGTCCGGACACCGCCGTGGGCAGGTAGATCAGGTGGGTGGTGAGCCGGTCGACGACGTCACCGCCCTTCTCGCGCAACTCGACGCGCACGGGGTACACGCCTTCGACGGTGATGGGCACGTGCCGGGGATCCGGTGCCGCGTTGGGATCGCGCACCAGCACGGGGATGTTGACGTTGCCGGCGGCGTCGACCACCAGCGTCGAGAGTGCGGTGGACTCGAAGTGCAGGACCGAGCCCTGGGACTGGTCCTGCAGGGTGCGCGCGAACGCGCTCCGGCTGGTGATGCGCGAGTAGGTCGTCACCGCGATCTCGAGCGCCGAAGGGTCGGTGATGTCGCTGACCTTCAGCGACATGTTGAACACGCCCGCGGCGGGCACCCACGGCGTCTGGCCGGCGAGCCGGATGCGGCCGGTCGCGGCTACTGCGCTCGCGCGCCCGGACGCGGCCGCGGGGGCGGCCAGCACGATCGCGACGATGGCCGCGGCCGCGGCGCGCCGGAACCTCACGACCACAACCCGGTGAGCTGCCGACGGAGCACCGCCAGCCCCGCCGGTTGCACCCGGAACCCCAACGACCGGTACAGCGCCAGCGCGGCGTCGTTGTCCAGCTGCGTGTTGACGACGGCGCGCGCCGCGCCGCGCCGCTCCATCCACCGCAGGCCGTCGATGACGAGGGCCCGGCCGAGCCCGGAACCCTGTGAGTCCGGGTGCACCGCCAGCCGCTGGAGATACCCGTGCCGTCCCGCTCGTCCGGACACCGCGTACCCGATGACCTCGCGCTGGTCGTCGGTGCCGACGCGGAAGCGGGCCGACGGCGTCGCCGCGATGGCCTCGTCGAGCCCGGCGTCGTCGAGCCGCCAGAACGGCCGGAACGCGGCGCCGTCGACGTCGAGCACGCGCGGCCGGTCGCCGCGGTGCCCGCGGCGCATCGCGGCGGGCGGCGGTTCCGGCAGGTCGACCAGCTCACGGGCCAGCAGGTGCAGGCGTTCGTGCTCCTCGAAGCCGACGGTGAGGAACGGGCGTTGCTCGGGCGGCGCCAGTGCCGCGGTGATCACCGTGGTGAAGCCGCGGTCGGCGAGGGTGCCGAGGCAGCGGCGGAGGAAGACCGCGGAGGGCGTGGGCGCGTCCGGGACGGGCGCCAGGTAGGCGGTCCGGTCGTCGCCACGCCAGGGCCCCGCCTTGGCCCGCTCGCGACCCCATTCGATGACGCTGATGCGGCTGGCCATCCGGGGCGAGGATAACGGCGGCCGGCGCGTAGCCTCCGGTCATGGCCGTGCTCGTCGAGACCCACCCGCGGTATCTCGACCACGACAGCGGCAGCGGGCACCCCGAGCGCCCCGCCCGCCTGCGGGCGGTGCTCGCCGGGATCGAGTCGGCCGGCGTCGCCGATGCGGTCGTCACCGCGACCCCCCGGACGGCCACGCGCGACGAGCTGGCGCGCATCCACCCGCCGGCGTACCTCGACGCGCTGGAGGCCTTCTGCGCGCGGGGCGGTGGCCATCTCGATCCCGACACCCACGCCGGCGTCGACTCATGGGAGGCGGCCTGCCTCGCCGCCGGCGCCGGGCTCGACGCGGTCGAGCGGCTGGATCGCGGCGAGGCGACCGCTGCGTTCCTCGCGGTCCGGCCGCCTGGCCATCACGCCACGCCCGAGCGGCCGATGGGCTTCTGCCTCCTCAACAACGTGGCGGTGACGGCGGCCGCTTTGGTCGATCGGGGCGAGCGGGTGGTCGTCCTCGACTGGGATGCGCACCACGGGAACGGCACCCAGGACGCGTTCTACCGCGACGGCCGCGTGCTCTACGTCTCGATGCACCAGTTCCCCCTCTATCCGGGGAGCGGGCGGCTGGACGAGACCGGTGCGGGTGACGGCGCGGCGGCGACGATCAACTTCCCGTTCGCCGCCGGGACCAGTGGCGACGCCTACCTGGCCGCCGTCGACGAGGTGGTGGCCCCGGCGGCCGAGGCGCACGGCGCGACCTGGTGGCTCGTCTCGGCTGGGTTTGACGCCCACCGGGCCGACCCGCTCACCGGCCTGGGGTTGTCGGCCGGCGACTTCGCCGACCTCACCGCCCGGGTGACCGACCTCGCGGCGCCGGGCCGCATCATCGCCTTCCTCGAGGGCGGCTACGACCTGGAGGCGCTGGCCGGATCGGCCGGCGCCTGCGTCGCGGGGTTGGCCGGCGAGTTGCACCGGCCCGAGCCGTCCACTTCCGGCCCGCTCGGGCGAGATGTGGTGTCCGCGGCCCTCATGTTGCGCCCCGGGTGAGCCGATGAGGAGAGCATGCTGGACTTCAATGAGTTGCTGGCTCACGTCGTGGAAGTCCGCGGATCCGATCTGCACATCAAGGTCGGCTCGGCCCCACACGTCCGAGTCGACGGTCGGCTCGAGGTCGCGCCTTTCGATGCGGCCACGCCCGCGGACACGGAGCGCATCGCCTTCGCCCTGATGCCGAAGGAGCGGGCCGAGGAGTTCATGGCCCGCTCGGACGCCGACTTCGCCCACAGCGTGTCGGGTGTCGGCCGGTTCCGGGTCAACGTCTACCGACAGCGCGGCTCGATCGGGTTGGTGCTCCGGCGCGTCATGCCCGGCGTTCCCACCATCGAGAGCCTCGGCCTGCCGACCGCCGTCCGCCGGCTCGCCGAAGAGCAGCACGGGCTGATCCTCGTCACCGGCCCGACCTCGTCGGGCAAGACGTCGACGGCCGCGGCCATCCTCGACCACGTGAACACGTCACGGGCGGCGACCATCGTGACGATCGAGGACCCGATCGAGGTCCTCCACGCCGACAAGCAGTCGCTGATCATCCAGCGCGAGGTCGGCACCGACACGGCGGACTACACCGACGCCATGCAGCGGGTGCTCCGCCAGGACCCGGATGTCATCTTCGTGAGCGAGCTCCGCGATGCCGACATCGCGTGGTCCGCGCTGACCGCGGCCCAGACCGGCCACCTCGTGATCGCGACGATGCCCACGGTCAACGCAACCGAGACGATCGATCGACTGATCGACTTCTTCCCGCCGTTCCAGCACCGCCAGGTCCGGCAGACGTTGGCCGCGACATTGCGCGGCATCGTGAGCCAGCGGCTGCTCGAGCGGGCCGACGGCCGCGGCCGCGTCGCTGCGATGGAGATCCTCGTGGCGACCAGTCGGGTGCACGACTCGCTCGCCGACCCGGTCGCGGGCGACCTCGAAGCGCTGATGAGCGAGGGCGAGTATCACGGCATGCAGACCTTCGACCAGAGCCTGTTCCAGCTCTGCAAGGACGGCCTGGTGTCGATGCGTGATGCCGCGGCCGCGGCCATCCACCCGCACGACTTCCAGGTGGCGGTCCAGAACGCCGGTCTGCCGAGCGCCTACTAGTCACTACCCTCGCGGGCCGTGGAGGTTCCCGAGCGGCTGCAGCCCGTGCTGGCCGAGGTCACGCCGCTCGCCGAGCGATTCGGCGATGCCGGCCATCGCCTCTACCTCGTCGGCGGCGTGGTGCGCGACCTGCTCGCCAACCGACCGCTCGACGATCGCGACCTCGACTTCACCACCGACGCCCGGCCCGACGAGACCGAGGCCTTGCTGAGCGGGTGGGCCGACGCAGTGTGGAACCAGGGCAAGCGGTTCGGCACGATCGGGGCCAAGAGGGGCGACCGCCACTACGAGGTGACCACCCACCGGGCCGAGGCATACCAGCCCGACAGTCGCAAGCCCGACGTGAAGTTCTCCGACGCCGTCGAGGCCGACCTCGAGCGCCGTGACTTCACCGTCAACGCGATGGCGCTGGCGCTCCCCGAGCCGCGCCTCATCGACCCGTTCGACGGCATCGCCGATCTGGCTGCCGGTCGGCTCCGCACCCCGCTGGCTCCGGAGGAGTCCTTCAGCGACGACCCGCTGCGCATGTTGCGGGCCGCCCGGTTCATCGCCGGCTACCGGCTCACACCCGACGAGGCGCTGGTCGACGCCGTGCGGGCCATGCGCAACCGCTTGGAGATCGTCTCGGCCGAGCGGATCCGCGACGAGCTCGACAAGCTCGTCGTCGTCGATCAGCCCGGACCGGGTTTGTGGTTCGTCGTCGACACCGGTCTCGCCGAGGAGTTCCTGCCCGAGCTGCCGGCACTGGCGCTCGAGCAGGACCCGATCCACCGGCACAAGGACGTACTGGCCCACACCATCGCGGTCGTCGAGCGGACGTCGGCCGACCGGCTGCTCCGGCTCGCCGCGCTGTTCCACGACGTCGGCAAGCCGAAGACGCGATCGTTCGGCGAGCGCGGCGTGTCGTTCCACCACCACGAGGTCGTGGGTGCGCGCATGACGGAGGAGCGGATGCGGGCGCTGCGCTATCCGGCCGAGGACATCGCGACGGTCCGCAAGCTCGTCGAGCTCCACCTGCGGTTCCACACCTACAAGATGGGATGGTCGGATCGCGCGGTGCGCCGCTACGTGCGCGACGCCGGGCCACTGCTCGACCGGCTCAACGAGCTGGTCCGATCGGATTGCACGACGCGCAACCAGGCCAAGGCGAAGGCGCTCTCGGCCCGCATGGACGAGCTCGACGCGTGGATCGCGCGCCTCCGTGAGCAGGAGGAGCTGGATGCCATCCGCCCGGATCTCGACGGCCGGGCCGTGATGCAGCGGCTCGGCGTGCCGCCCGGCCCGGCCGTCGGCCAGGCCCTCGAGTTCCTGCTCGACCTGCGCCTCGACGAAGGTCCCCTCGGCGAGGAGGAAGCCGGCCGCCGCCTCGACGCATGGTGGGCCGCCCAGCCCCACTGACCGTGATTCCGAACATCGCCGGTGTCGCATAGCGACACCAACTGCGGGGAAAACGGTGGGGGGTGGTGGGGGGTGGGTGGGTCGGGGAGTCAGATGCCTTCTTTGCGGGCCCGGACGATGAGGGTGCGCGGGATCGTCTTGAAGGTCTCGCTCCAGTGCATGGAGCGCGGGCCCGACGGGGACGGCTCGGGCTCGAGGATGGTGTCGACGCGGAAGTTGGCGCGGGCGAGGCCGGTGAACACGTCGCCGACGGTGTGCTGGTGCTCGGTGAACCAGGTGCCGTCCAACTCGAAGTCGATCGGGCTGCGGTCGAAGTACGAGCGCCGGGCGAGCAGCGGCTGGTCGGCGTCCTGGTCGACGACGTTGTAGAAGGGGTGGGGCAGCGAGAAGACCAGCGGCGCGCCCTCCTTCAGCACACGATGGCACTGCCGGAACACGCGGTTGAGATCGTCGACGTAGCCGAAGGCATACGCCGAGAACACCAGGTCGATGCCGCCCCGGACGAATGCCAGGTCCGCCAGGTCGCCGTGGTGCAGCTCGACTTTCACGCCCTCCTTGTCGCAGAGGCGCTTGGCGAACGCGAGCTGCTCGGTGGACGCGTCGACCCCGATCGCGGTCGCGCCCTGCTTGGCGAAGGCGATCGAGCACTGGGCGCCGCCGCAGCCCAGCTCGAGCACCCGCTTGCCGGTGAGGTTGCCCAGCAGGCGGAAGTCGGCCTCGGTGCCGATGTCCGGCCCGTAGTGGGCCACGTCGGTGGGCAGGTGGGCGCCGGCCTGGTACGCCGCGGCGTGGCGGTCCCAGGCAGCAACGTTGTCGACCGGCATGCCGGTCAGTTTGCCTGTCAGCGTCAGGTCCCGCTCGCGAAGTCCTCCACCATCTGGTGGGCGATGTCGTCGTGGTACTGCACCGGCGGGCTCTTCATGAAGTACGCCGACGCGCCGGTCAGCGGGCCGCCGATGCCGCGGTCCTTCGCGATCTTGGCGCAGCGCACCGCGTCGATGATCACGCCCGCCGAGTTGGGGGAGTCCCACACCTCGAGCTTGAGCTCGACGTTGAGCGGGACGTCGCCGAAGTTGCGGCCCTCGAGACGGATGTAGGCCCACTTGCGGTCTTCCAGCCAGGGGACGTGATCCGACGGGCCGATGTGCACGTCGTCGGCCGCGATCCCGTTGTCGAGCTGACTGGTGACGGATTGCGTCTTCGAGATCTTCTTCGACTCGAGGCGCTCGCGCTCGAGCATGTTCTTGAAGTCCATGTTGCCGCCGACGTTCAACTGATAGGTCCGGTCGAGGACCAGGCCGCGATCCTCGAACAGCCGGGCGAGGATGCGATGGACGATGGTGGCGCCGACCTGGCTCTTGATGTCGTCGCCGATGATCGGCACGCCGGCGTCGGTGAACTTCTGCGCCCACTCCGGGTCACTCGCGATGAAGACCGGGATGGCGTTGACGAAGGCGACGCCGGCGTCGATCGCGCACTGCGCGTAGTGCTTCTGGGCCTGCTCCGACCCGACGGGGAGATAGCTCACCAACACGTCGGCTCGCGAGTCACGCAGCACCTGCACGATGTCGACCGGCTCGGCCGGGCTCTCCTCGATCGTCTGCCGGTAGTACTTGCCGAGACCGTCGAACGTCGGCCCGCGCTGGACGCCGATGCCGAGCTCGCCGACCGCGGCGAACTTGATGGTGTTGTTCTGGCCGGCGAACACCGCCTTGCCGAGATCGAGGCCGACCTTGGCGGCGTCGACGTCGAAGGCGGCGACGAACTCCACGTCGCCGACGTGGTACTCGCCGAGCTTCACGTGCATGAGACCGGGCACCGTGTCGGTGGGATCGGCGTCGCGGTAGTACTCGACTCCTTGCACGAGCGAACTCGCGCAGTTCCCCACGCCGGCGATCGCCACTCGGATCTTGTCGGTGCTCACGTTGGTGATCCTCCTTGCTGTCGCTCGTCGGCGATCAGCGAATCGAGCCACGAGATGTCTCGCTCGGTGGCTTCAGTCCCGTGCTCCATCAAGGAGCGGGTGTAGGTGTCCATCCGCTCGCGGCTGCCACGGATGCTCTGCCGGGCGCGAGCCAGGCGTTCGACCAGGTGGGCCCGCCGCCGCTCGAGCAGCCCGATGCGTGCTTCGGGCGGCAAGTACCGGCAGAAGGCCAGCTTGAGGTTGAAGGCGCGGTCGTCGTCGCCCGATGCAGTGTCGGCCGCGAGCAGTTCCTCGAAGAGGCGCTCCCCGCGATCGGTGATGCCGTAGACCTTGCGGCTCCGTCCGCCGGACTGCCGCTTGCCGCTGATGCGGGTGCGGAAGGCGGCGGCCTCGCCGGCGAGCGAGCCCGTCATCGGTGCCAGCGGCCGGCGGGTGCCCCGGGCGTCGCGTGTCTCGTGGGCCTCGACCGCCTTGACGGCGCCGGCGGCCTCGAGACGGTTGAGCGCGGGGTAGAGCGACCCGAACGAGACGCTGGAGAAGCTGCCCAGCGCCTCGGTCAACCGCTTCTTCAGCTCGTAGCCATGGAGCTCCTGTTCCTTGAGGAGCCCCAGGATGGCCAGCTCGAGCACGTCGCCTCCGCGTCCCTGAATCATTCCGCCGATATATCGATTCGATATATCGGGACCACTATGCCGTGCGTCGCGGCGATCTGCAAGCACCGGCGGTAGCCTGCCCCTCGTGAGCGAACCGCAGGTGAGCGAGCCGATCGGGGCTGCGCGCCACTCGTGGCCGCCGCCGCCGATGGCGGTCGTTCCATGAGCTTTCGGGCCGAGTCGATCCGGGGCGCGTCGAGCGTCCCCGGGCAGATCGATTACCGCCTGGCCCGCCGGCACACCATCGCCGAGTTCCGCCGGGGCCGGCTCTCGCGGCTCGACGTGTGCGACGCCCACCCGGAGCTCCTGCGGGCCGCGACCCACATCGGCCGCCCGAGCGACGAGACGTGCCCGATCTGCGAGGACGCGCCGCTCGTGCTCGTCACCTTCGTGTTCGGGGCGCGGCTCCCGGCGCACGGCCGTTGCGTCACCGACGCCAAGGAGCTGACGAAGCTGGCCCGCCGCCCCGACGAGCTCGCCGCCTATGTCGTCGAGGTCTGCACCGAGTGCTCGTGGAACCACCTGGCCCGGACGTTCCTCATCGGCGGGACCGCGGCACGCGCCCGGCGATCCGGCCAGGGCTGACCGCGCCGGTCGCGGCCGGCGCGGCGCTCGTCGCTGCGACCGCGACCGGCGATGTCATCGTCCTCGCCGCGGTGCTGGCGCTGGCGGCCGCAGACGCGTTCGGCGCGACCGCAATCGGGTTGGCGGCGGTCGCGACGATCGCGCGGTACGGCACCTCGTCGTTGGCCGCGGTCACCGGAGCGCAGGCTGTCGTCGGCGCCGCCGGGTGGACCGGCCCGGCGTCGCTGATCGCGTCGTCGTGGTGCGCCGCGATCGCATGCGCGCTGGCGGGCGGTCGCCGTTGGTCCACCGCGGTCGCGTGCGGGATCGCGGCCGGGCTGCTCGTCGCCGGTCCGTCGGCAGTGACGGCTCGCGGCGCGGCTGTGCGGGCCGCCGGTGCCGCCGTCGCCGTCGCGCTCGCGCTGGCCGCCGGCCGGTTCGTGCCGTACC
>JAODBK010000041.1 GCA_025463925.1 Acidimicrobiales bacterium | reverse complement strand
TCGAGGAGATCGACGCCATCGCCGGAGCCCGCAGCGGCATGCGCATGGCGCCGATTCCGGGACAACTTCTCAACCGCTCCGTGGAGCGCGCGACGGGCGAGGGCATCAGCGGCGTCGTGAACGAGCTGCTGATCCAGTTGCAGTCGTTCGACCAGCCGACGCTCGGTGATCGGGTCAAGGGTGCGCTGATCGACCGGGTGAACCGGTGGTTGCCCGAAGACCGCAAGCTGAAGAAGCAGCCGCCCGACTCGTCGAACATCCTCGTGATCGGCGCGACGAACCGCGCCGCCGACCTCGATCCCGCGTTGTTGCGACCCGGTCGTTTCGACCGGTCGATCCACTTCGGCCTCCCGACCCGGTCGGGACGGCGTGAGATCGTCGACTTCTACCTCGACAGGAAGGCGCACGTTCCCGAGCTCGACAAGGAGGAGCGGCGCGATCAGCTCGCGGCGATGACGTTCGGGTACACGCCGGTGATGATCGAGCACCTCTTCGACGAGGCGCTGGTGTGGGCGCTGCGGCGCGGCGCCGCCGCCCTCGACTGGCACGACATCCAGCAGGCCAAGCTCACCGAGGAGATCGGGCTGAAGCAACCGGTCGAGTACGCCATCGAAGAGCGGCAGCGCATCGCGACCCACGAGGCCGGGCACGCGACCGTGGCCCACCTGGTCGGTACCGGCCGGCGTCTCGAGGTGCTGTCGATCATCAAGCGGCGCGACGCCCTCGGGCTGCTGGCCCACTCCGAGACCGAGGAGCGCTTCACCAAGACGCGTACCGAGATCGTCGCGCTGGTGCAGATCGCGATGGGCGGCATGGTCGCCGAGGAGCTGTTCTTCGGTGAGGCCGGCACCGGCCCGGCGGGCGACCTTCACGCCGCGACCACGGCGGCCGCGCAGATGGTCGGCTCGCTGGGGATGGCGGGCTCGCTGATCTCCTTCGACGCGATGGCGATCAACGGCGCGTCGAACCTCGTGGCCAAGGTGTTGGCCACCGATGCCGGTCGCGAGGCGGTCGACCGCATCCTGAACGACGCCAAGCACGCGGTGCGGGCCATGCTCGACGACCGGCGCGTCGTCGTGGCCGCGCTGCGCGACGCGCTGCTCGAGCGCGACGAGCTGGTGGGCGACGAGATCGGCGACGTGATCGAGAAGGCGCTGGCCGACCAGCCGGCGCCGTCGAGCTGAGTCAGCCGTCGATCTCCTCGAGCCGCGTCCCGTCGACCCACCCCACCCAGCCGTTGGAGAACTCGACGCGGGCCCACCTGCCGTTGGTCTCGGTCACCATCACCTCGAGGCCGCCGTCGACGTCGACCGGCTGTTGCGAACCGTCCGGCCGGGCGTACGCGACGAGCCCCCCGTCCGGGACGGTGTGGGTGGGCGCGAAGACCGCGGCCGCCGGTGCCGGCTCGGGTGCGACCGGCGCGGCGACGGGCGGCTGGGCGGCGGGCACGCCAGCGCGGCGGCGGGACCGCCGAGCCGCACCGCTCGCGGCCAGGTTGGTGAGCAGCAGGCTCACCAGCACCCCGAGGACCGGAGCCACGACGAGGACGCGTCGGGTCGGGAACGCGATCGCGTACTGCTGCAAGAGCACGAGCACGCCGATCCCGCCGACGATCCCGCTCAGCATCCCGACGATCGAGAAGCGGCGCCGGAACGAGACGTGGGGCGCCGCGGCGACGCCGGTCCCGACGAGCAGGAAGGCCGGAAGGCTGGCGAGGGCGAGGACGCCGCCGGCCGGCGGCAGCCGGCGCGCCCGGAACGCGGTGGCGACGACGCCCAGTGCGCCGAGCGCGGTGAGCACGACGCCGGCGATCCCCGCGGTCGTCGAGAGCGGGCTCTTGCCGGTGACCTTGACGAGCGCGGTCCCCGAGCAACCGGCACTCGAGCCGATCACCTGGTAGATCCCGACGCCGTACTTCGCGTACTTGTTGACGTTGACGTTGCGCTGCCAGCTGGTGTCGTTCGTCTGACCGCGGCCCACCGTCCACCGGACCCCACCGAGCGCCAACTCGACCTTGTAGGCGCCCATCGGCCGGCCGGCGGTCGACGCCACGGCGATCCTCTCGCGGTAGTCGACCTTCACCGCGTCACTGGGCTTCGTCGCGGAGAGCGGGCCGACGTCGATGCCGCCGACCGTGGCCGTGCACGGGCCGGAGATCTCGGCGTGGGCCGGCGGGGCGAGCCCCGCCAAGACGATGGTGCCGGCGACGGCACCGCCGAGGACCACTCGGCCGAACGTCCGCACCCACGTTTCCGCACCCACCGCGGCCCCCATTCGCCCTGCGTCGGCGGAACGGTACCGCGGGATCGTTGCGGTGCTGTCCGCCGGCGGTCAGGCGCCGGCGGACTCGCTCACCGGCTCGAGCAGCGTCAGGCAGCCCGACCCCATCCGGCGGCGGGCCCACACCATGACGTCGGGATCGTCGGTGAGGTAGACGACCTGCACCCGCTCGGACAGGCGCTCGATGAGGTCGAGCACCTCCCACTTCTTCTCGCCGCGGATCTTGATGAACGGGTCGTTCAGCAACACGGGCAACGACTCGCCTTTGGCGCCGGCGTTTCGGGCCACGACCATACGGTTCATCAACAGCCGCTCGATCTCCCCGGTGCCGAGCAGCAGGTTGGCGTCGAACGCGTCGCCCAGCGCGACCTCGAGCACCGCGACCCGGCGCTCGAGCGCCGCCCGGCGATCGGCGAGGCGGCCCACGTCGGGCAGCACTCCCTGGGCCATCACCAGCGCGTCAGCCGTCGCGGCCCGCCGGCGCACCAGATCGTCGGCGTCGGGCTCCTCGCCGTCGGCTGCGGTGATCGTGCCGTCCCACTCCGGTCGGTAGTCGCGGCGGGCCTGGGCCTCGAGCTTCGTCAGCTCGGCCTCGACCTCGTCGCGGTCGCGGGCCCGGATCCTCGCTTCGATCCGGTCTCGCGCGACCTGACGGGCCTCGGTGAGCGCACGCAGGCGTTCCTCCGGGTCACCCGGGTCGATGCTGAGCCGTTCGAGCAGCGCCTCGAACTCGGCGCGGGCCGCCGCCTCGGCGACCTCGGCCTCCTCGAGCTCCAGCTGCAGCCGGGCGGTGGCGGCGGTCAGGACCTGGTGCCGGACCATGTCCGCGGCGAGGGTGGGGTCGTCGACACCGAACGGCCGGCACGCCGCGAGCAACTCGGCCCGGGCCTGTTCGGCGGCCGGCTCGGCCCGCTCGCAGAGCTCGGCTCGGAGGGCCTCGATCTCGTCGGCGGCCCCGTCGAGCTGCGCGAGCGATGCCGCATACCGGCGCACCTCGTCCTCGAGCACCAGTGCCTTCGCGGGATCGAAGTCGCCGGCCAGCTCGTGCCACTGGCCGAGCGCGACGCGGTGCTCCAGCGCGGCGAGGTTCAACCGCTCGCGCACCGTGGGGTCGATCACGACGTCGATCCGCCGCATGTGGAAGGAGCGGTACGTCGGCACGCTGGCGCGTGTCAGCAGGCCTGCTTCGCGGCCGATGGCGGACCGGAGCTGATGGCGCGGTCGGCCGATCGCCCAGTACGCGGCCCCCACCGCGGCGAGGAGCGCGAACGGCGCGATGAGGGCGAACGTCATCACCGCGACCGCGGCCGCCGCGGTGGCGATGCCGGACACGAGGTAGCCCAGGACCTTGCGCCGCTCGACGAGCGCCTCGGCGTCCTCGACCTCCGAGTGGGCCCGCTCGATGTCGTCGGCGATGGCGGGCGCCACGCCTTCGGTCTCCAGGCCGCCGAGCGCCATGGATTCGTGCTCGATCGCGAGCGACGTGTCGATGGCCCGCTGGGCCGCGGTCCACACCGCGTCCTGGTCGCCCCGCGCCAACCGGACGACCGCCGGGTCGGAAGGGTCGGGCAGCCGGGAGGCCGCCATCGCGTTCAGCTGCGCGTGCAGCGCGTCGCGGCGACCCTCGGCATGGTCGAGCTTGCGGGCCAGCGCGTCGAGCTCCACCGGCACCGCGTCGGGGACGGCGCGGGCCTCGTCGATGGTGCGCGGGTCGAGCCGCTCGCGGTTGCCGAACGCCCGCGTCGATGCGTCCAGCTGGTCGTGGGTCTGACGCCAGCGAGATTCGAGCTCGATGGCGCGGTCGGAATCCTCGAGGAAGCGGGCGTCGGCCGAGGCCAGCGCCTCACCGCCGCGCAGCGCCGCCCACTCGGCCCGGACCCCTTCGAGGTCGCGGAGGAGCCGGGCGTACCGGCGCTTGGCCCGACCGTTCTCCACCTCGTGGAGCCGATCGTCGATCTGGGTCAGCTCGTCGCGCATCGCGTCGACCGCGTGGTTGGCGGCCGCCGCCGCTTCGTACTGCTTCGTCAGCTGGGCGAGGGAGGCGCGGGCGTCGGCCAGCTCCGGCGGCTCGTTGCCCATGGTCCCGGCGAGCAGCCCGACGTCGGCGGCCCGCAGGTGGATGAGCTCGTGCACGCTCGCGGCGTCGAGGCCGAGGTTGGCGAAGAGGTCGGGGGCGGCACTGCCGTCGTCGTAGACCGAGGTCACACCGCCGTCGTCGTCGACCCGCGCGGTGACGCGCAGGCCGGTGCCGTCGACGTAGGTCAGGCCGGCGCCGTGCTCTCGGCCGTCGAGCGCGCCGAGCAGGCTGTCGACGAGTGCTTGGCGTTCGGGCGCGCCGAGACCCGACAGGACGGTCACGCGGTCGTGGAACCGGAGATGCAGTTCCTCGCCACTGACCCGCAGACTGAGCTCCTCGAAACGCACGTCGTGTGGCCCTCCTCTGTGGGAACATCGGCACGAATCCGGGCGTCCTGAAGGACACCGCGCCCGGAAACCCCTCACCCATGGCCAAGCCGATCACCGAGCCGCCGGAGTGGCGCCGTCGCGCCCGCCTGGCGCGGTCGACGACCGAGCCGTCGGGCTGGGGCGGCGGCCGGGTGGCCGACGCGGTCGCTGCCGGGTTCGGGGCGCTGACCGCCGGCGACGACCGGGCGGTCCGGACCGCGGCCGACGTCTGCCGGGCGATGGCGTGGGACCAGCCCGACGACCTCGCCGGCCTGCGCATCGGCGACGGCGACGGTGACGTGGTGTTGGCCCATCGACCCGGACAGCGGTTCGACGTGCCGGCGGCGGCGGCGGCGTTCCTCGCCCGCGCCTTCGAGGCCCTCGGCGACGATGCCGACCTCGAGGCCGCGGTCGAGCTGCACGACACCGTCGTCGCCATGGGCGAGCCGGTGTGGAGCACGGCGCGCGGTGCCGTCACGGCCGGGTGGGCGGGCGCGGTCCTGCACGAGGTGACCGGCGAGTTCGCGTTCCTGGCGACCGCCGAGCGAGGCGCCGACGTCGTCTGCGAGATGCAGGCGCCTGATGGGTCCTGGGGCGACGCCGGCGAGACGGCACTGGTCGCCCGGCTGCTCGACGAGATGGCCGACGCGGTCGAGGCGCGGATCGGCGTCGACCCGCCGCCCGAGGCCGAGAGTGGCGGCGGCGGCGGCGAAGGTGGCTGAACGCGTCGCGGTCGTCTGCGGCAGCGGGCCGGTGGCGCACGCCGTCGCGACGCGGCTCGCGGCGACTGGCGCGACGGTGGTCGTCGCCGCGACCGACGCCGACGCCGCCGGCCCGATGGTCGCGGCGATCGAGGCCGCCGGCGGCCGCCCGGCGTTCTTCGCACTGGCCGGGCCCGACGACGCCGACGCGTTGGCCGAGTTCGTGGCCGAGCAGTTCGACGCATGACCACCGTCGGGATCGCGTGCAACCCCCGCAACGTCTCGACCGCGCGCGGCAAGGTGCCGGCCGAGACGGTGGCGCGCGCGTACGTCGACGCGGTCCGCCGCGCCGGTGGCCTGCCGCTGCTGATCCCGGTGCTGCCGCCGGACGAGGCGGACGCGGTGCTCGACATCGTCGACCGGGTGCTGGTGATCGGCGGCGGCGACGTCGACCCGGCTCGCTACGGCGAGTCGCCGCTACCCGAGACCGGCGAGGCGCATGCCGGTCGCGACACGTTCGAGATCGCGCTCGTGCAGGCGTCGGCGGCCCGCCGGTCGCCGCTGCTCGCGATCTGCCGCGGTCTCCAGATCGCCAACGTCGCGCTCGGCGGCTCACTGGTGCAGCACGTCGAGGGCCACGGCGGCGACGTCCACCACCGCGTGCGGGTCGACGCCGGCAGCCGGCTCTCGGGCGCGCTGGGTGCGACCGCGCTCGACGCCAACTCGCAGCACCATCAGGCGGTGAAGGACGTCGGCGGCGGCTTGCGCGCGGTGGCGTGGGCCGACGACGGCACCATCGAAGGCGTGGAGTCGGACGAGCTGCCGATCCTCGGCGTGCAATGGCATCCCGAGCTGCTCCTCGACCGGCCCGAGCACGCCGGCCTCTTCCGCTGGTTGGTGAGCGCCGGCTAGGGGACACCCCCGGACATCGAACGCGCTGCGGCGTAGAGCGCGTCCGGGTTCGAGCTTCCGGACAGCGTCACCAACTGCCACGCCGTGCCTGCGATCGGCTCGTCCCACCACATCCACACTCGGCGCGGGCTGAGCCGCTGCATCCCCGCGGGCACGCCGTGCACGTCGAGACGGAGCACGCCGCCATCGATGGCGTGCGGTGCATTCCGTTCGGGAACTCCCGGCCGGCCGGGCAGGTACTCCAGCAGAAGGCCACCCGAGTCGAGGATGGTCTCGAGGTCGGCCGTGAACGGCGACTGGAGACGCGGCACGTACAGCACGCCATAGCCCCATCCGCCTTGCGATCGGTCGATGGGCACGCGCGTCGTGGTCTCGAGGAAGCAGAACGGCCGCAAATCGGCTCTCGGAAGGCGAGCAGGAACCCGCAGTGGGACGCCGGTCGACGACGGGAGCGACGCGCAGGCGACGACGGCAGTCGCGCCGCTGAAGGGTCCGGATTCGAGGTTGCCGACCCGGCCGCGCCATCCGTCGGTGTTCGGGGCCGACAGTGGCGGAAGATGGTCGGGGCTCGCCGGCATGCCGGCCGGGACCAGCCAAGCCGCGACGAGCAGCACCGGCATCGCGCGGAAGATCCGCATGCTCGCGACGGTACCGGGCGGCCATGCCTTCCCTTCCGGTTCAGGCTGCGCCAACCTGGAGCCGAATGAAGAGGATGATCATGCGACGGACGCGGGTGGCTGTCTCGTTGGCGGTCGCGGGTGCACTGGCCACGGCGGCGTGCGGCGGCGGCACATCCGGCAACGGCCAGCGCGTCATCGGGAGCATCACGCCCGAGGCCCGCGCCGCGCTCACCGCGGCGGCCCAGAAGACGGCCTCCGCCGACTCGGCCAGGATGGCGATGACGTTCGGGCTGGTGTCGTCGGGCATCCCGGATCAGCCGGACATGAACGTCACGATCTCGGGATCGGGCGTCATCGGGTTCGCGTCGAAGAGTGGCGAGCTCACCCTCGACCTGTCCGGCATCCCGAAGGACCTCGGGTCGAAGACGGGGTCGTCGGACCCCGTTCCGGCACGTGTCCGCGTCGTGATCGTCGACGGCGTGGCCTACATGGAGATCCCCCCGGAGTACGCCGCCAAGGCGCCCGCGGGCAAGAAGTGGGCCAAGCTCAGTCCCCAGGACAGTGCCGGCCTGTTCGGCTTCTCGGGCGGCTCGTCGCTGCCCGGGATGCCCGACTTCACCGACCCGGCGAAGGCCCTCGATGCCCTGCAGGCGATGGGTGACACCAAGGCGGTCGGCACCGAGACGCTCCGGGGCACCGAGACCACGCACTACGTCACCCAGGTGAACCTGGCCAAGGTGAGCGAGAAGAGCGCCGGCGCGGCGACGTCCACGACCGGCGCCGTCCCGAACCTGTTCGCCGGCCTGTTGGCCGACGTCACCTTCCCCGTCGACGGGTGGGTCGGCACCGACGGCCTGCTGCGCAAGGTCCGCACCGAGATCGACCTGGGCGCCATCCTCGGGCCGCTCATGGGCCGGCTCGCCGGCGCCTTCGGCGCGACGACGTCGTCGGGCCCGGCCGGCCCGCTCGTGTTGCGGTCCACCATGACGGTCGAGCTGTTCGACTACGGCACCCCGGTCGCGGTGACCCTTCCGCCGGCCGACCAGGTCGTGGACGCCACCCAGATCCAGGGGTTGATCGGCGGGTAGGCCGGGGATGATCGGGGGGAGCGGAGTTGTTACTATCTCCGTAGTGGAAATTCCCCTCTTCTCCTACGGGAGGCTGGTGCCCTGATGGCCACGACCGAGCTCGATCTCGGGCGTTACAAGCTCGGCTGGAGCGATGTCGAGGACTACGTGTTCAAGCCCAAGAAGGGCCTGAACGCGGAGATCGTCGAGGAGATGTCGTGGATGAAGGGCGAGCCGGACTGGATGCGCCGGTTCCGCCTGCGCTCGCTCGAGATCTTCGAGAAGAAGCCGATGGCGCCGTGGTTCGCCGTCAACATGCCGGACCTCGACTTCAACGACATCTACTACTACATCAAGCCCACCGACCATCAGGTCGACGAGTGGGACGAGCTGCCCGAGTCGATGAAGGCGACGTACGAGAAGCTCGGCATCCCCGAAGCCGAGCGCAAGTACCTCGCCGGCGTCACCGCGCAGTACGAGTCCGAGGTGGTGTACCACCGCAACCGCGAGGACCTCGAGTCGCGGGGGATCCTCTTCTGCGACATGGACACCGCGGTCCGGGAGTACCCCGAGATCGTCAAGCGGTACTTCGGCAAGCTGATCCCGCCGGGTGACAACAAGTTCTCGGCGCTGAACTCGGCGGTGTGGTCGGGTGGCTCGTTCATCTACGTCCCGCCGGGCGTGAACGTCGACATGCCGCTGCAGGCCTACTTCCGGATCAACTCCGAGAACTCCGGCCAGTTCGAGCGGACGCTCATCATCGCCGACGAGGGTGCGCAGGTGCACTACATCGAGGGCTGCTCGGCGCCGGTGTACTCCACCGACTCGCTGCACTCCGCAGTGGTCGAGCTGGTCGCCCACCCGAGCGCCCGCATCACGTACACCACCATCCAGAACTGGTCGCCGAACGTCTACAACCTCGTCACCAAGCGCGCTCGCGCCGACGCCGAGGCCCGCGTCGAGTGGATCGACGGCAACATCGGCAGCCGCCTGACGATGAAGTACCCGTCGGTGTACCTGATGGGCCCGAAGGCCAGCGGCGAGGTCCTGTCGGTCGCGTACGCCGGCGAGGGCCAGCACCAGGACGCCGGCGCCAAGATGGTCCACGCGGCACCGGAGACCACCTCGACCATCGTGTCGAAGTCCATCTCCAAGGACGGTGGCCGCACGAGCTACCGCGGCCTGGTGAAGGTCGAGGAGGGCGCCACCAACTCGCGCAGCCACGTGCGGTGCGACGCGCTAATCCTCGACGACAAGAGCCGCTCCGACACCTATCCCTACATGGAGATCGGTGAGCAGGACGCGCGCATCGGCCACGAGGCCACGGTCTCCAAGGTCGGCGAGGAGCAGCTCTTCTACCTGATGAGCCGCGGCCTCAACGAGCAGCAGGCCATGGGCATGATCGTGAACGGCTTCATCGAGCCGATCACCCGCACGCTGCCGATGGAGTACGCGGTCGAGTGGAGCCGCCTGATCGAGCTCAGCATGGAGGGCTCTGTCGGCTGAACCGGGCTACTGCCCGGTGAACGTCGGGGGTCGCTTCTCCATGAACGCGACCATCGCCTCCATGAGATCGTTCGACTGCAGGAACGCCGAGTTCCAGACGGCGACGTAGTCGAGCCCTTCGGAGACCGGACGACCGGCGCTCGCCCGGAGCACCGCCTTCGTGCCCTGCACGACCAGCGGTGAGTTGCCGGCGATCTCGCCGGCCAGGCCGGCGGCTGCCCGGTGCAGCGCGTCGACGTCGGGCAGCACGTCGTTGACGAGCCCGATCTCACGCGCCCGCTCGGCGGTGATGTCCTTGCCGGTGAAGGCCAGCTCGGCGACGTGGCCCCGGCCGACGATGCCGGGCAGGCGCTGGAGGGTGCCGAGGTCAGCGACGATCGCCACCTTCGTCTCGCGGACCGAGAACACGGCGTCGGCCGACGCGACGCGGATGTCGCACGCCGAGATCAGGTCGATGCCGCCGCCGATGCAGTGGCCGTGGATCGCGGCGATCACCGGCTTGGGGCAGTCGGCGACCGCGGTGATCGAATCCTGCATCTGCGTGATCTGATGGAACGACGACATCCGCTTGGCCGCGCCCGACTGCTCGGTCGCGCTGCCCGCGATGGCGCCGCCCATCGTCTTGAGGTCGAGGCCGACGGTGAAGCTCGCGCCCTTGGCGGCGATCACGACGACCCACACCTCCGGGTCGGCGGAGAGCTCGCGCACGAGCACCGGCAGGTCGGTCCAGAAGTCGGGTCCCATGGCGTTGCGGCGGTCGGGGTTGTCGAGCCACAACCAGCCGACATGGCCGTCCCGCTCGACGGAAAACACGTCGGACGTCGCAGTCATCTGTGGGATCGTACGCAACGTGCGGCTGGCCGACACCTCCGTCTTCCTCGACTTCGACGGCACCATCACGCGTCGCGACAGTTGTGTCCATGTGCTCGAACGATTGGGCGGCCCCGACTGGGCCACGTTCAGCGACGCGTTCTCCGCCGGGCGCATCGGCAGTCGCGAGTGCATTCAGCAGGAGTGGGGACTGGTGCGGTCCGCCGGTGAGGAGACGTTGCGGGCCGTCGCCGCCGAAGTCGCCGTCGACCCGACGTTCGGGGCGCTGGCCGATGCGCTTCGCGCCGCCGGCGCCGAGGTCGCGGTGGTGTCGGACGGGTTCGGGTACTACGCCGAGGAGGTCTGCGCGGCCGCCGGCGTGCCGGTGATCACCAACGCCGTCGACTGGTCGACCGGCGAGCTGACGTTCCCGAACCTCGACCGGTGCTGCCCGTGCTCGACCTGCGGCACGTGCAAGCAGGCGCCGATCAAGGACGCACGCCGGCGGGGCCGGACTGCGGTGTTCGTCGGCGACGGCATCAGCGATCGCAAGGCGGCGTTGCTCGCCGACGTCCTGTTCGCCAAGGACAATCTCGCCGACTGGTGTGAGGACGCGGGCGTCGACTACCGGCCCTTCGCGACGCTGGCCGACGTGGCGCGGGCGCTCGGGCTTGGCCTCGCGTCGTGAGGTACATGGCGTCGTGAGGTACATGGCGTCGTGAGGTACATGATCGTCGACGTCTTCAGCGAACGCCCGCTCGCGGGCAACGGGCTCGCGGTCGTGCTGGACCCGTGCCCGGAGGCGCTGATGCAGGCGGTGGCCCGGGAGATGAACCTGTCGGAGACGACGTTCCCGGCCGTCACCGGCCCGTCGTCCTACGAGATGCGGATCTTCACGCCATCGATCGAGATGCCGTTCGCGGGCCATCCGTCGATCGGCACCGCGTGGGCCCTCGGCGCCAACGCGTGGGAGCAGACATCGCCCGGCGCGGTCGTCACCGTCGACGCCGACGCCGGCGGCGCGGCGATGACGCAGCCCGACCCCGAGCTCACCGAGGTCGACGCCGGCGGTGTCGCCGACGCGCTCGGCGTGCCTCGGGTCGAGGGCGCATGGCTGTCGGTCGCGGGCGGCACCCGTCACGCGCTGGTGCCCACCGACGCGCCGCTCGAGCGCATCCGGCCCGACATCAGCGCGGTCGCGGCGGTGGCCGCCCGCATCGGCACCGTGGGCGTCGCCCTGTTCCGCCGGCTCGACGACGAGACGCTGCACGTCCGCGTGTTCTGCCCGGGCGCCGGCATCGTCGAGGACCCGGGCACCGGCTCGGCCGCCGGCCCGATCGCGGTGCTGGCGCGCGACCGGTGGGGGACCGCGGCCGACGTGACGATCCGGCAGGGCGACGAGATCGATCGCCCGTGCCGGATCCAGGCCCACGGTGTCCGGGGCGAGGTCCGCGTCGGCGGCCGGGTCACCGCGTGCGCCGAGGGCCGCCTCCTCCTGCCCTGACCACTCGGCTTTTGCCTCCCCTCACCGGCCGCATCGGCCGGTGAGGGGAGGCAGAACGTTGCCGGTCAGGTGATCGCGGCCTGGAAGGCCTGGAGGGTCGCGTCGCTGATGACCGCGGTGCCGCCATAGACGTAGCCGCTGTTGATCGTGAGCTTGTTGGCGACGAGGTAGTTGTCGACCGTCCCCGGGACGGCGCCGCTGTCGACGAGCAGCAGCGGGCTGTGCCGGGTCGCGATGTGGGCGCCGCCGGCCAGCGCGTCGGGGAAGTTGAACGCGTACGCGACCGCGGCCGACACCGGACCGGTGAAGAACCGCTGCGCCACCTTCACCGATGTCTCGAACCGGTCGCCGCCGACGATCGCCTGTGCCGAGGGCGCGGCCGCCGCTGCCGGCCCGCCGAGCGCGTACGTGGCGACCGGCGGGTGAGCCGACAGGTAGGTCGCGGTCGCCGGCGGCATCGTCGATCCGTTCGTCAGCAGCACGGCCGCGCCGCCCGGCACGTTGGCGGCCGCGGCCCCGCCGGCCAGCGCGTCGGCGAAGTCGGTGCCGGTGGCGAGCAGTGCGGTGGGCGGGTCGTTGAGCCCGTCGTGGGCGACGGCGACCGCGGTCGCGTAACGGTCGGCCCCCTGGTAGCGCACGACCTGGTAGCCCGACGCCGCCAGCGCACTGTCGACGCTCGGGTCGACCGCGCCCGGGCCGCCGAGGATGAACACCGGCTTGCCGGGCGACAGCACGCGCGAGATCTCCGCCGACACCCGACCGTCGATGGCCGCGTGCGACGGCGTGAGCAACAGCGGTGCGGTGCGGGCCGCGGCGAACGGCGTGCCGGCGAGGGCGTCGGCGAAGCCGTCCGACCGCGCCAGCACGACCGCGCCGGCCGAGTCGGCCGCCGGGTAGCTGTTGTTGGAGATCGCGATGGCCGTCGCCACCCGGTCGCTCCCGAACAGCCGCGTCACCGGATCCGGCGTCGGCGGCCCACCGCCACCGCCACCGCCACCGCCACTGGGCGGCGTCACCTGCTGGACCACCGCCGCCGACACACTGCCGGCGCAAGATCCGTTCGGTGCATACGACGCGGTGACGCTGTGCGAGCCGTTGGCAAGCGCGGACGTCGTGAGTGTGGCCGTGCCCGGGTTCGTCCCGGACAGGGCGCCGGCGCCGATCGACGTTGCGCCGTCGAAGAAGGTGACGGTGCCGGGTACCGGACCGGCGCTGCAGGTCACCGTCGCGGTGAACGTCACCGCTTGGCCGCTCGTGGACGGATTCGGTGCGGCTGACAACGTCGTGGTCGACGGCGAGGCATGTTCGTTGAAGTCACTGACTGAAACGGTGCCGACGCCGTAGCCGACGTCAGCCGGCTGCGGGCTGCTCAGGACCCAACCCGCTGGCAGCTGAGTACGAACGCGATCGGTGCCGGTGCCCGAGACCGCCAACGCGTACGAACCGTTGGCGGCGGTCGTCGTGCTCGGCTCGGCGCCGGTGGGTGTGCCGCTGTTGTCGGTGTCCAGGAACACTGTTTGGCCGGAGATTGCCGGCTCACCTGGATCCCGCACTCCGTTCGCGTTGGTGTCGTCCGTGACCCGTCCGAGGAATGTGGCCTTCGTCGAGTCGGTCAGCCCGAGCAGCGCTTGGCCCGTCAGTGCCTGACCATCGGGATTCGTGATGGTGACGTCGCTCATGCCTATGTTCGAGGTGGTCGTGTTGAGATTCAGCGTCACGTGGGTCGGATCGACGTACGTCACGCTGTTGACGGCGACGCCAGGGATCGTCGCGTTGATGTGCTTGGTGAATCCGACGCCCGGGTCGAAGAATCCCGATCCGCCGACGGCGGTACCGGTCAGCGTGACCGACACCGACGCCTGCCCGATCGGCACTGTCGCCGGGCTCACCGACGTCGGCGTCGCCGGTGGCGGCGCGAGGAGCTTGGCGACTTGGACCGCATACGTGTTCAAGCCGTTGGCGTATTCGTTGATCGTCCACATCGTCATGTCGTCGGTGGGGTCGACGCTGGTGAACGAGTAGTCGCCCCAGCGTTGGGTGGGAACGTTTTGCGGCCCGTACACCGACGTGCTGGTGGTGTAGATGTTGGGCGTCCCGGTCGTGCCGAGGGCATCGCCGCTCAAGCGGCCAACCGTGAACGCGTCAGCGTGGTTGGACGGGCTCGAGGTCGACCCGCCGATGGCAGCGTGGCCCTGGCCGGACACCGCGACCGACGGCATCCAGTAGCTGCGCGCCGTCGCGCTGGAGTCGTACACCGTCCCCGATTGGTACACGATCGGAGTCGTTGTCAGGTTCTGGAGGTCGTACCAGCGCGTGCTGGTGCGCGTCGGACTGCTCGATGCAACCCCGGCATTGTTGGTGCCGATGTTCTGTGCGGCCCACAAGTGGCCGTTGCGAACGCTCGCCATGAAGAGCCGGTCGTCGAGCGCGTCGAGCTTCTTGGTGGTTCCGACCTGGGGCACGCCCCCGGCGGTCGGCCCCGCGGTGGTGTCCGTCGTGACGGCGGTCGTGGCATCGATCGTCGGCGCGGGGCTGACGGAGCCCGGGTTGGCGATGCGCACGACGTCGAGCTTGCCGTAGACGAGATTGTCGATGCCGACCAAGTAGCCCTTGTCCGAGGTCGCGCCGTACAGATTGTCGGCGCCTTGCGGTGCGAACGGCCCGTTGCCGCCGTTGTCGATCAGGCCGCGGAACGGCGTGACGATGATTGGGCCGGCGCCGAGGACGCTCGCCTTCTGGATGACGAAGGCGGTCGTGTTCATGAACGCTCCCGCCGAGGAGAACATGTTCACGCCGAGGTAGAGGGCGTTGCTGTCGATCCCGAGCGTGTCGTAGTCGGCAAATGCCCCCGTGTCGGAGTTCGGCGTCGTTCCGACGAGGTCGTGCTGGAAGGACCAGAACGTCCAGGTGGTCGCTCCCGTCAGGACGCCGGTGTCGCTGACCGCGAGCAGGATCTTGTTGGGCGGCTCGGTCGGGTTGCCGGTTGCCGAGATCATGGTGATGAACCAGCGGTCGGTGGTGCGGTCGTACCGGACGCGCGGGTCACTGGTGAACGAACCGACCGGCAGCTTGGATGCGAAGAACACGTCGCTGTCGACATTGAGCACGCCGTCGGCGGTTCCGGCCTTCGTGAAGGAACGGATGAGGCCGTTGATGCCGACGAGGAATTGCGTCGGGCCCACCGCCCCCATCGAGTCGGGCGGGTACGCGCCCGTGTCGCCCAGCGTGCCGCCGGTGAAGGTCAGCGGGACGGTTTGGGGAGTGGAGGGCGCAGTCGCTTGCGCCGCCGGCGCGGTGCCCGGCGATGCACTCCTGGCGCGCGATCCGGGTGCCTGCGAGAGCGAGCTCCGGTCCGGGCCCCTCGTGTCGTTCTCGTTCTCGCGCCGGACGGGACGCGACGCGACGCGGGCCCCGGACGACTGCTGTCGAGCCATGATCGCCGCGGTGCTCTCGGTGACGCCGAGGGGGCCGCGCCAGGCCGATCCCTGCGGCGCCAGGCCGGATGCCGACTGCATGGCGACCGGCGCCAGCGCGCTCGCCATCACGGCGATCGCGAGCAGCGAACGGCGGGCGCGACGAGCAGGATGGCGAGGGAGCATGGCACCGAGGGTACGGCACGAAGGGTGCCCGGTTGACCGCACTAGGATGCGCCCGGTCGGGGGCCGTTCGGGCCCCCGCTGTCGCGATCCGAGGTCGGCCACTGCCCGTGACACCTGACGCCGAAGCCGTCGAGCCTGGCGCGGAGTGGCTGCGCGCCCGGCGGGCGGGCGCGGCCGAGCGGTTCGCGACGACGCCGTTGCCGACCGACGCCGAGGAAGTCTGGCGCTACAGCCGCGTCGCCGAGCTCGAGCTCGACGACTTCTCTCCGCGCGCCGGCTCGGGCGCGGTTGCCGTCCCGGCCAACGTGCAACAGACGATCGACGCCACCGGTCCGTGGTCGGGCGTGGCGGTGGCGATCGACGGGCGGCTCGTCTCGATCGCGCTCGACGACGACCTCGCTGGGAAGGGCGTGATCATTCGGACGGCCGGCGATGCCGACGAGGACACGGTCGGGCGGGTGGCGGTCGTCGGGGTCGACGCGTTCACTGAGCTCAACGCCGCGTGGTCGGCGCCGGTCGTGGTGCAGGTGCCGGCCGGCGTCGTCGTCGAGCGCCCGTTGCTGCTGGTCCATTGGCTCGGCACCGACGGCGTCGCCGCGTTCCCGCACACCACAGTGGTCGGCGGCGCCAACAGCGAGGTCACCGTCGTCGAGTACCACGGATCAGCCGACGTGCACGCGTTCGTCGACCCGGTCGTCGAGCTCGACGTGGGCGACGCGGCGCGGATGCGATACCTCAACCTGCAAGACCTCGGCGACCGCGTCTGGCAGATCGGCTATCAAGCGAGCCGGGTCGGTCGCGACGCCTCGTTGCTGTCGGCGGTCGTCGCGCTCGGTGGGGACTATGCCCGCGTCCGCACCGACTCGCGCCTTGCCGGAAAGGGCGGCAGCGCGAGCCTCATGGCGCTCTACTTCGGCGACGGCGGCCAGATGCACGACTTTCGCACCATGCAGGACCACGCGGCGCCGAACACGACGAGCGATCTGCTGTTCAAGGGCGCGGTCGCGGACCACTCCCGGTCCGTGTACACCGGTCTCATCCGGGTGGCCAAGGAGGCGGTGGGCACCAACGCCTTCCAGACCAACCGCAATCTCGTGCTGTCCGAGGGCGCGTCGGCCGAGTCGGTGCCGAACCTCGAGATCGAGACGAACCAGGTGCAGTGCAGCCATGCGTCGGCCGTCGGCCCCATCGACGAGGAGCAGCGCTTCTACCTCGAGAGTCGCGGCGTGCCGACGGAGGTCGCCGACCGCCTCATCGTGCTCGGCTTCTTCGGCGAGGTGCTCGAGCGGTTGCCGGTCCGCGCACTCACCGCGCGGCTCCGCGAGGCGGTGGCCGACAAGCTGGCCGGGCGCCGCGGCCGGCTGGCGTCGCCGTGAGCGGGGAGCAGCCGCTCTGCCGGGTCGACGACCTGCCCCCGGACTCGTGCCGCCGCTTCGAGGTCGGCAAGGTCGCGGTCTGCCTCGTGCGGATCGGCGACGAGTTCTACGCCATCGGCGACAAGTGCAGTCACGCCGACTTCTCGCTGTGCGACGGCGAGCTCTACCCCGAGGAGCGTGAGATCGAGTGCTGGAAGCACGGCAGCACCTTCTCGCTCGTCACCGGTGAACCGCAGTCGCTGCCCGCCACCAAGCCGGTGCCGGTCTTCCCGGTCAAGGTCGTCGACGGCGACGTGGTGGTGACCGTCAAGTGAGCGAGCTCGCGATCGCGGGGCTGCGGGTCGTCGTCGGCGGGCGCGAGATCCTGCGCGGCATCGACCTCGTCGTGAAGAGCGGCGAGGTGCACGCGGTGATGGGGCCGAACGGCTCGGGCAAGTCGACGCTCTCACACGTCATCGCCGGCCGGCCGGGCTACGAGGTCGTCGCCGGATCGGTGACGTTGGACGGCGTCGACCTGTTGGCGCTGCCGGCGTGGCAGCGGGCCCACGCCGGTCTCTTCCTCGCCATGCAGTACCCGACGGAGGTGCCCGGCGTGTCGCTGGTCGAGGCGCTGAAGGAGGCCCTCATCGCGCAGGGCCGGGCGTCGGGCGACGTGCGCGAGCTCGTCGCCGCCGAGGCGAAGCGGATCGGGTTCGACGAGCGGTTCCTCACCCGCCCGCTCAACGTCGACCTCTCCGGCGGTGAGAAGAAGCGCAACGAGACGCTGCAGATGGGTGTGCTCCAGCCGAAGATCGCGATCCTCGACGAACTGGACTCCGGCCTCGACGTCGACGCGCTCAAGGCGGTGAGCCGCCGGGTCGAGGCGGCGACGTCGGAGACCGGCCTCGGCGTGCTGGCGATCACCCACTACACCCGCTTGCTGCGCGAGCTGCGATCCGATGTGGTGCACGTGCTGCGCGGCGGGCGCATCGTCGCCACCGGCGGCCCGGAGCTGGCCGACGAGCTCGAGCGCACCGGGTACGCCGGCTACGAGGACTCGGCCGACGGCCCGGTGGCGCCGCCGCCCGCAGACCCCGACCCGTTCGCCGACCCGCTGGCCTGACGAAGGCTTGGTGCCCGATGACCAGCGTGGCGCTGCCGGGCATCGCCGTCAGCCGGTCCCGGACCGACCGTGGTCGCTCACGATGAACGGCATCGTCGTCGTGTTCTCCCGGCCGAGTGACTTCGCGCAGGAGCAGGCCTGGTCCGCCTGGTACCGCGGCACGCACCTTCCGGCAACCGTCGACATCAGCCGGGCCGAGTCGGCGACGTGGTGGGAGAACGTCGAACGACCGCACATGGCGGTGTCGCCGGTCGGCTTCACCCACGTGGCCATCTACGAGTTCGACGATGTCGCCACCGGAGCGCCGGCGCTGCTCGACCTCTTCGACCCGTCGTCGGCGACCGCCGCGCCCAGGCACCCGGTCCACACGATCATCGGCGTCGAGGTGATGCGGCCCGCGGGCAATCGTTGGAACGAACGGCTCGAACCCAGGCGCGACATCACCGGCCAGGTGATCGCGTTCGTCGGCCCGAACGACCCGGCGCGAGAGGCCGAGTGGAACACGTGGCTCGACACGGTCCACGTCCCCGACATGGTGAACTCGGGGGCATTCGTCAACGCCACCAGATGGGTGCGCACCGAGCGGTCTCGTTTCGGCCTCGACCACCTCACGATCTACGACGTCACCCTCGCCGACGTCGACGAGGCGGTGGCCCGGTCGGCGAGCGCCATGGCCCCGGCCCGGGAGCAGGGCCGGTTGCTCGAGTGTCACGCCGGAGGTTTGCGCGCCGTGCTGCGGCGGGCTGACTGAGGGGTTGGGACCACATGGGTTCCACCCGAATCCAAGAAAGACCCCTTGTTGGCTTGACGGGAACAGGTGTTTGGAGTACGTTGCTTGAACAACCTCGTGGCCCAGGTTCGATGGGCCTCCTCCGCAGGATCGTTGCCGTTCGTCGCGTCGTGAGGAGGTGGTCATGGAGCTGCTCGATCAGGCGATCGACGCCGTCGCGGCCGTCGACCCCGACGCGCTGTCCGACGCCGAGCTGCACGCGATGGTTGTCGGCCTGCAGCGCCAGGAGTCGCGCTTCGCCGCGGCCCGGGCCCGACTGCTGGCGGTCTGGGACGCCCGCAGGATCTGGGCCGACGACGGCTCCAAGGCGGCCGCGGCCCGCCTGGCCCGGGAGTGCGACCTGTCGTTGCAAACCACCGGCGCCGAGCTCAAGCGGGCCCGCAAGCTGCGGGGGATGCCCCAGACCGCGGAGGCGTGGCGCGACGGGAAGCTGTCGATCGACCAGGCCGACCTGTTGGCCTTCGCCAACCAGCCCGCGGTGGCCACCCTGTTCACCGGCGGCGAGTCGATGCTCATCGGTCAGATCTGCGGGCTGCGGTTCTTCCACGCCCAGCGCATGGTGCGCTACTGGCTGGCGGCGGCCCACGACGAGGTCGGCACCGCGCCCGAGTCGGTGACCCGCGAGGGCCGCCACTTCGCCGCGGTGCGGACCCTCGGGCAGCTCGTTCAGGAGCAC
>JAODBK010000039.1 GCA_025463925.1 Acidimicrobiales bacterium | reverse complement strand
GCCGCCGCCAGCCGGGCGCAGGCCGCGCAGGTCGCTGCCCGGGCCCGCACGTCGGCGGTCGGCACGCGCGCCGGTCGCAGCGCACCGCCGCCCGGCAACGCGCCCGCCCCGTCGTCCGGCGCCGCCGCCGCGGTCCACTTCGCGGAGGCCCAGGTCGGCAAGCCCTACAGCTACGGCGCGTCGGGCCCCGATTCCTACGACTGCTCCGGCCTCACGATGCGCTCGTGGCAACAGGGCGGCGTCAGCCTCTCGCACTCGTCGCAAGCCCAGTGGCAAGAGACGACCCACGTCTCGACCGCCGATCTGCAGCCGGGCGATCTCCTCTTCTACGGCAGCGACATCCACCACGTCGGCATCTACGTCGGCAACGGCACGATGGTGGAGGCGGCCCACAGCGGCGTGCCGGTCCGCTACGCCTCGATCTGGCGCAGCGACCTCGCCGGCGCCGGCCGCCCCGGCTGACCCGGCTGACCCGGCCCCCACCGGATCGCACCTAGATACCCAGTGGGGGTATCCTGGCGGACATGCCGGGATACTCGGAGAACAAGGACGCGGTCCAGAAGCGCCTCCGCCGCATCGAGGGCCAGGTGCGCGGGCTGCAGCGCATGGTCGACGAGGACAAGTACTGCATCGACGTCCTCGATCAGGTCGCGGCGGTCACGAAGGCGCTCCAGGCGGTTGCCATCGGCCTGCTCGACGAACACCTGTCGCATTGCGTGGCCGACGCGCTGACCGCGGGCGGCGGGCGCGCCGACGAGAAGGTGGCCGAGGCGTCGGCGGCCATCGCCCGACTCGTCCGGTCGTGAGCCACCTCGTCGGTGCGATCAGCATCGGCGACCTGGGCGACAGCCTGCGCGAGGGCTTCTTCATGTTCTGGGAGACGCTGTGGGCGCTGGTGTTGGGATTCGGCCTCTCCGGCGCGGTGCAGGCGTTCGTGGCCAAGGACCAGATGCAGCGCGTGCTCGGCGACCACCGGCCGAGGACGGTCGCCAAGGCGTCGGCCTTCGGGATGGTGTCGTCGAGCTGCTCCTATGCCGCCACCGCGATGGCCAAGTCCCTGTTCCAGAAGGGCGCCGACTTCATCTCGGCGATGGTCTTCATGTTCGCGTCGACCAACCTGGTGATCGAGCTCGGCGTGGTGCTCCTCATCCTCATGGGATGGCAGTTCGCCGTTGCCGAGTTCGTCGGCGGACCGATCATGATCGTGCTGCTGGTCGTCGTCGGTGGCTTCGTCTTCCGCCGGGAGCTCGTCGAAGGGGCTCGTCGGCGATTGCAGCAGACCAGGGCGGGCAGTGACGACCACGAGGCCATGGCCGGTGTGACGGAGGCTCGCCAGCAACAGCTCGAGCACACGCCCTGGCGCGAGAAGCTCACGTCCAAGGCGGCATGGGCCGATGCCGCCGGCTACACGATGGCCGACATCACCATGCTGCGGAAGGAGCTGGTGATCGGGTACGCGGTCGCCGGGGCTCTCGCGGTGATGGTGCCGATGCGCGCATGGAGCGAGGTGTTCCTCACCGGACACGGGTTCTGGACGAGCCTCGAGAACGTCGTCGTCGGCCCGTTCATCGCCTTCATCAGCTTCGTGTGCTCGATCGGCAACGTCCCGATGGCGGCCGCGCTGTGGCACGGCGGCATCAGCTTCGGTGGCGTGATCAGCTTCATCTTCGCCGACCTGATCGCCTTGCCGCTCGTCCTCATCTACCGCAAGTACTACGGCGGCCGGCTGGCCCTGCGGCTGTTCGCGACGTTCTACGTCGTGATGGCGGCGGCCGGTCTCGTCGTCGAGGGGCTCTTCGCGCTGGTCGGCGCGATCCCGAAGACCCGGCCAACGACGATCGCGTCGACGCACTTCGCATGGAACGCCACCACGTTCCTGAACATCGTCTTCCTCGCCCTGTTCGCGATCCTCTACTGGCTGCACCGCAACCGCGAACGGCTCGGCGGTGGCGCGGGCTACGCCGTCGACCCGGTGTGCGGCATGCAGGTGGCGATGGCCAGCGCGCCCGCCACCCGTCGACACGACGGCCAGACGATCTTCTTCTGCTCGGACCGCTGCGCCGAGCGCTCCGACGGGGCGTAGCGTTCGTCGCGCGTGGACGAACTGCCGCTGCCTCCGGGCCCGGTCACCAACGGCGAGTACGTGCCGGCGCCGCCGGACGGCGACGACCGCGAGACGTTGCGACGCATCCGTGACACGGTCGACGAGGCGGCGGCCCGCGCCGGGATCGACCGGCGCCGCTTCCTGCTGACGGCGAGCGGTGTCGCGGCCTCGCTCACGGTCTTCAATGCGGCGGCGTGCTCGTCGGCCGCCAAACACGGCTCGCGTGCCGGCGGCGCGCCCGGCGCGTCGCGGCCACAACCGGGCGGCACCTTCGCCGTCCCCACGACCGCGGCCGACGTCGCGGCGTGCGAGCACGCGCTCGCCGGAAGCGAGCTGATCGTCGACGTGCACACCCATCACGTCGTGCCCGACGGGCCATGGCGGCGCAACGCACCGTCGACGGTCGGGTTGATCGAGCACATGCTGCCGGCCGACTGCCGCGCTGCCGACCCCCTCACGTGCGTCGACCGGTCGTCCTACCTCCACGACCTGTTCCTGGCCAGCGACACCACGGTGGCGGTCCTGTCGGACGTGCCCGGGTCGGGCCCGGCGGACCAGGCGGTGCCGTTCACCGACATGGTCGTCACCGAGCAGGCGGCGGCGGGGCTCACCGGCGGCGGCGCGGCGCGCGTGCTGTCGCAGAACGTGATCGCGCCCAACGTCGGTGACCTGAAGGCCCGGCTCGACGAGATGACGGCGGCCGCCCACGGCGGGCACGTGAAGGCGTTCAAGGTGTACACCGCGTGGAGCCCGAACAGCCGCGGCTGGTCGCTCGAGGATCCGGCGATCGGGCTGCCCGTGTTGCAGCACGCCCACGACCTCGGCGTCAAGGTGTTCGTAGCCCACAAGGGCCTGCCGCTGGTGAACTTCGACGCCGCGTACAACGGTCCGGCCGACGTGGTCGCGGTGTCGCGGCGGTTCCCCGACATGCAGTTCGTCGTGTTCCACGCCGCGTGGGACCCGCAACTGCGCGAAGGCCCGTTCCGGGCGGGCGCGCCCCGGGGAATCGACTCGCTCCTCACCGCGCTCGACGCGCACCAGGTGCCGGTGAACAGCAACGTCTGGGTCGACCTCGGCACGGTATGGCGACAGTTGCTGCGCGACCCGACGCAGGCGGCCCACGCCGTGGGCAAGCTCCTGAAGCGGGTCGGCGAGGACCGGGTGCTCTGGGGCACCGACGCCGTCTGGTACGGATCGCCCCAGGCCCAGATCCAGGCGTTCCGCGCCTTCCAGATCTCCGACGAGCTGCAGTCGCGGTACGGGTACCCCGCGCTCACGGCGACGCGGAAGCAGAAGGTGTTCGGCGGCAATGCCGCGACATTGTTCGGGCTCGACCCGGCCGCGGTGCACTGCGGCCTCCGGTCCGACCCACTCGCGTCGGGACGGGCCGCGGCCGCGGAGCTGCGCGACGAGGGTGCGCTCCGCTCGCCGTGGGCCCCGAACGGCCCGACGACGCGCCGCGAGATGCTGCGCTGGCTGGCGTCGACGCCGTGGCGCCCGACGTAGTCAGCGATTGAAGACGTCGGCGCCGAACGACACCAAGCCGTCCTGCGCGGCGTAGCCCAGGTGGGCCAGGCCGAAGAGATCCTCGACGCTGCGCAGGTAGGAGTAGTGGTTGTACGAGACGGTGCTGACCGTCCCCGGCGTGATGAACGGCGACAGGAGCACCGCGCCGGTCTGCCCGCCGCCGGCCCCGGCCGGACCGGGGACCGGATAGCCGCTGTTGGTGCCGGACCCGACGTTGGGCGACGTCTTCTCGTTGCAACAGGACAGGCCGGTGACACCCTCGTCGAACACGATCAGGATCAGGCCGTCCTGCCGGTAGGCCGCGGACGCCTGGATCATCGGCACGTACTTCTGCAGAAACGCGTCGTACCGCGACGGTCCACCCGCCGACCCGTCCGTGCACGTCGGCATGTCGTGGCCGTCGTCGCACTGGTTCGGCACGATGAACGAGAAGTTCGGCGTGGTCGCGACGCTCGCGAGATCGTTGGCGAACCCGGTGAACGGCACGTCGTGGGCGTCGCAGTACGCCAGGTCGTCGAAGACGGAGTGGTAGTAGACGAACGGGTTGTGCTTGTCCTTGTAGTCGTCCGGCGATTTCGGGTTGCCGGCCGGCACCGGGCTCTCGATCAGGTTCTCGGTGAACGGGCCGCGACACGTCACGCGCTGCGTGCCCGGCTGGGCGTCCATGTCCTGCAGGTAGCCCTTCCAGCCGAACCCGGCGGCCGACAGCTGCGTGCCGATGGACTGCACCGCTGCCGGATACGTGCAGCCGAGCGTGCCGATCGCCTGCCCGTCACCGTCGAAGCGCAGCGACCCGTCGCCGCCGAGGGTCGAGGGATCGTGGCAGTCGCCCTGCGTCTTCGGGTTGGGCCCCTGGCCGCTGGTCATGGCGATGTAGTTGTCGAGACTCGAGTGCCCGGTGCCGTAGTAGTTCGGGACGAAGGCGCCTTGCTGCACGAGCGTGCGCGACAAGTACGGCGATTCCACTTGGCCGGTGCCGAACGTGCGGGCGAAGTCCTCGTTCTCCAGGACGATCGTGAAGACGTGGCGGATCTTCGGCGTCGCCGCGGCGCGGGCGGCGCCGGGGAGGGTTGCGACGAGCACCGCGGCCGTCGCCGCCGCGACGGACGCGACCAGATGTCGACCTCCCACGTCAGCCGTCCGCGTCCGCGCCGGCGCCCGGCGCAACTCTCAGGCCCGGCAACAACGGCTGGCAGGAGCATGGTCGTCCCGCCTTCCACGCGTCGAGCGCCGCCGCGCTGACACCGCCTCGCCACGCCAACGCCCGCAGCAGCATCGCCGGCATCGGGCGACCCGGGTTGGTCGCCCACCAGATCTGTGCCTCGAGCAACGGCCCGGCGACGTCGATCGCCGACAGGTTGACCGGCACCGACGCCGGCGTGCCGTAGAACGGCGACGGGTTGGTCGCGTCGATGGGATACGTCGGCACCTCGGCGGTGTACGCCGCCAGGTTGGGCTTCGACGCGAAGAGCTCGTAGGGCACCGGCGCGGTCTGCGTGTAGCTCGACAGCGGCTGGAGCCCGAGGATCAACTCGATGGTGCGGAGGACCGACGCCTGCGAGATGTGGAGGTGGCCGATGACGCCGGCGCGGGTGTACGGGCTCGCCACCAGGAGGATGTTGCGGTGGCCGTCGCGATGGTCGAGGCCGTCCTGGCTGTCGTCCTCCATCACGAACACCGCGGTGCTCGACCACTGCGGCGTGTGGCTGAGGTAGTCGACCAGCCCGCCGACCGCGAGGTCGTTCGTCGCGACCTGCGCCTGCGGGGTGGGTTGGCCGGCGACGCCGCCGCCGGTGTGGTCGTTGCCCATCACGACGTAGCTGAAGTCGGGCACCCGGTCGGTCGCGACCATGGGGCCATAGACCTGCTTGATCTCCTGGAGGCGCGCCGTGTCCTTCAACGACGTGAGGGTGAGGTTGTTGCCGACCGAGTCGTGGCTCGCCACCGACCCGGCGTCGCCGGCGCCACCGGGCACGGTGCACGCGCCGTCGGGCGCGGGCGCGGCCGGCGCCTGCGTCGTCGTGAGTCCGGTCAGCTCGCCGAAGTTGCGGAACGTCTTCCCCGACAGCGCGAGCTGCTGGAAGATCGCGCCGCATCGCGGATACGACACCGGGAGCGTCGGGTCGTAGGGGTGGGCGCGGTTGGAGTAGTAGTGCAGCCAGGACTTCTCGACGTAGTCGGTCGCGATCCCCTCCGCCGTCCAGTGGTGGCCTTGCACGCTGGCTTCGCCGTCGGAATAGAAGTTGTCCGACGTGCCGAACCTCGCCGCCAGGTTGTGCACGTTGGGCGTCACCGTTCGGCCCTTGCTGTCGGTGCGGCCGAACTCGAGATACTGCGGATCGGCGTCGGCGTCGGGACGGCCGAGTGCGCCGAGATCGCCGAAGACCTGGTCGAACGTGCGGTTCTCCCGCACGACGAGCACCACGTGCTTGATCGGGCTCTGGCCGGCGTGGGCGGCGTCGGGGATCGGGGAGTCGGCCGGCCGGCCGGCGTTGGTCTGGGCGCCGAATCGCAGGGACGCGAGCGCCGCGGCGTGGCCCCGCACGACCGAGGCGGCGGTCGGCGCGTCGGCCCGGTTGAGGAGACCGACCATGTCGTTGCCGTCGTACTGCGTCCGTCGGACGACCGGCACCCCGCCGTAGCCCTTCGCCGACAGCGCGAGCACCGAGCCCCGCGGCCCGACGGCCACGCCCGTCGGGTACCAGGCCGTCGGGATCGATCCCAGCACCTTCAGGGCGGATCCGTCCCACGCGCCCGGCGCCTTCGACAGGTCGGTCCCGAGCACCGCGACGGCATCGTCACCGGCGGCGGCGACGTACACCACCTTGCGCTGCTCGTCGATGGCCAGCGCGTCCGGTGACGAGCCGTTGGCCTCGCCGGGGAAGAGGTGGACCGACAGCTGGTGGACCGCCGATGGCCGCGGGCCGGTGAGGTCGAGGACGGTGACCGAGTCGTCGTTGGTGTTGGCGACGAATCCGGTGTGTCCGTCGCGCGTGACCGCGATCGCGCTCGGGTGGTCGCCGACGGCCGCCGCGCCTCGGACCGCGCCGGTGGCGGTGTCGATGGCGTAGACCACGTTCTGGCCCTGGGCCGTCACGTACGCGCTGGCCCCGTCCGGCGACAGCGCGATCGCCGCCGGGTACGCGCCGGAGGGCCCGGTGCCCGGGAGCTGCGCCTCCCACGCCGGCGCGCCGGTCGCGGCGTCGAGCGCGGCGACGCTGCCGCCCTGCTCGTTGGTCACGTAGACCCGGTCGCCCTTGGGCGACACCGCGACGCCGCGGCTGTAGCCGTACACGTTGGCCGCCTCCGGTGCTTGCGGCAGGCCGTGCTTGGCCGTCGTGATCCACGTGTGGGCGAGCGTCAGCCGCCCGCCGGCGACCGCGTAGTCGTAGAGCGCGTCGTTGCCGCCGCCGGTGACGTACGCGTGCGCGCCGCTCGGCGAGAACGCCACCCCCGAGCTGTAGAAGGTCGGCTTGCCGGTCTCGTGGTCGGTGATCGTCTGCACCACGTCGCCATCGCCGAGGTCGACGACTTGCAGGCTCTCGTTGCCCTGGTCGGGGTTCGAGCCCTCGCCCTGGCCACTGTTGGCGACCACGGCGATGTCGCCCTTGGGCGCGACCGCGACGGCGACGGGGAAGTCGCCGAGGGGCGTGACGTGGCCGGCGGGCTGCACCAACCGGCCGTTGGGGAGCAGCGCGCCGTTGTCGTAGAGGCCGGTCGGCGATTGCGGCGTGGCGTCGTTGGTGCGCGGCATCGCCTTGACGGCGGCGAAGGCGCCGGTGCCGGAGAGCAGCACCGCGATGGCGACGGCGATCGATCGTCTGATGGTCATTCGGGGCTCCTGGGTACGGGTGGACCGTGCGCAGAGGCTATGAGGACGAAATGTCCCTTTTGGATACTGCCCGTGAACGCCGGCTTGCCGGTCGGCAACGCCTGTCGGCGCCGGCGCACCATTCAAGGGGGACGGATGGCGCGCCGAAGACAGGCAATAGAGTCCGTCTCACACGACTTGCGGCCCACCCGTGACCCCGGCGAGCCCCACCGAACCCGGGGAGATCGAGTCCATGGCCACCACTCATGAGCGCCCGTGGTCACGCGGCGCCGTGCACCTCGCCGAGCGCGACGATCAGCTGGTGCTCAGCATCGCCGGTGACTCCGATGGGTTCGAGATCACCGAGTTGCACCGCCTCGTCGAGCGGGCCACGCGTGACTCCAAGGCGCGGGCGCTCGACATCGACCTGAGCGAGGCCGACGACATGGACATCCGGGTGATCGGCCTGGTGCTCTATGCCGCCGGCCTGCTCGAGATCCAAGGCCGCCGGTGCACGTTGCGGAGCCCGTCGGCGTCGGCCCGGCAATCCCTGAAGACCCTGTCGCTCGACCGCCTGCTCGACATCATCGACTAGGAGCGCGCCCAGCGGACGACGTCGTCGAGCTCGCCGCTCTCGACGTCGTAGACGAAGCCGGCGATCTCCGCCAGCGGCCTGAGGTAGGCCGTGGTCGTCAGGAGGTCGACGTCCTCGCGGAGGGCGGCGGCGTGATCGTCGATCGAGAAGAACCCCAGGTCGGCGCCGGTGAGCTGGCGCAGCTCGGCGTCGGTGACCCCGGCGAGGCCGCACTTGGTGTGCTGCATGACGACGACCGTGTCGACGCCGAGCACGTGGCTCGCCAGCGCCAGGCTGCGCAGCACGTCGTCGGTGACGCGGCCGCCGGCGTTGCGGATCACCAGCGCCTCGCCGAGGTGGAGGCCGAGCACGGCGAACACGTCGATGCGAGCGTCCATGCAGGTGACGACGGCCAGGTGCCGGCTGGGACGGCCGTCGGCCACGTTGGCGCGGGCCGCGGCATATCCCGCGTTGGCGGCGAGGAGGTCGGAGATCTGCGTCATCAGTTGATCTGACGCTCGCGGCCTTCCCAGTAGGGCTGGCGGAGCTTGAACTTCTGCAGCTTGCCGGTGGCGGTGCGGGCGAGCGCGTCGCGGAACTCGACCGACGTCGGGCACTTGAAATGGGCCAGCCGATCGCGACAGTGCGCGATCAGGTCGGCTTCGCTCACGCCGGCACCCGGCGCCAGCACGACCAGCGCCTTCACCGTCTCGCCCCACTTCTCGTCCGGCACGCCGATCACGCAGACCTCGGCGACCGCCGGATGGGAGAACAGCGCGTCCTCGACCTCGATCGAGCTGACGTTCTCCCCGCCGGAGATGATCACATCCTTCTTGCGGTCCGAGATGGTGAGGTACCCGTCCTCGTCGATGGTCCCGCCGTCGCCGGTGTGGAACCACCCGTCGACGATGGCGTCGGCGGTGGCCTCGGGCTGCTCCCAGTAGCCGTCGAGCACCACGTTCGAGCGGGCCAGCACCTCGCCCTGGTCGTCCACCCGCAGCCGCACGCCGAGCGCGGGCGCGCCGGCCCGGCCGAGCTTCTGGGCCCGCTCGCCCGGCGTGAGCTCGTCCAGCTCCGCCCGGCGGCGATTGATGGTGAGCAGGGGCGCGGTCTCGGTGAGGCCGTAGATCTGCACGAACTCCCAGCCGAGCTCGGTCTCGACCCGCTCGACGGTGCGGGTGGGCGGCGGCGCGCCGGCGACGACGATGCGGGTGCGGCCGCGGCCGGGGATCACGCCGTCCCACGTCGCGGCGGCGTCGAGCACCGCGGCGACGACCGTGGGCGCGCCGCACAGCAACGTCACCCCGTGCCGGTCGACCCGCCCGAGAATCTCGGTGCCGTCGACCTTCCGGAGCACCACCTGCTGGGCCCCGACACCGGCGAGGACGTACGGCATGCCCCATCCGTTGCAATGGAACATCGGCAGCGTGTGGAGGTACACGTCGCGATCGCTGACCGTGGTGTGGAGGCCGAACGTCACGGCGTTGATCCAGAGGTTGCGGTGCGTGAGCTGCACGCCCTTCGGGCGGGCCGTGGTGCCGCTGGTGTAGTTGATGGTGCCGGTCGCGTCCTCGTCGGCGTCGACCCACGGCTCGGGCTCGGCGCGGCTGCCGAACAGCTCGCCGTCGGTCGCCGACCCGAGCACGAACCGGTGCTTGACGCCGATCCCCCGCGTCCGCTCGTCGTGCTCCTCGTCGACGAGCAAGACCGACGCGCCCGAGTGGTCGACGATGTACGCGATCTCCTCGTCGCTCAGGCGGAAGTTGATCGGCACGAGCACCCGGCCGAACCCGCTGACGCCGAAGAAGCTGACGAGGAAGCGGGCGGCGTTGGGCGACAGGATCGCGATTCGCTCACCCCGACCGACACCGAGGGCGTCGAGCGCCGCCGCCTCGGCCCGGGCGCGCTCGTGCACCTGGCGCCACGTCAACGCGCCCGCCGATCCGCCCGGCGCGGTGTCGTCGGGCTCGTCGATCACGCCGACGCGGTCCGGATAGACCGCGGCCGCCCGCTGGAGGAAGTCGCCGACCGTCAGGGGCACGCGCATGCCCGCGAAGGTAGACGGTCAGGCCCGGAGGAGCTGCGAGACGGTGACCACCTTCAGGCCGCGCTGGTTGGCGATGTCGACCAGCTGCGGGAACGCGGTCACGGTGCCGGCGTGACCGAAGTGCAGGCTGACGACCGATCCCGGCGCGAGCCCGGTGCGGACGCGGTCGACGATCGCCGTCGCGCCCGGATCCTGGTAGTCGTGCGGGTCCACGTCGTAGCCCACGACCGTCGCGTAGCCGGCGCGGCCGGCCTCGGCGAGGATGAGCGCGGACGGCCGGTCCAACCCCGACGGCCGGAACCAGTGCGACAGGCCCGGCGCCTGGCGGGCGAGCACGTCGCGGCAGCGCGCGATCTCGGTCGCGACCGCGGGCCCGCCGAGCGCGCCGAGCGACGGGTGGGTGTAGGTGTGGTTGGCCAGCTCGTGGCCGGCGGCGAGCATCCGCGGCGCCAGCGACGGATCGCGATCGAGCCACTGCCCGACGGCGAACACCGTGATCGGCACGTTGGCGCTCGCCGCGTCCGCGAGCAGCGCGTCCGTCCTCGCCTTGTCGCTCTCGATGTTGGCGTGAAACGTGAACGCGACCTCGGCGCGGTCGCGCCGGCCATGGGCCACGAATGCCGCCGGGCCCGACGGTGGCGCCGTGACCGACGTGACCGGGCCGCCCACCGTCACGCCGGTGGTCGCCGACGTTGCCGCGCGACCTCCCTTGTTCCCGCCGCACGCCGCGACCCCGACGGCCGCGACACCGGCCAGCAGGAGGTCGCGCCGGCTCAGCATCACCGGTAGACCCCGTTGTGGCCGACCGAGAAGCGGCCCGGCTGCGGGAAGAAGCAGATCCCGTGGGCGCCGCTGCCCACCTTGATCCTGTGGAGCAGACGACCGGTGGTGGTGTCGACGACGTACACGCTGGCGTCGAACCGTCCGGAGACCCAGAGCTGCCGGCCGTCAGGCGAGATCTGGATCATGTCGGGGCTGCCGCCGATCTTCCACGTGGCGACGACGGCGCGCGTCGCCAGGTCGACGACGGAGATCGAGCCCGCGATCCGGTTGCTGACGTAGAGCTTGGTCGCGTCCCGGCTGATGTACAGCCCGTGGGCGCCCGTGTCGGTGGGGATGAACTGGATCTCGGCCATCTTCACCGGGTCGACCACCGACACGCCGCTGTGGTTGGGGTCCTGGTTGGTGACGTAGAAGACGCCGCCGTCGGGCGACAGCTTCACGTCGACCGGCAGGCCGCCGAGGTGCACCGCCCCGGCGAGCTCCATCGTCTGGGTGTCGACCCGCGCCAGCATGCCGGTGAACTCCGTGGTGACCATCAGCGAGTGGCCGTCGGCCGAGAAGTCCAGGTGGTCGGCGCCGGCCCACGGGATCGGCACGCTCTTCAGGCGCGTCCACGTGTGCGGGTCGTAGAAGTCCAGGCGCTGGAAGCGCTCCGCCACCACGATCGCCTTGGTACCGTCAGGGGTGAAGTAGAGGTTGTACGGATCCTCCACCGGGATCGGCGTGCCGGGCTTGCCGGTCATCGGGTCGATCGGCGTGAGGCTGTTGCCGTAGGTGTTGTCGATGTACAGCGTGGTCATGTCCCACGACGGCGCGATGTGGTGCGGCACCTTTCCGGTCTTGAAGTGGTCGATGACCTGGAAGGTGTTCGGATCGATCACGTCGACGGTGTTGGCGAGGTTGTTCGGCACGTACACCCGCGATGGGAACTTCGCGACCTCGGGGCGCAGCTGACTGCTCGTCACGTGGTCGTAGACGATGTTGCGGAGCGACGACGCGCTGCCTTGGTCGGTGCGCACCTGCACGTGCGACGGCGATGTCGACAGCGGTTTGCGCAGCGCTTCGGGGTCGGGGCGCCGAGCCCCGCCGCACGCGGCGAGGACGGACGAAAGAACGAGGAGGGTGAGTGTCAGGCGTCTCACGGCGTGTCCGGGTCGGAGGCTACCGGCTGCTCACTACCCGCTCGGGTCACCCCCTACCCGTTGGTGCCGAACGTCGTCTCGATGTCGCGCGCCAACGCCTCGGCGGCGGCGCCGAACGCCGCGGTCCCGCGGTCTGGTCGCGCCTGCAACGCATCGAGCTCGCGGAGCAACTGGTCGTGCTGCTGGCGGGTGACCCAGGGCGCGCGACGGAACTCGTGATCGAGCTCGGTGCGCGTGCGCCGCAGGACGAGATCGGTGCCGGCGTCGCCGGGTGTCGGCTGCGCCACCGCGCCCGTCTGGTCGTGCAGCGCGACGACCCGCAGCCCGGCCGCGGTCTGTCGAGCCTCGGATCGCACGCTCTTGACCCGTCCCTCGACCGACGGCGACGACGCCCGGCCGCCGATCCACCCGGCGACGAGCCCGACGACGAAGGCCGCCACGATCAGCCCGATCGCCCGGCGGCGGCGGCGTCCTGCGGGGATGTAGAGGGCCACGTCACTCTCTCCCGATGATCACGGTTGGGGTGGCGCCGTCCGCCGTCAGCGCGGTGACGGTGTCGGCGATGGCGGCGAGATCGGGCGCCGGGACCTGGAGGAACCGCGCGCCGCTCACGATCCACGCGTCCGGCGCGATCGTCATCGGACCGACCCGGCGGGTGTGGCGGTCGATGACGGGACCGAGATCGGCGGACCCGGCCTCGAAGGCCTCCCCGCCGACGTCCACCACGACGTCGGCGTAGCGGTCGAGGACGGCGACCCGCGGGGCCCGCCCCGGCCTCGTCGCCAGCCAGAACTGGCCGACCGCCACGACGTCGCGGTACCCGCGCTCGCCGGCGGCCGCGGTGGCGTCGGCCGGCGTCGCCGGCTGCCGTCCGGGGACGGCGCCCGAGCTGAGCCCGACGGCGCCGGTGACGGTGACGCGCACCGCGCCGCGCTCGGCGTTGTGCTCGACCCGCACGTCCAGGCCGGCGGCCGACGCGCCGGCCGCGATCGCCTCGGCCTCGACCTCGGCGATGAGCCGCTGGGTGTCGACGGGGGTCGGCGTGCTGAAGGTGCGCTCGCGTTCGGCCCGCACGAGCGACAGGGCATCGCCGATGGCGCTGATCACCTCGGCCTTGGGCGGGACGACGATGTCGAGCCCCATCGCCGACGCGACGGCCCGGCCGAGGGCGCCGGCGCCGCCGCCCACCGCGACGATCACCGGCCGTTCGAGGTGGTGGTCACGCGCCACAGCGGCCACCAGGTCGCCGACCGCCTGGGTCGACGCCTGCACCATCCGCCGCGCCACCTCCTCGCCCGTCAGCCGCAGCGCTCGGCCGGCGACCGTGAACGCCGCCAGCGCCGCCTCGCGATCGCCGGCCGCGTAGTCGCCCGGCTGCACGATCCCGAGCGCGTTGGCCGCGCAGGTGTTGGTGAGCGCGACGCGCCGGCCGTCCGCCAGTCGCACCACCAGGTAGTCGCCCGGATCGTCGGCGCGGGGCGCGATCAGCTCGGTGGTCGCGCCCGCGAAGTCGTCGGCGGCGAGGAAGCACGCGTACGGCAGCCCGGCGATGTGCGCGCTGCGCGGCCCGACGCCGTAGACCCGACCGCGGCGCGACCGGAGCATGGAGCCGCCGGCGACGCCGAGCACGCGGACGTCGAGGGCCCGGATGGCGGTGGCGTGGCTCGCGACCTGCACGTAGGAGAGCGCCGGTCGCCCGCGACGGATCGCGGCGACGTTGGTCGACGTCCCGCCCACCTCGACGATGACGCCGTCGTCGATGCGGCCGGAGCGCAGTGCCCCGGCGACCGACGCCGCCGGGCCGGAGTAGAGCGTTCGGGCCGGCGCCCGCCGGAAGCCGTGCAGGTCGGTCGCTCCGCCGTCGCCGCGCATCACCATGACGGGGCTCGTCACGCCGGCGGCGGCGACCCCTTCACCGACGACCTCGGCGGTGCGGGTCGCGATGGGCAGGATCGACGCGTTGAGCGCCGCGGTGACGGCGCGCAGCTCGAGCCCGTAGAGCCCGGTCAACTCGGCCGAGGTGGTGACGGGAAGTCCGGCCGCGGCCGCGGCGTCGGCGAGCATCGCTTCGTTGGTGAGGTCGTCGGGCGCGAAGGCTTCCGCGACCGCAATCGCCTCCGCACCACCGGCCCGGAGCCGCTCGATCGTCGCGGCGGCGGTCGCGTGGTCGAGGCCATTGGTCACGTCGAGGAACGCCGGCACCATCGCCAGCATGCGGCCCTCGCTCAACTCGATGCGGGGCTCGACGGTGCGGCGGCGCGCCTTGCGGAGGTCGGGCGCGCGACCGAGGCCGATCATGCCGACCGTGGCCACGTCGCCCTCGAGGAGCGCGTTCACGGCCTGCGTCGTCGAGTGCGTCACCAGCTCGACCCGCTCGGCACCCACCTCGGACGCGAGCCGCGTCACCACGTCGACGACGCCGGCGGCGACACCGTGCGGATGGTCGTGGGTCGTCGGCACGATCGCCTCGGCCAGCACGGACGCCGCGCCCGTCTCGAACGCCACCGCCTTCGTGAACGTGCCGCCGACGTCGACGCCGACCCGGACGGCCACCCGTCAGTGGCGGGCGTCGGCCGGTCGCCGGATCCCGGCCGGACCAGTGGCCGCGGAGGCCGTGGCCGGCGGCGCAGGATCGGCCCGGCGAAGCCGCGGGCGCATCAAGAAGAGGTACAGCGCGCCGGCGACATACACCGCGATGAGTGCCGCCTGCGCGACGAGTGTCTCGCGGCTCGGCCAGTATCCGAGCGCCTGCGACAGGAAGATCGGCGTGCGCGGCCATCCGGGCCAGCGGTGCAGGCCGAGGACATCGGCCGACTGGAGCGCCCGCACGGCGTTGCCCAGGAACGCGACCGACGTCGCCATCAACAGCACGACCGCGCTGGACAGGAATGCCTTGACGGGGACGCGCCGGCCGAGCCGGAACACGATCCACGACACGATGGCGAGGGCAACCAGCCCGGCGCCGAGCCCGGCCGCCACCCATCTGCCGAGGCCGGGCCCGAACGACATCAGCGCTTGGTAGAAGAGGGCGGTCTCGAAGCCCTCGCGGTAGACCGCGGTGAAGCCCACCAACGCCAGTGCCGCCGTGGAACCGACCGACACCGCGGTCCAGACGCGCGCTCGCAGGAACTCGAGCCATCGCTTCTGTTCGAGGCGGGCGATCAACCAGAACGACACGTAGAACAGCACCGCGACCGCGAGGAGCGCCGTCACCGCCTCGAGGATCTCGCGGCCCAGCGGGAGCGCGGACAGCACGGTGCGCAACACGACGAACGTCGCCGCGGTCGCGACCGCGGCGCCGGCCATCCCCCACAGGATCGGGCGGCGGTACTGCGTCGCCTTCGCCGCTTCGAGATAGCCGAGCAGCACCGAGACCAGCAGCACCGCCTCGAGCCCCTCGCGGAAGATGATGAGGAACGACTGCCCGAACACGACAGCCGGCGCGCCGACACCGGCGTCGGTGAGCCGGCGTTCGGCGTTGTCGAGGAGGCCGCGGAGCTCGACGATGTTCGAGCGGATGGTGCCAGCCGGCGCGTGGGCGCTGATCAGGCCGCGGATCTCGGCGAACTTGGTCTCGGCGTCGGACGTCAATTGCGCGTCGGCCACGCGCAACGGAACCTCGACGAGCTCGAAGTGGCTCAAGTATCCCGAGCGGGCCTCGGTGAAGGCCTGGTCGGCCTTTCCTTCCTTGATCAATGCCAGCGTGCGGTCGATCGATTGCCGGACGACGTCGAGCTGGCGGATGGCCTCGGCACGCGACGCCGCCGGCGCCGCCGAGACCGGCGGCGCGACCGCGAGCCCGCCGAGCACGACCAGGCCGAAGACCAGGAGGGCGCGCCGAACGATGGTCACCCCGGGTACTTCCCCACATAGGCCGTGACGGCCTTCGAGACGTCGGCCGCCGCCTGGGTCGCCTTGGCGGAATCGCCGGCGTCGGTGGCGTTCTTCAGGAGCGCGAAGGCGTCCTCGAGGGCGAGGTAGGTGTCCGGCTCGTTGGCCTTCACCGTGCCTTCCACCCGCGCCCAGACCGGCTCGATCTGCCCGTCGAGCTGCTTCGCCCGGGCCTTGTCGCCGGCGGCGGCAGTGGCCGCCGCGGTCGCGATGCTGTCGATCTGCCGCAGGCCCTGCGCGACATCGGCTGCCGGGGCCCGCACGTCCTCGGGCGCGGTGGTGGACGAGGCGTGCGGCTTGCTCGAACATCCGGCGGCGACGACCGCGACCATCGTGGCCAGGGTCGCCACCGGCAGGGTACGGAGGAGCCGCATTGCCAATATGTAAGGCGGACCTAATGGCTCTTGTCAAACTGGGCTTGCACAGCCTCGCGGGGGGCCTTACGCTTCGAACGTCGTGGCCGACTACCGCACCCCCGAGTACCACCCGGCGTTCGAGGAGTACTGCGAGACGATCTTCGAGCTCGGCGAGGACGACGTCGAGGTCATCCAGGCCCGCATCGCCGAGCGGCTCGGCTACTCGCGGCCCGCCGTATCCGAGATGATCAAGCGGCTGCACGCCGAGGGGCTGGTGGCCATGCGGGCCTCGACCATCGCCCTCACCTCGGCCGGCCGCGATCTCGCCGAGCGGGTCGTCCGGCGGCACCGGCTCGCCGAGCGCTTCCTCACCGACGTGCTCGAGCTGTCCTGGGCCGACGCCCACATCGAGGCCGGGCGCTGGGAGCACGTCATCTCCGACGCCGTCGAGGTCGCGATGACCCGCCTGCTGCGCAACCCGACGACGTGCCCGCACGGCAACCCGATCCCCGGCACCGCGTACGAGACCCCGCACGCGGTGCCCCTGGCCAGCCTGGCCGAGGGCGCGACCTTCACCGTCGAGCGGATCCCGGAGGAGCTCGAGTTCACCCCGGGCCTGCTGGCGTACCTCGAGGGCGCGTCGATCCGGCCCGGCCGGTCGGGCTCGGTCACCGCGGCCTCGCCCGACGGCACCCTCACCATCGAGATCGACGGGCGCCACGCCGGGGTCGGTGCGTTCGCCGGCGAACGGATCCTCGTCACGATCTGATGGCCCCAGCCGCCGGGCGTTTCCGGTCACGAGTGTGGGCCCGGCCGATACTCGTGACCCGAAAAGGACTGGCCAGCTTGAGCGGAGGTTGACGGACTACGTACCGTCGCCCCCGATGAAGGTCGACGTTCGCCCCGACGACGCCGCGGCAGGCGCGGTCTCGACGACGCCGCCGTGGTGGCACCGGGCGATCGTCGTCCTCGCGGTCGGCACCCTCGTCATGGGTCTGGTCATGCGCTTCTGGACGCGCTCGGACCTCTGGCTCGACGAAGCGCTCACCGTCAACATCGCCAAGCTGCCGCTCCGGGACATCCCAGGCGCGCTGCGCCACGACGGCGCGCCCCCGCTCTACTACGCGCTCCTCCACGTGTGGATGCGGGTGTTCGGCGACTCCGACGTGGCCGTCCGGGCGCTGAGCGGGGTGATCTCCGTCGGCACCCTCCCGCTGATGTGGCTGGCGGCGCGACGGGCCGCCGGACGGGGTGCGGAATGGGTGGGCGTCGTGCTGCTGGCGTCGTCGCCCTTCGCAATCCGGTACGCGACCGAGACGCGCATGTACTCGCTCGTCGTCCTGCTCGTCCTCGTCGGGTACCTCCGCCTCGTCAAGGCGCTCGGGCGGCCCCGGCCGACGGCGGGCGACATGGTGGCGCTGGCGGTGATCAGCGGCCTGCTGCTCCTGACGCACTACTGGTCGCTGTACCTGATCGTCGCGTTGGGTGCCGGCCTCGTGTACCAGCTCGTGTCCGGCCCGCCCGAGCGGCGCGATGCGTTCCGCCGCATGCTGATCGGGATCGCCGGCGGCGGCGTGCTCTTCGCGCCGTGGCTCCCGGCGTTCGCGTACCAGCTGAAGCACACCGGGACGCCGTGGGCCGACCCGGCCTCGTTCTCGGCCATGGTCAACGCGGTCAGCGAGTTCGCCGGTGGCAAGTCCAGCAGTGGCCGGGCATTGGCGCTGGTGTTCTTCGCGATGGCCGGCATCGGCCTGTTCGGTGCCGCCATCGACGAGTGGCGCATCGAGCTCGACCTGCGAACCCGTCGGCGCGGTCGAGGCCTGGCGTTCGCCGGCGCGGCCACGCTCGCAATCGCGATCTCGATCGGCCTGGTCACCGGCAGCGCGTTCGCGGCCCGCTACACCGCGGTCGTCTTCCCGCTGTTCCTCCTGCTGGTGACGCTCGGCACCGGCGCACTCGCCGGCGAACGGGTCCGCGCCGCGGTCGTCGCCGCCGCGGTGGTGTGCGGGCTGATCACCGCGACGCAGTACGTCACGACCAACCGCACGCAGGCCGGCGCGGTGGCCCACGCCATCCGGGCCGCGGTGCAACCGGGCGACGTGGTCGGCTACTGCCCCGACCAGCTCGGCCCGGCAACGAGCCGCCTGCTTCCGGCGGGCATCCAGCAGGTCACGTTCCCTCGCGCCACCGGGCCGCGCTTCGTCGACTGGGTCGACTACGGCGACCACAACCGGGCCGGCAACCCCGACGCGTTCGCCAAGCTGCTCGACGAGCGCGCCGGTCGTCACGCCGTCTGGATGGTGTGGAGCTTCAACTACCGCACGTTCGGCAATTCGTGCGAGCGCATCAACGCGGTGCTCGCGGCGTTGCGGCCCGGCGGGCGCGAGCTGGTGAAGCTCGACAACGACAAGTTCTTCGAGCACGCCGATCTCATCCGCTACCCGGAGCGCTGAGCAGGTGCCGGCTCGCCGCGGTGGGTTCACGCGCGACCTCGCGGTGGCGTTCCCCGCGTGGTTCGGCACCCGCGCCGTCACCCTCGGCGCGCTGGCGCTGGCGCGCTATGTCGTCGACCACGGATACGCCACCAAGCCAGGCGCGGCGTTCCGCGTGCATCAGGGCTTCTTCGCGTGGGACGCGGCGTTCTACCGCCAGATCGCGGCCCACGGGTACCACGGGGTGGAGGCGCTCGGTCTGCGGTTCTTCCCGCTGGTCCCGCTCATGGCACGGTTCCTCGGCTTCGGATTGGGCGGCCGGTACGGGCTGGCGCTGATCCTCATCGTCAACGCTTCCGCGCTGGTGATGGGCGCGCTGCTCCACCGGCTCGTGATCGAGGATCTGGGCGACGCCAACCTGGCCCGGCGATCGGCGTGGCTCGTCGCGCTGGTGCCGCCGGCATACGTGTTGGCGCTGGGCTACGCCGAGGCAACCTTCATGGCGCTCGCCATCGGGGCGTTCATCGGATTGCGCACGCGGAAGTGGGGCGTCGCCATCGCGTGCGGCGTGCTCGCCGGTCTCACCCGGCCGATCGGCGCGCTGCTCGTCCTCCCAGCTGCGGTCGAGGCCTGGCGGGGGTGGGCCGGAAGCCGCGGCCGCGAGCGCGTCGCACGGGTCACCGCAGTCCTCGCGCCGGCCGCCGGTGTCGGCCTCTTCCTCGGGTGGTCGGCGATCGCGTACCACGACCTGTTCCGCCCGTTGCGAGCGCAATCCGACCCGAAGTTGCGCGGCCGGGTCGTGAGCCCGATCACCGCGCTCCTGCACGAGGGTCGGGGCATCCTGCACGGCACCCACATCGGCAGCGGGCTGCACGTGCCGTGGGCGCTGGCGTTGATCGTCCTGCTGGTCGTCTGCGCCCGCCGCCTGCCGGCGTCGTACTCCCTGTTCGCGGCATCTGCCCTCGTCGTCGGGCTCTCGACCACGAACCTCGAGTCCTTCGAGCGCTACTGCCTCTCGGCCTTCCCGTTCGTGGTCGGCGGGGCAACGCTCACCGCGAGCGACCGTGTCGAGAAGCTGGTGCTGGCCCTCGGCGCCGCCGGGATGGCCGGGTACGCGATCCTCGCCTTCCTGAACGCCACCGTCCCGTAGCCGCTGGGGGTGCCGGCGCCCGCCGGAGTACCCTTCGCCTGATGTCCCCCTCGCCGGATCGAGCCTCCACGACCGCGCCCGCGGCGCGGTCGAACGTCGTCGTCATCGGCGCCGGCCCGGCCGGGCTGACGACGGCGTACTGCCTGGCCAAGCGCGGGCAGACGTGCACGGTGCTCGAGGGCGACAGCGTGGTCGGCGGCATCAGCCGCAGCGTCGAGCGCGACGGTTGGCGCTTCGACATCGGCGGTCACCGGTTCTTCACGAAGGTGCAAGAGGTGGAGGACCTCTGGCACGAGATCCTCCCCGACGAGGACTTCCTCATGCGGCCGCGCATGAGCCGCATCTACTACGACGGCAAGTACTACGACTATCCGCTGAAGGCGATGAACGCGCTTCGCAACCTCGGGTTCGTGGAGGCGGTGCGCTGCGTCCTGTCGTACGCGTGGGCGCGGGTCCGCCCGCCGAAGGACCAGACGAACTACGAGGGTTGGCTGGTCGCTCGGTTCGGCTGGCGGCTCTACAAGCACTTCTTCAAGACGTACACCGAGAAGGTCTGGGGCGTGCCGGTGAGCGAGATGCCGGCGGACTGGGCCGCCCAGCGGGTGAAGAACCTCTCGCTCGGCAAGGCCATCACGAACGCACTGCTGCCCAAGCGCAACCAGAAGGACATCACGTCCCTCATCGAGGAGTTCCAGTACCCGAAGTACGGGCCCGGGATGATGTGGGAGCGCTGCCGCGATCTCGTCGAGGCCGCCGGCACCAAGGTCGTGATGAACAGCTATGTCACCCGGATCCGGCACGAGGACGGCAAGGCGGTGTCGGTGCGGGCCGAGACGGGAGGCGCGCCCACCGTCTACGAGTGCAGCCACGTCGTCAGCTCGATGCCGATGGGCCAGCTGCTCGAGATCATGGACCCGCCGATCCCCGACGACGTCCGGGCTGCGGCCGAAGGACTCCAGTACCGCGACTTCCTCACCGTCGCACTGGTCGTGCCGGAAGCGTCGGGCTTTCCCGACAACTGGATCTACGTCCACTCGCCGGACGTCAAGCTCGGCCGCATCCAGAACTTCGGCAGCTGGTCGCCGTACATGATCAAGGAGGGCCGCACCTGCCTCGGCCTCGAGTACTTCGTGTTCGAGGGCGACGAGCTCTGGAACGCCGCCGACCGCGACCTCATCGAGCTCGGCAAGCGCGAGCTGGCCGCGCTGAACCTGGTCGATCCGACCAAGGTGGAGGCCGGTTACGTCGTGCGGATGCCGAAGGCCTACCCGACCTACGACGACACGTACGCCGCCAACGTCGAGGTTCTGCGCCGATGGCTCGAAGCGCACACGCCGAACGTCTTCGCGGTCGGTCGCAACGGCATGCACCGGTACAACAACCAGGACCACTCGATGTACACCGCCATGCTCACCGTCGACAACATCCTGGGCGCCGACCCGCCGCACGACATCTGGGCGGTGAACGTCGAAGAGGAGTACCACGAGGAGAAGTCGTCCACCGGGCGGGATGCGCCGGTGATCGCGCGCTCGGCCATGGACGCCGCGGCCCGAACCCGCAGCCAGCAGTAACGCGGTGCGGCTCACGACCCTCGGGCACGGTGCGCTGTTCATCGAGGGTGACAGGACGACGGTGCTGGTGGACCCGTGGCTGTCGGGGTCGTGCTACTGGCGCTCCTGGTGGCACTTCCCGCCCACCGGCGACCCACCGGACGGCGCACTGTCGCCCGACGTCGTCTACCTGAGCCACCACCACTTCGACCACTTCCACTATCCGTCGATGCGGCGGATCGACCGCCGGGCGACGGTGCTCATGCCGCAGTTCGGCGTCGACGTGATGGCCGACGAGGTGCGCCGGCTCGGCTTCTCCGACGTACGCGAGCTGCGCCACGGTGAGGTCGTCGACCTGGGTTCGGGACTGCGCGCCGCGTCGTTCCAGTACGGCTTCGACGACAGCGCGTTCCTCGTCACCGACGGCACGACCACGATCGCCGACCTCAACGACTGCAAGGTGCGCGGCCGCGCCCTGAAGGAGGTGCTCGGCGTCTTCGGGCCGCCGACCTTCCTGCTGAAGAACCACTCATGGGCCCAGGGCTACCCGAACTGCTACACCGCCGAGGATCCCGCAGACCTCGAGGTGCTCGACCGGGCCGACTACGCCGCCGACTTCCTCGCGACCGTCGCCGAGGCGCGGCCGACGTACGCGGTGCCGTTCGCCAGCATGGTGTGCTTCCTGCACCCCGAGACCCGGCACCTGAACCAGCACGTCATCACGCCGCCCGAGATCGCCCAGGCGTTCGCCCGGCACCCGGTCGCGGGCACCGAGCTCGTGCTGATGGGGCCGGGCGATTCCTGGACGCCGAGCGACGGGTTCGAGCTCGACGCGGTCGACTACTACACCGACCGCGAGAAGTGGCTCGACGAGATGGCCGAGCTGGCCGAGCCGGCGATCGCCCGCCGCACCGCCGAGGAACGGGACCGGAAGCTCGAGTGGCCGGCCTTCCGGGAGCACTTCACCGCGTTCCTGGCGGCGTTGCCGCCGGGGACCGGCCGGCTCGTCCCGCGGCCGGTCGTCTTCCACGTCGCGTCCGACGACGCGCCGTTCTGGGTGATCGACTTCCGGCGGCGCGCCGTCTACCGCGCCGCGGTGGCGCCGGGTGGCCGGGCATCGATCGTGCGCACCCCGGACGGAGTGCTCGCCGACGCCATCGCCAACACGATCGTCCACTTCGTGCACATCTCCATGCGGCTCGAGATCGAGCTGCGGCCGGGCGGCGTCAACGAGGACTTCTTGTTCTGGGGACTGCTCACGATCTGGGAGCTCGGGTACCTGCCGCTGCAGAAGCTGCCGTTGGGTCGACTGGCAGGTGCCGCGTGGCGGCGGCGGCGGGAGCTGTGGGAGTCGCTCGCGGTCAAGGCGTTCGGCCGGGAGCCGCTGGCCGCCCGGCTCAGCGCGAATCTCATGAAGGACGCCGACTCAGAAGCCGCGTGACGTGGTCGGTCGCCCGACGCAGCCGTCGAGTGGGCTCGCTCTGGCACGCCATGATCAACCGATGACGCCCCGTCGCCGGTCGGCCATCGAGGCCGTCGCCGTCGTCGCCGTCGGGATCGCGATCGCCATCGTGACGACGTGGCCGTTGGCGGCACGAATGGGGCACACCGCGCACGACCCGTTCGATCCGCGGTTCCAAGCGTGGACGATCGACTGGGTGCAGCACGCGTTGACGAGCCCGCGCCACCTGTTCGATGCCAACATCTTCCATCCCGAGCGCGGCACGCTCGCCTACTCGGACCCGCTCATCGGCATCGCCGCGCCCCTCGTGCCGTTGCGGTGGCTCGGCGTCAGCGCCATCGGTCGACTGAACGCCGCGATCCTGCTCGGCTTCGCACTGTCGGCGGCGGCGGCCTACGCGTTCGGGCGCGTCGTCACCCGTTCACGAGTCGCCGGCGCGGTGACCGCGGCGGCGTTCGCGTTCGGGCCGTACGGCACCCTCGAGGCCGGCCACCTGCAGGTGGTCATGCGACCCGGCGTCGCGCTGGCCGCGCTCGCCGCCTGGTTGATCGTCGACCGCGTCGACGACGGTCGCTCACCCTGGCCCGCGGTCGCCGGCCTCGTCGCCGCGGTCGCGTGGCAGGCCTCGGTGTCGTTCTATCCCGGCCTCTACGCGATCGCGGCCGCCGCGGTCGTCCTCGTCGTGCGACGCCGCGCCTGGCGCCCGGCGGCCGCCGCGCTCGCCGGCTCGGTGGCCGCGGTCGGGCTGCTCGCCCTCCCGTACGTCGCGCGCCACCGAGCGCTGCCCGGCTTCCGCTGGACGCTCGCAGACCTGCGGCTCGAGGGCGCCGACTTCTGGCACGCCGACCCGCGGCTGTCCATCTGGGGCCACCTCCTCGGCGGTGGGCGGACGTGGCCGGTGGTCCGACCGCCGGTCTTCCCGGGCGTCACCGTCCTCGCGCTCGCGCTCGCCGGCCTCGTCGTCGGGTGGCGGGCCGGCGGCCGCGACCGGAGGGCCGCGATCACCGGCGCCGCCCTCACCGTCGTCGGCGCGGTCGCAGCGATCGGAACCGCCGACACCGGATGGCGCCGGTTCGCGCCCTACCGGCTGGTCTTCGAGCTGCCGGGCGGACCGGCGCTGCGCGCCACGAGCCGGGCGTGGATGATCGGCCTGCTCGGGCTGGGCCTGCTGGCCGGGATGGGCGCGGCGGCCCTCGCGCGCGTGGGGCGCTCGCGACGCGCGGTCGCGGTCACCGTGGCGACCGTCGCGGTGCTCGCCATCGTCGGCGAGGGGTTCCGCAATTGGAACGGGACGCTCACCGACGTGCGGCGGCGGCCAGTCGACGTCGCGCTCGCCCGTCGCCGCGAGCGCGGTGGCGTGCTGTACCTCCCGGTCGACGTCCCCGGGATCAGCGTTCCGTACCTCTCGCTGCTCGACCAGACCGACGCGGTGTACCGCACGACCGCCCACCATCGACCAACGCCCAACGGGTACTCGGGCTACTTCCCGCCGTCCTACTTCCGCATGACCGAGCTGGTGCGATCACTGCCCGGTGAGCCGGGCCTCGGCTATCTGCGACGCATCGGAGTGCGGTTCGTCGTCGTCCGCTCGCTCCCGCCCGGGAGCCCGTGGCAGCCGCTCCGCGATCCGGCCACTGCGGCGCCCCTTCGGCTGCTCGGCACGTTCGACGGCGAGCTCTTGTACGAGGTGCCGGACCCATGACCAACTACCGTGCGTCCATGCGTCGGTGGCGGGTGGGATGACACCGCGCACCCTCGTCATCATCCCGGCACTCAACGAGGAGGACGCGCTCCCGGGCGTGCTGGCCGACCTCGCCGCCGTCTGCCCCGACCTCGACGTCCTCGTCGTCGACGACGGGTCACGCGACCGCACCGCCGAGGTGGCGCGGGCCGCCGGCGTGCTGGTGGCGCCGCTTCCCTACAACCTCGGCATCGGCGGCGCGTTGCGCACCGGGTTCCGCTACGCCCTGCGCGCCGGGTACGAGCGGGCCGTCCAGTTCGACGCCGATGGCCAGCACGACCCGTCGGAGATCGCCAAGCTCCTGGCGCTGCTCGACGACGGCGCCGACATGGCGATCGGCAGCCGCTTCGCCGGCGAGACCAACGACTATCGCGTCGGCCTGGTCCGACGCCGCGCCATGCGGCTGCTGCACTTCACGGTGCGGATGTTGTCGGGCCGCAACTTCTCGGACACCTCGTCCGGCTTCCGCGCGTTCAACCGCGACACCCTCGTCCTCTTCGCGACGACCTACCCCGTCGACTACATGGACTCCGTCGAGGCGCTGCTGCTCGCGGTGTACGGCGGGTTGCGGGTGGCCGAGGTCCCGATCCAGATGCGCGACCGCGTCGCCGGTGTCGCGTCGAACCGCAACTTCAAGCTGATCTACCACTACCTCCGGCTGTTCGTCGTGCTCATCAGCTCGGCGTCCCGTCGGGGCCGGCACACCCCGGAGGCGTCATGACCGCTCTCACCACGATCGCGACCGGCATGCCGCCGCGCGCCCACCTGCTCGTCGGCATCGTGACGGTGAGCAGCCTGCTGTTCATCATGCGGCTGGTGCGGCGCCGGCAGCTGCGGGCCAAGTACTCGCTGCTGTGGCTGTCGGTCGGCGTCGGCATCACACTGCTCGCGATCGGGCCGAGCATCCTCGACACCGTCTCGCGCCGACTCGGCATCGACTACCCGCCGGCGACCTTCCTGTTGCTGGCGGTCACCTTCCTCTTCCTCGTCGCGGTCCACTTCTCGTGGGAGCTGTCGCGCTTGGAGGACCGCAACCGCGCGCTCGCCGAGGAGGTCGCGCTGCTGCGCATGGCCGTCGGACCACCCCACGCGCCCGCCAGTGACGAACCCGACGCCCACCGCGTCTGACCCGGCGGCCCGCCGGCGAACCCGTCTGTTCCTCGGCGTCGGCCTCGCCTTCGGGCTGGCGTTCGTCGCGCTGACGCCGCCGTTCGCGGCCGCCGACGAAGCGACCCACTTCTTCCGCGCCTACCAGCTGTCGGAGGGCCACCTCGTCGCGACGCGCCGCGGCGACCAGCTCGGCGGCGACCTGCCCGGCGCGGTCGTGCGCGACGTCGCCGGGCTCGACCGGGTCCGGCGCCGCACGTCGCTCGGTGCGCTGGGGCCGTACTGGTCGAGCACGACGGGTGGGCCGCGGACCTTCGCCGACTTCCGGAACACCGCGGTCTACCCACCGGCCGGCTACCTCCCGCAGACGGCGGCGATCCTCGTCGGTCGGGTGCTCGGCGCGTCGACCCTGGTGCTCTTGTACGCGGCGCGCCTCGCCAACCTGCTGGTGTTCCTCGCGCTGGCCGCCGTCGCGGCGCGGCGGTTCCCCAGCGTTCGCTGGCTGCCGCTCGCCGTCGCGCTCACGCCGATGGCGGTCTTCCAGGCGGCATCGGCGTCGAGCGACGCCGCGACCACCGGGCTGTGCCTGCTGGTGCTGGCCTCGGCCCTCGGCGACCGCGCGCCCGGGCGGCGCGGGATCGTCGAAGCCGTCGTCCTGGGCGCGCTCCTCGGTCTGGCCAAGCCGCCGTACGTGCTGATGTCGCTCGTCTTCCTCGCGCCGCGGCGCGGCCTCACCCGAGACGAGCGGCTCGGCGCCGTCGGCGCGGTGCTGGTGGGCTTCGCGGTCGCGGCACTGTGGTCGCGCACGTCGACCCACCTCTACGTGCCCTACCGCCCGATCATCGACGTCCACCTGGACATCCGGCCGGCCGCGCAGCTCCACCGCGTCGTCACCGCGCCGTGGTCGTTCGTCAGCACGTTGTCCGTCACGACGTGGGAGTCGCTCGGCAAGTGGCTCCGGCAGGCAGTCACGCCGGTCGGTCGCTTCCCCGCAGCCGCCATGCCGCTCGTCGCGGTCGTCGGGTCGTACGCCCTCACCGTGGCCGCCGCGGTCATGCCGGTGCCGGCCATCGAGGCCGGCGACGCCGGCGGGCCGGGTCGAGCGGCGCGCGCGCTGGCAGTCGCGGTCGGGCTGGTCACGCTCCTCGCGATCTCGGTCGTGGTCTACGCGTACGCCGACGGCGTCGGCGCCCGCCGCGTCGACGGCATCTACGGGCGGTACCTGCTCCCGGTGCTGCCGGCGCTCCTGCTCGGCCTGCCCAGGACGCGGCGCCGAGCCAACGACCTCGCGTTCGTGGGGATCGCGGCGGTGCTGCTCGCCGTCGGCGTGGCGGCAGTGACGCACCGCGCCTACGGCTGGCCCTTGTAGTCTCGACGGGTGCGTCGCCGCGCTTCGCGCTTCACCCTGGGCCTCGCCGCGATCTGTCTGGTGGGCCTGGTCGTGCGGGTGGCCTACGTCCTGATCGTCAAGCACGACCAGAAGCTCTGGGGCGACGCGTTCTTCTACCACTGGCAGGCCGACGCGATCCTGCACGGCAAGAACTTCCCGGTGCCGTACCTCTGGCATTTCGACCACGTCGCGCGGCCGGCGGCCGACCATCCCCCGCTGTGGACCATCCTGCTCGCCGGCGCCGATCTCCTCGGCTTGCGCAGCTACAACGCCCACAAGCTCTTCGCCTGCGTCATCGGCACCGGGACGATCGGCGCCGTCGGGCTGCTCGGCCGGCGAGTGGCGAGCGAGCGCGCTGGGCTCATCGCCGCCGGCGTCGCCGCGCTCTACCCCAACTTCTGGGCCAACGACGGCCTGGCCCAGTCGGAGACGCCCTTGCTGCTCGCGGTCACGGTCACCATGCTGGTCGCCTACCGGTTCTGGCGGCGACCGAGCTGGGCCGTCGCCGCCGGCTTCGGCGCCGCGGTCGGCGTCACCGCCCTCGTGCACCCCGAGACGATCCTCCTCGGGCCGCTCGTCGGCATCCCGTTGGCGATCGGCGCCGCCGGCGACTGGCGGAAGCGGATCGCGCACCTCGCGGTGATGGGCGGTGTCACCGTCCTCGTCATCGCGCCCTGGATCGGCCGCAACCTGGCAACGTTCGAGCACCCGGTGTACCTGTCGAACGGGATCGACGAGACGCTGCTGGTGTCGAACTGCGACAGCACGTACCGCGGCGACCTCATCGGCTTCTGGGACATGCGCTGCATCGTCGCGCACGAGAACGACGTCACCAGCAACGACCAGTCGGTGGTGTTCTCGCACTACCGCAAGGTCGCGCTCGACTACATGCGCGACCACAAGAGCCGCGTCCCGATCGTCGTGGCGGCCCGGCTCGGCCGCGGCTGGAACATGTACCGACCGCTCCAGATGACCCACCTCGACGTCCTCGAGGGCCGCGAGATCTGGGTCAACCAGCTCGGGCTGGCGATGTTCGCCCTGCTGGTGCCGCTCGCGATCGGCGGCGTGGTGGTGCTGCGCCGCCGCCGCATCCCGTCGTACCCATTGCTCGCGCTGGCGGTCACGGTGTCGGTCGGCATGGCGATGACGTTCGGCAACACGCGCTACCGCGTGTCGGCCGAAGTCGCGCTGGCGGTGCTGGCCGCGGTGTTCCTGGACCACGTGCTGGCTCGAGTCCGCCGGCCAGCCGGCGCCACCGACCGGCCGGCGGAATCGCCGGTCGACCGGATCCCCGTCGGTACCGTCAGCTCGTGAGCCCCCGATGACCGGCGTCCGCGTCGATGACGACAAGGGGCCGACCCGCGCCGCCGCCGGCGATGCCCACTTCCCGTGCTTCGACGGCCTGCGGGCGATCGCCGCCGGCACGGTGCTGGTGGTGCACACCGCCTTCGCGTCGGGGTTCACCGGCCGCTCGGGTTGGGGCGACTGGACCAGCCGCCTCGAGATCGGCGTCGCGGTGTTCTTCCTGATCTCGGGCTTCCTGCTCTACCGCCCGTTCGTCGGCGCCGCGCTGTCCGGCAAGCCGCCGCTCGGCACCAAGCGCTTCCTCCGGCGGCGACTGCTGCGCATCCTGCCGGCCTACTTCGTCGCGCTCACCGTCATCGGGTACGTCTTCGGCGACATCCAGATGCAGGGTTTCACCGGCGCGGTGCTGCACTACGGCTTCCTGCAGATTTACAGCTTCAAGCACATCCTCGGCGGCATCGGCCAGGCATGGTCGCTCTGCACCGAGATGACCTTCTACCTGTTCCTCCCCTTCTACGCGTGGCTGCTCCGACGAACGGCTCGGCCACCCGAGGCCCAGGTTCGGGTCGAGCTCATCGGGATCGGCGCGCTCACCGCCATCAGCTTCGCGACGCGCATCTGGATCTACGCGTGGGCGCCGACCAAGCTCGCCGCGATCATGCCGGCCTGGCTGCCGAGCTACTTCGACCTGTTCGCGGCCGGCATGTTCCTCGCCGTCGTCAGCACGTGGTGGCGCATGCACGGCGCCGAGCCGGCGATCCTCGGCCGGCGATGGGTGCCCTGGCTGTGCTGGGCCCTCGCCTTCGTCGCGTTCTGGGCGGTGGCGACGCAGGTGCCGCTGTCGCGCAAGCCGCTGTACCACACCGGTGTGGGACCGGCCCTGGCGCGGCAATCCCTCTACGGCGCGTTCGGGTTCCTCCTGCTGATCCCCGCGGTGTTCGGCCCGCAGCACGAGACGCTGGTGCGGAAGTTCCTGCGGTGGCGACCGATCGCGTACTTCGGCCTCATCTCCTACGGCGTGTACATCTGGCACGAGCTCTGGATCACCGAGTACCGCTACTCCACCGGCGGCCAGCTGTTCCATCAGAGCTTCCTGAAGACGACGATCGTCGACCTCGTCCTGACGGTGATCACCGCGTCGCTGAGCTACTACATCGTCGAGCGCCCGTTCCTGAAGCTGAAGGATCGGCCGCTCGGCGCGACGGTTGCGGGGTGGTTCCGTCGGCCATCACCCGAGCGCGTCGAGCTGGACCTGGCGCCGGCCGACCGCTGATGACGGCGGCATCCGCGCCCGCGTCCACCGGCGCGGCCGAGCAGCTGCGCGCGTCGCTCCGCCGGGCCGGGCCCATCGCGGTCGCCGGCGTCGTGGCCAATGGCGCCAACGTCGCGGTCACCGTGGTGATCGCCCACCTGATGTCGACGCGCGCGTACGGATCGCTCACCGAGCTGATCGCGTTGTTCGTCGGGCTCTCGATGCCGGGCTCGGCACTGCTCGTCGCCGTGGTGCGACGGGTCGCGGCGTGGGAGCTGGCCGGCGCCCATGACCGCGTCGGCCCGTGGATCATGCGCGTGCGGCGGCGCGGCGCGCTGGCGCTGATCGGCTGGTCGGTGATCGCGATCGCCATCCGACAACCGCTGGCCGACGCGCTGCACCTCCCCCACGCCGACGGGGTGGCCGAGGTGTTGATCGCCGGGGGCGGCTGGGCGCTGCTCTCGATCGAGCGCGGGCTGGTGCAGGCCGGCCATGACTACCGCGCCCTGGCGCGCAATCTCGTCGTGGAGGGCGGGGTGCGCACGCTGCTGACCGTCGCGCTGGTCGGGGCCGGGCTCGGCATCGAGGGCGCCGCCATCGCGCTGGTCGTGGCGATGGCCGCCTCCATCGCCGACGCCCGCCGCTCGGTCGCCGCCGGCGCCCGGTTGCCGGCGGCGGCGTCCGACGCATCCGATGCATCCGATGCGTTCGGCGACGGCGCGCTGCCGGGCCGGCGGCACCTGACGCTCGACCTGGCGACCGCGCTGGCCGCCCTCGGCCTGCTCGCCATCCTCCAGAACATGGACGTGATCGCGGTCGGCCGGCAGGCGCCCGATCGCGTCGGCGCGTACGGCGCCATCTCGGTCGCGTGCAAGGCCGTCGTGTTCGGCGCCACCGTGCTGTCCGGGTACCTGCTGCCGGAAGCGGTGGCCCGCTTCAACCGGGGCGGTCATGCCCTGCGCCAGCTCGCCGCCGCCCTCGGCCTGGCCGCGGTGCCGGTCGCGGTGTTGGTCGCGCTGGCCACGGGCGCGCCGCGACTGTTGCTGCGGGTGGCGTTCGGGCCGGACAAGGTGGGCGCCGCGCCGGCGTTCGCCACCTTGGCGCTGGCCATGGCCGGCCTCGCCGTCAGCGTGCTCTGCACCCACTACCTGCTGGGCATCGGTCGGCGGGCCGTCGTCGCGGTGCTGGCGGTGGCCGCGGCCGTCCTGGGTGTGGTGCTGGCCGCCGCCGGCGGCCACCCGATCGACACCGCGCGGGCCGAGCTGGCCCTCCAGGGAGGGCTGGCCGTGGTGCTCGGCGCCATGGTGATCAGCGCTCGGCCGGTTCCCCGGAGCGCGGTGCTCGATCCGGTAGCGTGACGGAGCCGTGGTCCACGCGCAGGTCCCTTCGTCGGCAGCCGACGTCTCGCTCGCGCTGGCGTCGTCCGTGACTCGCCCCGATCTCGCCGCCATCGCCGGCCGGGCCGGCCTGCACCGCATCCACATGCTGGCGTGGCGCGACCTCGACGATCCCGAAGCCGGCGGCTCCGAGCTGCACGCGGCCACGATCGCCCGCATCTGGGCCGAGGCCGGGCTCGACGTCACCATGCGCTCGTCGGAGGCCGCCGGCTTCCCGATGTACGACCATCGCGACGGGTACCGCGTGATCCGCAAGGCGGGGCGCTACGCGGTGTTCCCACGCACCGCGCTGTCCGGCCTGATCGGCCGCACCGGGCCGCGCGACGGGCTGGTCGAGATCTGGAACGGCATGCCGTTCTTCTCGCCGTGGTGGGCCCATTGCCCGCGCATCGTGTTCCTGCACCACGTGCACGCCGAGATGTGGCGCATGGTCATCAGGCCTCGCGCGCTGGCGCGCGTCGGCGAGTTGATCGAGTTCAAGCTGGCCCCGCCGGTGTACCGCCACGCGCGGATCGTCACGCTGTCACAGTCGAGCAAGGACGAGATCGTCGAGCTGTTGCGGCTGCCGGCCGACAACGTCTCGGTGGTGCCTCCGGGTGTCGATCCGCGCTTCGCGCCGGCCGGCGCAAAGTCGAGTCACCCACTGGTCGCGGCGGTCGGTCGGCTGGTGCCGGTGAAGCAGTTCGATCGACTCATCGGCACGCTGATCCGGTTGAAGGCGCGGCATCCACATCTCGAAGCCGTGATCGTCGGCGAGGGGTACGAGCGGGCCGACCTCGAGGCCCAGGTCCGGGCCGGCGGCGCGCGCGACTGGATCCGGCTGCCGGGCCGGTTGTCGGACGCCGACCTCATCGACCTGTACCGGCGGGCGTGGGTGCTCGCCAGCACCTCGGCCCGCGAGGGCTGGGGCATGACGATCACCGAAGCAGCCGCCTGCGGCACGCCGGCCGTCGTCAGCGCGATCGCCGGCCATCGCGACGCGGTCGTCGACGGCGCGAGCGGCCTGCTGGTCGACGGCGACATCGCGCCGGCCCTCGACCGGGTGCTGTCCGACGTCCAACTCCGCGACCGGCTGACGACCGGCGCGGTGGCCCACGCCGCCCGGTTCACGTGGGACGCGACGGCGGCCGGGACGCTTCAGGCGCTGGCCGACGAGGCCTCGTCGGCGCGCCGGCGCGCGTAGCCGATCACCGCGTCGGCGGCCAGCAACAGCACGCCGAGCCACGCCAGCCCGGCGACCTTCTCGAAGTGCTGCGGCCACTCGAGCTTCACCGGGAACCGGTAGCGGACCTCCAGCTGCACGACGTAGAGCGCGGCCGCGCCGAACGACGCCAGCGCGCCGCCCGTCAGCACCCACCGCAACCGCGGCCGAGCCAGCACCACCGCGGCGAGCACCCCGGCCACGATCCCCCACGCGCCGGCCAGCACCACCGCGCCCACCGCGATCCCGACGCCGAGCCCGATCGTCTTCCGCGGCGACCCCGACCCCACCGCGACCTCTCGCGAAGGACCGGTGTCGGTCGCCGGTCGCTCGCGAAGAGCGCGGCGGCGGCGAGGGTCGATGACGGCGAGCGCGACGCACAGCACGGCGGCGAGGGCCGACAGCCAGAGGCCGACGTCGACCCGGGACTGCGGCGTCCACCGGAGGTGCACCGTCATCGGGCCGGCGGCCTTCGGCGTGACGAGCCAGCCGTTGGCGTAGCCGTCGACGAGTTGCGGCTCGCCGAGGTCGCCGACGCCGGCGGCGGTCGCGGTCCAGCCCTTGTTGAGGCTCTGGCCGAGCACCAGCCAGAACGGCGCGCCCGGCGCGTCGACCCGGACGTCCATCCACGACCGGCCCTGCTTCACGACCTGCACCGGCGGCATCAGGCGAGGCGTCGACGCCGGTGGCACCAGCGGGCCACCGCCGCGCTCGGAGCCGAGCACGATGCGGTCGAGGTCGAGCCCGGTCAGCCGGCCGGGCGCGGCCCGCACCACGTGCGGCCCCGGGCCCAAGCGGAGCGGCGGGCCGCACAGCGCGTACGCCAGGCCGAGGCGCTGCCCGGCGTCAGCGGTGCTCCCCTGCGCTCGCAGCGGGACCGGGGTGCCGTCGACGGTGAGCAGATCGGCCCGGCACCCGCTGTCGAACCGGGCCGACGTCGCCGGCAGCGTGACGCCGGGGATGCCGATCTCGGAGATCCCGATCGGCAACGGCGCCGGCGTCTTCGAGAAGTAGTTGATCGTCGTGACCCGGCGGGCGGCGACGATCTCGACCCGCAGCTTCGTCGTCGTCATCGCCGGGAACCGCAACGGCCCCGAAGCCGGGACGTCGACCGTCACCGCGGCGCCATGGTCCGGAACCAGCCGCACCTTGGTCGGCACCGAGTGCTGCCCGTCGGCCAGCAACGTCAGCGCCAACGAGTCGACGGTGAACGGCGCCGCGGCATTGACCTCGATCCACTGGCCGACGGGATCGCCGAACGCCGACTGCCATGCAGTGGCCGGGTTGCCGTCGAGCGCCGACTGCGGCCGCGCCGCGAGGTCGCCGGGAAGCCGGCTCGACGCGGTCACGCCGACGGCAACCGGCGGACGGCCGAGCAGCGTGTCGACGACGTCGTTGTCGGCGTAGGCCGACACCCGGGCCGCGCCCGTGATCGAGAACGTGCGGGCCGAGGGCAGGTCGAAGGTGCGCACCACCGACTGCTCCTCGTCGGTCTTGAACGACTCGAGCGGGTCACTGCGCTGCCGATCGAGCAGCACGATCAGCCGGTGAGCGGTGTCGGCGTTGCCGACCGCGCCGAGCAGGTCGACCGGGAGACGGATCACCTCGTCGGCCCGCACCGCTCCGCCGGGAAGGGTGCCGTCGCCGATCGACACCTCGGCGAAGCCGACGCCGCTGGTGCCGCGGTAGTCGGCCCGCTGCCCGACGTTGTCGGCGTCGATCACCAGCTCGAGCCGCGTGAACGTGCGCGACGGGAACGTCAGCAACTGACCGGTCGGCCGGCGCGAGTCGGGGCCGAGGTCCACGGTGACGTCCAGGCCGCGGTCGAAGTGCAGCGTCGTGCGGGTGATGAACCGGTCGGCCGGACCGGCCTGGGGCTGCACGACGCGCACGCGGTCGGTCGTGACATCGCCGGCGAGGTCGATGCGCAGCCGCTCGCCCTTGACGCCGTTGAACGCGCCGACCTTCCACGCGGTCAGCGGGTCGCCGTCGAGCGCCAGCGCCGGGCGGTCACCCGGCGCGTAGGACACCGGGTTGCCGTAGTGCGAGGCCCGCACGCCGGCGATGCCGCGCAACTGCGCGACCGTCATGGCGGCGTCGCCGGTGCCTGGGAACAGCGGCAGCCGGGCGTCGGTCGGGTCGGGCACGAGCGGCTGCTCGCCGGCCTGCTCGGTGTACCCGCTGTTCTCCCGGATCGTCCCCCACCGCATCGCCCGCCGCCGGTTGGAGTCGGTGAGCACGAGGTCGGCGCCGGCGGCCAGTGCACCCGTCCACCCGCCCGGCGCCACGTCGAGGGCCGCGGCGTACAGCACCGGCTGACCGCGCGGCAGCAGTCCGGCGGCGGCGGCGTCGACCACACCCTCGCCGCTGCCGGCGATCACCAGCGGGCGCTCGGCGAGCGCGGCTCGCACGATCGGGAGCGAGTCGTCGACGGGGAACGCGGCCACCGCCGGCGGGTCGGGCGCGTCCGGCGGTGTCGCCAGCGTCGTCTCGTCGATGAGCGGGATCACCGTCGGCCCGCTCGGGTAGGGCGGGCCGAACGTCATCGGTGCGGCCAGGCCGGCAGCCGCCGCCGAGAACAGCTGCCACGTCGGCTTCGGGCGCGGCGACCGGAACCGCTCGTACTGCAGGTCCGACCGCAGTACGACGTCGCCGACGCCCATCAACCGGGCCACCGGCGCCAGCGCGGACGTCTCCAGCACGCCTTCCTGCATCCGGCGATCGAGCGCGATCAACAGGTCGGTCGACGCCGGCGACCCGTAGGGCTGGAGCTCGCGCCCGACGAACGGCCGGTTCATCAGCCCGGGCGTCACCGGGTCGAGTGTCGCGCCCCACCGGTAGTGGCTGAAGTCGGCACCGGGCAGCTCCAGCACTCGCGTCGCGTGGCCCTGCGCGTCGAGCCACGCCGCGGCCTGCCGCCAGTACGTCGGGATGGCCTCGGGCCGGTTGAGGTTCGCGTCGACGAACTCGCCGGCGAACAGCGGGAACATGTCGATCGCGACGAGCACGACGACCAGGCCGCCGGCAACGGTCGCCAACTTGGTCCAACGGCGGCGCAGCGTCTCGAGGCCCGCGGCCAGCAGCACCGCGGTGCCGAGCACGACCAGCGGGACGGCGCGGCCAGTGCTGCGCAACGCCAACCCCGCGGTCGACGACGTCGCGATCGCCTTGAACGCGGCGCCGAGTGGCGCCGGGTGCTCGTACGGGTGGACGCCGACGGCCAGCGCGACACCGACCAGCACCAGCGCGACGAAGAACACGCGGTCACGCCACCGCGCGATGACGGCGCCGCCGAACGCCAGCAGCGGTACCGCGAAGCTGATGGCGAGCAGCCACCAGTCCTGCGTGTACTGCGCCGCCGGCTGCACCCACGCGTTGACGGCGTCCCGCCCGTAGAAGAACCAGTTGCCGAGGCCACGCAGCGCCTCGTACGGAAGGCCGGTACGAGCCACGACCTCGACGGTCTCGGTGTACCGGAGCACGTTCAGGCCGTAACCGGCCTGCGTCGCCAGCCCCGCGATCCACCACGCCGACGCCAGCAACGTCAGCCCGCCGATGCGCAGCGCGGTGACGAGCCCGTGTCGCCATGGTGTGTCGCGGTGCACGAACACCGCGAACACGATCCAGAGCACGGGCGCCAGCCCGGCGTAGATCAGGCTGGTCGCGTTCACCGAGCCGCACGTCGCGGCGACGAGCGCGAACAGCGCCGGGTAGCGCCACCCGCCGCGACGCAGCGCCATGATCGCGAGCCCGAGCATCCACGGCAGCCCGGCCCATGCGATGAGGATCGCCGAGATGCGGGCTTCGTACTGCATGACGTACGGCGTGAGCATGTACGCCAGCGATGCCACGACGAGCGGCCACGAACGCCAACCGAGGACCCGCAGCAGGTAGCGCACGCCGAGCCCGGCGAGCAGCAGCAAGCTTCCGAGCCACAGCCGCTGCGCGACCCACATCGGCATCCCGACGGCGGCGGCCAACCGGTAGAAGGGACCCATCGGCCAGAGGTAGCCGATGTTCTCGTGGGTCACCGTCCCCATGCCGACGTTCGGGTCCCACATGCTGACGGCGCGGTGCAGCAGGGTGGCCGGGTCGAGGTACAGGTACTGCTTGGTGTCGGCGCCGACCCGTCCGGGACGCGTCAGCAGCAGCGGCACGTACGCGATGAGCGCGAACAATGCCGGCGCCCACCGCACGGCGCGGTCGGGCGTCGACTGCTGATTCGCCGACTGCTGATTCGTCAACTGCGGACCGATTCCGTCAACGTCGCCAGCGCGTCGGTGATGCGCACCTCGGGCGCGACCGGGTCGCGCAGTCGGCGGGCCGCCGCCGGCAGCCAGTCGCGGTCGGCCTCGAACCGGCGCCGCGCCGCGGCCAACGACGGGTCGGGTCGGTCGTCCAGCCGGCGGCCACCGCGCATGACCGGCACGAGCAGCGGCTCGCCCCCGGCCGGCACCGGCTCGTCTCGCAGGGCCAGCAGATCGTGGCCGCCGCCGGCGCGGACGACCTGCTTCGCGCCGGGCCACGTCGCCTTGCCGGTGGACTGCTTTGCGATCGGCCGGCCGGCGAGGTCCACCAACTTGTAGATCGTGTCGATGACGGGCGCGTCGGCAACCGTGCCGAGTTGGCTGCCGACACCGAAGGCGTCGATCGGCGCGCCGCCGCGCACCAGCGCGTCGATCTTGTGCTCGTCGAGCCCGCCGCTGGCCACGATGCGCACCGCCGGCAGGCCGGCGTCGTCGAGCAGGGCCCGCGCCATCCGGGCCAGCGCACCGAGGTCGCCGCTGTCGAGCCGGATGGCGGCCACGTCGCCGAGGCCCTTCTCGCGGATCACCGCGATCGCCGCCCGGACCCCGCGCTCGGTGTCGTACGTGTCGACGAGGAACGTCGGCCGCTCCGGGAAGTCCTCGGCGTATGCCGCGAACGTCTCGGCCTCCGACGCGAACGCCTGCACGAACGAATGGGCCATCGTCCCTGTCGTCGGCAAGTGATGACGGCGGGCCGCGTCGACGTTGCTCGTGCTCGCGAAGCCCACCAACGCGGTGGCGCGAGCCACGGCATCGGCGGCGTCCAAGCTCGGCGTCCGCCGCATGGCGAAGTCGGCCAGCGGCCGGCCGCGCGCCGCCTCGATGCAGCGCGCCGCCTTCGACGCCACCGCGGTCGGGAACGTCAGCCGGTTCAGCAACAGCGTCTCGACCAGCTGCGACTCCGGCAGCGCGCTGGTGACCTCCAGCCACGGCTCACCGGCCAGCACCATGCGGCCTTCCGGCACCGCCCACACCTCGCCGGTGAATCGCAGCTCTGCCAGCGCGGTGGTGGTCGCGTCGTCCAGGTCGAGCGCGTCGCGGCACCACGCCAGGTCGGCGTCGTCGAACGACAACGCCTCCAGCGCGGCCAACGCCGACTCCACGCCGGCCACCACGAGATAGCCGCGGGCCGGCGGCAGGGAACGGGCGAACAGGCTGAAGGTCGCCGGCTGCGTCATGCCCCGGCGCAGGTAGGCGGTGAGCATCGTCAGCTCGTAGAAGTCGGTCAGCAGGGCGCCGGGCATGCCGGGGGAGTCTGGCTCGCGGCGGCTCGACCGTGGCGTCATTGCCGGGTTGCGGTCACCGGCGCCCCGGCATCATGCTTTCGGTCGGGGGGGAACCGAAGGGCCAGAGGCGCTGGGGGTTGACATGGCACTCCTACCTCGAAGGCGGGCGCGTGAGGCGACGCGACAGGAGCCGCCCGTCGACGAGCCGGAAGTCGTCGTCCGCTTGGGATTCGCGACGAGTTGCCCGGCGTGCGGCGGCCGTGGGTACCTCGACCACATCGACGTCACCAGGCACTCGCAGCGGCAGCACTGCCTGACCTGCGGGCGCACCTGGGAGATCAGCGAGGACGGGGTGATCGACCTGCGGGAATGACCCCGGCCGGAGGTCAGGCGGTGCGGCGGAGGACGACGACGGATGGGCCCTCCATCGGGAGGACGTCGTCGGCGGTGAGCTTCAGGCCGTCGGGCTCGGTGAGTGAGCCGGGGTAGCGGCCGGACGTGTCGATCACGACCTCGTAGGCCTGGGCCCACTCGCCGTCGGGCAGCCGCACGTCGGTCGGCTCGCGCTCGCTGTTCAGCAGCACGAGGAAGCTGTCGTCGACGACACGCTCGCCCCGAGGGCCCGGTTCGGCGATGCCCTCGCCGTTGAGGAACATGCCGAGGACACGCACCTGGCTCGAGCCCCACTCATCCTCGGTCATCGCGTGCCCGTCGGGCCCGAACCACCCGATGTCGGCCCGGTCGCCGCCATGGATGGCGCGGCCCTGGAAGAAGTGCCGCCGCCGGAACACCGGATGCTGGCGGCGGAGACGGATCACCGACCGCGTGAACTCGAGCAGCGATTCCTTGCCTTCGTCGAGCGTCCAGTCGAACCACGACGTCTCGTTGTCCTGGCAGTACGCGTTGTTGTTGCCCCCCTGGGTCCGCCCGATCTCGTCACCGGCGAGCAGCATCGGCACGCCTTGGCTGAGCAGCAACGTCGTCAGGAAGTTGCGCTGCTGCCGGCCCCGGAGCGCGAGGGCCGCCGGATCGCGCGTCGGGCCCTCGACGCCGCAGTTCCACGAGCGGTTGTCGTCGGTGCCGTCGGCGTTGGCCTCGCCGTTGGCCTCGTTGTGCTTGCGCTCGTAACTCACCAGGTCGGCCAGCGGGAAGCCGTCGTGGGCGGTCACGAAGTTGATCGACGCGTTCGGCCGGCGACCGTCGTCCTGGTACAGGTCGGAGCTCCCGGTGAGCCGGTAGCCCATCTCGGCCAGGCCCGACTCGCGACCGCGCCAGAAGTCGCGCACCGCGTCGCGGTACTTGCCGTTCCACTCGGTCCACAGCACCGGGAAGTTGCCGACCTGGTAGCCGCCCTCCCCCAGGTCCCACGGCTCGGCGATCAGCTTCACCCGGCTGATCACCGGATCTTGGTGGATGAGATCGAAGAACGACGACAGCCGGTCGACGTCGTGGAAGCCCCGGGCCAGTGCCGCGGCCAGGTCGAACCGGAAGCCGTCGACGTGCATCTCGGTGACCCAGTACCGGAGGCTGTCCATGATCAGCCGCAGCACTTCCGGGTTGCGCACGTTCAGGGTGTTGCCGGTGCCGGTGTAGTCGACGTACCGGCTGGGATCGGCTTCGTCGAGCCGGTAGTACGCGCGGTTGTCGATGCCGCGGAAGCACAACGTCGGCCCGAGGTGGCTGCCTTCGGCGGTGTGGTTGTAGACGACGTCGAGGATCACCTCGATGCCGGCGGCGTGCAGCGTCCGCACCATCGACTTGAACTCGCGCACCTGCTCGCCGCGACGACCGCCCGACGAGTAGCCACCGTGCGGCGCGAAGTAGCCGATGGTGTTGTAGCCCCAGTAGTTGCGCAGGCCGCGGCCGACGAGCGGCGGCTCCGAGAAGAAGTGGTGCACCGGCAGCAACTCGACCGCGGTGACGCCGAGCTCGGTGAGGTGGTCGAGGATCACCGGGCTGGCCAGCCCGGCGTACGTGCCCCGCAGGTGCTCTGGGACGCCCGGGTGGCGCATCGTCATCCCCTTGACGTGCGTCTCGTAGATCAGGGTGTCGGCCCACGGCGTGTTGGGCGCGTGGTCGTACCCCCAGGGGTACGACGTGTCGACGACGACCGACCAGGGCACGTGCGGCCCGGAGTCGGTGGTCGACGGCCGCTCCTCACCGTCCGACCCCGCGGCATCGTCGTAGCCGAACACCGCGTCGTTCCAGTCCGACACCCGGTCGATGGCGCGCGCGTACGGGTCGAGCAGCAGCTTGTTCGGGTTGAACCGGAGGCCGGCCGCCGGCTCGTACGGGCCGTGGACCCGGTACCCGTAGTGCTGACCGGGCCCGATGCCCGGCACGTAGCCGTGCCAGACGAAGCCGGTGCACTCCGTGAGGGGCACGCGCGTCTCGCGGCCGCCGGCGAGCAGGCAGAGGTCCACGCTCGCCGCCGACTCCGAGAACAGCGCGAAGTTCGTGCCCTCTCCGTCCCACGTCGCCCCGAGCGGATCGGGGCGGCCGGGCCATACGTCGGTGCGCCGCGCCATCCCTCCCATCATGACAACTGGCGCGTCATACGCCGCGGCGGTCGCCCCACAGGAGCACGTGCAATCGCGGCGTGAGGTGCCAGCCCCGCGCCAGCACGGGTTCGGCCAGGGCGCGCAGCCGTTCGGCGAGCGTCGCCGCGTCGGTGCCCTCGGGCATGACCCACACCGGTCGCAGTCGGTGCTCGTCGACCAGGCCGGCGATCTCGTCGAGGTCCGCCGGCTCGACGACGACGAACTTGAAGATCGCCCGACCCGTGGCGACGAACGCCGCCAGCGCGTCGGGCACGATCCGCCGCGCCGGCTCCATCCCGCTGTTGGCCAGCTTCGGTGACACGTTCCACTGGTCGACCACCGCGACGACGTCGGGCGACGGCGCCAGCACACCGCTGGTCTCGACCTCGATCCGCGTGCCGCGATCGTGCAATCCGCGCGCCAGCGCGGACAAACCGGCGCGCTGCCCGAGCGGCTCACCCCCGGTGATCACGACCAGGTCGACGTCCATCGCGTCCACCTCGGCCAGCACGTCGTCCACGCCCCGGCGCGACAGCTCTTTGGCCGGGTCGAACCGATCCCAGTCCCACGTGTACGCGGTGTCGCACCACGAGCAGGACAGCGGGCACCGGCCGACCCGCACGAAGCCGGCCCGCCGGCCCGCCGACGGGCCCTCCCCTTGGAACGTCGGGCCGAACACCTCGGCGACGACGAGGTCGGTCACCCGTTCTGCCCCGTCGAAGCGGCGTGATCCGCCGGTTCGGCCGGGGAGAAGCCGAGGGCCGGGTCGGGGACGCCCGCTTCGGCGAATCCCTTGGCCCGCAGCGCGCAGGCGTCGCAGCGGCCGCACGGTGAGACGCCACCGTGGTAGCAGGACCAGGAGAGGTGCAGCGGCGCGTCGAGCTCGAGGCCGAGCCGCACGATGCCGGCCTTGCTCAGGTCGATGAGTGGCGTGCGGATGTCGACCGGCCGCCCCTCGACGCCGCGCTTGAGCGCCAGCGCGGCAGTGGCTCGGAACGACTCGACGAACTCCGGCCGGCAGTCGGGGTAGCCGCTGTAATCGAGCGCGTTCACCCCGAGGTAGACCGCGTCGGCATCGCGCGCCTCGGCCACGCCCATCGCAACCGACAGGAAGATGAGGTTGCGGGCCGGGACGTACGTCGCCGGGATGCCGCCGCCGTCTCCCGGGCCGGCCGCGGACGCGTCCGGGACGGCGATCGTCTCGTCGGTGAGCGCCGAGCCGCCCCACTGCGACGCGTCGATCCGCACGACGAGGTGGTCGGCGCGGTAGTGCTGCGCGACCAGCGCGGCCCGGTCGAGCTCGACGCGGTGGCGTTGGCCGTAGTCGAAGGTGATGGCGGCGACGTCGTCGCAGTCGCGCGCCGCGAGGGCGCTGCACACCGTCGAGTCGAGGCCACCGGACAGGACCACGAGGCCCGTCGAACGACCCAGCGTCAAGCGGTGACCTCGACCATCGAGTCGGCGGTCTCCCACAGCCGGATGCGGCCGACGGTGAGACCCGCGGCCTCGACCGTCTTCCAGATGTCGTGGGCCAGCAGCTCGGCGGTCGGGTTGTCCATCAGGTCGTTGAGATACGTGTGATCGAAGCGGGCGACCACCTCGCGCTCGACGACCTCGGCCACCTCGGCGAAGTCGAGCACGATGCCCTGGGGCCCGACGGGCCCCTCCACGGTGACCTCGAGGCGGTACCCATGACCGTGCAGCCCGGCGCACTTGCCGGCGTGCCACGGCAGCTGGTGCGCGGCCTCGAAGGCGAACATGCGAGTGACGCTGGTCCTCATTCCTCCACAACGCTAGCGGGGGAACCGTTGCGCCCCGGCAGCCAAAGCTCAGGGCGGCGTTCACGGTGCATCCAGTCGGTGAGCGCCTGGGCCGGCACCGCCGGGCTGAGGTAGAAGCCCTGGGCGACGTCGCAGCGCAGCGCGTTGAGCTGGTTCCAGGCCTCGGCCGTCTCGACGCCCTCGGCGACCACCCGCAGGCCGAGGTTGCGAGCCAGCTCGATCGTCGACCGCACGATCACGGCGTCGCTCTCGTCGGTCGTCATCGCGATCACGAACGACTTGTCGATCTTGAGCTCCGATACCGGCAGCCGCTTCAAGTACGCGAGTGACGAGTACCCGGTGCCGAAGTCGTCGATGGCCAGCCGCAGACCCATGCCGTCGAGCGTCGTGAGCACCGCCATCGCGTTTGCAGGGTCGTGCATGATCGTGCTCTCGGTGACCTCGAGCTGCAGCAAGTGGGCCGGCACCTCCCACCGCTCGAGCAGCGTGGCCAGGTCCTCGGTGATCGCGAAGTCGTGCACGTTGCGCACCGACAGGTTGACGGCCATCGACAGCGCCAGCCCCTCGTGGCGCCACAGGTTCGTCTGGGCCAGCGCCTCGTTCAGCACCCACAGCGCGATGGGCTGGATGAGGCCGGTCCGCTCGGCCAGCGGGATGAAGTCGCCAGGCTGGATGAGGCCGCGTTGCGGGTGGCGCCAACGCAGCAAGGCCTCGACACCGATCACCTGGCCGGTCCGCAGGTCGGCCTTCGGTTGGTAGAAGAGCGTGAGCTGCCCCTCCTCCACCGCGCGCCGCAGGTCGGTCAACATCGCGAGGCGGCCGACGCTGTGCGGGTCGCGGTCGAGGGCGTAGACCACGAAACCGCCGGTCTGCTGCTTGGCCTGGTACATCGCGACGTCGGCGCGCTGCAGGAGGGCGTCAGGATCCTCGCCGTGCTCGGGGAACAGCGTCACGCCGATGCTGGCGCCGACGTCGAGCTCGAGCCCGTGCACCATGAAGGGCTGGTCGAGGGCGCGCAGCAGCTTGGCCGCGACCTTGGGCGCGGTCTCGGAGTCGAGCAGCGCCGGCAGGACGATGCCGAACTCGTCGCCGCCGAGCCGGGCCACGGTGTCCGACTCCCGGAGGCACCCGGCCAGGCGGGGTCCCACTTGCGCGAGCAAGAGGTCGCCGACGTGGTGGCCAAGGGTGTCGTTCACCTCCTTGAAGTGATCGAGGTCGATCACCATCACCGCGATCAGGCGGTGACTGCGGCGGGCCTCCGCGATCGCCTGGTGCATCCGGTCGCGAAACAGCGCGCGGTTGGGCAACCCGGTCAGCACGTCGTGCAGCGCCTGGTGCTCCTTGGCGCGTGACACCGCGGCGGTCCGCTGGACGGCGATGAGCGGCAGCACGAGCAACGGTGGCAGCGCCAGACTCGTCTTGGCGGCCACGTCGACCACCGGGGCCAGCGCCATCACCGCGATGGCGGCGATCGCCTCGACGCCGAAGAACGGCTGGAGCCCGGCGAGCATCGGCGCGTCGTGGAGCAACGCATCGACCAGCCCGTCGAGCGAGACGCCGACGAACACGAAGATGAGGCCGACCCCTGCGATCGCCGGAAGCGACCCGACGCGGAATCGGTCGACGCCGGTCCACACCGACCCGTGGGCCAGCACCTGCATGGTGGCGCCCGCCGCGATCAGCGCCAGGGAGTAGACGGCGACCGTGGTGACCGCCCTGACGAGCGACCGCCGGATGACGAAGTTGGCGATGAGGGAGGCCGTGGCCAACGCCAGCACGGCGCTCGGCGCGCCGGCCCGGAGGAGCAGCGCCAGCGCGAACACCGTCGAGGTGTTGATGGCCGACTGATGCGTCGGCGCGCTGGCCAGGAGGACCTCACCGAGGAGGACCAGCGACCCATAGACCCAGAGCCCGGGCGAGCCGAGGTCCACCGGTCCGCGGTGCACGGTCAGGCCGAGCGCGATCCATCCGGCCACGGTCAGCACCGCGACACCCAGGCAGGCCGACCACCGCCGGCGGCCTCTCACAGCCATGAAGGACGTCCTCTCGCCGCCCTTCCTATCGACCGTCGGCGACGGCACGTGAGGGGCCGAACGGCCCAGACCTCGCGGATTTGGCTCCCGGCCGCGCCCGATCCCCCGGACAATCTGCGCGTTCGCGCACGAACCGTCGGCTCAGTCCGCGGCGGAGCGACGGATCAGCTCGGCGACCAGCGCGGTCCATCCCGTCTGGTGCGACGCGCCCAGCCCGGCGCCGGTGTCGCCGTGGAAGTACTCGTTGAACGTCACCACGTCGCGCCACCGCGGTCCGAAGTCGAGGCGATCGTCGCCGCCGTTCACCGGTCGCCGACCGTCCGGCCCACGCACGAACAGCGCGATGAGCCGGTGCGACAGCTCGTCGGCCACCTCCGCCAGCGTCGCCTGGTGACCCGATCCGGTGGGCAGCTCCACCGTGAACGTGTCGCCGAGGTAGTGATGGAACCGCCGGAGCGCCTCGACAAGCAAGTAGTTCACGGGCATCCACACCGGCCCGCGCCAGTTCGAGTTGCCGCCGAACAGCGCGTTGGTCGACTCCGCCGGCTCGTAGTCCACCCGGTACGTCATGCCGGCGAGGTCGATCGCCGCCGGTTCCGCGGCATGGCGCCGCGACAGCGAGCGCACGCCGTGCGGCGACAGGAACTCCGCCTCGTCGAGCGCGACCTGCAGCACCCGTCGCAACTGCGCCGGCAACAGGACCGAGAGCAGGCGCCGCTCGCCCACGCCGGGCTCGGTCATCTCGAAGACATGCTCGCAGAGGTCCGGTCGGTGCTTCACGTACCACATGACGCGCGCCGAGAAGTCCGGCAGGTTCATCAACACGTCGGGGTCCACCGTCGCGACCGCGAACAGCGGGATGAGGCCGACGAACGACCGCACCTTCAGCGGCACGGACCGTCCGTTGACGGAGAGCACGTCGTAGAAGAAGCCGTCGTTCTCGTCCCAGAGCGAGAGGCCGTCCGGACCGATGTCGTCCATGGCGTGCGCGATGCCGAGGAAGTGCTCGAAGAACTTGGTCGCTACGTCCTCGTAGGCGCGGTCGTGGTGCGCCAGCTCGAGCGCGATGCCCAGCATGTCGAGGCAGAACATCGCCATCCAGCTCGTCGCGTCCGATTGCTCGAGCCGGACACCGGCCGGCAACGGCGCCGACCGGTCGAACAGGCCGATGTTGTCGAGACCGAGGAAGCCGCCCTCGAACACGTTGTCGCCGTGGAGGTCCTTGCGGTTGACCCACCAGCCGAAGTTGATCAGCAGCTTGTGGAACACCCGCTCGAGGAACTCGAAGTCCGGGGTGCCACTGCCCTGCGCGTCGATCTCGAACACCCGGTGCGCGGCCCACGCGTGGACCGGCGGGTTGGCGTCGTCGAACGACCACTCGTACGCCGGCAGCTGGCCGTTCGGGTGCATGTACCACTCGCGGCACAGAAGGATCAGCTGGTCCTTGGCGAAGTCGGGGTCCACCGAGGCCAGCGGGATGGTGTGGAACGCCAGGTCCCAGGACGCGTACCAGGGGTACTCCCACTCGTCGGGCATCGAGATGATGTCGGCGTTGTTCAGATGCCGCCACGCACCGTTCCGGATGGCGCCGCGGCCGGGCGGCGGCGGCGGTTGCCCCGGGTCACCCGTGAGCCACTCGCGCACGTCGTAGCGATAGTGCTTCTTGGCCCACATGAGACCGGCGATCGCCAAGCGGTGGACCTGCTTGACGTCGTCACTGCAGCCGGCCGGATCGACCAGCACGCGGTCGAAGAACTCGTCGGCCTCGGCGGCCCGTTGCGACATGACGTCGTCGAACGCCGCGCCGAAGGTCGTCGCCGAGGGCGCGCGGTCGGCGAGGCGCAGGCGGATCGTCCGGGTCTCGCCGGCGGGCACGTCGAGCCGGTACCACGCCGCCGCCTTGGTGCCGCGCCGCTCGGGGTCCACCGTCGGCGCGCCACCGACGACGTGGTCGTTGATGCCGTCCTTCGGACAAGGCGGTCCGCCCGGCTGACCCCAGAGGCGTTGGGTGTTGCTCTCGTTGTCGCAGAACAGCAGCGTCGGGCTGCCGTCGGCGCTCAGCCAGAAGCGGCCGAGCTCGGCGTGCTCGGCGAGCACGTCGCGCTCGCTGACGGCGCCGAGCTGGCCCTTGCGGTTGTCGCGGCCCCACGCCCAGGTGTTGCGCAGCCAGAGGGTCGGGAGCACGTGCAACGGCGCCGGGTCGGGCCCACGGTTGTGGCAGTCGATCCGGATGCAGATGTCGTCGGGCGTGGCTTTGGCGTAGGTCACGTCGACGTCGAAGAACCGATCGTCGTCGAAGACGCCGGTGTCGATGAGCTCGTACTCCGGCTGGGTGCGATCGCGCCGGCGGTTCATCTCGCGCAGCTCGGCGTACGGGAACTCGGCCTGCGGGTAGCGATAGCGGCAGCGCATGTACGAGTGCGTCGGCGTCGAGTCGAGGGGCCACCACCGCTCCTTCACGTCCTCGCCGTGATTGCCCTCGCCGTTGGTCAGGCCGAACAGCCGCTCCTTCAGGAACGGGTCGCGGCCGTTCCACAGCGCGATCGCGAAGCAGAGGTGCTGCCAGCGGTCGCAGATGCCGGCGAGCCCGTCCTCACCCCACCGGTAGGCGCGGCTGCGCGCCTGGTCGAAGGGGAACGACGCCCACGCATCGCCGTCAGCCGAGTAGTCCTCGCGCACGGTGCCCCACTGCCGCGACGACACGTAGGGTCCCCACCGCCGCCAGCGGGCGGTCCCGGCCCGAGCCTCGGACAGGCGGCGATGCTCGGCCGTGTCGATGGCCGAGATGATGCCACGCCCGCGCGCGGGCAACATGGGGCCGCGGGGGCGTAGCCCAATTGGCAGAGGCGAGGTGCTTAAACCACCTTCCAGTGAGGGTTCGACTCCCTCCACCCCCACCTTGGCGCTCCACGCTCGCCCGGTTCGGGTGCAGTGGCCCTCGTCGTTCATCTCGCTGGCCACCGCCGCGGCCCCGACGCTCCCGGTTGCACCGCGAGCGAAGATTCACTCGATCAATGCGAACTCCGGGGAACCGATCCGACGAGCCACGCCCGGCTTCATCGCCGAGTTGGACGCCCACAAGGTCAAGCCTCGAACCGGTAGCCGGCTCGGGCGACGGTCTTGATCCAGCGGGGTTTCCCGGGGTCGGGCTCGATCTTGTGACGGATGCGGCGGACGTGCTCGTTGACAGTTTTGGCGCTCTGCCAGTCGGACTGGGAGTGCCAGACGCTACGGAGGAGCTGGTCGCGAGAAAAGACATGCCGCGGTGAAGAGGCGAGCTGGGCCAGGAGGTCGAACTCGCGGCTGGTGAACTCCACCACTCGACCGGCACTGACGACCTCGCGGGTGGCGGTGTCGATGCTCAGGCCGGGGAACTCCATGCGGGACGGCCCCAGACGGGGGTCGGCCGGGACGGGTCGCCCGAGGTGGAAACCTTGCGCATAGTCGACGTGCTCCTCGGCCAGCAACCGGAGGGTGTCTTCGTCTTCGACTCCCTCGGCGATCGTCCGCACTCCGAAAGCCTGGGCGAGGGAGACGATGGCCCGCACGAGGTGGCGGTTGGCGGGGTTGGTGGTCAGGTCACGGACGAACTCGATGTCGATCTTGAGATAGTCAACGGGAAGCCTCTTCAGGTAGGTGAAGCTCCCGAAACCGGTGCCGAAGTCGTCCAGCGCGAATCGGCAGCCGAGCTCCGCCAGTCCTCGGGCGAAGGAGGCGCCCGCGTCGATGTCTTGCATGAGGGCGGTCTCGGTGATCTCGAACACGATGTTGCCCGGGTCGGCGCCGGTCTCGCGGATGTTGCGCTCGATGAAGGTGAGCATGTCGAGCGTGTTGATCGAGATGGCGGACAGGTTCACTTCCACCCGACGGCCGGCGGCGGCGAGGCGGATCGCTTCGGCGATGACCCAATGGTCGATCTCACCGATGAGCCCGTACTTCTCGGCGACCGGCAGGAAGCTGCCGGGCAGGATCACGTTGCCTGATGGGCCGATCATCCGCAGCAGCAGTTCTTCACTCGGCTCACCCTCGCCGAGGGGCACGATCGGCTGGGAGTAAAGGACGAGGCGGCCTTGGTCGATGGCGTCGCGGATGCGTCCGACCCAGCTGAGCTTGGCCAGCTCCCGCAATGCCTGGGCGGTGACCGCGAGTTCTTCGGTGGTGTCCCGGAACACGACCACCACACCTCGCATGGTCCCGCCGATGCGGACCGGCGCGGCCGAGAAGGCGACCGGGAATGTTGTCCCGTCCTTGCGGGTGAAGGTTTCGTCGGACATCCGGACGTCGAGACCTTCGGCTCGGACCTTGAGCAACTGGCAGTCCTCGCCGGGGCACAGCGTGCCGTCGGCTCGCTGGAAGTGGACCGCCTCGTGCATCGGCTTGCCGCGCAACTCGTCTTCGGTCCAGCCGAGCATCTTTGCGGCCGCGCCGTTCATGTATCTGAGGATGCCGTCGCCGTCGAGGGTGTAGAGGCCCTCGGCCATGTTGTCCATCACGGCGGCGCGGAACTCCCCGTCCTCCTTGCGCTCGGTGATGTCGACGATGAGGTTGCTGACGCCGATGATCTCGCCGTCCACCCGAACGGGGTGATAGCTCGTCAACCAATGAAGGGTCCTGCCCGGCTCCGATGCACTTGGTCCGCTGACCTCGAGGTTGACGACCGCGTCCCCGGCAAGCGCCCGGTGGTAGGCGTCTTCGATCTGGGACCAGATGGCAGGCGGCAGCAGCTCAGCCACGGTCCGACCGAGTTGCTCGTCGACCGAGGTGCCGCTGATCCGAGCGAGGCTCTCGTTGATGCGAAGGATGCGGAAGTCCCGATCGACGAAGCCGAAGCCCCACGGAGCGGCCGACTCGATCTGCTGCAGGACCGTCAATGTTTGGATGGCCTCCTGCTCCGAGCTGCGCAGCGACAGCTCCAGTTGCCTGTTGTCGTCGATGTCGGTGGCGGTGCCGATCCAGATGGTGATCCCGCCGGCGGCGTCGCGCATCGGCAGGGCGCGGAAGCAATGCAACCGGAAGGCTCCGTCGAAGCGGCGTATGCGGTACTCGAGCACGTACGGGGTCTCCGTTTCGATCGCGTGCTCCCAGCCCAGCCGGGCCCGCTCGGCGTCGTCGGGGTGGACGAGGTTGACCCAGCCCCAGTCGTAGTTCGCCTCGGGCCGACGCCCGGTGTAGTCGACGCCCCGGCGGTTGAAGTAGGTCGTGGCTCCGTCGGGCGAAGCCAGCCACACGATGTGGGGGATCGACTCGGCGATCAACTCGAAGTCCGGACAACCCAGTGCGAGATCGGGCACTCCGAGTCGATCCGGTGCCGAAGAGCGCGCCGACGGTGCGATGGACACCATCAGGCCGCCGTGGCCGGTACAGGGGCGCCTGACTCGGCCGGAAGGGCTTGCGGCGCCACCCAGTAGAGGCTGTCGGCGGTCACGACCGCCGACAAGCCATCGTCGACGTCCACGATCGGACAGCCGACGCGGGCGGCGAGTCGTTCGAGTGCGGCGCGGTCCGCGAGCTGGACGCGGGTGGTGTTGGACCGTTGGAGGCCGACTGCTCGAACCCGCTGCGCCCCTCCGCCGGCGCGGTCGTCGTCACTGACGGCCGACGGCGGCCACATCACCACGGTCGTCCCCACGCACAGGATCAGCGCGGCCAGGAGGCCGAGGCGGATCTGCTGCGGCACGGTCCCGGGCTGGTGCCGCGCGAGGGATGAGGGCGGGTCGAGTGCGACGGTGGAGGTGACGGCCGGCCCGTGCGGAGACGGGCTGGGCTTCACACCGGACAAGGTCAGTTCCAATGTCGAGAGCTGAAGCGGTAGGTGGGAGCTGTAGAGCAGGGGCTTGGCTCCGTTGAAGCTGACATCGACCGAGGCGGTGACGTCGACATCCAGAGTACCGAAGCCGAGTCCGGTCGCCTTCTCGACGCTGGTGGCCAGCGCCTGGATGCGGGCCAGCTCGAGGGTGCCATTCATGTCAGCGGCGCCGCCCACCAGCGCAGTGGGGGCCACCATCGGCAGGGTCGTGTGCCATCCGCTCACTGTCGACACGGCCGCGTCAAGTCGCGCTGTTCCACGCACGGACCCTGGTGGGGTATCGGTGGCGTAATGGAAGGAGACGCCGAGAGCCTGCACCAGTTTGACGAACACGGGGTCGCCCGTGCTGATCGTGCCGGTCGGATAGGTGTCGCTGATCGGAACGGCGGCGTGGTAGCTCAACGCACCGGTCTGGGTCGGCCCGCCAACTGGGGACACGGGATGCGGAGCGAGCACAAACGTCATGCCGAGGGCGACAAGCACGAGGACATCGAGAGCGGCCAGGCTCTTCCAGAGCGTGGGCGCTCGACGGGTGCGTCTTGCGGACGGGTGAACGCCAGCCGGCTTGGCATTGGGGCTCCTCATGAGGACTCCGAACAGGGCGAGGACGACCACGACGAGCAGGCCGCGGCTGATCGGCGATCGCAGCGCGGCACCGAACTTGGGAAGGTGCAGGACGGCCCGGCCGATCAGCTGCTTGGCGGTCGGCCGGGTCGGGTCGATGGACTGGTTGCTGTCGCCCTTCATCACGAACCCGGTGGCGTCGCCGCCAATGATGCGGTGCAAGACCACGTGCTGGCCGGCGCGGTAGGCGACGATCTGACCGTGGCGGTAGGCGCTGGCTCGGGCGACCACGACCAGATCTCCGGTGCGGTAGGTCGGCCTCATGCTGACGCCGTTGGTCACCTCGTAGGCGACGCGTCCGGATCCGATCGCCACCGTGACCATGGCGATCAGCGCGATGAGGCCACCAGCCGCGAGACGGCGCAGGGATCGGTGCATGGTCGAAGGTGAGTTCAAGTGGGGATGTGTGACTTGACACACACTAGGTAGGGAAGGCGTCGGTCATGCCCAACAGCTTCCGCTCGTGGTCACCCAAGGCTTCGTAGACCGCTGAGTCCGCGGGCTGCCATCCCCCGTCGCAACGGCGGGCGGCCATTCGATCCAGCTTGCCCCGGACCATTTCGAGTTCGTGGATGTTGCTGAGGCTTCGCATCGTGGTTGCAGGCATGTTCTAGGTATCGACCTGGTCGAGCCACCCGAACATGGTGCATCCGCGCTAGCCCCGCTTCCTCCGCAGGTGCGCGAGTTGGCTGGGCTCGATCCGTAGCGAGTCGATGTAGGCGGGCCAGGTCGGCGGGGTCGACCCGCCAGTGACGGCCGGCGCGGGTGGCCGGTAGATCGCCGGCCTCGATCAGCCCCAGCATCGTCTTCATGGTCACGGCCAGGATGCGGGCAGCGGCGGTGGCTGTGAGGGTTTCGGTCAAAACCCGCTGAACATCCACCCGATCGGCGCAATCAGGATGGCAGCAACGACGGCAACGGCAACCAGCAAGAGGACGATCACGATCCATACGCCAGCGATTGAGGCTGCGACCCGAGCGACGACCGCCGCTTCCTCAGCGTCGTCAGCCCACGGGTCGACTGGTCGCCTCCAACGGGGCACGCCTCTTACTTCTCGGCGTCCTCGGTTGGTTCGTCGTCGGGGTCGACGGCCAGGAGGCCCGCTACCGCTTCGGTGAAATCGAGCGGGATGGCGACCGGCTCGTCCCGTTCCTCGGGCGTCGGGTGATGGCCTTGGTCGGATGGTTTCTCAGCGCTCATGGCTCAATCTCCGTAATGAAGATGTGCCCGATTGGGTCGCCGTTCGGCGGGAACATCGTGACGAGGTAGTGAATGGTCTCGCCGTTTGGCCCCTTCGCTTCGTACCTCTTGCCTCGAACATGGAGTTCGTTGGGCGGGCGAGTCGCCTCTCGTTCGATTAGCCATTTCATCATTGCTTCTTCGCCGTCAACAGACGGCCAGCATCCCGGCGAGTGGGTCGCGCTTCATGCCCTCGCGGATGCGCTGCGTCATGAACCAGGCCGACTTTGGGGTCAGGCCGTACTTCCGCTCGATCTCACGGGCCGCGATGCCGTTCTTGTTCGAGCACATCTCGAACAGCACCAACAGCCAGGTCCGCACCGCGATGTGGCTGCCGTGGAAGATGGTCCCGACGAGCACGGTGAACTGCTTGCGGCACGCCTTGCAGGTCCACAACCGGCGCTGAGTTCCTGAGCCGCGGTTGGTCTGGCGGGTCTCGCCGTTACGGGGCTTGATGAAGTAGGCCCCGATGTTGGCGCAATGCGGGCAGACCGGCTCGCCGTAGCCCCAACGCAGCTTCTCCATGAAGGCGTACGCGTCACCCTCGGTCTGTACGAGGTTCGCAAGCTTGGTAACGCTCAGCTTCTCCGCGACTTCATAGTCCCAGGTCAGCTTGTGTGTGTCAAGTCACACATCCCCGTTCAAGTGGCTTCCTGTTCCAGACGCGGTGGCCCGCTCCTGACGAGACGGGCCACCGCGACCTGTGTCGACTAGGCGACGGTGATGGCGATGCTTGTGACGCCTGTCCGGTCGGCGCCTGCGGTTGTGCAGGTCGAGGTGTGACCGGTCGCCTCGATGGCGGTGCAGGTGAACGCGACCGCGTTGCCGCCGGTGAACGCCACCGTCGGGGTCTTGGCGTCCGCGTTGCTGTCAGCGAAGGTCAGCAGAGCCGAGTGGACGGCCGTGTTGGCCGGCGCGTCTCCGAAGGTGTAGGCCACGCTCGAGAGCGTGGCGCCGGTCACGCTCTGGCTGACGGTCCCGCCGACGAACTGCGTGGAACCGGCGTTGTTGGTGATCCCGCTGCTGGTGAAGGCGGTCCCGGCGGCGGCGAGGGCGCCGACGACGGCAACCGCGCCGACCATGATCTTGGCGCGTTTGGTGAGGTTCATGATGTTGATGCTCCTCGAGGTTCGGTAGTCCGGCCGACCCGCGGTGGGCCCCGGTGACTTTGCGTCCCCACCTTGCGATGGGTTTGCGTTTTCGTCCTGACGGCTTTCGTCCGTCCCAGCCACTGTCGTCGGCCCTCAGCAGACTCTGAAGGGCGCTCGCCTGAGTTGGCCAAGCGTTGGCCGCGGCTGCCGGCTGCCCGTCGGCAGGGGGTCGCGGCGGACCGAGCTGTGCCGCCACTACAGGATCGAATTCACCCCGTTCGCAACACTTCCGCGGCTGGCGTCCGTGCGGCGCGGCGACCAGGGATGGCGGCGACGAGGTTCGCGAGCACGAGCGCAGCGACGACGAGCGCGAGAACGGTCGTGATGGGCAGCGTCGGCTTCGGGACCGCATAGATGTCACGCGCGAACAGGATCCAGAGCTGACGACCGATCGCGACGCCGAAGGGCACCCCCACCGCGAGTCCGACGCCTGCGGCGATCGACGATTGCCAGACCACAACCGCCGCGAGTTGTCGACGGGTGAAGCCCAGGGTCTTCAGGAGCGCGAGCTCTCGTCTCCGGCGGCGCACCGACGCGAGCAGCGTGAGTGCCAGGGCAACGACCGCGGCGCCCGCGAGGGCGCACGCGAGAATCGTCGGGGTACCGCCGATCGACTTGGAGTTGACGATCTCGGCGGGTCGCTGGACTGGCAACACGCCGAACGTGTCGCCTGAACAACTGGCGTTCGACGGGAACGCCGCGAGCACCTTGTTGGCCCCGTCAGCAAGCCGTTGCACCTCAGCCAGGCCAGCGGTCCCGCTCAGCCCGCGGCGCAGTCGGATGAAGACCACATCCGTCGTCGGTCCACAGCCGGGGTCGCCGTTGAGGGACGAGACCATCTCGGCCGGGGGCTGAAGAAGCCCGCCGGTGCCCATCGAGGTGTGCAGACCCTCGCTGAATCCGACAGCCGGCAGCGTGGCCGTGCCGACGATCCTGAGGCGGGACCTGAACGCGGACGATCCGTAGGTGGCGAGGACGGAATCGCCGACGCGCTTGTGGAGTTGGGCGAGGGTTGCGACACCCAGCACCACCTGGCCGGGGCCGTTGATCGGCTGGCCGGACAAGATCGGCGGCGTCACGCCCGGCTTGCCGATCGCCAACAGCACGGGAACCTCCTGTCCGTCGAACTGGAGGTCGAAGTACTCGGCGGCAGTCCACCCGGTGACAACCCGGTCGTGATCGAGGAGCGCCTGCACCTGAGGCGGGGTTTCTGCCGACCCGGAGGTCGCGCGAAGTGCGTAGCTCCAGTTCCATCCGTACAGCGCTGGATGGGTAACCAGGGTCGCGAGACTGCTCCCGAAGGTGAGCGTGGCGACGAGCGTTGCGACCGCGAGCACGTTGCTCACGATGGCCGAGCGCAGCGGTGACGCCTCGCGATCAGGCCCGCGGCCGAGCGCGAACCCCACGCCCGCGAGGGCCGGTGCCGGAAGGCCGGACGCGACTGCGGCATGCATGATCCGCGGCCGCCTCGTGGCCCGGAGGCCTTGGCGTCGAGCGGCCCGATGGGGTGCCAGTCGGTACGCCAGCCCGACCGCGAACGCGCTGAGGCCTCCGGCCAGCGCCGCGAACCCGATTCCGAGAACGGTCCAATCGAACGCGATCTCCCTCGAGGAGGAGACGTGGCGAACCGGACCGATGGGCGCGAGCGGCGAGAGGCCGACGGCGACTGCGATCGCGATCAGTGACCCGAGAAGCACCGCGACGAGAACACCGGCGAGGTCCGCGGCAGAAGCCATGGCCGGCCCGGCGCCGAGGGCGCGCAGGACCTGGAGGTCGTCGGCGCCGACCCGGAGCTGTCGCGCGATGGCCTGGCCGGCGATGACGAGCGCCGCCAGCGCCGCAATCGCGCCGAACGCGCCGAGCGCGATCGACTCCGGCTTGATCGATCGCTCGGCCTGGGCCTCGACGACCGACTTGGTGTGGAACTCCAACAGCGTGGCGCTCGGCACGGCACGGTTGATCTCCTCCTCAACAGCGACGACATCCCGGCCGCCATGGGCGAGCTGGAGCCCGTAGTCGGTGAAGCCCGCGTTGGTGGCCAGCGCCGGCGTCAGGAGCATCCGGGTGAGCGCCGGGGTCAGAAGGACGTGCGCCGGGTAGCGGTCGATGTCGTCTTGGATCAACTCGCTGCTCAGCACCCCGAGCCCGACGAGCTTGGCTTCGACGCGCAGGGCCGGCTGGACCTTGTCGGTGCCGAAGCCCGGCGAATCCGTCTGCATCCTGGTGTAGAAGCCCAGCGGCACGACCTGACCGACGCGCAGCCCGAGCACGCGGGCCGCGTCCGCACCCATGACGATCTCGTCGGGCCTGTTGGGGTCGGCCATCTGGCCCTTCGTGATCGACACCCGGTCCTGATCGAAGTACAGACCGTCGATGCTCCCGATGCCGATCACCTTTGCCGCGATCGCGTTCGGGTCGACGCGTGGGGCGCCGTTCGGCCACAGCGGGACGATGAGCTGGACCGACCCGCTTTCGACCCGCTTCACGCGGGGCAGGCGGGCGATCGTGTTCGTCAGGGCCGCGGAGTAGTTGGCACCACCGCCGCCCGCGCCGGGCACAACAGACAGGTCCGACGGATTGGTGCCGGCCACCAAGGCCGGAAACGCCGACTGGGTTCGTCGCGCCGCGCCAACCGACCCCGTCGCAATGCCGCCGACCACCCCGATCAGCAGCGCGAGCGCGAGAAGCCCACGCCAACGGGCACCGAAGGTGGCCTGAAGTCGGTACCGGGCGATCCGCAGGACGTCGCCCCTCACGTGGGTGGGTCGGCCAGCCCTTGCAGCGTCACATACACGTCGACCTCCGAGACTCGCCGGTCGCGCCGGTCCCGTCGCAGTGTGGTCGACGCCTGAGCGGCGGCCAAGGTGGTCAGCCGGTGGGGAGGCGACGTACTAGCACCACGTTGGGCCTTCCGAGCGCAACCGGCGTCGAGTCGCGGCCACCGTTCAGTTACCCCCGTTCTTCTCGATGAATACGTAGTCAGTTCGGGATGGCCCGATCGGGCCATGGCGCGCCGAAGGCTGGGGCCTTAGCGTGCTTGGCGGTCGGCGTGACGGTTCGGCAGGGCCGAGCCGTCAGCTGCTGCGCACTTCGCGAGGAGCTTGATCGCCGGCCGGGGGGATGACATGCACGTAGCGGCGATTCACCGGATCTCCGATCCGGACAAGTTCTTCGCGGTCGCCCAGGAGGCCCTGGCGTCGCTGCCCGAGGGCTTCAAGGTTGACCAGATGCTGCCCTCGGTCGACGGGTCGAGCGCCCTGTGCATATGGCAAGCGCCATCGGTGGACGCGGTGCGCGACTTCGTGGACGAGCGAAGCAGTGGCCTGGCGGTGAACGAGTTCTTCGAGGTCTCGGCCGACCAGGCGATCGGGTTGACGTTGAACTGATCACATCGTTCCGAGGGCTCGGTCACCGCCGAGCCCTCGTCGCGTCAGGCGGGATGCATCGATCGGGCACGTGTCGGATGCCCGAGCCCACTTCATCCAGCTCGCAACGCAGACGACCCGAGCCGCGAAACGGAACGTTCCCGATCATGCCCTTCGCAGAACTTGCGCCGCCCGCGTGCGGGCTGCGCGGTGTGCCGGAAGGGTGGCGACCACGTTCGCGAGCACGATGGCGCCGACGGCAACGAGGATCACCGGCGTCACCGGCACGGTCGGTTGGGGCACGGCGTCGATGTTGCGCGCGAAAAGAATCCAGAGCTGGCGACCGACGGCAATGCCGAGCGGCACCCCGACCACGACTCCGACGATGGCGGCGATGGACGCCTGCCAGGCCACGGCGGCCGCGAGTTGTTGCCTCGTGAAGCCCAGCGTCTTCAACAGCGCGAGGTCGAGTCGGCGTCGCCGGACCGACGCCGCGAGGGTGAGACCGAGGGCGACGATGGCGCCGACCGCGAGCGCTGAGGCGAGGAGGACCGGCGTCGCACCGGTGGACCGGTAGTTCACGATCTCGGCCGGGTGCTGCACGCCCACGACCGCGACGCTGCCGCCGGCGTCGGGGTCGGCTGAGAGGACCTTGGTACCGGCATCGGCGATGCGTTGCATGTCGGCTCGGCCCGCGGCGCGGCCGATGCCGTGGCGGAGCCGGACGAAGACCAGTTGGGGCCCGTTGAGGTTGGGGTCGGGGTTGCGCTGCGAGTGCGCCCGCACGACGGCCGGCACCGCGACCAGCGCCCCGGTGCCCATCGAGGGGTGGTCGGCGATGTAGTTGGGAAAGCCGACCGCGGGCATGGTGGCCGTACCCACCACCAGGAGGTCGAAGGGCCGGCCCTGGGCACCGAAGGTCACGACGACGGTGTCGCCGACGTGCTTGTGCAACTGCGCCATCGTGGCCACGCCGAGGACGACCTGGCCGTCGCCGGCCAAAGCGTGGCCCGACAGGATTCGGGGCGCGAGCGCCGGACGCGGGTCACTGTCGAGGATCGGGACCGTCTGGCCGTCGATCTGGACGTTGATGTCGGTGACTCCGGTCCAGGCGGCGACGTCAGGGTCGTGAGCAAGGAGGGCCAAGACCGGCGGGGGGACGGTGTTGGCGTCGGAGTTGAGGAGGTAGCTCCAGTTCCACCCGTAGAGCGCGGGACGCGACACCAGGGTGTGCAGTCCGCTGCCGAAGGTGAGGGTCGCCACGACCATCGACACGGCGAGCGCGGTCCCCACCAGGGCCGAGCGCACCGGCACCGCGGTGCGGCCCCGTCCGGGCTCGAGCGCGAAGCGCGCGCCGACCACCGCGGGCGCCGACAGTCCCGATGAAGCAGCCACGCGCGCGACATTCGAGCTGCGGGCGGCGACGAGTCGGGACCGGCGGGCGACACGATGGGGCGCCCCCAGGTAGGCCAGCAACACGGCGATCGCTCCGAGCCCACCGATCATGACCAGCAACCCGACGCCGAGCACCGTCCAGTCGAAGGCGATCCCCGACGCCGGGTCGACGGGGCGCACCGGGCCGAGTGGCGCCAGCGGCGAGATTCCGACGGCAACTGCAACGGCGAGCGCCGAGCCAAGGACAACGGCGCCGAGAACCCCGATCAACCCGTCGCCGACCGTTGTCGCCGGACCCGCGCCCAGGGCGCGCAGCACCTGCAGATCCTCATCATCTGACCGCAACTGTCGGGAGATTGCCTGGACGGCGATGGCCAGCGCGGCCAGCGCGGCCATCGCGCCGAACACGGCAAGGGCGATCGCCTCTGGCTTGACGGCCCGCTCCACCCGAGCCTCGACCCGCGAGATCATGTGGAACTGGTACGAGGTCCCCGGCGGGATCACGCGGACGAATGCCTGCTCCACTGCGGGCAGGTCACGGGTGCCGTGGTCGAGCTGGAGCCCGTAGGTCGTGTCGTGCCAGTCGGCGATCACCTGTCGGGTGAGCGCCGGGGTGAACACCGCGAAGGTCGGGAGGCGGTCGATGTCGTCGCGGACGACCTGGTTGTTGAGTACGACGATCCCGACCAGCTTGGCGTCGAAACGACGATTGGGCGCCACGCTCGCCGTTCCGAAGCCCGCCAGATTGGTCTGCGCGTTGGTGTACTCGCCAAACGGGATGACCTGACCGACGTGCGCTCCAGCCATCCGGGCGGCGTCGGCGGTCATGACGAACTCGTCGGCCCTCGTCGGATCGGCCATGCGGCCGTGAAGGACCGCGACCCGGTCCTGGCTGAAGAACAGGCCGTCGACGCTGCCAAGGGTTTCCACTTGGTTGAACGTGTTGAAGGCGTCGGCGTTGGAGGCGCCGTCCGGTCCCACCGGGGCGATGTTGAGCGTCACCGCACTGTCGACCCGCTTCACGTGGGCCAGGTGGGCGAGCGCGCTCGTCACCGCCGCGGGAGAGGGACTGGGCGCCGATCCGCTGCCCGCGCCGGCGCCGAAGACGGCGATGTCGAGGTCCGACGGACGGGTGTTCGCAAGGAAACTCGGGTACGCCGACTGCGTTCGCCGCCCAGCGGCGATCGAGCCCAAGGCGATTCCACCGACCAACCCGATGAGGAGCACGATCGCCAGGTAGCCGCCCCATCGGCGACCGAACGTTGCCCGGAACCGATACCGGGCGACGCGACGGACATGGCCATTCACGGTGACGTCCGCATCCCTCGCAGCCTCACGTCAGCCTTGACCTCCAAGGCGCGCGATGGCGCCAAGTCCCAGTTGCAGTCTGGCGGAGCGGTCGACGGCAACCAAGGTGGTCAGCCGGTGCGGAGGCGTCGTGTTAGCACCACGTAGTGGTGTGGCGCTGCTGATCGCGTCGCTCCTGGGTCTTGGCTGACCGGTCATCACGAGCGCCGCGCGCGCGGCCATCGTCTCGGTCGACGACGCCTGACCCGGGCCCGATCGTCAGCCGGCGGCGCGGGCGGACCGTTGGCGAAGCAGCTCCAGCGCCTTGTCGGCGTGGGTGTTCATGCTGACCTCGCTGCTGATCACTGCCAGCACAGTGCCGTCGGTGTCGATCACGAACGTCGACCGCTTCACCGGCGTGATGCTGATCTTGCGTTTCACACCGAACTGCTCGGCGACGGCGCGCTCGGTGTCGGCGAGCAGCGGGTAGTCGAAGCCGTGCTTGTCGGCGAACTGCTTCTGCTTGTCGACGGTGTCGGCGCTGATGCCGACCCGTTGGGCGCCGACCGCCTCGAACTCGCCCTTGAGGTCGCGGAAGTGGCAGCTCTCCTTGGTGCAGCCGTAGGTCATGGCCGCGGGATAGAAGAACAGCACCACCGGCCCCTTGGCGAGGAAGTCGCTCAGCTTGCGCGGCGTGCCCGTCTGGTCGGGCAACTCGAAGTCCCCGACGTGATCCCCAGTTTTCACGACGACGACGCTAGTGGACGCGCCCCGGATTGCCGATCTCGTAGGCCGGGGCCGGCGTGCCCGGCGGGTTGACGACGCCCGGTCGGGCGTCGGGGTTGGCGACGCAGACCTCGCCCTCGAGCCCGTCGGGATCGGTGAAGAACAGGCTGAGGATCTGCCCGAAGTCGGTGACGAACCCGTCGGTCGAGCGGCGCGCCATCAGCCGTTCACGGATGGTGTCGAAGGCGTCGACCGAGACGGCCTGCAGCCCGAGGTGGTCGATGCGGCCCCGCCCGAACATCGGCACCTGGCGCTGCGCTTCGGTGTTGCCGTCGACATGGAAGATGTTCAACTCGCGGCCGGCACCGATGTCGATGAACGAGAGCTTGGCGCCGGGCCCGGCTTCGATCTCGTCGGAGACGGTCGCGTCGAACACCGAGCGGTAGAACTCGTGGAGGCGGGGCGCGTCATTGGTGAGGATCGCCACGTGGTTGACGCCGTCGAGCAGCATGCGGTGAGCCTACGTATGCTCCGCGCCAATGAGCGAGCGACGTGTCGAAGTGGGGATCCTGGTGCGCGACGCGAAGGCCACGTTGGCGTTTTACCGCGACACCCTCGGGCTGGCCCAGCTGGCGCCGTTGCCGATTCCGGGCGGCGTGCAGGAGCGGCTGGCGTGGGGCCCCACCGTCGTCAAGCTGGTGCATTTCGACACGCCGCCCGAAGCGGCCAACCCGCCCGGCGGCATCATGGGCGGCACCGGCATCCGGTACATCACGCTGTCCGTCGACGACCTCGACTCGGCGGTGCAGACGTGCCAGGACGCCGGCCACGCGGTGCCGATCCCGCCGATGGAGTTCATGCCCGGCCTGCGGGTCGCCATCATCGAGGACCCCGAAGGCAACTGGGTCGAGCTCGTCGAGGTGACCACGTGAGCATCACCATCGAGCGGCCCAGCGGTGACGCCGAGCTCAGCGCGTTCTGCGCCTTCGCCGACGAGGTCAACTCGACCCGTGGCGCGTACTGGCCGGTCATCCCGGACATGCAGCTGCCGCTGCTCCGCGGTGAGGGCCCCAGCGCCGAGGGTCGGGACGCGCTCCCATTGGTCGCGCGACAGGACGGCGCCATCGTCGCCCGCGTCGCCGCAGTCGTCGACGAGCGCTACATCAAGCACTGGGACGAGCAGCTCGGGCACCTCGTCATGTTCGAAGCGCTCCCCGGCACGACGGACGCAGTGCGCATGTTGATGAACGAGGCGTGCGACTGGCTCCGCGGGCACGGGCTGGAATCGGCCCGCACCGGCATGGGCCCGTCGTTCGACCTGCCGTACGTGATGGACGAGTACGAGCTGTTGCCGCCGATCTCGACGCGCCAGAACCCGCCCTACTACCACTCGTTGCTGAAGGAGGCGCGGTTCGAGACCGAGAAGGGGTGGGTCGACTACAAGATCGAGGTGACCCCGGCGCTCGTCGAGCGGTGGGAGCACATGGTCGGCGGCGCCGAGCAGGCGGGGTTCCGCGTCGTGACGATGAGCGACGTCCCCGACGACCGCCGGGTCGGCGACTTCACCGCGGTGTGGGAGCACGCCTTCGAGCGTCATTGGGGCATCAGCCCGTCGTCGGAGGCGGAGTGGCGCGAGCTCTTCGACTTCGTCGGGCCGATGGGTGCCTACGACATCTCCGTGCTGGCGTATCGCGACGAGCAGCCGGTTGGGGTGATACTCGGCATCCCCGATCTGACGATGATCGCGACCGTCGCTCCCGGCCGCGAGCTGTCGGGCGCCGAACGCGTGAACATGCTCGGCATCGGCGTCCACGAGAGCGCCCGCGGCCGCGGCGTCAATCTCGCCATCGCGGCCCGCTCGTACCTCGAGCTCGTCCGGCGCGGCAGCACCCACGTGAGCTACACGCTGGTGGTCGACGACAACTGGCCGTCGCGCCGCACCGCCGAGAAGCTCGGCGCGTCGGTGTGCGCCAACTACCTCGTCTACCGCCGCCACTTCTGATGCTGCCTCCCCGCGCCGGCCAGGTCGCCGGCGCGGGTCAGCAGCCGGGGGGTGGCTGGTAGCCGCCGGCCAGGTCGCCGAGCAGGCCGGCGACGTGCACCGCGTCGCGGTCGCGGAGGAACGGGGCGACGACCTGCAGGCCGACGGGGAGACCTGACGGGGTGCGGCCGATCGGTGGCACCGCGGATGGCAGGCCCACGACACCGACGAGGCCCGTCCACGCGACGTTGTTGAGGTACGGCACCGCCGTGCCGTTCACGGTGATCGTGCGCTCCAGGAAGTCGCCCGACTGGTCGTGCGGGAACGCCGGCGTGCTCATCACCGGGCACAGCAGCAGGTCGTACGTCTCGAACCACTCGGCCCACACCCGCCGCAGCGCGGCCCGCCGCTCGTCGTTGGCGAGCCACTGCCGGTGCGGGCCCGACATGGTGTCGGCCACGGCGGCGTCGAGGCTGGGGCTGATGGCCGGGAGGATGAGGGCGTTGAAGAGCGCGACCTGCTCGACGAAGTCGACCGGCGGGTGCGCCTCCTCGACCTTGGCGCCGGCGCCGGCGAGCGCGTCGACCGCCGCCCGCAGCACGCCCAACATCTCGCGGTCCATCGGGCAGCTCGGCTCCTCGAACCACACGCCGATGCGGTAGGACGACAGGTCGGCGTGGCGCGGCGGCGGCAGGTCGAGCCGCCACCCGGTGGCCCGCTCGGGCTCGGGCCCGGCCAGCACCGACACGAGCAGGTCGAGGTCGTCGGCGCCGCGCGCGATCGGACCGAAGACGTTGATGTCGGCGTCGGTCGTGCCGCCGCCGACGTGGTCTAGGTAGCCGCGCTGGGGCACGACGCCGAAGCTCGGCTTGAGCCCGTAGACACCGCAGCAGTGCGACGGGACACGGATCGAGCCGCCGATGTCGGTGCCGAGCTCGAAGCTGGTGAACCCGCACGCCACCGCGGCCGCCGGGCCACCGGACGAACCGCCCGGCACCCGGTCGAGGGCCCACGGGTTGTTGGTCGTGCCGAAGATGTCGTTGTACGTCTGCAGGTCACCGGACCATCGCGGCACGTTGGTCTTGCCGAACACCACCGCGCCGGCCGCCTTCAACCGCGCCACCGCGACCGCGTCGGCCGCCGGCACGTGGTCGGTGAGCTCGACCGCGCCGCCGGTGGACCGCACGCCCTCGACCTCGATCGCGTCCTTGACCGTGATCGGCAGCCCGTGCAGCGGTCCCCGCCGCTCGCCCCGGGCCGTGGCCTGGTCGAGCGCGGTGGCGACCGCCGTCGCCCGCTCGGCATCGAGGGTGACGACCGCGTTGACCGGACCGTTCAGCCGCGCGATGCGATCGACGTACAACTGCAGCAGCTCGCGGCTGCTGATCTCCTTGGCGGCGAGCGCCGCGGCCAGGCGGGTCGCAGTCCACGTCGCGGTCGCGTCGTCCACGACCCCTCCCCTCGGTCAGCAGTACGGGCGGGCCAAGGTTAGGAGGAAGTCGCCGGCCGGGTCGGTCCACGTCCGTTCGACGACGAAGCCGCCGTCCCACAGTTCCTGCTCGACCTGGCCGTGGGTGAACTTGGCCGAGATCTCGGTGTGCAGCTCCTCGCCGGTCTCGAAGGCGACGTGCATCGCGAGCTGCTCGATCTCGACGACCTGCCGGTGGCGCGACCGCAGGCGCATCTCCATCCATCGGTTGGCCTCGTCCCACCGGGCGACGTGATCGAACGCCGACGGATCGAAGTGCGCGCCCAGCTCGGCGTTGAGCACCCGCAACACGTTGCGGTTGAACTCGGCGGTCACGCCGGCGGCGTCGTCGTACGCCGCGACCAACCGCGACCGGTCCTTCACCAGATCGGTGCCGAGCAGCAGCCGGTCGTCGTGGCCCATCGTGACGTCGAGGTCGGTGAAGAACCGCCGGCGCTCGACCGGCGTGAGGTTGCCTATGGTGCTCCCGAGGAACGCCACGAGCCGCCGGCCGTGGCGCGGGATCTCGCCGAGGTGGCGGTGGAAGTCGCCGACGACCGCGCCGACCTCGACGCCGTACGCGTCGGTGATGTCCTTGGCGGCGACGCGCAGGATCTCCTCGCTGCAGTCGAACGGGACGAAGCGGCGCAGCCGGCCGCGCCCGGCCATGGCGTCGAGCAGGAGGCGGGTCTTCTCCGACGTGCCCGAGCCCAGCTCGACGAGAGTGTCGGCGCCACTGACGTCGACGATCTCGCGGGCGTGGCGGTCGAGGATCGAGCGTTCGGCCCGGGTGAGGTAGTACTCGGGCAAGCGGGTGATCTCGTCGAACAGCTGGCTGCCGCGCTCGTCGTAGAACCAGATGGGCGGCAGCGTCTTCGGTTGGGCGGTCAGCCCGGCGCGGACGTCGGCCTCGAGCGCGGTGCGGCGCGCGTCGGGCGCGACATGGACGTCAACGGTCAACAGGGGGGTCATCGCGGTTCGCCTCTCGTGAGCGGGTGAGCGGGCTAGAGGTCGCGAGCAAGCCGGACGCCGGTGAACGGCCACCGGGCGGCGGGCGGGAAGAAGTTGCGGTACGTGGCGCGGGTGTGCCCGGCCGGGGTCGCGCAGCCGCCGCCCCGGAGGACGTGCTGGTTGACCATGAACTTGCCGTTGTACTCGCCGACCGCGCCGCCGGCCGGCCGGAAGCCGGGGTACGGCAGGTACGCCGACGACGTCCACTGCCACACGTCGCCGAACAACGACGGCGTCGACGCGGCGCGCGGGTGGAGGACGTCGAGGTCGAGGAAGTGGCCGTCGTCGACCGGCCGGCCGGCGGCGACCACCTCCCACTCGGCCTCGGTGGGCAACCGCGCGCCGCACCATCGCGCGAACGCGTCGGCCTCGTAGTAGCTCACGTGGCAGACGGGTTCGGCCGGGTCGACGCCGCGGGCGCCGGTGAGGGTGAACACCTCCTCGCCCGACTCGCCGGACCAGTAGAGCGGCGCCTCCCATCGATCGGCTCGATCGGCAGTCACCGCGGCCCAGCCGTCGGACAGCCACAGCTCGGGCCGGCGGTAGCCGCCGTCGTCGACGAACGCGAGCCACTCGCCGCACGTGACCGGGCGGTCGGCGATCGCGAACGGCACCAGCTGCACCGCGTGGCGCGGCGTCTCGTTGTCGAACGCGAAGCCGCCGCCGGCGTGCCCGATCTCGGCCAGCCCGCCGGGATGCTCGATCCAGCGCAGCGGCGCGGCGTCGTGGTGGACGGTCGGCCCGGAGGGCGAGCGGTACTGCGGCCGCAGCGGGTTGAGGGACAGCACGTGCTTGATGTCCATCAGCAGCAGCTCCTGGTGCTGCTGCTCGTGGTGGAGACCGAGCTCGATCAGCGACGCCACGTGGGCCGCCGGCTCGCTGTCGAGCAGGTCGAGCATGGCGGCGTCGGCGTGGCGGCGGTAGCGGCCGATCTCCTCGATGCCGGGGCGGGACAGGAGCCCGCGCTGCGGGCGGGGGTGACGGGCGCCGACCGTCTCGTAATACGAGTTGAAGAGGAATCCGTACGCCGGGTGGAACTCGCGGTGCCCGGCGAGCTGCGGTGACAGGAGGAACGTCTCGAAGAACCAGGTGGTGTGGGCTCGGTGCCACTTCGTCGGGCTGACGTCGGGCATGGACTGGACGGTCTGGTCCTCGGCCGACAGTGGCGCGGCAAGCGCCTCGGTGAGGCCGCGGACGTCGAGGTACCGGTCGACACCGATGGTGGTGCCACCGGCGACCGGTCGGGTGACGCTCATCCGAACGCGATGCGGGCCGCGACCCAATCGGTGTTGCGCGGTGGCGCGAGCCAGAGCTGGATGCTGCTCGGGGGGCGGGGTGTCCGTTGGACTCCGCCCGGTGCGGTGCTGATGGTCATGCAATCTCCTCGGGATGGTGGCGGGAGCACTCGGTCCCCCGCCCGTCGGTCTACGAACTTATGCCCGTCGGCGGATGCCGGCGGGACCACCGCCGGGGCTGCGCTCATGCCGCGGCCGCCGTGCCGCCGTCGCGGGCCGCGGCCAGCAGCGTGGACCGGGCGGCATCCGCCCGGTCGCCGGTGAGCCGGTTGGCGACCACGACGCCGTCGACCAGGTCGGCGGCCACTGCCTCGGCCGTCCGGCCGCCGAGCCGGACGGCGACCACGGCGGTGCCGTCGGCCCGCCGCCGCAGGCTCCGGGCCACGCGGGGCAGGCGGGGTGGGCTCACGAACACCGGGACGGCCAGGCCGAGCCGGCGGGCGGCGGCCGCGACCGACCGGGCGGTGTCGCCGAAACGGATCGGGGCGGGCGGGGCATCGGGCACGTCTCCCATCCAACCATCGGGGTGTGACAATGACGCGATGTCGGACCCCCTGACCGAGGACGCCACCCCAGATCCACCCGGGCCCGACCCGGTCTGGCCGTGGAGCGGGCCCCTCACGGCGATGGGCTTCGGCCTCGCGCTGACCGTGACCGCGCAGTTCCTGCTGTTCCTCGCCGAGGGCATGTCCGCCAGCAGCAACGACCTCACCAACGGGCAGGTCACCGGCCACCCGTTCGACGTCCTCCATCGCATCGGTTACCCGTTCAACCTGAGCCGGGTCGGCGCCGCGGTGATGGTGCTGTCCCTCGTGGTCGCGGTCCTGCTGGTGTCCGTCCCACCGATGCTCGACAAGGCGACGTCCGACCGCCACGAGATGCTGGCATCCGTCGCGCTCGGGCTCGACCTCGTCATCGCGCCGCTCGTCATGATCGGCACCCTGCTCGCCGTCCGCTACAACCTCCGCAGCTTCCAGGTCGCCGGCCGCCCGGTGCCCGGCTTCTTCCGCCTCGAGCTGTACGGCTTCCTCGTCGGCGTGGTCGGGCTCACCGCGGTCGCGGTCATCGGCGGCGCCCGGGCGATGTCGCTGCGACTGGCCGTCGACGCCGAGGAGTGAGCCGGCCACCAGCTGGGGATGTCGCTCCGCGGTGGTGTCACACCCCCGCCGTACCCTGAGGCGCGGTGGAACTCGACGCGCTGACGCCGGCCCAGCGGCGGGCCCGGGAGGAGCTGCTCGACCTCGGCGGCGAGCGGCCGACGTTCCCGGCTGACCTCGCCGTCGACCTGCGCGACCGCCTGGAGGACGGGCTGGCCAGCCACGCCGAGGACCTCGGGCGCGGCGAGGTCGCGGTCAACAAGTCACGGCTGGCCGACGTCATGGCCTGCGAGCGGTACGAGGTCGAGCGGGAGCGGGCCGGTTTCGACGGTTGGAGCCCGCGCGTCGCGCAGGGGACGATCGCCCACAAGGCGCTCGAGCTCTCGGTGTTCCTGGGCGGCGAGCCCACGCCGCTCGACCTCGTCGACGCCGCCATCGACCGCTTGGTCGACGACCGCGACGACACCAACGGCCTCGGCGCCTGGCTGCGCGACGCGCCGGCGATCGAGCTGGCCGAGCTGCGGGCCGAGGCCCACGAGCGGGTGGCCCGCTTCGTCGAGTCGTTCCCGCCGCTGCAGCGCTCGTGGACGCCGCGGCCCGAGGCGCGCGTGCGGGTCGACCTCTGCGACGAGCGGGTCGTCCTGCGCGGCAAGGTCGACCTGGCGCTCGGCGCGCCGCGCGGCACCACCGCGCGCGTCCTCATCGTCGACTTCAAGACCGGGCCGGCGTACGCCAACCACGTCGACGACCTGCGCTTCTACGCGTTGCTCGAAGCGATCCGCAGCGGGGTGCCGCCCTGGCGCGTGGCGACGTACTACTTGGACAGCGCGACGTTCCGCGTCGAAGACGTCACCGGCGACCTGCTGCACCAGGCGTGCGACCGCGTGATCGACGGGGTCGGCCGCATCATCGAGCTGCAGCTCCAGCGACGGGCACCGCGCGAGGTCCCCAACCCGGCGTGCCGCTGGTGCCCGGCCCGCGACGCCTGCGAAGGAGCCGGGGTCTGGGCTGGATTGCGGGAGGACCTCGACGGTTAGCATCCCTGGATGGCGCCCCAGGAGCGACAACTCAAGACCGCGAGCCCGGGCGCCCTCGTGCACCTCCCCCGCCAGACGCCGCCCGACGAGGAGGCGCTGCCCGACCCGCGGCTGAGCGACGTCGACGAATGGGGCCGGTCCGAGCACATCCGCGAGCTGGCCCGGCGCCTGTACGACCCCCTCTACCGCAACTGGTTCCGCGCCGAGTGGGAGGGGCTCGAGAAGATCCCCACCAGCGGCGGGGCCCTCATCGTGGCCAACCACGCCGGCGCCATCCCGTCCGACGCGCCGGTGATCATGCATGGGATCGAGCAGGAGCTGGGCCGCCCGGTGTACGGGATGGCCGAGCACCTGTTCAAGGCCCTCCCCGTGGTCGGCACGCTGTGGGCCCGGACGGGCGGCGTCGCCGCGCATCCCGAGAACGCCCACCGCCTGTTGCGGGAGCAGCAGCAGCTCGCGCTGGTGTTCCCCGAGGGCACCAAGGGCACCGGCAAGCTGTACCAGGACCGCTACCAGCTGCGGCGCTTCGGGCGCGGCGGCTTCGTCGAGATCGCGATGCGGGCCGGCGTGCCGATCGTGCCGATCGCGGTCGTCGGGTCGGAAGAGGCGATGCCGATCCTCTGGAAGGTGCCGCGCATCGCGCAGATGCTCGGGGTGCCCTACGCGCCGATCACCGCCAACATGCTCGTGTTCGGGCCCTTGCTCGGCCTGGTGCTCCCGTTCCCGGCCAAGTTCCGCCTGACGGTGCTCGACCCTGTGCACTTCGACGTGCCGCCCGACCAGGACCGCTATTCGAAGAGCCGGGTGATGGACGCCGCCGAGGACATCCGCGTCCGCCTGCAGGCGACGGTGTACGAGATGTTGCAGGCCCGCAAGAGTGTGTGGTTCGGGTGAGCAGCCGATGACCGGCCGGCGGGTCCTCGTCACCGGGCTGAGCACGTTCTGGGGCGGACGGGTGGCGCAGTCGCTGGAGCGCGACCCCACCATCGACGTGATCGTGGGCCTCGACACCCGCGAACCGTCGATGCCGCTCGAGCGCACCGAGTTCGTGCGGGCCGACCAGAGCTATTCGATCCTCGCCCGCATCGTGAAGGCCGCGCAGATCGACACGATCCTGCACACGTTCCTCGTCGTCGACTCGACGCACATGAGTGGCCGGGCGCTGCACGAGATCAACGTCATCGGCACCATGAACCTGTTGGCGGCGGCCGGCGCCGCCGACAGCCCGGTACGCCACATCGTCGTGAAGTCGTCGACGCTCGTCTACGGATCGACGTACCAGGACCCGGCCTGGTTCCGCGAGGAGACGCCGCGGACCCATTCGCCCCGCACGCGCGTCGAGCGGTCGCTGATCGAGGTCGAGGGCTACCTGCACGACTTCGCCGAGGACAACCCGCACGTGATGGTCACGCTGCTCCGGTTCTCCAACGTGCTGGGCACCGACATCGTCACACCCATCAGCAAGGCCCTCGAGCTGCCACTCGTGCCGAAGATCCTGGGCTACGACCCGCTGGTGCAGTTCGTCGAGGAGGACGACGTCGTCCGCTCCATCGAATTCGTCATGACGAATCAAGTCCCGGGCATCTACAACGTCGCCGGGGACGGCCGCGTGCCGTGGACCGAGGTCGCGCACATCTGCGGCAAGCGGACGATCGCCATGCCGCCGATCCTCACCGGCCTGGCCGCGGCGCCGCTCGACCGGCTCCTGCGGGTCGACCTCCCCGAGGAGACGCTCGCGCTGTTGCGATACGGCCGGGGCGCCGACAACCGCCGGCTGAAGCGGGCCGGCTTCCAGTACCGCTACACGACGGCCGGCGCGGTCGAGAGCTTTGCCCAGGCCAGCCGGCTGCGGAGCACCGTCGGCGAGAGCAACCCGACCTACAAGTACGAGGCCGAGGTCGAGAACTTCTTCCGCCACTCCCCTGCGGTGGTGCGCAACGCCGAGTAGTGGCCGACTCCGCTGATGACGACGCCTTCCGCGCGCAGCTCGACGCACTGATCGGCGCGCCCGTCGGGACGGGCCGCCCGTCGGTCGCGCCCGACCCGGTCAACCTGCCGATGATCCGGCACTGGGCGGCGGCGTTCGAGGATCGGAACCCCGTGTACACCGACACCGAGTACGCCGCCACGACGCGGTTCGGTGGCATCGTCAGCCCGCCGCTGATGCTCCAGTCGTGGACGATGGCGACCGTCGAGATCACCGGCATTCGCGAGCGCGGCGGATCGCCGGTCGCGACCGCCGGCACCAGCCCGCTCTCGGTGCTCGACGACGCCGGCTTCGTCGGGACGCTGGCATCGAACTCGGAGTTCGAGATCGAGCGCTACCTGCGGCCCGGCGACGTGATCTCGTCGACCACCGTGATCGAGTCGATCTCGGACGAGAAGCAGACGCGCATCGGCCGCGGCCATTTCGTCACCTGGGTGACGACCTACGTCGACGCCGCCGGCGCGGTCGTCGGGCGCCAGCGCTTCCGCATCCTGAAGTTCGCGCCCGCGAAGACGTCATGAGCTTCCGCACGCTCGAGTGGGCCGCCGTTCGCGTCGGCGATGCGCTCCCGCCGCTCGTCATCGACGTCACCGCGACCGTGATCGTCGCCGGCGCCATCGCCACGCGCGACTTCATGCCGGTGCACCACGATCGTGACTACGCCAACGCGCAGGGCTCGCCCGACATCTTCATGAACATCCTCTCGGACACTGCGTACTCCAGCCGCTTCCTCACCGACTGGGCCGGCCCGGAAGCAATGATCACGCGCATCGCGGTCCGGCTCGGCGCACCAGTGTTCCCAGGCTCGGTCCTCACCTACACCGGCGAGGTCACCGCCACCTCCCGCTCGGGGGCGGAAGGCGTGGTCGAGGTCGCGTTCCGCGCGATGAACGACCTCGGCGAGCACGTCTCGGGCACGGCGACGCTGACGCTCCCTGCCGGGTAACGCGCGCTCACAGCCGCGCTCACACCACCCAGGCGCCGAGCAGCTCGTCGCGACGGTCGATCCACTCCTCGGCCGTGATCGCGTAGCGCACGTGGTCCTCCCACGCGCCGTCGATCTGGAGATAGCGCACCGCGACGCCTTCCTCGCGGAGCCCGAGCTTCTCGACGACGCGCCGGCTCGGCGCGTTGCGCGGGATGATCGCAACCTGCAGCCGGTGCAACGCCAGCTCCTCGAACGCGAACTGCGCCACCACCACCAGGGCCTCGGGCACGTAGCCGTTGCCGGCGTGGACTTCGTCGATCCAATAGCCGACGTACGCGTTCTGGAACGGCCCGCGCTGCACCCCCGAGACGTTGATCTCACCGGCAAACGTGTCGCCCAGGAAGATGCCGAAGCCGTACGCGGTGCCGAGGTGCCACTCGCGCTGGCGGGCGCCGCACCGCGCCGCGAATGCCGGCGCGCTGGCCGTCGGATCGGGCGAACCGGCCGAGGGCCGCGGCTCCCATCGCAGCAGCCACGCCGCGGCCCGCCACCGCACCTCGCGCCACACGTCGAAGTCGTCGGCCGCCAGCGGCCGCAGCACGATGCGACGACCCTTGAGCTCGGTCGGAACCGCCGAGGCCTTCACACCGCCGCCCTCACCGCATCGACGGTAGCCGGGTCCTCGAGCGACGACAGGTCCCCGGCGTCGGCGCCGATCACCGCCGCCCGGATGGCCCGGCGGAGGACCTTGGCGTTGCGGGTCTTGGGCAGGGCGGTCGTGAACCGAACCGCCGCCGGCCGGAACGACGTGCCGACCTTGGCAGCCACCAGGTCAGTGAGCTCGCGTCGCAGCTCGTCGGTGGGCGGCGCCGCCGCGGCCAGCACGACGAAGCACCAGAGCCCTTCGCCCTTCACCGCGTCGGGGATGCCGACCGCGGCCGCCTCGACCACCGCCGGGTGCGACACGAGCACCGACTCCACCTCGGCCGGCCCGAGGCGCTTGCCGGCCACCTTGATGGTGTCGTCGCTGCGACCGTGGAGGAACCAGTCGCCGTCGTCGTCGATGGACGCCCAGTCGCCGTGCACCCAGACGTCGGGCCACCGGCTCCAGTACGTCTCGAGGTACCGCTCGCGATCGCGCCACAGTCCACGCGTCATGCCGGGCCACGGCGCGGTGCACACCAGCTCGCCGACCGCGCCCCGCAACGGCGCGCCGGCGTCGTCGAACACGTCGACGGCCATCCCGAGCGACGGGCCCCCGAGGGTCATCGGCTTGAGCGGCTCGACGGGGTGCGGCGACAGGAAGCACGCGCCGACCTCGGTGCCGCCGGAGATGTTGATGACGGGGCACCGGCCGCCGCCGACCACCTCGAAGTACCACCGCCACGGATCCTCGTTCCACGGCTCACCGGTCGACGCCAGTACCCGCAGGCGCGAGAGGTCGTGTTTGGTCACCGGCTCGTCGCCATGGGGCATCAACGCCCGGATGAGCGTCGGGCTGATGCCGAGGATGGTGACGCGGTGGCGCTCGACGAACGCCCACAGCCGATCGGGCTCGGGCCAGTCGGGCACGCCCTCGAACAGCGCGAGCGTGGCGCCGTTGGCCAGCGCCGCCGTCACCTCCCACGGCCCCATGATCCAACCCATGTCGGTGAACCAGAACAGCGTGTCGCCGCGTCGGCAGTCGGTCTGGAACGCGCCCTCCTCGGCGACCTTGGCCAACCACCCGCCGTGCACGTGCACCGAGCCCTTCGGCCGGCCGGTCGTGCCCGACGTGTACGCGAGGAACAGCGGGTGCTCGCTCTCGACCGCGGCGAAGCCGAGCGCCGGCGCCGCCGGGTCGTCCATCGCGTCCAGCACGATCGTCTGCACCGGCGACTGGCAGAGCGCGGCGGCTTCGTCCGCGGTCGACTGCATGTCGATCGGCTTGCCGCGGCGCGACGTCGACGCCGTCGTGAGCAGCACCGTGGCGTCGGCATCATCGAGCCGCGTGGCCAGGGCTTCGGCGCCGTAGCCGCTGAACAACGGGAGGAAGATGGCGCGCACCTTGGCCACCGCCAGCACGGCCGCCACCGCCTCGGGCACCATCGGCATGAAGATCCCGACCCGGTCGCCCGGCTCCACTCCGGCGGTCAGGAGGTCGGCCGCGATCGCGTCGACCGCGGCGTTCAGCGCGGCGTAGTCCCAGCGGCGGACGGAGCCGTCCTCGCCCTCCCAGACGACCGCCGGATCGGCGCCCGGGTGGCCGAGGCAGTTGCCGGCGAACGACAGCTCGCCGCCGACGAACCACGTCGCCCACGGGATGCCGTCGCTGGTGTCGAGCACCTTCGAGTACGGCCGGTCGAAGCGGATCCCGAGGAAGGCGACGACCGCGTCCCAGAACCACTCCGGGTCGGCGACCGACCGGGCCCGCAGCTCCGAGATGTCGGCGATCTCGTGCTCGGTCATGAAGCGGCCGACGTTGGTCGACGCCATCGCGTCGGCCGCCGGGTGCCACGCGTACGTCAAGCCAGGACCTCGCCCAGCGCGGCCAGCAACAACGTGACGTTGCGCGCCCGCGCGGTGTGGCCCATGCACCCGATCCGCCAGCCCCTGCCGGCCAAGGGTCCGAGGCCGCCGCCGATCTCGATGCCGCCGGCGAGCAACCGGGCCCGCACCTCCTTCTCGTCGACGCCCACCGGGGCGAGCACCGACGTCAACTGCGGCAGCCGGTGACCCTCGGCCGCGAAGAGCTCGAGGCCCAGCTTCTCCAGCCCGGCCTGCAATGCCCCGCCGCACTCGCGGTGGCGGGCCCACGCCCGCTCGAGCCCCTCGTCGAGCACCACGCCCAACCCGGCGTGCAGCGCGTAGACCATCGAGATCGGCGCGGTGTGATGGTAGGTGCGGGCGCCCGAGTCGAGGTACCGGCTGATCATCCCGAGGTCGAGGTACCAGGACTGCGGTTTCGCGACCAACCGCTCGCGGGCCCGCTCGCTCACCGTCATCGGCGCCAGACCGGGCGGGACGCCGAGACACTTCTGCGTCCCGGCGTACGCGATGTCGATGCCCCACGCGTCGACCTCGACCGGGATGCCGCCGAGCGACGTCACGCAGTCGACGAGCAGCAGGGCGTCGCCCTTGCCGGCGCCGAGCTCCTCGATGTCGTTGCGCACGCCGGTGGACGTCTCGGCGTGCACCACCGCGATGACCGCGGGCGACGGGTGCGCGGCGAGCAGTCGCGATGGATCGATCGGCGCGCCCCAATCGGCGTCGACCCGCACGACCTCGGCCCGGCAGCGCGACGCGACGTCGCACATGCGCTCGCCGAAGAGACCGTTGACGCCGACGACCACCACGTCGCCGGGCCGCACCACGTTGACGAACGACGCCTCCATGCCGGCCGACCCGGTTCCGCTGATCGGCAACGTCAGCGGGTTCGTCGTCCGGAACACGGCGCGGAGCCGGTCACCCGTCTCGTCGAGCAGCGCGAGGAACTCCGGATCGAGGTGCCCGAGCAGCGGTCGGCCGAGCGCCGCCATGACCTCCGGGTACGGGTTCGACGGTCCCGGACCCATCAACACCGGATCGGACATCGCCACGTCGGCACGCTACCGGTGGTTCCCCGACCCGGCCAGGTCTAGGGGCCTGGCGGCTCGCCCATCTCGCGCAACGCCGCGGCCAGCGCGGCCCGCAACTTGCGGGCCGAGTCGGGCGAGAAGTGGCCGACCAGTCCGGCACCGTGCTTGCCGGTCTCCTCGACGATCAGCTCGACCCGCAGGTCGCCGCACTCGTCGCAGTCGTCCATGGCGTTGACGACCCACGTGAGCGGCGCCCGGTCGGGGTCATCCGCGGGATGGTCGTCGGCGCCGTAGTCGGCCTGCTTCTTCACCCAACGGAGTTTCTCATGGCCGTTGGTGTCGCATACCGACACCAACGGCCATGAGAAACGCGAGACCGGGAGGGTGAGGGAGCCGGGCGGCGGGTAGGCGCGGGGCATGGCTGATGACGAGCGGCCGACCAGGCCGTCGCCCGACACGGTCGACGACGGCGTGCCGGCGACCGAGGAGGTGCCGGCCGGCCTGCTCGAGACCGGGGACGACGGCGTCGGCGAGGTCCCGCCGGCCGAGACGCCGCTCGCGTCCACCGCGTACGGCGTCACCGCGTCGGAGCAGCTGCGGGGCGAGACGCTCGACGACCGCCTGCGGGAAGAGGAGCCGGACGAGTGGCGCATCGGCCGGGGCGTCCGGCACACGCCCCGCCAGCTCTACGAACCGGGCGCCGAGGAGGGCTTCTTCGACGACGAGCCGGAGTTGATCGCCGACGAGGACGCGCTGCTGGAGGACACCCTCTCGGCGGAGGAGGCGGCCATGCGCATCACCCGGCGGCCCGGCGGGATCAACAACGATCCCGACCCCGGCTACATCGAGGACTGAGCCTCAGTGCTTGAGCTGACGGACGTCGGCCTGGTACTTCTCGGCCAGGGTGCGGACGTGGCGGGGCAGCTTGCCGGCGGCCAGGTCCTCGATCGACACGGTCTCGAGCACTGACCGCAAGCTGCCCCGCACCGCCATCCACACCTCGCGGAGCGATTCCGCCGGCCCGGGGTACGCGAGCGTCTCGAGGCTGATGTCGTGCACGTTGGCCAGCGGCCCGTCGATGGCGCGGATGACGTCCGCCAACGAGATCTCGGCCGCCGGCCGCCGCAGCTGGTACCCGCCCTCGGCGCCCCGCTGGCTGCGCAACAAGTGGGCCCGCTTCAACTCGTTGAGGATGCCCAGCAGGAACTTCACCGGGATGTCCTGGGCGGTCGCGAGCTGCTCGGCAGTCACCGGTGCCTCGTCGGACATCGCCGCCAGCTGCGTCATCGCCCTGACGGCGTAGTCGGTCTTCGCCGAGATCCTCACGCGGCCATTCTGGTGTATCGAGCTGTCAGGCCCCGTCCACCAGGCCCCACCGGCCCCGGATGACGCGCTCGATCCGCCCGAACAAGACGCTGTCGATCACGATCCCGATGACGAGGATCACCAACATCGTCGCCACCAGGCCGGGGTAGTCCTGGTTGCCTCGCGTGAACTCGAGTTGCTGACCGAGCGACGGTCGCTTGGCGATGATCACGATGAGCTCGCCGGCCATGAGGCTGCGCCAGGCGAACGCCCATCCCTGCTTGAGCCCGGCGACGAAGCCCGGGAGCGCCGCCGGCAGGATGACGTGGCGGTACGCCGCCAGACCGCGCGCGCCGAGGACGCGGCCGGCCCGCAGGAGCAGCGGGGGGATGTGGTCGACGCCGGAGATCACGCCGTTGGCGATCGCCGGCGCGGCGCCGAGGATGACGACGAACATCATCGCCCCCTCGGTCAGGCCGAACAGCACGATCGCCAGCGGGAACCACGCGATGCTCGGCATGGTCTGCAGCCCGGTGATCATCGACGCGATCGCCGATCGCAGGATCCGGTTGCGGGCCACCGCGAGCCCGAGCACCGAGCCGATCACGACGGCCAGCGCGTACCCCAACGCCGCCCGGCGCATGGTGACGCCCACGGCCCGCGGCAACGTGCCGGCGCGGATGGCGTCGCCCAACGCGCTGAACGTCTTGCGCGGGCCCGGCAGGATGTACTCGGGCCGCCAGTGCGTCCACACCACGACCTGCCAGATGACGAAGAAGAGCGCGATCGCGGTGAGCTTGGGCCAGAGCTGGGCCCAGACCCGCGCCAGTCCCGACGGCGCCGGTGTGACCGGGACGTCGAGGTGGTCGATGCCGGCCAGCTCGGCGTCGAGCTGGCGCAGGTCGTCCTCAGGCCTCGGAATCGTCGGCATGGCTGCGCACCTCCGCTCGCAAACGGTTGACGATGTCGCCGGCCACCTGGGCAACCTCGGGCGACTCGAGCCGTCGCGGCCGTTCCAGCTTCACCGGGAACTCGGCCACCACGCGCCCCGGGCGGCTCGACAGCACGAGGACGCGGTCGCCCAACCGCACCGCCTCCCGCACGTTGTGCGTCACGAACACGATGGTGAGGCCGGACGCCTGCCACACCCGCTCGAGCTCGTCGTGCAGCAGGTCGCGCGTGATGGCGTCGAGCGCGCCGAACGGCTCGTCCATCAGCATCACGGGCGACTCTTGGGCCAGCGCCCGGGCCAGCGCGGCCCGCTGCCGCATGCCTCCTGACAGCTCGTGCGGTCGCTTGTCGGCGAAGCCGTCGAGATGCACCGTGTGCAGCAGCTCGGCGGCGCGCGCGGCACGCTGGCGTCGCGGCACCTTGCGCAGCTGGAGCGCCAGCTCGACGTTCTTCTGCGCGGTCAGCCACGGGAAGAGCGCCGCCTCCTGGAACAGCAGCGCCGGCTGCTCCCCCACTTCGATGGTGCCCTTGCCGGGCCGGTCGAGCCCGGCGATGAGGTTCAGCAGCGTCGTCTTGCCGCAGCCCGACGCGCCGACCAGGCACACGAACTCGCCCGGCAGGACGTCGAGCGAGATGCGGTCGAGCGCGAAGGTGTGGGCCCCCGCCGGGCCGTACACCTTCGACACGTCGCGCACCCGGACGGCGGGTTGGTCCAAGCGTCCGAAGGTAGCGGGTGCCGCGTCGGCAGTCAGCCGGAGCGCCATCAGCCCCCGCTCACCGGGGGCTTGCCGGCCGCCTCGAGCACCTTGTTGAGCAGCTTGACGTCGGCGATGCCCTTGAGGTCGACCTTGTTCAGCAGGCCGACGTCCTGGGCGTCGGCGGCCTCCTTGTCGAGGGTCGCGACCAGCGGGTCGACGGTGAACTGCAGGTGCGGCCACGAGGACTCGATGATCGCCGCCGCCAATGCCTTGCCGGTGAGCGCCTTGATGGCGTTGTTGGCGACGGTCTTCGCCTCGGCCGGGTTGCTGTTGACGAAGTCGGTTGCCTCGACGTGGCCCTTCAGCAGGTTCTGCACGACGTCGGGATGGCTCTTGAGGAACGCGGACCGCACGATCAGCGTGGTGGTGAGGTACTTGCCGTCCGGCCAGAGGCTCGCCTCGTCCACCAGCACCTTGCCGCCGCCCTCGCTCACCAGCCGGCTGGCCCACGGCTCGGGCACCCACGCGCCGTCGATGTCACCGGCCTTGAAGGTGGTGAGCGTCTGCGCGTTGTCCTGCGGCAGGATCGACACGTCACCACCGCCTTGCGGGTCCGTCTTCAAGCCGGCCTTCTTCAGCCAGGCGCGCAGGGCGACGTCCTGGGTGTTGCCGAGCTGAGGCGTCGCCACCTTCTTGCCCTTGAGGTCGGCCGCACTGTTGATCCCCGGCTTCACGACGAGCGACGCGCCCCCGGACGTGGCGCCGGCGATGATCTTGATCGCGCTGCCGTTCGACTTCTGCCACGCGTTGATCGCCGGGTTGGGCCCGACGTAGCTGGCATCGAGCGCATTGGCGAACAGCGCCTCGACCGCCGCCGGCCCGGCGTTGAAGGTCGACGTCTTCAGGGTGACGTTGCTGCCGAGGTCCTTGGCGAAGATGCCCTTGTCGACGCCGACCAGCGCGGTGGCGTGGGTGATGTTGGGGAAGTAGCCGAGGCGGAGGGTCACCGGCCCGCGGCTCTTGGCGGAGCTGCTCGACGAGCCGCACGCCGCGAGGGCACCAGCCGCGATCACCAGCGCGAGCGCGAGAACAACGGGACGGCGAGTCAATGGAATCCCCTCCAAGTCGATGCGGCTAAGAAAGTCGATCGACACAGTAGGGATTAGCCGGGCACGACGTCAACCCGGAGCCGGCAGGCACGGAGTCGGCGGCCTAGGCCGCGGTGTGGCGGATGCCGCGGCGCAGGACCGGCTGCCAGTCGCGGAGCAGGTGGTCGAGGCACGGCTCGACGTCCTTGCCGGCCACCAGGCCGCGGGCGATCGTGCCGGCGGCGCGGGCCACCGCGATCACGTCGGAGTCGGGCGAGGAGTCGTCGGCGTGGTCCACGATCGCGAGGACCGCTCGGGACGCGCTCGACGCTGCGACCGCCGCGGTGCGGCACCGGCCGTCGTGCTTCAAGACCTTGTCGATCGTGAGCGTCGCCTGCCACCAGGCGATGTCGTCGGCCACCGAGGCCTGATGGCCACCGATCTCGGCCGCCACTTCACGGATGTCGGTCACCGACATCTCGTGGATCGCCTGCGTGAACTCCTGGAGGTCCATCTGTCTCACCCCCACCCGGTACCTGTGTCGCCATCACCTTGGTCGGCGCGCGCCGCCAAGTGGTGGATGGGCCGAACGGCCCTTGGCGGCCCCGGTGACTAGTCAGCCAGCTGGGACATCACGAGGCCGTCGAGGATGTCCGCCTCGGACACCAGGCACTCGTCGAAGTCGAAGAAGCGCATGATCGCGACGAGGATCGCGGCCCCGCCGACGATGACGTCGACGCGCTCGGGCTCGAGCCCGGGGTTGTGGCGGCGTTGCGCCGCCGGCTCGGTGGCAAGGGTGCGGAACACGTCCTCGGCGGCCGCCTTGGTCAGCACGAAGTGATGGATGCGCTCGCGGTCGTACTCGACCAGCCCCTGCTCGACCGCGGCGATGGTGGTGACGGTGCCGGCCAGCCCGACCAGGCAGCGCGCGTCCTTGGCCGCCGGCAGCTCGCGGGCGACGTCGTCGAGGTGGTCGCGCACCACCGACACGGTCTGGCTCAGCTCCTCGGGCGCCGGTGGGTCGGAGGTGAGGAACTTCTCGGTGACGCGCACGCACCCGATGTCGACCGAGACGACTCCCTCAGGGTCGGCCCCGCCTCCGGGGCCGACGATGAACTCGGTCGACCCACCGCCGATGTCGACGACGAGGAACGGTCCGGCCGCCGGGTCGAGGTCCGCGGTCGCACCGCGGAACGCGGTGCGACCCTCCTCGGCGCCGGGCAGCAGTTCGGGCGCCACGCCGACGATGGTGCGCGCCGCGTCGAAGAACTCGTCGCGGTTCTCGGCGTCGCGGGCCGCCGAGGTGGCGGTCATGCGCACCCGCTCGACACCGAGCCGGTCCATCACGGCGCGGTACTCGCGCAAGACGAGGAGGGTCCGCTCGATCGCCTGCGGCGCCAGGCGGCCGGTCGCGTCGACGCCTTGCCCGAGCCGGGTGATGCGCATCAGCCGCTCCAGCGCCCGGCCGCGGTCGTCGGCCACGAGCAGGCGGGTGGAGTTGGTCCCGCAGTCGATGGCCGCGACGGTCATGTCGGAACGCGCTCCGCGACCCACCGGCCGACGGGGTCGTCGCCGCCGGCGAGGAACCAGGCGTAGTGCGCGTGCAGGCACTTCACGCCGGTGGCGGTCCCACCGACACCGCCGCTCGGACGCGGCCCGGTGTGGCCCGCCGGGAGCGCGGCGTCGCGCTCGGCGGCATACCGGGCGTGCGCCGCGGCCAGCTCGCCGGGGTCGACCGTGGCCTCGGCGGCCCGCACGCCACCGGCGGCCTCGATGCGGCTGACCGCGGCACGAACGTCGCCGGCCACGAGCCAGTACCGCGTCGGCATCGGCCGGCCGTCGACCAGCAGCGGGTCGTTGCGGATGACGACCGGCCGGCCTTCGGTGTCGCGGACGACGACGTCGTAGGCCCCGGCGGGCTCACGGCCGAGCAGCATCGCGACCGTGTCGGCGTCGTCCGCCATCAGCCTCGCGACTGGCGGCGCGAACGTCGGCGGCGCCGGAACAGCCAGGCCATGAGGAAGACGATCGCGATGACGGGCGCCGCCCGCTTGGCCATCGGCGCGCCTGCGGTGCCGAGCAGGTCCACCGGCGCGGCCGGCCGCGACTCGATCTTGCGCACCGCCGGCGCGCCTTCACTGCCGTTCGATCGACCGACGGCGGCGGTCGGCGACCCACTCGGCACCGCGTGCGGCGGTCCGGTCGGTGGGCCGGTCGGTGGGCCCGGAGGCGCCTGCTCCTCGATCTCGGCCCAGTCGCCCTCGGGTGGCGGCGTCTCACCCGCGCCCGGCTTGCCGCCGAGCACATCGGCCTCCAGGCAGTCGACGAACTGGGTGAGGAGCTTGCCGCTGACGTCGGCCAGCACGCCGCGCCCGAACTGCGCCACCTTGCCTGACACGGTGAGGTCGGTGTCGACCTGCACCTCGGTGCCACCGCCGACCTCGCGCAACGTCGCGGTGATCGTCGCGCTGGCGTTGCCGGCGCCGCGCGTGTCACGTCCTTCCGCCTTGAGCACCGCCTTGTGCGCGGCGTCGTCCTTCTCGATGAAGCGCGCCGCGCCCTTGTACTGCGCGGTGATCGGGCCGACCTTCACCTTCACCACGCCGCGGTACTCGTCGCCCTCGACCTCTTGCAGGTCGGCACCGGGCATGCACGGCGCGATCCGCTCGACGTCGGTCAGGATCGCCCACGCGTCGGCCACCGGGACGTTCACCTGGAACGAGTTGGTCAGCTCCATGCCTCGAGGTCCTCCACGGTGTCGACGTCGGCGGGATCGCCCTCGCACGCTACTTCCACCACGAGGTCGGGCCGCTCGGCCATGAGCACGCGGGCGCCGGCGTCGCCGGTGCCCGGCAGCAGCGGCCACGCGGACGCGCCCAGGCGGACGGGGTTGCCGCGGCGGCCGGCGTAGGTGGCGACCGCGATGGGCCGATCGGCGTCGACCGCGCCGGCGACGACTCGCCACGCGTCCGCGGTGACGAGGGGCTGGTCGGCGAGTCCGACGACGACCGCGTCGTGGCCGGACGCGGCCGCGGCGTGCAGCCCGGCGTGCACCGACATCGCCTGGCCTTCGGCCCACGCGTCGTTGTGCACCGCGCGGACGGCGCTCGGCAACGGCGCGAGCGTCACCGCGCCCATCACGACGATGACCTCGTCGAGCGCGGCCGCGACTGCGGCGTCGACCGACCACGTCCACAGTGGGCGGCCGCGGAATGTCGCCAGCAGCTTGGGCGTCGGGCCGTGAAAGCGGCGGCCGGCGCCGGCCGCCAACACGACCGCCGCGATCGTCACTCCCAGAGCACGGGATGGACGACCTGTGGCGCGGTGAGGCCCTTGAGCTCGACCGTGCGCGGATCCCCGAACCGGAACTCACCACTGCTGGACGTGAGCTCGCACGTAAGGCTCGACACCAAGATGTCGCCGCCCCGGCCGGTGTCGGTGATCCGCGACGCGACGATCACGGTGCGGCCGAACAGGTCGTCGGCCTCGCGGATCGCTTCGCCGGTGTGGATGCCCATCCGCACCCGCACCGCCTCGTCCGGCCGGTCGGCCGACCACTTCGCCAACTGGCGTTGGATCGCGATCGCGCAGCGGATGGCCCGGCCGGCGCCCGCGAACGCCAGCATGAAGCTGTCGCCCAACGACTTGATCTCCTGGCCCTCGGCCGCCCGCACGTGGTCGCGGACGATGTGGTTGTGGGCCCGCAGCACCTCCTGGGCCCGCAGGTCGCCGAGTCGCTCCGTGAGCGAGGTGAACCCCTCGATGTCGGTGAAGAGCAAGGTGACGGTGCCGTCCGGCGCGGCGCTGCGCACCGCCTCGGCCTCGGCCGGGCCGAGGCTGCCGGTCGGGCCCCCGAGCCAGCGTTCGGCGTGGCGCCAGGCGCGGTCGACAGCATCGGCGGCGAGCCGTTCGGCCCGTTCGCGATGCGCGTCGGCGCGGTGCCGCTCGCGTTGCATCAGGCCGTGCACCGCGGACGCCGCGCCCGCGTGCAATCGCTCGCCCCGCTCCTTGCCCCGCGGATGGCGCACGACCACGCCGCCCCAGAACGCGAATGCCTTGACCCGCACCAGCGGGAGCCCGGGACGCACCGGGACGTCGCGCAGCTTGACCTCCTTGCCGCCCATGATCGCCAGCCCGCTGACCTCGACCGGCACGCCCTCGGGGACGATGATCTCGATGCCACCCATGATCGCCACCGCGCTGATGTCGATCGTCGGACCGGTCAGCTCGGCGTTCCGGAGATCGATGCCGACACCGCCCATGAGCGCGAACGCGCTGACATGGTCGGCCGGCCGCCACCGGCCCTTGGCCTGCCCGCCGCTCATGATGCCGATCACCGACGAGGTCGTCGGGCGGTGCGACACCGGCGCCGGCAACGCGCTGTCACCTGGTTCGGGCAGCACTGCGACCGGAAGCCCGTCGAGCGCGGCCCGCAGCTCGGCGCGCGTCGTGGACTCGAAGACCACGCCGACGCGGTCGGCGAACTCGTCGAGGGTGATGGTGCCGTCGCCGCAGTGGCTCCGGAGCATGGCGACCACCCGGTCCCGCTCGGCGTCGGTGACGGCCGCGCCGGGTGTGGAAGAGCCGGTCCCCTCCGGGCTCATCGTCATGCCCAAGTCTCTCCCATTGGGGCCGATCAGCACCTAATCGGACGGCCGCCGGTGACGCTTGTCACGCGTGGATGGGCCCGTCGTTGTCCCTGAGCGAGGGGGCCTTGCGCCCGGTGCGCAGCGCGATGATCTCGGCGCAGATCGAGATGGCCGTCTCCTCGGGTGTCCGGGCCCCGATGTCGAGCCCGATGGGTGCCATCACCCGCGCCAGCGGCGCGTCCTCGACGCCGGCGTCGACCAGCCGCTGCATCCGGTCGGCATGGGTGCGCCGGCTGCCCATCGCCCCGAGGTACCCGACGCGCGTGTCGAGCGCGGCGACGATCGCCGGCACGTCGAACTTCGGGTCGTGCGTCAACACGCACACCGCGTCGCGCGGGCCGAGGTCGGCCCCGGTGGCAGCGAGGAAGCGGTTGGGCCAGTCGACGACGACCTCGTCGGCCTGCGGGAAGCGGGTCTTGGTGGCGAACACCGGCCGGGCGTCGCAGACGGTGACGTGGTACCCGAGCACCTTGGCGACGCGCACCAGCGCTGCGGTGAAGTCGACCGCGCCGAAGATGACCAGGCGCGGCGGTGGCGCGAACGACTCGACGAACACGCTGATCTCGTCCTGGCGAGCCTCGCCGTGCGGGCCGTAGTGACGGGTCGCGGTGAGCCCCGACTCGAGTTCGCCGAGCGCGTCGCGCGCCACGACGCGGTCGAGGTCGGCGTCACCAAGCGAACCGATGGGATCGTGGCCGGGCCGCACCAGGAGCTTGGCGCCGAGTGACGTCGACGGTGCGAGATCGCGCTCGACCGCGACCACGGTGACCAACGCCGCCGGCGACTGGTCGCGGATCGCGTCGCGCAGCGTCTCGTAGATCACCAGTCGAGCGGCTCGATGAAGACGTGGATGGTGCCGCCGCAGGTGAGCCCGACCGCGAACGCATCCTCGTCGGCAATGCCGTACGTCACGAGGCGCGGCGTGCCGTCGCCACCGAGGATCTCCAGCGCCTCGGTGAGCACCGCGCCCTCGACGCATCCGCCCGACACCGACCCGGCCACTTCGCCGTCCTCGTTGACGACCATCGTGGCGCCGGGGTCACGCGGGCCCGATCCCTCGAGACCGACGACCCGCGCCACCGCGATCCGCCGGCCGGCGGAACGCCAGCGCTCCACGTCGTTCAGCACTTCCCTCATCGGCCCGTCCTCACGATGCGATCACCTTCACCAGCTCCTCGAGCGAGGCGAGCGAGTGGCCCGTCACGAAGTCGTCAACGTACGGCAGCGCCGCCGCCATCCCACGCGCCAAGGGTTGGTACCCGGCGGCCGCCTTGAGCGGGTTCACCCAGACGATCTTGTGGGCGACCCGGCGCAGGCGCGCCATCTGCTCCGCCAGCACATCGGGATCGCCGCGGTCCCAACCGTCGGAAAGGATGACCACCACCGCACCGCGGGCCATCCCCTTGGTGCCCCACCGGTCGTTGAACGTGCGGAGTCCGTCGCCGAGGCGGGTGCCACCGCCCCAGTCGACCACCGCCTGCGCGGCCGCGGCCAGGGCGCGGTCGGGGTCGCGCGACGACAGCGCCCGCGTCACGCGCGTGAGCCGGGTCCCGAGGGCGAAGGCCTCGACCCGCCCGCGCCCGGCGACCGCGGCGTGCAGGAAGCGGGCCATGCCGCGCGCGTACGGCTCCATCGACCCGCTCACGTCGCAGAGCAGCACGACGCGTCGCGGGGTGCGACCGGGCTCGCGCCAGGCGCGCCGGACCGGCTCGCCCCCGGCCC
>JAODBK010000036.1 GCA_025463925.1 Acidimicrobiales bacterium | reverse complement strand
CGTCCGGTGCGAGCGCCTCGGCCGCGGCGCCGGCGGGCGGCAACGGCGGCGCCACCGACGTCGGCGTGACCGCGACATCGATCACCCTCGGCAACGTGTCGACCCTCACGGGCCCCGTGCCGGGCATCTTCCAGGGCGCGGTGATCGGCACCCAGGCGGCGGTCGCCTACATCAACAGCCTTGGCGGCATCTACGGCCGCACCCTCAAGCTCGAGACGCGCGACGACCAGTTCGACACCGGTCAGAACCGGGCGGCCACGATCGACCTGATCGGGAAGGTGTTCGCCTTCGCCGGGTCGTTCTCGCTCTACGACGACGCCGCGGTCAACGAGATCAAGTCGTCGAACATCGTCGACACCAGCTACTCGCTCAGCGACAACCGGCGGGCGATCCCCAACAACTTCTCGGTGCAGCCGGGCCACAAGGGCTGGCGCACCGGTCCGCTCAACTACTTCAAGACGAAGTACCCCAACAGCTTCACGAAGGTCGGGACGATCTGGGGTGACGTGCCGGCGTCGAAGAGCTCGTACGAGGGTTGGCTCGCGGCGGCCCAGTCCGTGGGATACAACGTCATCTACAACCGCGGCGTCCAACCCACCGAGACCGACTTCACCGCCGACGTCGTCCGCATGCGCCAGAACGGCGTGAAGATGATCTACCTGACGGCGACGGACTACAAGAACACGGCGCGCCTGGCCAAGGCGATGGCGCAGCAGAACTTCTCGGTGGACGCGTTCATCTCCGGTGGTGTCGCCTACGACCCGAACTTCGTCACCTTCGGCGGCTCGGCGACCAACGGGATCTACAGCGAGCAGCAGATGTCGATGTACGACGGCGAGGACGCGTCGCTCCCCGAGGTGAACGTGTTCAACCAGTGGGTCTCGAAGGTCAAGCCGGGCTACAAGCCCGATCTCTTCGCGGTGTTCGGGTGGGGCTCGGTCCGGCTGCTGGCCGACGCGCTCAAGGCGAACGGGCCGAAGCTGACCCGGGCCAGCGTGAACGACGCCATCCGCAAGCTCGGGACGTACGACGTCCACGGGCTGATCGCACCGGCCAACCCGGGCACCAAAGCCGCGCCGACCTGCTACATCATCGTCAAGGTCAACAACGGCAAGTTCGAGCGGTTCGACTCACCACCGCCGGCGTTCCGCTGCGCTGACGGTGGCTACTACAAGGTGCCCGGCGCGCCGTGACCACCTTCCTCGCCTACACGATCGTCGGCATCGCGACCGGCTGCATCTACGCGCTGACCGCCAGCGGCCTCGTCGTCACGTACACGACGTCGGGCATCTTCAACTTCGCCCACGGCGCCATCGGCATGGTCATGGCGTTCACCTTCTGGGAGCTGACGGTGAAGGACGGCTGGCCGCAATGGCTGGCGCTCATCGTGGTCCTCGGCCTGTTCGCCCCGTTGCTCGGCTACCTCATCGACCGGTTGCTCATGCGGAATCTCCACGGCGCGTCGACCAGCACGCAGATCGTGATGACCCTGGGCCTGCTGTTGCTGCTCATCGGCGTCGCGACCGTCCGCTGGAACCCGGGCGAGGCGCGGGTGCTGCCCGAGTTCTTCATCGGGCACCACATCCGGCTGTTCACCATCAACGTGACGTACCACCAGCTCACGATGATCGCGGTCGCGGTGCTGGTGGCGGCGTTTCTGCGGCTGCTGTTCACGCGTACCCAGATCGGCATCGCGATGCGGGCCGTGGTCGACGACCCGGAACTCGCGTCGTTGACCGGGGCCGACCCAGACCGCGTCCGCGCGGTGAGCTGGGCGCTCGGCGCGTCGCTGGCCGGCCTGGCCGGGATCCTGCTCGCGCCGTTGGTGTCGCTCGACATCATCCTGCTGACGTTGCTCGTCATCAACGGGTACGCGGCCGCGATGGTCGGCCGGCTGAAGAGCCTCCCGCTCACCTTCGTCGGTGGGCTCGCGCTCGGGCTCGCCGAGACGTACGCGATCTGGAAGCTCCCGACCGGCCTGCTCAACAAGATCCGGCCGTCGCTCCCGATCATCTTCCTCTACCTCGTGCTGCTCGTCCTCCCTCAGGCGAAGTTGCGCGCCGGGCGCGCGGTGTCGCTCCGTCGCCCGCCTCGAGTGGCCGGGTTGGGCGAGTCGATCATCGGTGGTGTCGCGTTGGTGGGCGTCGCGGCACTCATCGCGCCGCACATGTCACGCTCGGACCTCACGCTCGCCGGCCAGGGCATGGTGTTCGCGCTGATCATGCTCTCGCTGGTGCTCCTCACCGGCTACGCCGGTCAGACCTCGTTGGCCCAGATGACGTTCGTCGGCATCGGCGCGTTCGCGATGGGCAAGTACTTCGGCGGCGCCTCGCTGTTGGGCATCCTGCTCGCGGCCGTGCTGGCCGGTGCCATCGGCGCCGTCGCCGCCCTGCCGGCGCTCCGGCTGCAGGGCCTGTACCTCGCCCTCTCGACGCTGGCGTTCGCCGAAGCGATGAGCACCATGTTCTTCAAGAACGCCGCGGTGTTCGGGTACGGCGGGCGCCTCGCGGTCGGCCGCCCGAGCGTTCTCGGCGTGTCCTTTCACGGCGACCACGCGTACTTCCTCCTCATCACCGGCGTGTTCGCGTTGGCGGGCATCGGAGTCCTCGCGCTGCGGCGCGGCAAGTTCGGCCGCAAGCTCGTCGCCATGAAGGACAGCCCGGCGGCGTGCGCGACCCTCGGCATCGATCTCACGTTCACCAAGCTCGCGGTGTTCGCGTTGTCGGCCTCGCTGGCCGGGGTCGCGGGCGTGTTCTTCGGCGGGCTCCGCGGCCAGGTCGGGCCCAACGACTTCGAGATGCTCCAGAGTCTCGTGCTGCTCCTGCTGGTGACGATCAGCGGCATCAGCAGCGTCACCGGCGCGCTCATGGGCGGCCTCACGTTCGGGCTGATCCCGAGGCTCCAGCAGACGTTCAAGAGCGTGCGCAGCCTGACCTACATCGGCCCGGGCCTCGGCATCCTCGGCGTCGGCCGGAATCCCTACGGCTACACGAGCGAGTTCGCGCCGCTGGGCGCCCGCATCCGCCGGCGGTTCGGGCGTGGGGCGGAGCCGCCGGCCGGGCCGGCCGGGGACGGGTCGGCCGCTTCGGCGAACCTCGAGGAGGTGGACGACCTTGTCGGTGTTGCGGGTTGAGGCCGTGGAGGTCCGCTTCGGTGGGGTCACCGCCCTCGGCGGTGTCGACCTCCAGGCCGATGCCGGCCGGGTCACCGGCCTGATCGGGCCGAACGGCGCCGGCAAGACGACGCTGTTCAACGTCATCACCGGGCTGCAGACGCCCACCGCCGGTCGGGTGTACCTCGACGAGCAGGACGTCACCCACAAGAAGCCCCACCAGCGGGCCCGCCTCCGGGTCGCGCGCACCTTCCAGCGCCTCGAGGTGTTCGGTTCGCTGACGACACGCGAGAACATCATGGTCGCGGCCGAGGCTTGCCAGAGCTGGTCGAACGACAACGAGAACCCGAAGGTCGTGACCGAGGAGATCATCGACCGCGTCGGCCTGCGCGACGTCGCCGAGTCGCCGGTCGACGCGCTGTCGACCGGTCTGGCGCGCCTGGTCGAGCTCGGCCGCTCGATGGCCACGCGGCCTCGCCTTCTCCTGCTCGACGAGCCCGGTTCCGGCCTCGACAACAACGAGACCGATGGCCTGGCCCGGATCCTGGTCGAGCTGGCCGGCGAGGGCATGGCGGTGCTGCTGGTCGAGCACGACATGGAGCTCGTCATGCGGGTCTGCAGTGAGATCTTCGTGCTCGACTTCGGCCGCCTGATCGCGCGCGGCAACCCGACCGAGATCCAGGCCGACGAAGCCGTGCACGCCGCGTACCTCGGTACCGAGGACGACGCCAAGGACACCGCGCTCGAGCAGGTCGAGGAGGCCGTTCTATGACCGATGCCTTGATCCGACGTCACCGGCGCGGCGGAACCGCGATGCTCGTCGCCGGACTGGTGTGCGCGATGGCGAGCGCGTTCCTCTGGCGGTCCGGGTCACCGGCGCACGCCGACGCGACGCTGTCCTCCTTCGGCCTCCAGTCGGGCGCGCGCGGCTGGCGCTTCTTCGACGAAGACGCGGCCAACGGCAACCAGGAGGGCGAGGTGCCTGAATCGTCGGCCAACCTCGCCAACGGCCCGGTCGGCTACGGCCTCTCGAGCGTGGTGTGGCCCGGGCCGCTGGCGTCGAACGCCGGCAGCCTGATCCTCGTGTTGCGGCCCGACGCGCCGCCGCAGGCCACCATGCTCAACAACCCGCTCCGGGCCGAGGCCCGCACCGGGCAGAACCCGCCCACGACGACCAACAACAGCGCGCCCGGCACGTCGATGGTCGCCACTGCCAAGGACGACCTCGTCGAGGCGACCGCGACGGTGAACAACTCGAGCGGCGGTGGTTCGTTCGGCCCCAGCCACACCCACGCCATCACGACGCTCGCCGGTGCCTCCGGGAAGTCGGCGTCGGACAGCCTCGTCCAGAACATCAGCCTGGCCGCGGGTGTGGTGAAGATCGACTCGGTGTCGAGCGTCGCCGAGGCGACCACCGACGGCGTGAAGAGCGGCGGTGACGCCCACACCGTCGTCAACGGGATGACCATCGGCGGTCAGCCGGCGACCATCGACGAGAAGGGGCTGCACATCGGCGGGACGAACCAGCCGGCGAACGCGGTCGCCAACCAGATCGCGCAGCAGGCCCTCGGCAAGTCGGGCACCACGATCACGCTGAGCCAGCCGAGCACGGAGACCAAGGACGCAACCACGTCGGTCACCGCCGGCTCGCTGATCGTGTCGTGGAACACCGGAGGCGGCCAGATCTTCACGGTCACCCTCGGCGGCGCCCAGGCCGGCGTCACCGCCGCTCCCGGCACCGACCTCGGCATCACCGACCTCACCGTGCCGGGGGCCCCGGACACCGGGTCCGGGGCCCTGCCCGCCACCGACACCGGATCGGCGTCGGTGCCCAGTGGATCGTCGACCGGCGCGTCGACCGGCGCGTCGGCGGGTACCGCGACGCCGGCCCCGGCCCGCGGCTCCGGCACCACGGGCGCCGCGGCCTCGCTCCCGCTGAAGCTCGCGGGTCACGGCGCGCTGGTGGGCACCGGGTCCGTCGTGCTGGCGGCGATCGCCGCCGGCCTGCTCGGGCTCGGCATGCGGCGCCTCAGTGACGGCATCCTCGCCGAACCGGTCGCCGCGGTCTGCCCGCTGGCGGAGGACGACTAGTGGACGCGCCGGCCCTCGAGCTGATCGATGTGCGCGCCGCGTACGGGCGCATCGAGGTCCTGCACGGCGTGTCGTTCGTCGTCCCGCCCGGCAAGGTCTTCGCGCTGCTCGGGCCCAACGGTGCCGGCAAGTCCACGACACTGAAGGTCGTCAGCGGCCGGCTGGTGCCGACGGTCGGCTGCGTGCACATCGCCGGCAGCCACGTCAACGGCGCCAAGCCGCATCGGCTGGCGAGAGCCGGTGTCTGCAGCATCCCGGAAGGCCGCGGCATCTTCCCCAACCTGGCGGTCGCCGAGAACCTGCGGATGATGGCCTACCGCGGCGGCATCCGCCCCGAGGACATCGAAGAACGGGCGTACCTGCGATTCCCCGTGCTCGGCGAGCGCCGCACGCAGCTTGCCGGCACGCTGTCGGGCGGCGAGCAACAGATGCTCGCCATGGCGCGCGCCCTCGCCACCGACCCGTCGTTGCTACTGCTGGACGAGATCTCGATGGGGTTGGCGCCGCGCATCGTGTCGCAGCTCTACGAGGTCGTCGGCCAGCTCGCCGACCAGGGCATCGCCATCCTGGTGGTGGAGCAGTTCGCCCGCACCGCATTGGCCATTGCGGACGTCGCCGCCATCATGGTGCACGGCGTCATCACCCGGGCCGGCCGCCCGGATGAACTGACCGACGAGGTGTCCGCCGCGTACCTCGGCGCGACCGCCTGATTCGAGGAGACCCATGACCGCGACGACGAACTCCGACCTGCTCGTCGAAGACGAAGCGACCCGACGCCACAACCGGCTCGCCGCCTCGGTGCGCGACCTGCGCACCCGCGCCGGCGGCGCCGACCTGGCGCGCGTGCTGCTCACCATCGGCGGGATCCTCATCCCGCTCGGCCTCGTGTTGATCCTCCTCGGGTGGCAGGGCGTCTCGCACACCACCGACTCGTTCGAGCAGATGCCGTACGTCGTGTCCGGTGGCCTGCTCGGGCTGGCCCTCGTCTTCGCCGGCGGCTTCTGCTACTTCGCGTACTGGCAGACGCAGGTCGTGCGGGCGGTCCGACGCGACGCGTCCGACGTGCGCACCATGAAGGAGTCGCTGCAGCACATCGAGCAGCTGCTCGAGGCCAACGCGTCCGCCGCCGGAGCGGCCCGCGGCAACGGCACCGAGACGCCGGACCGGGCGAAGGCGGCCAACCGCCGCTAGCTTTCGCCGTCGTGGTCGACCGACTCCGAGGCAAAGTCGCAGTCATCACCGGGGCGGGGGGCGGGCTCGGCCGGGCGATGAGCGTGTCGTTCGCCGGCGAGGGGGCGTCGGTCGTGTGCCAGGACCTGAACGGCGATGCCGCGCACACGACCGCCGACGCCGCGTCCGCCGCCGGCGCGCCGGGCACGCTGCCGTGGACGTCCGACGTCACCGACAGCGCCGCCATCGACGCCATGTTCGACGCCGGCCGCGAGCAGCTCGGCGTGGTCGACGTGCTGGTGAGCAACGCCGGCGTCGCCGAGACGCCGGGCGACGGCATGGACAAGATCCAAGGGCTCGCCGGATCCCAGCTCGTCCACATGAGCGACGACGCCTGGCGGCGGATGCTCGACATCCACTTGAGTGGCGCCTTCTACTGCGCCCGGGCGATGATGCGGGCGCTCCTCGACGCCGGCCGCGGCGGCTCGATGATCTTCATCTCGAGCATCGCCGGGACGTCGGGCTGGGGCCCGCCGCACTACGCCGCCGGCAAGGGTGGCCTCCTCGGCCTCATGCGCAGCATCGCCCGGACGCATGGCGGTCTCGGTGTGCGCGCCAACGCGATCTGCCCCGGCGTCATCGACACCAACATGACGCGCGCCATCCCGCCGGCCATGGTCGACGGGCTGAAGATGATGACGCCGCTCGGCCAGATCGGCGACCCGTCCGACATCGCCTCGCTCGCGGTCTACCTCGCGGCCGACGAGAGCAAGTTCGTCACCGGCCAGGCCCTCTCACCCAACGGCGGCCTCGTCATCTAGCAGCAAACGCCAGGTCTCGCGGGTAGACCATCCGTCATGCCTGACGATCGTCGCTGGTGGACGCTCGCCGTCCTCTGTCTCAGCCTGCTCATGGTGATCATGGGGAACACCGTCCTCAACATCGCGCTGCCGCGCCTCGTCGTCGACCTGCGCGCCACGAACTCGCAGTTGCAGTGGATGGTCGACGCCTACAGCCTCGTGTTCGCCGGACTGCTGTTCACCAGCGGTGCGCTGGGAGACCGGTTCGGTCGCAAGGGCGCGCTGCAGATCGGCCTGGTCGTCTTCGGCACCGGCTCGGCGCTGGCCGCGCTGAGCACGCGTCCGTGGCAGATCATCGCGTGCCGCGCGCTCATGGGCGCCGGCGCCTCACTGGTGATGCCGTCGACGCTGTCGATCCTCACCAATGTCTTCCCGCGGCACGAGCGGGCTCGGGCCATCGGGATCTGGGCCGGGGTCGCCGGCGCCGGCGGCGCCATCGGCCCGGTGACGAGCGGCTGGCTGCTCGAGCACTTCTGGTGGGGATCCGTGTTCTTCCTCAACATCCCCGTCGTCATCCTGGCCCTGGTCGCCGGCAAGTTCCTCGTGCCGACGTCGAAGGACCCGCGCGACGTGCCGCTCGACCTCGTCGGTGCCGGCATGTCGATCCTCGCGGTCTCGTCGCTGGTGTACGGGATCATCGAGGCACCGCAGCGCGGCTGGACCGACAGCCGGATCGTCGGGTCGTTCGCGGTCAGCGCGGTGGTGTTCCTCGCGTTCGCGGCATGGGAGCTGCGGGTCGAGCACCCGATGCTCGACCTCCGGTTCTTCAAGCGGCGCGGCTTCAGTGGTGGCGCGATCGCGATCTCGATGGTGTTCTTCGGGATGTTCGGGATGTTCTTCCTGCTGACGCAGTACCTGCAGCTCGTGCGGGGCTACAACCCACTGCAGACCGGCATCCGCACCTTGCCGTTCGCGGCGACGATGATGATCGCCGCGCCCTCCAGCGCGCGGGTCGCCGAGCGGATCGGCACCAAGGCGACAGTCACGCTGGGGCTCATCGTCGCCGGCACCGGGCAATTCATCATGTCGCGCAACGGCGTGGACACGCCGTACCTGCTGCTGGCCCTGTCGTTCGTCGTGCTGGCCACCGGCATGGGCCTCACGATGGCGCCCTCGACGGCCGCGATCATGTCGTCGCTGCCGCTCGCCAAGTCCGGCGTCGGCTCGGCGATGAACGACACGACCCGGGAACTCGGCGGCGCGCTCGGTGTCGCGGTGTTGGGCAGCCTGGTCGCATCGCGTTACGCACATGCGCTCGACCGTTCGATCGCCGCGCTGCCCGCATCGGCCAAGGCGACAGCCCGCAGCTCGCTCGGCGGGGCCATCGGTGTGGCCCACGGCATCGGTGGCCTGCCCTCGGTGCCGCAACTGGCCGACGCGGCGCGCCACGCGTTCGCCGACGCCATGAGCCACACCCTGATCATCGGCGGCCTGGTCGCCTACGTGGCCGCCGCGCTCGTGTCGTGGATCATGCCCGATCAGCTCGGCGACTCCGAGGCCCAGCTCGCAGAAGGCGGCCTCGAAGTCGACGAGCCGGTCGGCTCACCGTTGGCTTAGGTGAGGATGAGGACCAGGATGATGATGAGGATGAGTGTCCCGATGCCGATGTACATGGCCGAACACGTACCGCATCTCGCCGCCCGCAAAACGCCTATCCGAGCGAGGACTGCACCGTCCCGGTGACGCCGCCGGCGTCTTGCTGCGCGAGCCACACCGCCGCCTGACCCATCGCTTCGGGCGGCTCGATCATGTCGGACGGGATCTCACGACCACCGCCGCCGGCGGCCCATCCCTCGGTGAGCACGACCTTGGTGGGGGCGAGGCAGTTCACCGCGATGTTGTGGGCCCGCAGCTCGGTCGCCAGCCCGGCGTAGTAGCGCTCCACGCCGGCCTTGGCGACCCAGTAGGCGTTGCTGCCGAGGTCGGTCATCCGCACGCCACTCGTCGTGATCGCGACGAGCGACCCACGCCCGCGCGCGATCACGTGGGGCAGCACCGCCTTCGTGACGAGGAACACGCCGGTGAGGTTGACGCGGAGGCAGAGCTCCCAGCGCTTCAACGGGGTGTCGAGGGTCGGGGCCAGCCACATGACACCGGCGTTGGCGACCAGCACGTCGATGCCGCCGAGCTCGGCGACGGTGAACGCGACCGCGGCCTCGACCGACGCCTCATCGGTGACGTCGCACACCACCGGCAGCGCCTGTCCGCCGGCGACGTTGATGCCGTTGGCGACCGAGTGGATCGTGCCGGGCAACGTCCCCTCGGTGTCACTGCGCGACGCGACCGCGACCGCGGCACCGGCGGCTGCGAGGTGCTGCGCGATCGTGCGCCCGATGCCCCGGCTGGCGCCGGCCACGAATGCGACCCGGCCATGGAGCGGCCGCGCGTTGGTCAGCCGCGCACCTCGAGCTCGCCCATGGTGTGGACCTGGCCGAGGGTGTCGTCCATGTACTGCGGGCCCTCGATGGTGGGGATGAACCAGCCGGTCGGGCACATGGTGAGGATCTCGACGAACGAGAACCCCTTGCGCTCGACCTGCATCTGGAGCGCCTTGTGCACCATCTTCTTGGTCTTGGCGATGGCCCCCGGGCTGTGCACCGAGCCGCGCGCCACATAGGCCACGCCGTCGAGCTGTGCGATGAGGTCGGCGATGCGGATCGGGTAGCCGTGGTACTCGGCGTCACGCCCGTCGATCGTGTTCTTCGTGCGCTGGCCGAGGACGCTGGTCGCCGTCATGTGGCCGCCGGTCTCGCCGAACACGCCGTTGTTGAGGAGGATGGCGGTCACCGACTCGCCGCGGGCGGCGGTGTGCAGCACCTCCTGGAGGCCCTCGTTCACCATGTCACCGTCGCCCTGGAGCGTGAAGACGATCGAGTCGGGCTTCATGCGCTTGACGCCGGTGGCGACCGACGGCGCCCGGCCGTGCAACGCCTGCACCGTGTCGATGTCGAACGAGGAGGCCATCGCGGTGTAGCAGCCGATGCCGAGCACCGCGACCGACTGGCCCGCCACCCCGAGCTCCACCAGGTTCTCGAGGATCGTGCGAGCCGCGATCGGCTCGCCGCACCCCGGGCAGAAGTGGCTCTGCTCGGTGAGCAGCAGTGGCGCCACCTTGTGGCCGACCTCGTGCGCCGCCCGATCGGGCCGGTGCTCGGTGGGGACGATCGGGCGTTCGACGATGGCGTCCGTCATGACGTGACCTCCTGGCCGGCGAGGACGGCTTCGATGCGGCCGCGGATGACTTCCGCGTCGTACATGTCGCCCACACCGAAGCCTGACGCGTCGGTGGAGATGCCGCCGATCGGGATGACCGGCGCCCGGCCCAGCACCGAGATCTTGACGTCGTCGATCAGTTGGCCGGCGCTGTTCTCGAACACCATCACGGCGCGCTTGCCTTCTGATGCGCGGGCGACCGCATCCTCCGGGAAGGGCCACAGGGTGATCGGCCGGACGTACCCGACGCGCACGCCGTCGGCCCGCATCTTCCCGACGACGTAGCGCACGAACTTTCCGGCGGTGCCGAAGGCGACGACGATGTGGTCGGCGTCGTCGACGAACCCGGTCTCGACCCGCGCCTCGGCAGCCTGCATCGCCGCGAGGTGGGGCGCGATGCCCTCGAAGTGGCCGATGATGCCGCTGGTCGGGGAGTGCGCCTTGCCGATGCCGATCGACGTGATCATGCGCGACCGGCCGGTGCCGCTGGTGGAGCCGTCGATGCCCCAGTCCTTGTCGGGGAGCGGCCCGAAGTCGATCGGCTGGACGTCGATCGCCTCCGACGTGTGCGCGATCAGGAAGTCGCCGTAGACGAGCACGGGATTGCGCCACCTGTCGGCCAGGTGGAACGCGAGCTGCGTGAGCTCGACCGCTTCGCTGACGTCCATCGGCGCCAGCACGATGGTGCGGTAGTCGCCGTGGCCGCCGCCGCGTGTTGCCTGGAAGTAGTCCGACTGCCCGCGCGACATGTTGAACACGACGATCGGCACCCGGGCCAGGGCCATCTCGGCGATCGACTCCTGCATGAGCGACAGGCCCTGGCCGACCGATCCGGTCGCGGCCCGCGCGCCGGTGGCGGCCGCGCCCCACGTCATCCCGATCGCTTCGAGCTCGCTCTCGGCGTTGATGCACACGCCGCCCACCTCGGGCAGGCGCTTCGAGAAGTGCTCGAGCACCTCGGTGAACGGCGTCATCGGGTAGCCGGTGAAGAACCGGCACCCGGCGGCGATCGCGGCTTCGACGATCGCCTCGCTGCCCTCCATCAACCGCCGCGTCATGACTCGGGCACCTCCAGCTCGATCGGCTCCTCGTAGCGGAAGACCTCGAACACCCAGTCCGGGCAGATCTGCTGGCAGGCCTGGCAACCGGTGCAGCCCGGATGCAGGATCGGGAAGCGATAGCCGCGCCCGTTGACCTCGCGGCTCATCGAGAGCACGCCCGGTGGGCACGCGGGGATGCACATGTCGCAGCCCTTGCACTGCTCGACGTCGACGGTCACCGTGCCGCGGGTGAGGACCTTCACGCCCGCACCTCCTCGTTGTCGTCGGACCACGCCGGCGCCGCCAGCACTCGGTCGGCGACGGCGTCGAAGCCGGCGCGGATGGCCGCTTCGTTGCGCTCGATGTGCTGCTTTCGGTGGGACGGGACCGACTGCCGCATGCCCTCGATGGCCGAGTCGACCTCGAGCAGTCCGGTGATGCCGGCGAACGCCCCGACCATCACCATCGAGCCCATCATCTCGTTGCCGAGCCCGAGGGCGATCTCGGTGGCGGCCACGTCGAACACCCGGAACCGGTCGCGGTCGAGGTCGGTGTCGAACGTCGACGAGTTGCGCAGCACGACGCTGCCCGTTCGGAGCTTCGCTTGCACGCCTCGGCCCTCGACGGTCGGGAGCCAGAACGCGTCGTGCATCGCGATCACCGACCACAGGTGCGATACCAGCGGCGGCGCGTCGATCGGGCCGTCGGCAACGACGACCGACGAGTCGGTGCGCCCCCCGCGCATCGAACCCGAGTACACGCCGAACAACGACACGTTGCGGCCCTCGTGAGCGGCACCGCGCGCCAACGACTGCGCCGCGAGCTGGATGCCCTGCCCGCCGATGCCGGTGAGGCCGATCTCGCGTTCCATCTTCCTCCTCAGTCCTTCTCGACGCCGGCGAGGCAGAACCCGACGAGGTGGGCGACGTCCGCCCGGCTCGGGCGCTGCCGGCGCCACAGGTGGTCGTGCATCGACGCCAGCACGAGTTGGTAGATGGCCTGGGCATCGCGTTCCACGTCGGGGCTGCCCATCGCGGTCAGCGGCTGGACGAGCAGGCTTCGCATCAGCTCCTGCGACCGGCGCGTCTCGGCCGCGAACTCCTCGTTCAGGCGATTGGAGTTCATGGTCACCGCGCGCGTCGCCTCGGCGGCCTTCGCGTCGGTGGCCTGGGCCATGATCCCTTCGATCCATCGGCGGATCTGGGCGTCGGGCCGGCGCTCCTTCGCCATCTGGTGGCCGAGGTACTCCATCAGGGTGCGGAGCCCGTCGTCGAGGATCGCGGCGAGCAGCTCGTCCTTGCCGCGGAAATGGCGATAGAAGGCCTGGTTGGAGAGCCCTGCCTCGTCGACGATGTCGCTCACCCGGGGGCTCTCGCCACCGGCCCGTTGCATGACGGCGATGCCGGCGTCGATCAGGCGGCGCACCTCCTCGGCGTAGGCGCTCTGGCGCCCGGCGAGGGTGCGCTCCACCGCCCGGTCCGCCAGCGAAACGCCGTTCTCCATTGCCGGAATGGTATTCCCGATCGCCCCGCCGGGCAAGATGTGGCCCCCATGCCCGACCCGTCGTTCACCCAGGCATGACGGACGCGATGCCCGAGGCGCAGTGACCTGGGACGGCGACGACTACCAGCGCCGCTTCGACCGCCTGGCCGCCGCCGGCGAGGACGTCCACGGCGAGGCCTCGTTCGTGATGGGTCTCCAGCCCGAGTCGGTGCTGGACGCCGGCTGTGGCAGCGGCCGCGTCGCCATCGAGTTGGCCCGCCGCGGCGTCGCAGTGGTCGGTGTGGATGCCGACGCGTCGATGCTCGCCACCGCGCGGGCGAACGCGCCCGCGATCGAATGGGTCCAGGCCGACGTGACGGACCTCGACCTGGCGCGGGCATTCGACGTGGTGGTGATGGCTGGCAACGTGCCCCTGTTCACACCGCCGGGCACCCAGGGGGCGCTGATCGCCGGATGCGCCCGCCACGTCCGGCCGGGCGGCGCGCTGGTCGCCGGCTTCCAGTTGGACCGCGGCTACTCCCTGTCCGAGTACGACGCCGCCGCCGGAGCCGCCGGGTTGGCGCTGACCGAGCGGTTCGCCACCTGGGATCGAGCGCCCTTCGCGAATGGCGACGGGTACGCGGTGTCGGTGCATCGGCGCGTCATCACGACGGCGTGATGCGGCGCCTACCCCCTGCCACTGCCCGGTGTCGTCAGCATGAACTGCACGGCGCCGTCGTCGTCGATGCGGGCGTCGAGCGCGCTGTCGCCGAGCATGACGGCCGCGGTGGGCTCGACGAAGACCCTGGCGCCCTCGCTCTCGACGACCTGGTCGCCCTCGTGCGGGGTGTTGGCGGTGGAGATGGTCAGCCCTTCCTGACCGTCGTTCGGGCCGGCCACGCGCAGCCCTGAGCCGGCGGGCATCTCGGAGTTGTCGACGATGGTGCGGATCACTTCGGTGGCGGTGTCGGTGAGCTCGAGCATCCCCTGATCCTGCCCACCCGTCGGCAGGCCTAACAGCCGACCTCGACGATCTCCACGCCGGCGGCCCGCAGCTCCTCGAGCGCCGCCGATGACGTGTCCGGAGCGACGCCGGCGACGAGGTCCCCGAGCAGCCGGACGTCGAACCCGGCCCGCACGGCGTCGAGCGCTGACGCGCGCACGCAGTAGTCGGTGGCGATGCCGGCGACGTCGAGCTCGGTGACCGCGGCGTCGGCGAGCAGGTCGGCGAGGGCCCGGCCGTCGCCGGTGTGGCCTTCGAACGCCGAGTACGCCGCGGCCCGCTCGCCCTTCGACACGATCACGTCGACGAGGTCGGCGTCGAACGCCGCGTGGAAGTCGCTGCCGTGCTCCCCGGCGACGCAGTGCACCGGCCACGAGTCGCGGTAGTCGGGCTCGGCCGCGAAGTGCGCACCGGGATCGACGTGCCAGTCGCGGCTGGCCACGACGAGCGCGTAGTCGCGCTTCGTGCGCCGCAGGTGGGACGTGAGTCGCCGGGCGACCTCGGCGCCGCCGTGGACCGCCAACGACCCGCCCTCGCAGAAGTCCACCTGCACGTCGACCGCGAGCAGCGCCGTCGCCATGGACGACGTTCTACTCCGTCTCCCAGACGAGCACCTCGGCGCCGTCGGCGAGATCGGCGATGAGCCCGGGCGAGCCCGCGGCCGTCAGCCGGGCGGCGTCACCGGCGACGAGCCGGCCGGCGCCGTCGAGGTCGACTGCGCCGCGCGCCACGAACAGATGGACGTGGCGGGCGTCGGGGATCGTGACCCGCTCGCCGGCGTGAAGCCGGCCGGCCCACAGCACGGCGCCGCGCTGGCGGATCGTGATCGCGGCGTCGTGGCCGCGGCCCGACGCGACCGGCACCAGGCCGCCGCGACCGAGCTCGGCGTTGATGTCGAGCTGCTGGTAGCCCGGGTCGACGGACTCGGTGTCGGGCGGCACCCACATCTGCACGAAGTGCACGTCCTCGGCCGGGCTGGGGTTCATCTCGGAGTGCCAGATGCCGGTGCCGGCGGTCATCCGCTGGGCCAGCCCCGGGTAGAGCTGCCCGGTGTTGCCTTCCGAGTCCTTGTGCTCGAGCCGCCCGTCGAGCACCCACGTCACGATCTCCATGTCGCGGTGCGGGTGGGTGCTGAAGCCGGTGCCGGCCCGCACGATGTCGTCGTTGTTCACCAGCAACAGGCCGTGCCCGGCGTTGGCGGGGTCGTAGTGCGGTCCGAAGCTGAAGCTGTGATGGGAGTCGAGCCAGTCGATCTCGGTGTGCTGGCGGGAGTCACGGCGTCGGACGTCGATCTTGGTGTTCTTCGGGTTCATCGAGCTCATCGTGCCGATACAAACATTGTTGTACCTACAACTATTCCGGTAGACTCGTTGTCATGGCGAAGCGGGAAGATGCGCGCATCGAGGTCTGGCGGCGGTTCCTCGTCGCCCATGCCGCGTTGGTCGACGTGCTCGAGCGCGAGCTCCAGGAGGAGCACGGCCTCCCGTTGGCCTGGTACGACGTGCTCGTGCAGCTCAACACGACCCGTGGCCGCCGGCGCATGAGCGAGCTGGCCGAGTCGGTGCTCATCAGCCGCAGTGGTCTCACCCGGCTGATCGATCGCATGGAGGCCGCCGGCCTCGTGGCGCGCGAGCAGAGCCGCAACGACCGGCGGGGCTCGGAGGCGGTGCTCACCGCCGACGGCCTGGCCGCGCTCCGCGAGGCGGCGCCGACGCACCTGCGCGGCGTCGAGGAGCATTTCAGCCGGCACCTCACCGTAGCCGAGGCCAAGGCGATCGGTGCCGGGCTCGGCAAGGTGATCGACGCGTCGAGCCGGGCCGGCCAGGCGAACTGTTAGGGCCCTAGATTCGACCCTTGTGCAGTTGTTGCTGGTGCGCCACGCCGAACCGCAGCGCATCGAGGGCCTCGGCGCGCCCGCCGACCCGTCGCTCACCGCGCTCGGCCGGCGGCAGGCCGCTGCGCTGTCGGCGTGGCTCGCCGCCGAGCCGATCGACCACGTCGTGAGCAGCCCGTTGCGGCGCGCGGTCGAGACGGCGCGACCGTTGGCGACCGCGCTCGGCGTCGACGTCGAGGTGATGGACGGCCTGGCCGAGTGGGATCGCGAGTCCGACTCCTACATCCCGGTCGAGGAACTGCGGGCTGCGAAGGACGAGCGGTGGCGGCTGATGGTCGAGGAGCGATGGGACGAGATGGAGGGCGGCATCGACCCGGCCGCGTTCCGTGCGTCGGTCACCGCCGCGGCCGAGGACGTGATCGGCCGCCATCCGTCGCGCCGCGTCGTCGCGGTGTGCCACGGCGGCGTCATCAACGCGTATCTGGGTGGCGTGCTCGGGCTGTCGCGCGTGCTGTGGTTCCACCCCGAGTACGCGTCGATCAGCCGGGTGGCGGCGTCGACCGGCGGCATCCGGTCGATCGTCTCCCTCAACGAGACCGGCCACCTCCGCGTGGACGCGACTTGACCGGTAGCGCGATGGCCCAATGTGCCCGTCATGCGGGGGCCGCGAGGACGTCTACCTCATCGGCTCGTTCAGGCGATTCGGCGGCGAGTCGAGGGGGACCGGGACCTTCATCGTCGGCAAGGCCGCCACGTGTACAACGACAAGCGGATGAAGCAGACAACCCACGTCGGCCAGCCGGGATCGAACGGGCTGTTGTCGTCGAGAAGCTCCAGCGCCGGGCGGATGGGCCATCGCTGGTGCGCGCCGTCGTCGTTCCGGACACACGGAAGCGGACGCTCGACGCACTGCGTTCGCGATTCACGTCGAGCCCGGCCCGCGGCGACGAAGCGGGCAGTATGTGCTTCCCGAAACTTCTTTCGCGAATGGGCTTGACAGGTCGAACACCTGTTCGATAGGGTGCTGGCACTTCCCCTTCGGTCGGTTCGATTGCGTGGGGAGGTGAGGGCGTGGAGGCACTGGCAGCGGCAGTCGACGAGCTGTTCGCGCTCGATCCGGACGCGCTCTCCGACGCCGAGCTGCACGAGACGGTGATCGGCCTGCAGCGCGAGGAGTCGCGCTTCGCGGCCGCCCGGGCCCGGCTGCTCGCCGCCTGGGACGCCCGCAAGATCTGGGCCGACGACGGCTCCAAGGCCGCCGCGGCCCGCCTGGCCCGGGAGTGCGACCTGTCGTTGCAGACCACCGGCGCCGAGCTCAAGCGGGCCCGCAAGCTGCGGGGGATGCCCCAGACCGCGGTGGCGTTGCGCGACGGGAAGCTGTCGATCGACCAAGCCGACCTGTTGGCCTTCGCCAACCAGCCCGCGGTGGCCCACCTGTTCGCCCGCGACGAGGCCCTGCTCATCGCCGAGCTGGCCGGCCTGCGGTTCGTCCACGGCCAGCGCATGGTGCGCTACTGGCTGGCGGCGGCCCACGACGAGGTCGGCACCGCGCCCGAGTCGGTGACCCGCGAGGGCCGCCACTTCGCCGCGGTGCGGACCCTCGGTGGCACCGTCGAGCTGACGGGCACCCTCGACCG
>JAODBK010000019.1 GCA_025463925.1 Acidimicrobiales bacterium | reverse complement strand
GCCGACGTGGGGCTCGAGCGCGTAGGTGCCCCGCACCAGGCCGAGCTCGTCCCGCCAGTGGCGGTGGTGGCGGGCCTGGTGCTGGTGGCGGGCGAGCAGCTCGGGCGGGATCGCCGAGTGGCGCTTGGCGCGACCGGTCTGGCGCAGTGACCTGAGGGTGTCGCGCCGCGCCGCGTCGAGCATCTCGGCTTCCGATCCCGGGCAGTGCAGCTCGGTCTTGGCGATCTCCTCGGCCTGCTCGAGGGAGAGCTCGCCACTGGTGAGCGCGGCCTTGGTGGCAGGCAGGTCCGGGATGCGCCGAGCTGTGGCCAGCTCGCGCTCGGCCTGCGCGGGCGTGGTGCCGCCGACCTGGGCCAGCCAGTCGGCCGCATCGGGGAAGCCCCGTTGGCGATGGGCGCCGCGGTCGCAGGCCCGGGCCGCCATAAGGACACGGGCGAGCGCGCACGCCTTCTCGGTGCGGGCGAGCTCCTCCACCAGCGCCGCGCAGTCCTCGGCCGGGTGCGTGGCCGGGTCGAAGTCGCGCAGCGCCTCGCGCAACGAACGAGCGATCGCGCTCACACCCACGGCCAACCTCCTCCCGACGCCAAACACTGAGCGGTCCTGCGAGGAGGCCCGTCGAACCCGGGCCACGAGGTTGTGTCGGCAACCTAGATCGAACAAGTGTTCGTGTCAAGCCAATCGGCAGAATTGTCTTGGGCCCGTCGATGCCGCATCGGCCGCGGCGTGCCGGCAGCCGACGGTTCATTCGGTGGAGATGGCCTGCAGGATGTCGAGGCGGGCGGCCCGGCGGGCCGGCCAGATGGCGGCGACGATGCCGGCGAGCACGGCGACGACGAGGTACCCGAGGAGGTAGCTGAACGGGATCACCAGGTCGGTGATGCCCTGGCTGTGGAGCGCCGACACCAGGGAGATCCCGAAGCCGATCCCGACCGCCATGCCGAGCAGCGTCCCGAACACCGCGATGATCACCGACTCCCAACGGATCATCTTCCGGATCTGCCGTCGCGTCATGCCGACGGCCCGGAGCAGGCCGAGCTCGCGGGTCCGCTCGAAGATCGACAGGACGAGCGTGTTGACGACGCCGATCAGCGCGATCCCGATGGAGAAGAGCAGCAGGGCGAAGATGACGGAGAGCAACTGGTTGATCTGCTTGCGCTGGTCCGCCTTGAGCTGCGTCTGATCCTTCACGTCGACGCTCGGGTAGTTGGCGGCGACGCGGTCGACCGCGGCCCTCGCCACCTGGGCGCTGACGCCGGGCGCCTTCTTGGCCAGGACGATGTTGGCGAACTGCTGCGTGAAGTTGGCCCGGAACGTGGCGTCGGTGACGAGGTACTTGCCGATCAGCTGGTTCTTGGCGTACACCGCCTTCACCGGCAGCTGCACCTTCCCGGTCTTCGCGAACTCGGCCGCCACGACGGTGCCGGCATGCCAGTGCTTGGCCTTGGCCTCGCTCGCGTCGACGAGCAGCGCCGCCGGGTCGGTGTCCGCAGGGAGCTGGCCCTCGACCACCTTGAGATTGCCGAGTTTGGCGAACTCGCGCGGGTCGACGCTGGAGAGCTGTTTGGTCGAGCCGTCGAGCTTGAACTGTCCGAACGCGAACGGGGTGACGGCCGAGAGCTGCGGGAGTTTGCGCAGGTCGTCGGCCAGCGTGGCCGGGAAGTTGCCGAACTGCTTGGTCGTGATGATGTAGTCGGCGGTGAAGGCGCGGTCGATGGCCCGGTTGGTCGACACCTGGGCGGACGCGGCCAGGATGCTGACCAGCGTCACCAGCGCCAGGCCGATCATCAGCGCCGCCGCGGTGGCCGCCGTGCGGCGGGGGTTGCGGGTGGCGTTCTCCCGGGCCAGCTTGCCGGGGAGCTTGTAGATCCGGGCGATCGGCGTGCCGATGAGCCCGGCCACCGGCTTGGCGATGAGCGGCGCGAGGAAGGCCACCGCGAGGAAGATCAGCAGGGCACCGGTGCCGACCAGGGAGATGCCGCTGCCGAGCAGGCCGGCAGCCAGCGCCACACCCCCGATCACACCCGTGGTCGCGCCGGCGATGATCCGGCTGCGGGCACTCGTCGCGGGCGGCGCGGCGACGTCGCGCAGCGCTTCGATGGGCGCGACCCGCGTCGCGCGCCGGGCCGGGAGCAGTGACGAGAGCAGCGTCACGACGAAGCCGACGACCAGGCCGACGATGATCGAGTTCGGCTGCACCACCAATCCGGATGCCGGCAACTTGAACCCGATGGCGCTGAAGAGGCCCTGGAGGCCGATCGCGGTGAGCACGCCGAACCCGACGCCGACGACCGAGCAGAACGCGCCAGTGATCATCGCTTCGCCGACCACCGACGCCATCACCTGGCGCCGTTGCGCGCCGAGGGCGCGGAGCAGCGCCAACTCGCGCGTGCGCTGCGCCACGATGATGTTGAAGGTGTTGACGATCAGGAAGGTGCCGACCAGCAGCGCGACACCTGCGAACACCAGCAGGAACGTCGTGATGAACCCGATGCCCTTCTGGATGTCGTTGGCGTTCTCCTTGGCCAGCTCGCTTCCGGTGACCGCCTCGTAACGCGGCTTCAACGCCCGGTTGATCCGGTCGCGGAGTTGCGTCGCGGCCACGCCGCCGGCCGACTTCACGTTGATGTCGCTGTACTTGCCGACGAGGTCGAACGCCTTCTGCGCGGTGGGCAGGTCGAACGCGGTGACGGTGGCGCCGAGGAGGGAGTCGGCGGTGCCGATGCGCATGGTGGCGACCAGGGTGTAGGTCTGCACCGGTCCGTTGGCGACCACCTTCACCTGGTCGCCGACGTGGAACCCGTACTTGTTGGCGGTGTACACGTCGATCGCGACCTCGGTCGGCCCGCGAGGCCGGCGGCCGTCCTTCACCCGCAACGACGTGAGGCGCGGGTCATCGGGGAAGCTGAACCCGAGCGTGGGCGGGCCCGTCGGCTGGATCGCCTTGCCCTTCGAGTCGATGAGGATGGCCGAGCCGACGGCCTCACCAGTGGCCGCGGCGACCCCCGGGATCCGCTCGACGTCGCTGAGGACGGTCTCCGGAACGGGGAGGTGCTGCGTCCCGCCGCCGCCCTGGTTCCCCTGCTCACTGAACGTCTTCGGCGATCGAACTTGCACGTCGATGCCGGCGGTGATGCCCCGGAAGAGATTGTTGAACGTCGCGCTCAGCGTGTCGCTCAGCACCAGCGTGCCGGTGACGAAGCCGACGCCGAGCACGATCGCGATGCCGGTGAGAATCAGGCGCAGCTTGTGCGCCATCAGGCTTCGGATGGTGGCCTTCCACATGGGTCAGGCGCCCATCGCTTTCATGCGGTCGAGAACGGACTCGGCGGTGGGGTCGGCCAGCTCGTCGACGATGCGGCCGTCCTGGAGGAAGATCACGCGGTTGGCGTAGCCCGCCGCGACCGCGTCGTGGGTCACCATCACGATCGTCTGACCGAGGTCGCGCACCGAGCGATGGAGGAACCCGAGGATCTCGGCGCTCGACCGCGAGTCGAGGTTGCCGGTGGGCTCGTCGGCGTAGATGATGTCGGGCCGGCTGGCCAGCGCGCGCGCGGCGGCGACGCGCTGCTGCTGCCCACCCGACAGCTCGGCCGGGCGGTGCTTCAGCCGGTCGCGCAGGCCCATGGTGTCGATGATCTGGTCGAGCCACTGCTGATCGGGATCGCGGCCGGCGATCGCCATCGGCAACGTGATGTTCTCGATGGCGTTCAGCGTCGGCACCAGGTTGTACGCCTGGAAGATGAAACCGACCTTGTCGCGCCGGAGCAACGTGAGGTCGTTGTCGTGCAGCTTGGTGATGTCGGTGTCGCCGATGAACACCTGGCCGGACGTCACGCTGTCGAGGCCGGCGAGGCAGTGCATCAGCGTGGACTTGCCCGAGCCCGAAGGGCCCATGATGGCGCTGAACTGACCGTGCGGGAACGCGACCGAGACGCGGTCGAGCGCCTGCACTGCGGTCTCGCCGTGGCCGTAGACCTTCACGAGCTCGGTGGCGCGGGCCGCGACGGAGGTTGCGACGGGAGCGGTCATGGTGTTGATGCTTACCCGCGTGGGACGGCGTCTGCTGACCGCTACGGGGCCGCGAGCGTGACGTTCACCGCGGGTTCACCGACCTCGGTGACCAATTCGGCCACCGATCCGGCTTCCACGAGATCGCCACGTGCCCGCTCGAGCGCGTCGATGCGCTCGGCGGTGTCGCGCACGAGCACCCGGTCGACAGGGGCGCGCTGCGACAGCTTGGCCTCGCTCTTGGCGCGGCGGACGGCGCCGAGAACGGTGGCCGCGACTTCGAGCACCAACGGGTCGCCGCCGGCGGCCGGGATCGCGCCGGCGTCGGGCCATGACGCGCGGTGGATCGATCCGGCCTGCCACCACGACCACACCTCTTCGGTGACGAACGGCAGGAACGGTGCGAAGAGCCGCTGCAGCGCCGAGAGTCCGACGCGCAGCGCGGTCGAGGCCGACGCGTTGCCGGCGTAGGCCCGGCCCTTCACCAGCTCGAGATAGTCGTCGCAGAACGACCAGAAGAACGCCTCGGCGCGTTCGAGGGCGCGGGCGTAGTCGTAGTCGTCGAACGAGCGCGTCGACTCGTCCACCAACCGGGCCAAGCCGGCGAGCATCGACCGGTCGAGATCGTCGGTCGCGTCGCCCTCGTTCGCGGGGAACGACAGCACGAACTTCGACGCGTTGAGCATCTTGATGGCGAGCCGCCGGCCGACCTTCATCTGGTTCTTGTCGAACTTGACGTCGAGCCCGGGTCGGCCGGAGGCCGCCCAGTAGCGGACCGCGTCGGCGCCGAACTCGGTGACGAGCCCGGCCGGCGTGTCCTCGGCGTTGCCCTTCGACTTCGACAGCTTCTTGCGGTCCGGGTCGACGACGAAGCCCGAGATGGCGGCGTCGGACCATGGCAGGCAGTCGTGGAGGTAGTGCGACCGGACCACCGTCGAGAAGAGCCACGTCCGGATGATCTCGTGGGCTTGCGGCCGGAGGTCCATCGGGAACGTGCGCGCGAACAGGTCCGGGTCGTCGACCCACCCGCAGACGATCTGCGGCGTGAGCGACGACGTGGCCCACGTGTCCATCACATCGGGATCGCCGGTGAAGCCGCCCGGTGCGTCGCGTTGCGACGGCTCGTAGCCGTCGGGCGCGTCGGTGGACGGATCGACCGGCAGCCGGTCCTCCGACGCGACCAGCGGCCGCGAGCGGTCGGGCTGGCCGTCGGCGTCGAGCGGGTACCAGACGGGGAACGGCACTCCGAAATACCGCTGCCGGGTGATGTTCCAGTCGCCGGCGAGACCGTTGACCCAGTTCTCGTAGCGGACGCGCATGTGGTCGGGATGCCACCGCAGCTCGGACCCCCGCTTCAGCATCTCCTCCTTCGGCGGGTACCGGATGAACCACTGCCAGTTGGTGACGATCTCGAGCGGCCGGCTGCCGTTCTCCCAGAACTTCACCGCGTGGGTGATGGCGCGCGGCTCACCGTCGATCTCGCCGGACGCCCGCAACGCGTCGACCATCGCCGCCTGCGCCTGCTTGACGGTCTTGCCGGCGATCGAGGCCCAGGTGTCGTTGGCCGGCACGCCGGCAGGTGGCTCGTCGACGATGCGGCCGTTGCGCCCGACGATGGACCGCACCGGCAGCGACAGCTCGCGCCACCACACCACGTCGGTGGTGTCGCCGAAGGTGCAGATCATGGCGATGCCGGAACCCTTCTCCGGATCCGCCAGCTCGTGGGCCACGACCGGCACATCGACGCCGAACAGTGGGGTGCGGACGGTGGTGCCGAAGCGGTCGCGGTAGCGCGCGTCGTCGGGATGGGCGACGACCGCGACGCATGCCGCCAGCAACTCCGGCCGCGTGGTCTCGATCGCGAGGTCGGCGTCGTCGCCGTGGAAGAGGAGCCGGTGGTACGCGCCGGGCAGCTCGCGGTCCTCGAGCTCGGCTTGGGCGACCGCGGTGCGGAAGTCGACGTCCCACAAGGTCGGCGCCTCGGCGAGATAGGCCACGCCGTCGTGGAAGTTGCGCAGGAAGCCCCGCTGGCTGGTGCGCCGGGCCTTTTCGCCGATCGTCGTGTAGGTCTGCGACCAGTCGACGGACAGCCCGATGGTCGTCCAGAGGTCCTTGTACTCCTGCTCGAACTGTTCGACGACCTGCGCGCACAGCTCCATGAAGTTGGGCCGGCTGATCGGGATCGGTTGCTTGGGCGGCGGGTCGGGCGGCCGGAAGTCCGGGTCGTAGGGCAGCGAGGTGTCGACGGTGACGCCGAGCAGCAGCTGCACTCGGCGTTCGACGTTCAACCCGTTGTCGTCCCAACCCATCGGGTAGAAGACCTCGCGGCCGCGCATGCGATGGAAGCGCGCGACGGTGTCGGTGTGGGTGTACGAGCAGACGTGACCCGGGTGCAGTGATCCGCTGACGGTGGGCGGCGGCGTGTCGATGGAGTAGATGTCGGCACGGGTCTTGGTCCGATCGAAGCGGTAGACGCCGTCGGTCTCCCAGCGCTCGGCCCACGCGGCTTCGAGGCCTTCCAACGACGGCTTCGGGGGGACGTTTTCCGGGACGACGGCAGGCATGTTCCGGTTACCGTACCTGCGTGATCCAGCTGTTCGACACCGCATTGGGACGCGTCGCCCCGATCGAGCCGCGCACGCCGGGCCAGGTGTCGATGTACGTGTGCGGGCCGACCGTGTACGACGTCCCCCATCTCGGCCACGGCCGGTTCAGCCTGGTGTTCGACGTGCTCCGCCGGTATCTCGAGTGGTCGGGCTTCGAGGTCGACTACGTCTCGAACATCACCGACGTCGACGACAACATCATCAAACGCGCCAACGAGGAGGGGCGCCCGCCCGACGCCGTCGTCGCCGAGTACGAGGCGATGTGGTGGAACGCCATGGACCGCCTCGGCGTGAAACGGCCCACCCACGACCCGCACGCGACCGCGTACGTCGCGCCCATGGTGGAGCTCGTCGGGCGGCTCGTCGACGCCGGCATCGCGTACGAGACGAGCGACGGCGTCTACTTCGAGTCGGAGCAGGTCGACGGGTACGGGCTGCTGGCCCGGCAGTCGATCGACTCGTTGCGGGCCGGCGAGCGGGTGGCGGTGAACGACGAGAAGCGCTCGCCGGTCGACTTCGCGCTCTGGAAGAAGGCCAAGCCGGGCGAGCCGTCGTGGCCCTCGCCGTGGGGTGATGGCCGGCCGGGCTGGCACACCGAGTGCGTGGTCATGGCGCTCGACCTGCTCGGCGAGGGCTTCGACCTGCACGGCGGCGGCCAGGACCTGGCCTTCCCCCATCACGAGAACGAGCGGGTGCAGGCGGTCGCGCTCGGCCGGGCGTTCGCCCGCCATTGGGTGCACAACGGATTCGTCGAGGTCGACCGCGTGAAGATGTCGAAGTCGCTCGGCAACTTCACGACCCTGACCGAGCTGCTCGACCACACCGACGCCCGCGCCTACCGGTTGCTCGTGCTGCAGTCGCACTACCGCTCGCCGGTCGAGGTCAACGCCGACACCGTCGACCGCGCCGTGCGGACGCTGGAGCGGCTCGACGAGTATGCCCGCCGGGTCGCGGCCGCCGGGCTGCCGGATGCCGCGGCCGATGCGTCGGTCGTCGACCGGTTCCGCTCGCACATGGACGACGACCTGCAGACGCCGGCCGCGATGGCGGTGCTGTCCGACACCGTCCGCGACGTCAACATCGCGCTCGACGAAGGCCGGCCCGACGACGCCGCGCCCCTCGCGGCCGCGGCCGCCGAGATCCTGGGCGCCGTCGGCCTGACCGTCGGCACCGACGACGAGGCCCTCGACCCGGCCACCACCGATCTGGTCGCCCGGCGTGACGCCGCCCGGGCCGACCACGACTGGGCGACCGCCGATGCGATCCGCGCCGAGCTCGAGGCGGGTGGGTGGGTGGTCAAGGACACCCCGTCAGGCACGCAAGTCCACCGATAGACCGCGATCGGTGACGCCGGCGTCGGGCGCTGGTAGCGTTTCCGCCCGAGGGAATCGCTTCAGACGCGCAACACCAGTAGGTAGCACGGCTCGGCAGGCCCCTCATCTCCATAAGCAGAAAGAAGGGGGTCCGCCACCGTGGCGACCGGTACCGTGAAGTGGTTCAACGCCGAGAAGGGCTTCGGCTTCATCTCGCAATCAGATGGCGCGCCCGACGTGTTCGTCCACTACTCCGCCATCCAGAGTTCGGGCTATCGCAGCCTGGATGAGGGTGCGACGGTGGAGTTCGACATCCAGCAGGGCCCGAAGGGTCTGCAGGCCGCGAACGTTCGTCCCGTCTGAAACCACACCAACGCAAGACGAGGGGCCGCCCTTCGGGGCGGCCTCTCTCGCGTCCCAGCCGTTACGGCAGGCCGACGTGGACGGGTGGCAGGCTCTCGCCGCCGGCGTCGACGACGACCGCGGGCGATGAAGCCGGCGGCGGTGGCGTGCACCCGCCGCCCTGGCCGGCGACCGACGCACCACTGCACGAGCCCGTCCCGGCGCCCGCGCTCACGACGACCGCCAGCGGCGCTGCGACGCTGACGGCAGCGCTCACCTGCGCGGTCGGCTTGGCCGTCGCGGCCGGCGCCGAGTTGGGCGACGACGACGGCGACGACGATGTCGACCCGCTGCTGCCCGGATTGCTGGCGCCCGGCGCGCCCGATGCCGGCGCGGCGGCGTCGGTCGGCCCGGAGCTGATGACCTCGTCGGTCATCGCGACCGCGGCCAGGGCCCGCGCCACGTCGGGCCCGGTGATGCCGGCGGCGTCGGCCTGCTGCCCTGACGGGTCGGGCGCCGGCCGCGAGTTCTCCGAGCCGAGCACCACCGCCTGCGTGGCATCGCCGTGCCCGCGGGCCAGCGCGTGCTGGCCGGCCCGGTCGAGGTCGCGCGAGACGACGAAGGTGCTGCACACCCCGAGGGCCAACAGGCTGGCCGACGCGACCGCCAGCGCCCGTTGCGCCTGCACCACGCTGCGCCCGCCGTGGGCGGCCGCGGCGGCGGC
>JAODBK010000001.1 GCA_025463925.1 Acidimicrobiales bacterium | reverse complement strand
CGTCGTCAAGGAGCTGACGGGCGGCCGTGACCCCAACAAGGGGGTCAACCCCGACGAGGTCGTCGCGGTCGGCGCGGCACTCCAGGCCGGCGTGCTCAAGGGCGAGGTCAAGGACGTCCTGCTCCTCGATGTCACCCCGCTGTCGCTCGGCATCGAGACCAAGGGCGGCATCATGACCAAGCTCATCGAGCGCAACACCACCATCCCGACCCGGCGCACCGAGGTGTTCACCACGGCCGACGACATGCAGCCGTCGGTGGAGATCCACGTCCTCCAAGGCGAGCGCGAGATGGCGATGTACAACAAGACGCTCGGCAAGTTCCAGCTCGTCGACCTGCCGCCCGCGCCGCGCGGTGTGCCGCAGATCGAGGTCACCTTCGACCTCGACGCCAACGGCATCGTGCACGTGTCGGCGAAGGACCGGGCCACCAACAAGGAGCAGTCGATGACCATCACCGGTCAGTCGTCGCTGAACAAGGACGACATCGACCGCATGGTTCGCGACGCCGAGTCGCACGCCGAGGACGACCGCCGCCGCAAGGAGGAGGCCGAGGTCCGCAACAACGCCGACAGCCTCGTGTACCAGACCGAGAAGCTCCTCAAGGACCAGGGCGACAAGATCTCGGGCGAGGAGAAGGACACCGTCGAGTCGGGTCTCGCGGCGCTGAAGCAGGCGCTGGCTGGCACCGACCTCGATGCCATCAAGTCGGCCACCGAGCAACTCGTGTCGTCGTCGCAGCAGTTCGCGCAGCGCCTCTACGAGCAGGCGTCGGCCAGCCAGGCCTCGGGCTCCGCCGACGGCGCCGCGGCGCACCAGAACGATGACGACGTGGTGGACGCCGAGATCGTCGACGGTGAGGCCTCGTGAGTGAGGAGGATCGGGCGCCGGACGGGCCCGATCCCGAAGCCGTCGCGGATCTGATCGCGGAGCCGGTCGACGTCGATCTCGACGCCGCCGGCGCCGCGGTCGAGGCCGACATCGACGACCTGTCGTCGATCGAGGCCGAGCGTGACCAGTACCTCGCCGATCTCCAGCGGCTCGCGGCCGACTTCGACAACTACCGGAAGCGCGTCATGCGCGACAAGGCCGAGGAGGTGGCGCGGGCCGCCGAGGCGCTCGTCGTGAAGCTGTTCGATGTGCTCGACACCTTCGACTTGGCGGCCGCGCACGGCGAGGGTTTCGAGCAGGGTCACGCCAAGTTGCTCGAGGTGCTCGAGAAGGAGGGCCTCGAGCGCATCGACCCGGTCGGCAAGCCGTTCGATCCGGCGGAGCACGACGCGGTCGCGCACGAACCGGCCGAGAGTGACGAGTCGCCGACGGTTGCCGATGTCATGCGGGCCGGCTGGCGTTGGAAGGGCCGGGTACTGCGGCCGGCCATGGTGAAAGTTCGCGGGTAGGAGCAACAGTTGCCGCAAGCGCAACGGGAGTGGTTCGAGAAGGACTACTACAAGGTGCTCGGCGTGCCCGACACCGCCTCCGACAAGGAGATCCAGCGCGCCTATCGGAAGCTCGCCAAGAAGCTGCACCCCGACGCCAACCCCGGTGACAAGTCGGCCGAGGAGCGCTTCAAGGAGGTGTCGGCGGCCAACGACGTGCTCGGTGACTCGACCAAGCGCAAGGAGTACGACGAGGTTCGCAAGCTCGGGCCGTCGGCCTTCGGTGGTTTCGGGGGCAACGCCGGCGGCGCCGGCGGCAACGGTGGTGGGTTCGGGTTCAGCTCGGACGACCTCGGCGACCTGATCGGCAACCTGTTCGGCCGCGGCCGCAATCGCGGCGGCGCCGGCAGCGGCCGGTTCGGCGGTGGTGCCGGCCCCCAGCGCGGCGCCGACCTCGAGGCCGAGCTGCACCTGTCGTTCCTCGACGCCGTCAATGGCATCACCACCACCGTCAACCTCACCAGCGAGGCGGCGTGCGCGACATGCCTCGGCACCGGCGCCAAGCCGGGCACCTCGCCGTCGCCGTGCCCGATGTGCCATGGCCGGGGCGTGCTCGACGACAACCAGGGCCTGTTCAGCTTCAGCCAGCCGTGCCCGAACTGTGGCGGTCGCGGCGCGGTGATCGACGACCCGTGCCCGCGCTGCCACGGCACCGGCACCGAGCACCGGCCGCGACAGGTGAAGGTCCGCATCCCGGCTGGCGTGGCCGACGGTCAGCGCATCCGCCTCAAGGGTCGCGGTGCCGCCGGCCGCAACGGCGGCCCCGGCGGCGACCTGTACGTCACGGTGCACGTCGGCGCCCATCCGCTCTTCGGCCGGAAGGCCAACGACCTCACGATCACGGTGCCGATCACGTTCGCCGAGGCCGCGCTCGGCGCCGAGGTCACGGTGCCCACGCTCCACGAGCCGGTGACGCTGCGGATCCCGCCCGGCACGCGGTCGGGCCGGACGTTCCGCGTGAAGGGCCGCGGCGTGATGAAGGTCAAGGGCGCGGGCGATCTCCTCGTCACGGTCGAGGTCGCGGTGCCGACCAACCTGTCCTCGGCCGAGCGGGACGCGATCGAAGCGCTGCAGGCGGCGGCCACCGAGTCGCCCCGCGCCCATCTGGAGGGCGTGATCGATGGCTGACCGACCGCAGCCCACGCGGGCGGTGTACGTCATCTCGGTCGCGGCCGAGCTGGCCGGCGTGCATCCGCAGACGTTGCGGATCTACGAGCGCAAGGGTCTGCTCGATCCGGCGCGCACCGGCGGCGGCAGTCGCCGGTACAGCGATCGCGACATCGAGCGGCTCCGCCGCATCTCCGAGCTCACCGACGCCGGCCTCAACCTCGCCGGCGTGAAAGCGGTGATGGCGCTCGAGGCCGAGGTGGCCCGCCTGCAGGCCGAGCTCGCCGACGCGCGCGAGGCGGCGCGGCAGGCCGTCGAGCGGGTGCACCGCCAGTACCGCCGCGACCTCGTGCCGGTGAACCAGGCGCCGGTGCGCTACCGCGGCCCCTGACGGCGGAGGGCGCGCTGCAGCCGGAACGGCAGCCGGCCCGTGGAGCGTCCCTTCATGGCCCGCACCTTCAGGCTGTACACGGCGGGCACACTACGACCGCGATCCGCGAACACGGGGCAGTGACCACCGTCACCTGACCGGCCGGGCGGGACTGGGAGACAATGGCCTCGTGCAGTGCGGGTCGTGTGGGAGCGACAATCCGGAAGGCTTCCGCTTCTGCGGGTCGTGTGGCACCGCGCTGTCCGACCGGCCGTGCCCGAGCTGCGGGTTCGCGGCCCCGGCGGGCACGCGGTTCTGCGGTCGCTGTGGCACCGCGCTCACCGCCGGTCCGGCCACCACTTCGACCGACGTGCCGTCGCTCGTCCGGGGCCCGTTGCAGGACGAGCGCAAGCTGGCGACGGTGCTGTTCGCCGACGTCGTCGGCTTCACGTCGCTCGCCGAGGGCACCGACCCCGAGACCGTGGCCCGCACCGTCGACGCCGCGTTCCGCCGGATGAGCCAGGTCGTCGACGAGCACGGCGGCACCGTCGACAAGTACCTCGGCGACTGTCTCATGGCGGTGTTCGGCGTGCCGCAGGCCCACGCCGACGACGCCGAGCGGGCCGTCGCCGCGGGACTGGCCATGCGGACCCTCGGCGGCGACATCGCGTTCTCGATCGGCGTGAACACGGGCGAGGTGATGGTGACCTCGGTCGGTCGCGACGGCGAGGTCACCGTCATCGGCGACACCGTCAACGTCGCCGCCCGGCTCGAGAAGGCCGCCGGCGCCGGCCAGGTGCTGGTCGGCCGGTTGACCGCCGAGCTGGCCGGCGACCGGGTGGCGTTCGAGGAGCGTCAGCCGGTGCTGCTGAAGGGCAAGGCCGACCCGGTCGACGTCTTCGAGGCGACCGCGCTGCGCCCGGAGATCGACGGGTTCGAAGGCGCCGGGACGCGCGATCGCCCGCCGCTGACCGGCCGGCACGACGAGCTGGCGTTCCTCCGCGCGCAGTGGCGTCGTTCGGTGCGCGACCGTCGGTCGACGGTGGTGCTGCTCGCCGGCGAGGCCGGCCTCGGCACGACCCGCCTGATCGAAGAGCTCGCGCTGGACCCGTGGGGCCCCGAAGGCAAGCTCCCCGGCGCCGGCCAGCCGATCGTCGTGCGGGCGACCTACCCGGCGTACGGGGGCCTCGGTGGCCCGCGCGTGGCCGCCGACATCATCCGCCAGCTCGGCCCGACCGGCGATCCGCACATCGACGCGCGCGTCCGCTCGCTCGCGGGTGAGCTGCACCCGTCGTTGAAGTCGATCGATCCGGCGGCGCTGCAATCGGAGCAGCTCTGGGCATTCCGCCGGCTGCTGGAGATGAAGACCGACGAGGGGCCGATCCTGCTCGCGGTCGACGACATCCACCGCGCCACCGACCGCACCATCGACCTGCTGCGCGAGCTCGCGGTCCGGGTCGTCGACGTGCCGCTCGTGCTGATCCTCGCCGGACGCCCCGATCCGCCGGCGTGGCTGGCCAGCTTCCCGTCGGCGACCGTCATGCGGCTCAACCCGCTCGGCGCGACCGATGCCGTCGAGCTCGCCAACGCCCTGGCATGTGAGAGCCGGCTCACCGAGTCGGCGGCGGCGGTGCTGGCCGGCCGGGCCGGCGGCAACCCGCTGCACCTGCGCGAGCTCATCGGCATGCTCAAGGCTCGGGGCGAGCTGATCGAGACGCCGGCGGGTTTCGAGCTGGCCGGCAACGTGAGCCTGCCGCCGAGCCTGCACGCGATCCTCGCCGCCCGCCTCGACGCGTTGGCCCCCGAGGAGAAGCTCGGCCTGCAACACGTCGCGGTGCTCGGCGACGCCGCCACCAGCGCGCAGGTCGAGGCGCTCGGCCAGCCGGACGCGATGCGCGTGCTGCAGTCGCTGGTGAGTGCCGGCTTGCTGCACCAGGGAGGCGACGGCTGCTACGACGTCGCCGATCCGCTGATGAGGGAAGTCGCGTACGAGACGCTGCCCCGCAACGTGCGGGCCGATCGCCACCGGCGCGCCGCGCGCGTTGCTCCCTCCGACTTCGAGCGGGCCCGCCATCTCGAACGGGCCACCGGCTACGCGCCCGACGACGACGAGTTGGCCGCCGAGGCGCGCGACGCGTTGACCAGCGCGGGCCGCGACCTCCTCGACAACTCGCGGGTCCTCGACGGCCTGCTGCTGCTGCAGCGCGCCATCGAGTTGGGACTCACCGACCGCGCGCTCCTGCTCCGCGTCGCGCAGAGCTACGCCGAGATGGGCCGCACCGCGGAGACCGAAGCCGTCTTCCGCGTGCTGCTGTCGGGAGGCCCCGATCCCGAGCTGCAGGCACACGCGGCCCACATGCACGGGCTGTCGCTGCTGTTCCCGGCTCCGGCCGAGGCGCGCCAGCCGCTCACCGACGCCGCCAACGCGTGGGCCACGCTGGGCAACGTCGAGAAGGAGGGGTGGGCTCGGGCCAACCTCGGCGTCGCCGAGTTCATGAGTGGCAACGGCCCGGCGGCCGCGGCGACGTTGGAGAACGCGCTCGAGCGCTTCGCCTCGATCGGCAACCGCACCGGCGAGCTGGCCTGCTACCGCTTCCTGTCACTCGTACGACCCGAGGATCCGCGGGTGCCGGCCTGGTTGGCCGAGGCGCTGCGCGAGGCCGAGGTGGCGGGCGACCGCACCGCGCAGGTCACCACGCTGAACACCCTCGCCTGGAACGAGTTCCTGCGCATCCGGCTCGGCGGTCCCGAGGACACCGTCGAGGCGTTCGACTACTGCCGCCGGCTCGCGCACCTGTCCAAGGAGATCGGCGCCCACGACCTCCAGGTGTACGGCGATCTGCTCCTCGCCGACATGGCGCGCCTCCAGGGCGACCTCGACACCGCGCGCCAGGCGCTGGCGGCCGCGGCCACCGGTGAGGACGACAGCGAACGCGGCCGTGCCCTGTTCGCCGCGGTCGAGTACGCCGTCGCCCGCGCCGGAGGCGACGATCGGGCGCCACCCGACCTGCCGATGGACGTGCACGACCCAGTGATCCTCTCGGCGGTGTTCATCGTCGCCGAGGAGCGGGGGATGGCCGGCGACGTCGGGGCGGCCGCCGAGCTGATGAACGCGATCGGCGCCCGGCCGGGTCTGGAGATGCTCGTGGCGCTGGTGGGCGGGATGCTCAAGGCACTGACCAGCCTCGTGACCGGTGACTTCGACGAGGCCCGTGGCCATGCCGAGCGGGCGCTGGCGTCGGCCCGGCTCCTGGATGCCCGGCCGGCCGTCGCCGCCGCGCAGGGAACGCTGGCCGAGATCGCGATCCGCTCGGATCCCGCTGCCGGGCGGGCCGAGGCGGAGGCCCGTCTCGACGGCCTCGACGTCCCGTCGGCGGGGGTCGCGCGGGCCCTGGCGCTGCGGCCGCGCGCGCTGCTCGGCGACGCCGCCGCCCGGTCCGAGCTGGCGGCGATCGTCGAACGACTGGCCGCTCCGGGTCTCGGTCTGGGCGTGCTCGGCGACTGACCGTGGCATTCGGGCTCAAGTCGGCCCGGTGACTAGCCGAAAATGGCCCATATAGGCCATAGATGTCGCGAGTTTCGTCCCTTTAGGGTCGTTCTAACGGCGGCGGAGCGGTTCGCCGGGATTCTGACCGACACGAAACGCTGGGAGTCCTTCGACACATGTCTCACCATTCGATTTCCGTCCGCCGCCCGCGCAAGCTCGCGCTGGCCCTCGTCGCGGCGTTGCTGGCGACCGTCAGCCCGCTGCTCGCCAGTCTCGGAGGTGGCGGAGCCCGCGCCTCCGCGGCCCCGGCCTTCACTGCGACCAGCGGCACCATCGAGGCCGAGAACCTCAACGGCACGTTCACCAGGGTCTCCGACACCAGCGCCACCGGCGAGCACGCCGTCATCGTGCAGGGCGCGACCTGGCTCCTCACCGGGATGCCCGCCGGCGCCTACACCCTCACCGCCCGGGTCAAGAGCATCAACGCCCGGATGAACGTCGTGCTCGCCAACTCGCGCGTCGGCGAGTTCGGTGTTGCCGGCGGCTGGCAGTCGATCAGCGTCCCGGTCTACGTCAGCGCCAACGGGCTGCAGCTGGGTGTGGTGCCCACCGCCCCGCTGTACGGCATGACCGCCCAGCCGCTCTACCTCGACTGGTTCGCGATCGCCCCGGCCTCGTCGGGCTTCACCACCTCGGGCAACACGATCCTCGATGGCAACGGCAAGGGGTTCATCCCGCGCGGCGTGAACCGCAACGGGCTCGAGCTCACGCCGACCGGTTACGGGATGAGCTTCTGGGACTTCGGCTGGATGTACAACTGGGGCGCCAGCTCGGTGCGGCTCCAGCTGACCGAGGTCTTCTGGCTTTCGGGCAGCTGCCACTTCGACCCCGCGTACGCCGGGCGGGTGGACACCGCGGTCAAGCAGATCACCAGCCTCGGCATGATGGCGGTGCTCGACCTGCACACCAGCATGGGTGCCGCGACCCCGTGCGACGTCACCACGCCCGTCAACGACTACCGCATGGCCGACGGCCAGTCGGTGAACTTCTGGCAGCAGGTCGCAGCGCGGTACAAGTCCAACCCGCTGGTTGCCTTCGACCTCTACAACGAGCCCCGCGACATCACGCCGAACGTGTGGCGCAACGGCGGCATGGTGAACGGCTGGAAGGCCGTCGGGATGCAGACGCTGTACAACGCGGTGCGCTCGACCGGCGCCACCAACCTGACGTTCGTCAGCGGCACCAACTGGGGTCACGACCTCAGCTCGGTGCTGTGGCAGCCGATCGACGGCTACGGCATCGTGTACTCGTCACACCAGTACAACGACTACGCCTGCGGGCCGATCGCAGCGGACACCGACAAGGTGGTGACCCCCGTCGCGGCCAAGTACCCGGTTTCACTCAACGAGTTCGGCACCCAGTGCGACTCGCCGGACTACAACGCCAACGTGATCGCGTACGCCGAGTCGCATGGCATCGGGTGGATGGCATTCGCGTGGAACGACAACGGCCCGAAGGCCTGGTCGCTGCTGACGGCCTTCGACACCCACGCGCCGAGCCCGGCCGGGCTTCCCGTCCGTGACGCGCTCTGGGCCGCCCGCGGCTGGACGAGTTACGGCGGCGCCTGACCGTCGCGCACCATCGGTTCGGGCGCCGGCCGGCCAGGATTCGGCCGGCCGGCGTCGAACTGTCTCGACCATGCAAGCGGCAATCCTCTGCGGTGGGAAGGGCACGCGCGCCTGGCCGTACACCGCAGAGGTTCCCAAGCCGTTGCTCCAGGTGGCCGGCAAGCCGGTGCTCCTGCACGTGCTGGAGCTGTACGCCGCGCAGGGCGTGCACGACTTCGTGCTGGCCGCCGGGTTCAAGCACGAGCTGATCTCCGAGTTCGCCCGGACCTTGCCCGACGACTGGAAGGTGAACGTCGTCGACACCGGCGAGGAGACCAACACCGGTGAGCGGCTCGTCCTGGTCCGCGAGCTGCTCGAGGACACCTTCTTCGCGACCTACGCCGATGGCCTCGGCAACGTCGACCTCGTCTCGTTGCTCGAATTCCACCGCGACCACGCCGGCGCGGCGTCGGTGACGACGGTGCCGCTGCCGTCGCAGTACGGCACGCTGCTCTGCGACGACGACGGCCGCGTCGAGCGCTTCCTCGAGAAGCCGGTCCTGCGCGATCACTGGATCAACGCCGGGTTCTTCGTCCTGGACCAACGGGCCTTCCAGCTCTGGTCGGGCGACGACCTCGAGCGCACGGTGCTGCCGGGCCTGAGCGCGGTGGGCGAGCTGTTCGCCTATCGTCACGACGGGTTCTGGAAATCTATGGACACGTACAAGGACGCACTCGAGCTCACCGCGCTCTGCGGTGACGGCACCGCACCATGGCTTCGCTCCGCGGCCGGCGCGTCCTCCTAACGGGGGCGGCTGGGTTCATCGGCTCCCACGTCGCCCGCCGGCTCGTGGCCGAGGGCGCCGAGGTCCATGCGCTGACGAGCACCGTCTCCTCCGTGTATCCGATCCGTCTGCTGGACATCCGCGACGAGATCACGCTGCACGAGGGCAACCTCACCGATCGCTCGGCGATGGACGCGGTCGTGGACCAGGCCCGCCCCTCGCACGTGTTGCACCTCGGCGCGTACACCCACGTCGGCAAGTCGTGGCAGCGCGTGGACGAGTCCATCCAGACCAATGTCGCCGGCACGATGAACCTGCTCCACGCCCTCGCCGGCTCCGGGTACGAGCGGTTCGTCTACACCGGCACGAGTGAGATCTACGGTGACGTCGACGTGCCTTTCCGCGAGGACGGCCCGGTGAACCCGATCTCGCCGTATTCGGTCAGCAAGTACGCGGGCGAGCGGTTCTGCCGGATGTTCCACGCCGGCCGCCAGTGGCCGATCGTGATGGTGCGCCCGTTCAATGCGTACGGCCCGGCGCAGACGCCCGACCGCGTGATCCCCGAGATCATCGTGCGGGCGCTGCGCGGGCTGGAGTTGCCCATGACGGAAGGTCGCCAGACGCGCGAGTTCAACTACGTCGAGGACCTGGCCGACGGGTTCGTCAAGCTGGCCGTCACACCGGGCATCGAGGGCGAGCTGTTCAACCTCGGCTGCGGCGAGGAGATCTCGATGCGCGATCTGGCGACGACGATCCTCGACATCATGGGCAACCCGGTGAGGCCGGACTTCGGCGCCGTCCCCAACCGCCCGACCGAGATCTGGCGCATGTACTGCGACAGCACGAAGGCGCGGCAGCGGCTCGGCTGGGCGCCGTCGCACTCGTTGCGCGACGGGCTCGAGAAGACCATCGACTGGTACCGGCGCGAGCTGACGCAGCGGGCGTCACCGTTCGCGCTCTGATCCGGTGAACCCGCGCGTGTCGGTCGCGGTGTCGACGTACCAGCGCGCCAACCGGCTGCCGTCGTTGCTGGCCGCGCTCGCGGCGCAGACACTGCCCCTCGACGAGTTCGAGGTGGTCATCGCGGACAACGGCTCCACCGACGACTCTGCCGAGGTGCTCGCCGAGCTGGCGGCGTCGTCGCCGGTGGCGCTGCGGGTGGTGCGGGCCGAGGTCAACCGCGGTCCGTCGGCCGGCCGCAACCTCGCCTGGCGGGCCACCACCGCGCCGGTCGTCGCGTTCACCGACGACGACTGCGAGCCGACACCGTCGTGGCTGGCGGCCGGCCTGGCCGCGGTCGACGGCGGCGCGGGGATCGCGGTGGGCCGGACGATGCCGATTCCGAGCCAGCGCCATCTCCTCGATCGGCCGTTCGCCCGCAGCGTGGACGTCGCCAAGGTCCGGTTCTTCGAGACCTGCAACGTCTTCTATCGGCGGGCCGACCTGGACGCGGCCGGCGGCTTCGACGAGGCGTTCGCGACGCCGGCCGGCGAGGACACGGACCTCGGCCTGCGCGTCAAGGCGTCGGGCGCGACACCGGCCTTCGTGCCCGACGCGGTCGTCCACCACGACGTGCGCGCCGGCGGGTGGGCCGACGCGGTGCAGGAGACGCTGCGGTGGGTGGACATCCCGCGGGTCATCCGCCAGCACCCCGATGCCCGGCTCGAGCTGCTGCACGGCAAGTGGTTCTGGAAGCGGTCGCACCCGTGGGTGCTTCTGGCGACGCTCGGCCTGCTCCTGTCGGGCCGAACGCCGTTTGCCCTGGTGCTGGTCGCGCCATGGGTGCACCACCGGACCCGCGTGGTGCCGCTGTGCCCGGGGCCGCGCCGCCGGTGGCTGGTCCTGCCGCTCGGTTTCGCACTCGACCTGGTCGAGGTCGGCGTGATGGTGCGGGGCTCGTACCGGCACCGAGCCCTCGTCCTCTGATGCCGAATCGGCCGCGGGTCGACGTCGGCGTCGTCACCTGGAACACGGCCGAGCTCTCGGCCGATGCGCTCCGGCGACTGCTCGACTCCGATCAGGGGTGCGAGCTGCGGGTGCTCGTCCACGACAACGCGTCGAGCGACGGCACCCCCGACGTGATCGCGCGTCGCGTGCCGGAGGCGCACGTCGACGCGGGCGCGAGCAACGTCGGGTTCGCGGCCGGCATGAACCAGCTGCTGGCCAAGTCGGACGCCGACTGGTTCCTCGCACTGAACTCCGACGCCTGGCCCGAGCCCGGCGCGATCGGGCGACTGATCGGCGCCGGCGAGGCGCGGCCGCGGGCCGCCGCGGTCGCGCCGCGGGTCGAGCGACCGGACGGGAGCCTCGAGCACTCGACCCACCCGTTCCCATCGGTTCGGGTCGCGCTCACGACGGGCCTCGGCCTCGACCGCGTGCTGGGGCGGGCGTTCGCCGATCGCATGTTGTTGGAGGGCGCGTGGGCCCACGACCGCGTCCGGCGGGTCGACTGGGCGGTCGGCGCTGCGCTGCTCATGCGGCGTATCGCGGTGGACCGCATCGGCGGGTTCGACGAGCGGTTCTTCATGTACGCCGAGGATCTCGAGTGGTGCTGGCGCGCCGGCCGGTCCGGATGGGAGGTGTGGTTCGAGCCGGCCGCGGTGGTCTGCCACGTCGGCAACGCGTCCGGCGCACGCGGGTACGGCGACCGGAGGACCCGCGCCTACTTCGCCAACACGTACCGCTTCTACCGCGAAGCACACGGCGATGGCGCCATGCGGTTGTACCGCGCGTTGAACCTGGCGGGCGCGCTGCGCCGTCATGCCCTCGCGCGGGTGCGGCGCGACCGCGACGCCGCGGCCTACTGGCGGTCGGTGGCCCGGGCCCACCGCGGCCCGGTGGTCGAGGAGGGCCCGCCGGCATGAGGATCGCGCTGGTGCACCCGTTCTCGTGGCCGGAGGTGCGACGCGGCGGCGAGCGGTATCTCGACGACCTCGCGGTGTACCTCGCCGGTCGCGGTCATGCGGTCGAGATCGTCACCGGCACCGACGGCCCGAGCACGGTCGAACACCGGCCCGACGGCGTGGTCGTGCGCCGCCGGCACCACCTGGCGCCCGTGCGTCTGCAGACACGCGGCGTGTCGCGTGTCGACAGCTTCGGCGCGCCGGCGTTGCCGGTGCTCGTGCGCGAGCGGTACGAGATCGTCCATGCCTTCACTCCGTCGGCGGCCATCGCCGGGCGGCTGGCCGGCCGGCGCGTCATCTACAGCGTGCTGGGCCACCCGAGCGCCGGGCAGTTCGGCAAACGGCCGGGCGACTACCGGATCATGCGGCGCGCGGTGCGCAGCGCCACGATGCCGGTGGCGTTGAGCACCGCGTCGGCGTCGGCGTCCGAAGCGCTGTTCGGCCGGCCGGTCGACGTGCTGCCGCCCGGCGTCCGTGGCGACCGCTTCGAGCCCGACCGGTCGCCTCGCCGCGGCCGGCCGCGCCTGCTCTTCTCGGCCGACGCCGAGGATCCCCGCAAGGGCCTGGCCACGCTGCTGGCCGCGATGGTGCCGCTGCTGCGCGCCCGGCCCGAGGCCCAGCTGGTGCTGTCCGGCCCCGGCGACCACCGGCCGGCGCTCGCCCGGCTGGGCCGCGACGCCGACCGCGTCGCGTCGGCGATCGAGCCACTGGGCCTTGGCGATCTCGACGACGTGGGATCGCGCTACCGGGCCGCCACCGTCACCGTGCTGCCGTCGATCCTCGAGGCATTCGGCCTCGCGCTGGTGGAGTCGCTGTCGTGTGGGACGCCGGTCGTCTGCTCCGACGACGGCGGCATGCCGGACATCGCCGGGCGCGCGGAGGATGGCGTCGGATTCGTCGTGCCACCGCAGGACCCCGACGCGCTGGCCGCGGCGCTCGACCAGGCGATCGACCTGGCCGGTCAGGTCGGCACCGCCGATCGCTGCGTGGCGCGGGCCCGGCAGTGGGACTGGGACGCCGCCATCGGCCCGCGACACGAGGCCTTGTACGAGTCGGTCGCCCGCCGGTCGCGAGCCCGAAGCGGTTCGCGATGATCGACGGGCCCGAGCTCAGCGTCGTGGTGCCGACCTACCGACGACCCGAGTTGCTCATCGAGTGCCTGCAGTCGCTGGAGCGGCAACGCATCGCCACCGACCTGTTCGAGGTCGTCGTCGTCGACGACGGATCGGGTGACGCGACCGGCGAGGTGCTGGCGGCCGCGGCGCGGGTGATGCCCAACCTCACGCCGATCGTGCAACCGGTGAACCGCGGTCCGGCGGCGGCCCGCAACGAAGGCATCCGCCAGGCCCGCGGGTCGATCGTGGTGTTCCTCGACGACGACATCGCCGCCGCGCCCGACCTGCTCGCCCGCCACGCGCGCTTCCACGCCGACGCGAGCGACCCGAACGCCGGCCTGCTCGGCATCGTCCAATGGCACCCGCGGCTCGATGTCACCCCGTTCATGCGGTGGCTCGACGCGTCGGGCCTGCAGTTCGGATACGACACTTGGCTGCGCGACGGGCCGGTCGAGCCGCCGTACGCCGCGTTCTACACCGCCAACCTGAGCATGGGCCGGGCGCTCCTGCTCGACTGCGGCGGCTTCGACGAGCGGTTCCCGTACCCGGCGTACGAGGACTTCGAGCTGGCGTACCGGCTCACCCAGATCGGCTTCCGCATGGAGTACGACTCGAACGCGGTGGCGTTCCACACGCGCGCCATCGACCTCGCCACCTTCAGGAGCCGGATGGCGAAGGTCGGCGAGTCGGCCGAGCTCTTGCGCAAGGCGCAACCCGACTTCCCCCTCGACGACAGCTGGACGGCGCGCTTCCGGGTACGGCGTCGCGAGCGGCTCCGGTTGCGGGCGCGGGCGCCGTTCGCGGCACGGTCGGGCAAGACGGACGTGTTGGCGCGGCACTACGGCGCCGAGGTGACCGCGGGCTACGACGAGGGTCGCCGCCGGGCCGGCGTCAGCTGACTTCGAAGGTCGCGCCGAGATCGGCGATGCCCTTCACCAACTCGCGCCCGGCGACGTAGAACAGCACGGACTGGCTGCCGATCTGCTCCTCCTGCTCGGGTCCGTATCGCACGCCGCCCCGTGCCGAGTACGAGCCGGTGGTGACAGCCAGCGGCACTTGCACGTGACAGGTCCGCTCCTCGCCCGCGCCCACCCCGCGGCTGCCGAGCAGGAACGTGCTGTCGACGTACACCGGCACGCCGGCCTCGTTGGCGAGGACGAACGAGAAGTACGGGCTGGCCACCGCTTCGCGGAACCGGGCGCGGATGCGGAACGTCACCTTGTCGCCGCTGGCCACGTGCGCGGTGGGCTGGCCGTCGGCTCCGAACAAGTCGAACCCGGTGATCTCGACCGGGCCGGGGACGTGGCCGCCGGGCTCGCCGCCAGCCGTGGTGCTGCGTCGCTGCTCCAGCAGCTCGTGGTACACCGAGATGGCGTCGTCGGTGGGGCCCTCGAACCTCGGCTCTCCGTCGTGCACCACCAACACGCGCGGGCACAGGTTCCGGATGGCGTTGAGGTTGTGGCTGACGACGACGATCGTGGTGCCCGCCGCCTGCATCTCCTGCATCCGGTTGAAGCACTTGATCTGGAACGCCAGGTCGCCCACGGCCAGCACCTCGTCGACCAGGAGCACCTCCGGGTCGGCGGCGACGGCGACCGCGAAGCCCAGTCGCACGAACATGCCCGACGAGTAGAACTTGACCGGCGTGTCGATGAAGTCGGCGATCTCCGAGAACGCCACGATCTCGTCGAAGCGATCGTCGATCTGCTGGCGCGACATCCCGAGCACCGTGCCGTTGACGTAGACGTTCTCCCGCCCGGTCAACTCGGCGTGGAACCCGACGCCCACCGAGATGAGCGGCGCGACCCGGCCCCGAACCGTGACGATGCCTTCGGTCGGCGCGGTCACACCGGCGAGCATGCGGAGCAGCGTCGACTTGCCCGACCCGTTGCGGCCCACGACACCGACGGTCTCACCGCGGCCGACGGCGAGGTTCACGCCACGGATCGCCCAGAGCTTGGTGCGGCGATGGCCGGCCCGGAAGCGCAGCGCGCCCGACACCAGCATGGGCGAGTCCTCGTACTTCACGTAGCGCTTCCCGACATCGCGCAGCTGCACGACCGGTGTGGTGGGCTCGGTGATCACAGGAGGTCGACGAAGACGCGGTCGAAACGACGATGGAGCAGCGCGGCGCCGACGGAGAACGCGAGGGTCCACCCGATCGTCCACGCCAGCGCCACCGGCCACCCGTGGTCGGCGCCGGCCGAGGCGGCCCGGAACAGCTCCACCATCCCGGTCGCCGGGTTGATCTCGACGATCCGGTGGAGCCACCCGTGGGCGCGCGCCAGCGGGTAGATGACGGGCGTGGCGTAGAACCACACCATGATCGCCGCGGTCATGACGTAGCGGACGTCGCGGAAGTACACGTGGAGCGGCGCCACCATCAGCGAGAAGCTGGTCGAGAGCGCGATCATCACGACCACCGCGGGCACGATCAGCAGGACGTTGACGCCGAGGTGCGAGCCGAACCCGAGGGCGAACAGGTACAGCACCGCGATGCTCGGCACGAACCCGTAGAGGTTGGAGCCCACCACGACCAGCGGGAAGATCGCGCGCGGGAAGTAGATCTTGGTCGCCAGGTCCTGCCCGTCGACGATCGACGTGGTCGCGCTGCTGATCGTCGACGAGAAGAACGTCCACGGCAGGATGCCGGCGAACACGAAGGTGGCGTAGTTGGTGGTCGCGTGGATCCGGATCACGTGGGTGAACACCACGGCCAGCACGCCGGCTTGGATCACCGGCAGACCGACGGCCCACAGGAGCCCGAACGAGGCGCGCCGGTAGCGGACGAAGAACTCCTTGCGAGCGAGGATGGCGACCAACTGGCGCGACGCCCAGACGTCGGCGATCAGCGCGCCGAGCGGGCGGGTCTCGCCCCGCAGCTCGAAGCCGGCCGCAGCGCGGGTCACGACCGCCCGGTCTTCCGCAGCACCAGCTCGGTGTGCATGCCGTGCCACCGCAGCCGCGACCGCTTCGGGTCGTGCAGCACCGGCAGCACGCGCCGCAGCACCGCACGTCCCGGGCGGGACCACGCCAGCCGGTCGAGCGGCCCGAACCGGCCGGTGAGCGCCTGGCCGTAGTCGAGGGCGCGGATCGACATCGCGTCGAAGTACGGCTCGGCCGCGGCCCACAACCGCCGGCCGGTCATGAAGGCCTCGTGCCCGCCCTCGTGCGCGCCCCACGGGTTCCAGTCGGAGCGGCCGCTGCGGGTGTCGGCGATGAGCTTGTGGATGCCGGCCAGGTTCGCGTAGTTGGGCGTCGTCACGAAGGCGACGCCGTCGTCGCGCAAGACGCGGGCAATCTCCGCGAACACCGCGCCGGGGTCGTCGACGTGTTCGAGGACCTCGGTGCACACCACGAACGAGAACGACGCCGGGGCGAAGGGCATACGGGCCCCGTCGCTCGCGAGCACTGGCGCGCCGGTCGCGGCTTTCGCGCCCCGCAACGCCGCGACCGACACGTCGACGCCGACGACCCAACCGCACGCCGCGCCGATGCGGGCGAGGTGCCCGCCCACGCCGCTGCCGAGATCGAGCGCGGGCCCGCCGGGGCGGAGCTCGTCGATGATCCGGGCCAGCTCGCCGTCGACGACGTCGGGGCTCGACTGCGACTTGGCGTCGTCGCGCCCGGCGTAGTGGCGTGCGGTGCGATTGGGGTGTGTCGAGGTCGGGCGGGCCATTGACGGGGTTGGTCTAATCGGTTCGCCAGCCGCCGGGCGAAACCTTCCCGTGCGAGAGTAGGGCGTCCCCATGGTCAGCGTCCTCGCCCTGACGAACATGTACCCGCCGCACCATCTCGGCGGCTACGAGCTGTCGTGCCGCGACGTGATGGCCCGGCTGGCCGCGCGCGGCCACGCGGTGACGGTGCTCACCACCGACATGCGCCGGCCCGGCGTGGCCGACCCGCCGGGCGAGCGGGCCACGGGGGTGCGTCGCGACCTCACGATGTACTGGGACGACCACGACCTCGTGTCGCCGCCGGTGTGGCGCCGCGTCGCCATCGAGCGGGCCAACCAGCGGGCGCTGCGCGACGCCATCGATGCCGCCCGGCCCGACGTGGTGTCGGTGTGGAACATGGGCGCGATGTCATTCGGCCTGCTCACCACGATTGCCGCTCGGCGGGTCCCCGTCGTTCTCGCGGTGTGTGACGACTGGCTGCGGTACGGGCCGAACCTCGACGCCTGGTCGCGCCTCTTCACCGGCCGCCGCCGGCTGGGCGTGGTCGCGGCGACGGTGTTGCGCGCGCCGCCTGGTCCGCCGGACCCGACCGTGGGTGACGTCGCCGCGTGCTTCGTCAGCCGCGACGTTCGCGCCCGCGCCGAGGTCGCGCTCGGTCATCCGATCGGTCGCGCAGCCGTCGTGTACAGCGGCATCGACCGCGTCGACTTTCCACTGGCCGCGCCTGATGCCCGGCCGTGGCGCGGTCGGCTGCTGTTCGTCGGGCGGCTCGACGAGCGCAAGGGGCTGGAGACGGTGCTGGCCGCGCTGGCGCACATGGGAGGAACGTCGCTCGACATCGTGGGTCCCGGTCCGGCCGACTATCGCGCCCGGCTCGAGCAACGGGTGGCCCAGCTCGGACTCGGCGACCGCGTGCGGTTCGACGAGGTGCCCCGTTCCCAACTCGCCGAGCAGTACCGAGCGGCCGATGCATTCGTGTTCCCGAGCGAGTGGGACGAACCCTTCGGGCTGGTGCCGGTGGAGGCGATGGCCTGCGGGACACCGGTGATCGCCAGCGGCACCGGCGGGTCGGCCGAGTTCCTCGTCGACGGCGCGAACTGTCTCATCGCCGCGCCGGGTCAAGCAGTGGCATGGGCCGCCGCCATCAACCGCCTCGCCGGGAATGCCGAGCTGCGTTCCCGGCTCGTGCGCGGCGGTTTGGCCACCGCCGACGAGCTCGACGTCGAACGATTGGCGGACGTGTTCGAGGCCTGGCACGCCGCCGCCGCTGACCGCTTCGCCAACGGGACGCCACCTCATCGCCCGCCGCTCACGGCGTCGCTCGCCGCGGTTCCAGATGGCTGAGCGGCCCGCGGTGATGCATTTCATCGAGCGCTGGCTCCCGCTGTCCGAGCAGTTCGTGCACACGCTCATCACCCGGAGCCGGCGGCCCGGCGTGGTGGTGTCGAGTGGCCCGCTCGAGAACGTCGAGCTCTACCCCTACGAGCCGCTGGTGTGCATCGACGGCCTCCGCCGCCGCGCACCCGAGCGTCTCAAGCGGCCGGTCGTCACCGCGTGCCTCATGGCCATCGCGCGGCGGCGGAAGGTCGGCGTCATCCACGTGCATCACGGCTACCGCGCCTACGAGGTGCTCGGGACGAGCCGGCGCCTGCAGTTGCCGTTCGTGGTGTCACTGCACGGTCACGACGTCACCGGCTATGCATCCAGTCGACCCGCGCTCTACCCGCCGGTGCTGGGAAAGGCGGCCGCGGTCGTCGTCCCGTCGCGGTTCCTCGTCGACGCCGCCGTCGCCAACGGTGCCGACCCGTCGCGCGTGCGCGTGATCCCGTCCGGTGTCGACACGTCGTTCTTCCAGCCGACCCCGGTGCCGACGGCACCCGACGTGGTGTTCGTCGGCCGCTTCGTCGAGAAGAAGGGGCTCGACACGCTGCTGGCGGCGTGGCCCAAGGTCCTTGCCGCGGTGCCGCCCGCCCGGCTGCACGTGATGGGGTACGGCCCGCTCGAAGCGCTGGCCCGGTCCGGCGGCCCGACCGTGACGGTGACCCTCGGTCCCGACAGGAGCGCGGTGCGAGCGGCGATTGCGGCGGCGCGCGCCGTCGTCTCGCCGAGCCACACCGCGGCCGACGACTCGGTCGAGAGCCTGCTCGTCGTCAACCTCGAGGCGCAGGCCTCCGGCCGACCGGTTGTGACGACGCGGCACGGCGGCATCCCGGAGTACGTCGACGACGGCGCGACGGCGCTGGTGGTGCCGGAGGCCGACGCCGACGCGCTGGCCGACGCGCTCGTGCGGGTGCTCACCGACGACGCGCTGGCGATGCGGCTGGGCGCCGCCGGCCCGGCGTGGGCCGCGCAGTTCGACGTGGCGGGCTGCGCGGCCGCGATGGACGACCTGTACGCGGCCGTCGAGTGACCGCGAACGATCCGCTGGCCGCGCACCGCGCCCAGGTCGACGAGGTCCTCCCGACCGGCGACCCGGCCGCCATCAAGCGGCTGTACCGCGACATGGGCGACCTGCTCGAGGCGGCGGCCGCCGACGGTGTCGACATCCCGGTGCTGTCGCTGCCGGAGACGTTGCCGGCGGTGACCGGCCTGCTGCGGGGCACGCGCGGTCGCGTGCTCGACGCCGGCTGCGGGCCCAACCCGGCGGTGGCGATGGCGCTGTCACTCGAGGATCGCCGGCGGTTCGTCGTCGGCGTCGACATCGGTCTCGGCACCGTCCGCCTGGCGACGCGCATCGCGCGGCGCGCCGACGCGGCCCTGGCCGGCGTCGTCGCCGACGTGGAAGCGCTGCCGTTTCGCGACGGCGCGTTCGACGGCGGGGTCTGCGACGACACCATCGAGCACCTGCCGGACGATCGGGCCGGCGCGCGCGAGCTGGCCCGGGTGCTCGACTCTCGGGGCCGGCTGGTCGTGGCCACTCCCAACCGCCGGAGTGCCGAGGTGCTCGTGCGCAAGGGCGTCGACACCGTCCGCCGGCGGCGGCAGCCGGACGCCGCGTACTACGCGGCGTCGAGCCACCTGCGCGAGTACACCTGGCCCGGGCTCGAGCGACTGCTCGCGCCGTCGTTCACCGTTCAGGCCCGGGTGGCGGTCGGGTGGACCGGCGGCTGGAAGCGGCGGTTGGCGACCGGTCTGACGCAATGGCCACCCCTCCGGCGACTCTCGAGGATGGTCGTCGTCCTGGTGGCGCCGAAGCCTCAGTCCTGAGCGGCGAGCCCCCGCGACTCCCACGGCAGGTCGAGCGGCCGCACCACCCGCGCCGGCACGCCGGATGCCAGATGACCGGCCGGCACGTCCGTGACCACCAGCGAGTTGCCGGCCACGATGCAGTGGTCGCCGATGGTGACGCCGCGGCTGATCGTCGCCTTCGCCCCGACCCAGGTGTTGGCGCCGATCACGACGGGCTTCGTCGTGGTGTTGTCGAGCACCCAGTCCTCGGGCGTGGTGTGGTGGTGCGACGAGTCGACGACCGTGGCCCGCTCGCTCAGCACGACGCCCCGCCCCAGGGAGACGGCGTCGTCGCAATGCACCGACGCGCCCCATTGGAGGAGGTTCCATCCCGCGCAGTCGAAGCGCCCGGCGACGTGCAGCATCACCTCGCGGCGCAGCTCCACGTGCTCGCCCAGCTGCACGCGGCCGCCATCGAGCTCGATCGTGACGCGATCGCCGATGACGCAGTGCGGCGCGATGACGAGCCCGTTCGTCGCGCGCGGTCGCAACGTGACGCGCACGTCAGTGCCCAGTCGCACGTCGTCTGCTACATCAATGTCGAGCCGGGCCCGTTCCCAAACGGCGGAGGCGCGCAGCTTGAGCAGCCAGGCGGCGCGCCGGGAACGTCGCCGCACCCGCGCCAGGCGCGTCGCCGCCGACCGGACCGTCGCGTAGACGCCGTGCCGGTTCACGGCGAGAACGGCCCCGGCCACACGCCTGCCGGCGGGTCCGCGGCGACCGCCGCCCGCTCCTTGCGGGCGATCATCAGCAGGTGGCAGCCCAGGCGGTTGACCAGCGGCACCCGCCGGGCAAACGATTCGATCACGTCGACCATCTTCCGGCCCGGCTCACCGCGGGCCTCGAGCGACCGCGCCGTGGTGCTCTGCGGCGGCGGGAACTCGAACGTCGACCACTCGACGGTGTCGAGACCGGCGGCCGCGAAGAGGCGCCGGGTCTCCGCCTGGATGTGGTGGGTGTGCGGCAGGTACACCGGCGGTGAACCGTCCGGCAGCAGGCTGGGGTCCACCGGTTGGGGCCACACCCACGGGCGCAGTGAGATCACGTCGCTGTGCTCGGCGCCGATCGCCTTCTCGAGCCACGCGAACAAGTGGGTGAGGGGCGAGCGCAGCGGCACCTCGGACGCGTTGTTCGTCGTCATGATGAACGTGCCGCCGTCGGCCAGGACGCGCGCCACCTCCCACACCGCCAGCTCGGGCCGCAGCAGGTGCTCGATGACCTCGCTCATGACGACGACGTCGAACGAACCGTCGGTGAAGGGCAGCTTGGCGCCGTCGGCCTGACCGACCGCGCTGCCGAGCCGACCGGGCGAACCGGCCAACTTCGACTGCGCGTAGTGCACGTGATGGCCGCCGAAGTCCATGCCGACGTAGAACGCGTCCACGCCGGTGAGACGGTCCGCGACCAGCGCCGATCCGCAGCCGACGTCGAGCACCCGCCCGCCGGCCGGAAGGGCGCGGCGCACCGCGTCGGCCACGAGGTCGTACCGCATCTCGTGCCGGTGCTGGTGGTACGCGCCCCAGAGGTCGAACTCCTCCTCGATGGTCGGCACCCGCTCGTTGTAGTGGCGCGTGAACGCCTCCCAGTTCGCCGTGGCGAGCAGCTCGCGCTCGTGCGCCGTCTGCGCGATGCCGGCGGCGCGGTAGCGCGCGTAGACGGTGGCCCACAGGCCGATGAGGGCGCTGCCGGCAACGACGCGCTCGCCGGGGCGCGCCGACCGGCGGACGGTGGCGCCGAGCAACGCCAGCGGGACGCCGAGTCGGGCGATGCGGGTGGCGGTTCCCATGCGAGTCGAGCCGAGGGTACCGGTGCCGCGCCTCAGAGGACGAGCGTGCCCGACCGGATGCTCCCGGCGACGAGGGCCGCGCCGGTGACGGCGTCGATCGCGAGCAGTGCCGGCAGCGCGGCGAGGCGCCGCCCTGGCGATCCCTGTCCCGACCACGCGATGCGGGCCCACCGGGCGCCCCACACGCCGAGGGCCCCGGCCGCCGCCCGGCGCCGGCCGGCGACCATCAGGACCGCAGCGGCGTACAAGGCGACCCGGCTGGAACCGAGGAGGCAACGGTGCTCGAGCAGCGTCTCGCGCAGCTCGGGGACCTCGGCCACCAGCGCCGGGAACGCCCCGGCCAGCCACGCCCGCGAGAGGGCGTCGGCCAGGTCCGGGGGCAGCACCTCGTGCTCGACCACCGCGCCGGCTGCGAACGTCGCGTGACCGCGACGTCCGACCTGCCAACCGACGATCGTGTCCTCGCCGAACCCGAGGCGGCGGGTCCTCCCGTCGGCGCGGAAGCCGAGGCGGAGGCCGCCGACGTCGAAGCCGCCGGCGGCGGCGAACGCCGCGCCCCGGTAGAAGACGTTGCACGTGGCGTACAGCCCGTCGGCCCGCTCGGCCGAGACGCTGCGTTCGAGCGGCCGCATGGCGCGCCGCGGGCGGGTGAGCCCCTGCACGACGTCGGCGCCGGCATCGATGGCCCCGACGCCGGCCGCGAGCCATCCGGCGGCGGGCACGCAGTCGCTGTCGGTGAACGCCAACACCTCGCCGACCGCGGCGGCGACGCCCGACCGCCGCGCCGCGACCGCGCCCTCGCCATCCGACACCACGACCCGCACCGGACGGCCGAGTGACGCGTCGGCGCGGGCCTCGCCGGCCGACCCGTCGCGCGAGCCGTCGTCGACCACGATGACCTCGAAGTCGCGAAATGTCTGCACCGCGAGCGCGTCGAGCAACTGGCGCAACAGGGCGCGCCGGTCGCGCACCGGCACGATCACCGAGACGCGCGGCGCCGATGGCGTTGCGGTCAAGCGCGCTTCTGGGCCCATGCCCACGCGTACAGCGTGTCGAGCCCTTGCGTGCCGCACAGCTCGAGCCCGCCGCGCCGCAGCGCCGACTCGATCGTCGCGCGCGGCACCCGGCTGCCGAGAAACGCTGCGTCATGACGCCCGTGCTGCTCGCGGTGCAGCCCGCTGCGTTGCAGCAGCGACAGCACTGAGCGCCGCACGCGCCACGACGTCGCGCCCGGCGTGTTGTTCCACTGGAAGACGAAGACGCCGCCCGGCGCCAGTACTCGCCCAGCGTCGACGAGGTAGCCCTCGATCACCTTGATCGACGGGATGTGCTGGAACACCGTGAACGAGAGCACGACGTCGGCGGTGCCATCGGCGACGCCGGTGATGCCTTCACCGTCACCGACCACGAAGCGCACCTTCGGATCGGCAACCAGCTCACTCGCCCGCTTCACCATCTCGGGCGAGATGTCGACGCCGACGACCTGCGCGAACCGGTCGGCCAGTGCCGAGCACACCCGCCCGAGCCCCGAGCCGATCTCGACCGCGAGGCCCGAACCGACGGGCGGGCAGGCCTCGCCGGCGAGCGCTTCGTCGACGATCGTGCGCCCCGTCTCGAAGAACTTCGCCATGTCGGGGTGCGAGTAGTCGAGGCTGGTGTCGACGTACCAAGCGGCGTTCTCCTGCGCGCTCCGGTCCCAATACGCTCGCATCCGTCGAGCCTCGTCGCGCGCCACGAGCACGGTAGGTTACCGACCTTGGCCCGGCCCGACGGCTCCCCCATCGACCTGGTTTTCGTGGTCGGGGCGCGACGGAGCGGCACGAACTTCCTGCAGCGTGTGCTGGCGTCGCATCCGCTCGTCGTCGCGGTCCCGAGCGAGAGCTATCTGTTCTCCCACGGGCTGGCGCCGCTCGTGGAGCGCTTCCACCACGGCGCGGTGTCGTCGCTCGTCACCGGCGCGGTGTACATCGACCGTCGCCAGCTCATCGCCGCGGTGCGGACCTTCGCCGATGGCATCTTCACCGGGCTGGCCGCGGGCATCGACCCGTCGGCGACCACCATCGTCGAGCGCACCCCGGATCACGTGCGCCACCTCGACCTGATCGGCGAGGTGTACCCGGACGCCCCTGTCCTGCACATCATCCGTGACGGGCGCGACGTGGTCCGCTCGTTGCTGGGCCAGACGTGGGGCCCCGAATCGGCAGGGGACGCGGTCGACGAATGGCGGTCTGCGGTCGAGGCCGGTCGCGCTTCCGCCGCCGGCCTCGCCCGGTACCGCGAGGTCCGGTACGAGGCGCTGCTGCACGATCCGGTCGCGCAGGCGCGTGACCTGTTCGATTGGATGGGAATGCCGGCGGGCGACGACGTGCTGCGCCGCGTGGCCGCCGAGGCGGGGGTGTCGTTCAACGCCGATCCCGATGCCCCGGCAGTCGCGAAGGGCGGGCCGGGCGGCGGGCTCGACGCCGAGCAGTTGGCGGTGGTGCTCGAACGCGCCGGCTCGCTGCTGCGCGAGCTCGGCTACGCGCCCACCGAGCCGACCGCGCCAGTGAGCGCGACCGCGACCGAGCCGTCGCGTCCTCGCCGGCGATGGCGATGGCGGCGGGCCGAGCCCGCGGCGATGGGCCAGCGGGAGCTGATGCCGTTGATCGAGCAGGTGAACGACGTCGCCCAGCGTGCCATCGACGTCATCGGCCGCGGCCAGTACCGCGACCTCGGTCCGATGATGGACGGGCGCGCTCGGGTCCGCGTCATCGGCCCGTCGGGAGTGTTCGAGGAACGCGGTGACGCGGGACGGCAGCGCTTGTTCGCCGAGTTGGCCGGCGACGACGCGCTGCGGCTCGGCCGCCAGGTGCGGGGCGACGTGCATCCCGGCGTGCCGGTCGCGACGGTCGTGTTCGCGTTCGACGTGGACGGTCGCATCGAGCAGCGCGTGCTGGTGTTGACGGTCTACGGCGGCCGGATCGGCGAGATCGCCTGGTACCGGCCGCGAGCCGGCTGAGGCTCAGCTCAGAACTGCTGCGTCCAGTCGAACGTCGCCGCCGGGCTGCCGCCGTTGGGGCACTGGGCGAAGATCCGGGTCCAGATGGTGCCGAGCCCGATCGGGGATCCGCCGGTCGAGATGGCGAACGGATCAGTGACCGGGAACGTCGTCACCGGGAGCGACCACTTCTGGGTCTGGTTGTGCACCGAGCCGTCGACCGGGCCGGTGATCGTCACCGCGACCGTCAGGTTGAGGTTGGTGACCAACGGCTGCGCCGAGCACAGGCCGAGCGAGTCCGAGGTGCCGGTGCCGGCCAGCTTCATGGTGAAGGACTGGTTGAGCTTGCCGGTGCAGAAGCCAGCGCCGCTGATCGCCCAGGCCGCCGGGCCCGAGGCCGGCTGGGCCACGTTGACGCTGCCCGCGCCGGTGCACTCGAGCGGGAGCGGGCCGTCGGCGGCGGTGGGGGTCGCGGCAGCCACGAGCCCGATCGGACCGATGGCCACGGCGACGCACGCGACGACCGTGCGCCCGAGGCGACTCCGAAGCCCACGCCTCAGCTTCATGGTGCATCCCCTCCCCAAGGAATTTCCGCGTTATTCGCCCTTTCGGCCTAAAAGTCCTCTTTCGTCATGAGAGTTCATGGCCGGCATCGGAGGCGTGGCCAAAGTCTGCCGTACGGCCGCCGCTGGCGGCCCGTTCCTCGGGGTAGCAGGAACTCGGAAATGCGTCATAGAACACCAATGTCGAATCTTTTCGGGCGAAGCCGCATGAATACGGCAACAGTCGGCAATGTGGGCACGGGGGTGTTGGGACGGACGTGAGCACGACGATCGGCTACGAGCACATCCGGGTCCTTGACGTCACGCCGTCGCCGGCGGGCGCGGACCGGTTGCTCGGTGCGGTCGACAAGATCCACGAGTCCGGCCGGAGCGCGGTGGCGATCGCCGCCGACGCCTTGCTGCTCGTTGCCGCCGGCCTGGTCACCGGCGTCGGCCCGGCCCGGGTCGCCCTGCTCGCCACCGTCGTCGTCGCCGGCCTGTACGTGAGCCGCCGCTACGTGGCTCGGTCGACGACGCAGACGCAGGGCGTGCTCTGGTACCCGGCGTCGATCGCGGCGCCGTTCGCGATGACGATGCTCGGCGTCGCAGTCCTGGGCGAACGCCTCGGGCTCAAGCCCGGCCGGATCGCCGACGTGGCGATCGCGTTCGGGGCCGCGCTGGTCGGCCTCCGTGCGCTGACCTGGGCCGTGCTCAGCACCACCCGCCGCCGCGGTCGCGGGCTCCGCCCGACGCTGGTCGTCGGCACCGGCCCGGTGGCGGACACCATCGTTCGCAAGCTCGGCGAGTATCCCGAGGCGGGCCTCGATCCGGTCGGCGTGCTGCCGCTCACCAGCGGCGCCGGCGCCGGCCGCGGCGTCGCCATCGGCGCGACGCTGGCCGATCTGCCCGAGCTGGTGTGGTCGGCCGGCATCCGGCAACTGGTGATCGCGCCCGAAGGCGACCTCAACGTCGGCATGGCCGAGTGCATCGAGGGCTGCGACGGGCTCGACGTCGACGTGGCCGTCGTGCCGCCGCTCGCCGAGTTGTTCTTGAGCCCTGGTCACGTCTCGCAGATCGGTGGGCTGCCGCTGCTGCCGATGGCCAGGCCGGCGACGCGCGAGCGGGTGCAACCGGGCAAGCGCGTCTTCGACATCGTGGTCGCCGCGCTCGTCCTCCTGATGACCGCGCCGCTGCTGGCCGTGGTCGCCATCGCGATCAAGCTCGGCGACGGTGGACCGGCGCTGTACCGGCAGCGCCGCGTCGGGTTCCGCGGCGAGCCGTTCCGCCTGCTGAAGTTCCGTTCGATGCGCGCCGGTGCCGATCGGGAGGTCATCGGCCTCGCCCACCGCAATGCGACCGACGGCCTGTTGTTCAAGGTCGTCGACGATCCGCGGGTGACGCGGATCGGGCGGATCATCCGGCGGTACTCGATCGACGAACTGCCGCAGCTGCTGAATGTCATCCGCGGCGACATGAGCCTCGTGGGCCCGCGACCCTTGGCCGTCGACCCGGAGGACTTCGGCACCATGGACGGCCGGCGCCACAGCACGCTGCCCGGCGTCACCGGCTACTGGCAGGTGTCGGGCGGCAACGGCCTCACCTACCAGGAGATGGTGAAGCTCGACCTCGCCTACATCGAGAACTGGTCGCTCTGGCTCGACATCAGGCTGCTGCTCCGCACCGTGCCGGCGCTCGTGTACCGGCACGGCCCCTGGTAGCCGGCCCGTTCGCCGGTCACCGCGGGCACGCCCGGCGTACCCTCGGTGGCTCCATGCGCGTCTTGATGGTCAACGACCTGCCGGTCGGTCCGGGCTCGGGCGCCGAGGTCCACGTGGGTCGGTTGGCCACCGCGCTCGAGCGCGCCGGCGATCGCGTCGAGGTCTTCGCCGGTGGCCCGCGCCACCGCGGCGTCGGCAAGGCGCTCGACGTGTGGGACCCGTGGGTCAGGCGGTCGCTCGCGGCCGCGGCCGACCGCTTCCGGCCCGACGTCGTGCATCACCACAACGTCCTGCGGGAGCTGTCGGTGTCGGTGCTCGGCGTGCCGCGTGCCGCCGCGCAGGTGATGACCTTGCACGACCATCGCCTGGTGCGGGCTGACGAAGGGCCCGAAGGCGAAGGACATGGCCTCGTGCACCAGGCCAAGGTGGCGAAGGCGGTGCTGGATCGGATGGTGGCGCGGCGGCGGCTCGACGTCCTCGTCGCGGTGTCGAGCGAGCTCGGCGAGAAGGTCGCGCGGGCCGGGTTCCCGCGCGTGCGAGTGATCCCGGGTTTCGCCGACGGAGACGCATTGGCCGACGGGCCGCCGGGCGACGACGTGGTGTTCGCCGGGCGGCTGTCGGCCGAGAAGGGCATCGACGTGCTGGTGCACGCGTTCGCGTCGATCGCGGCCGCCCACCCCGCGACGCGCGTGCTGATCGCCGGCGAAGGTCCCGAGCGGCGCCGGCTCGAGCGACTGGCGGCGTCGCGGCATCTCGATGCGGTGACGTTCCTCGGGCTGATCGATGCCGACGGCGTGTGCGACCTGCTGCGCCGGGCCCGGGTCGTGTGCAGCACCTCTACCCGCGTCACCGAAGGCGCCCCGCTCGTGGTGATCGAGGCGATGCTCGCCGGCCGGCCCGTGATCGGCACCGACTCGCCGGCGTTCCGCGAGCTGCTCGGCACCGACGGCGATCGTGGCGTCGTCGTGCCTCGCGACGACCCCGGCGCGCTGGCCGCCGAGCTGGCCAAGCTGCTCGACGAGCCGGCCCGCGCCGCGGCCATCGGCCGAGCTGCTCGAGCCCACGCGCTGGCCCGCTACACCCCCGAGGTCGCGGTCGCGGCCCACCAGGCGGCGTACCACGAAGCCATTCGCGCCCATGCCCGATGACCGCGCCCCCGTTCTTTGAACCAGGAGCCACCCCGGGGGTGGCGCCTGGTTCAAAGAACGATTTGGTGACGGTGGTCGTGTGCACTCGCGACCGGCCGGTGATGCTCGACCGGTGCTTGACGTCGCTGCGCGACGCGGTGCGGCCGGGCGACGAGATCCTCGTGGTGGATTCGGCGTCGCTCGATCCCGCGGTGGCCGAGGTGGCCGCCCGGCACGGTGTGCGGATGGTGCGGGCCGAGGAGCCCGGACTCTGCCGGGCGCGAAACGTCGGCTGGCGCGCCGCGTCGCACGACCTCGTCGCGTACATCGACGACGACGTCACGGTCACTCCGGGCTGGGCGGCGGCAATGGCCGAGGCTCTCGGTCGCGACGGAACCGCCTTCGTCACCGGCCGCGTCGGCGTGCCGCCCGACCAGGCCGGTGCCGCCCGACCGGTCGCGGTGCTCGACGATCCCGAGCCCCGGCGGCTGGCGAACGACATCGGCACCATCGGCCACGGCGCCAACTTCGGCGCCCATCGCGACCTGCTGGCGCGCCTCGGCGGATTCGACGAGTTGCTCGGCACCGGTGCCCGGTTCCGGGCCGGCGACGACGGCGACTTCTTCGACCGGGCGTTCGCCGCCGGTGCGATCGGTTGGTACGAGCCGGCCGCGCTGGCCTCGCACGATCAATGGCGGTCACGCGCCGACCTGGTCCGGCTCGACTGGGCGTACGGCATCGGCGCCGGTGCCCGACTGGCCAAGCTGGCCCGATCCGACCGGCGGCGGTGCCGCGCCGTCGCCGTCCTCATCGTGTGGCGCAACAAGCTGCGCCCGATCCCGCGGGCGCTGCGCGACGGCTATCAGCTCGGCGTGGTGCTGGCACTCGTGCACCTGGGCGGGATCGTCGCCGGGTTCCTGCCGGCGCTGGCCACGCCGGTCGTCGACGGCCACTTGCGCGCCCGGCGGCGGCGTGGCTGAGGTGGCTGACACCCCGATCACCGTCGTGGTCCCCACCCGCGACCGGCCGGCGATGCTCCGGCGGTGCCTCGCGTCGTTGACGGCGTCGGTCGGACCGGACGACGAGATCGTGGTCGTCGACTCGGCGTCGTCGGATCCCGCGGTCCTCGGCGTCGCCGATGGTGCCGGTCCCGGCGTGCGGTCGCTCCGCTGCGACCAGCCGGGGGCCAGCCGGGCCCGCAATGCCGGCTGGCGGGCCGCGACCCACCGGCTGGTGGCCTTCGTCGACGACGACGTGGTCGTGTCGGCGGCGTGGGCCGGCGCGCTGCGGTCGGCGGCCACCGAGCACGATGGCGCGGCGTTCTTCACCGGGCGGGTCGAGGCCCCGCCGGGCACCGGCCCGGTGGAGCACCCGATCGCGATCAAGGACGAGCCCGACGCCGCGGTGCTGGATGCGTCGGCGACCGGCCTGTTCGGCCACAGCGCCAACATGGCCGCACGCCTGGGCGCGCTCGTTGCCGTCGGCGGGTTCGACGAGGCGCTGGGCGCGGGGGGCCGGTACCGAGCGTGCGAGGACGCCGACCTGTTCGACCGGCTGCTCGCCGCCGGCTTCACCGGCCGCTACGAGCCGGCGGCGCTGGCGTTCCACGACCAGTGGCGCGACCGCACCGCGCTGCTCCGCCTCGACTGGGCGTACGGCATCGGGGCCGGCGCGCGTGTCGCCAAGCTCGTTCGCGCCGACCGCGTCCGGGCCCGCGCCGCGGCCCGCGACTTCGCGTGGGTCTGGGGCCTGAAGCAGGTGCCGCCGGCGCTTCGCGCGGGCTACCGGTTCGGTGTCGCGGCGCCGCTCGTCCGGGTCGCCGGCTCGGTCGTCGGCTTCGCCCGTGCGATACCGGTGCCCGTCCGCGACGGGCACCTCAGCGCCCGTTAGGGCTGGTCGAGCACCGCGGCCCGAGCGGCCGCGGCCGCGGCCGGAGCGTGGTGCACGAAGACGGCGGCCCGGGCGGCGGCGCCGAGCCGGGCCCGTTCGGCCGGGTTCGCCAGCAGCGCGGCGAGCCGCGACGCGAAGGCGTGCGGCTCGGCCACCCCGCCGCCGTACGTCGACCCGAGCGCGATGCCTTCGACGCCCCATTCGGTGGTCAGCACCGGCACCCCGTGGGCCATGGCCTCGAGCACCTTCACCTTCGGACCGCTGCTCGGCGGGCACGGGAACGCCATGAGCCCGAGGCGCGACAGGAAGTCGGCGGCCGCCGGCACCTCACCGACCACCTCGACCCCCGGCAGCCCGGTTCCGGCATCGTCGGCGAGCTCGCGCCCGGCGAGCAGCAGCCGGGCACCGGGCACGCGGTCGCGCACCGAAGGCCAGGCCGCCAGCAGCAGGCGCAGCATCGCCCGGTTCGGTGGCCAGCCCCAGCGCGCGATCACGCCGGCGATGGGCTCGTCGACCGGCGGCCGCGCCGACGCCGGCACCCGCAACGCCGCCGGCACCACGACGCTGTCGTGCCCGACCGCGGCGGCCACGCGGTCCGAGTACGCGAGCACCGTCGACGCCCGCCGCGCCGCGTGCCGTTCGAGGCGCAGGTCCTGCACGTCGCGTACTTCGATGCCGCGACCGGCGCGTCCGTCGAATCGGGTGAGGTAGTGGAACGTCGTGACCGCGCCCGGGAACCGTTCGACGCCCGGGAACGACACCGGGTCGTCGGCCACGGCGCGAGCGCCGGGCTGTGGCGCCCACCCGAGCCGCTTCACGTCGGCGCGCGGCTCGACGAGCGCGCGCGCCTTCATCACCAGGCGCGACACGCCGGGCAACGGCGCCCACGTGGACCACACCGGCAACGCTGCCGCCGGCGGCTCGGGCCCCCACGACGTGACGTCGATCTCGTGACCGGACGAGACCATTCCCTCGACCCACGCCAACAGCATGCGGCCGGACGCGCTGCCCTCGGGCTCGGGCAGGTGGCGGCTGAGCACCGACAGCTTCATCGGCGACCGTGGACCGCGCGGTGCAGCCGGGCGGACCCGGCGGCGGGATCGTCCCGGTGCCAGCCGCTGCGCCCGACGATCGAGGCCGCGGCCAGCAGCCACAGCACCCGCGGTGTCGTCGACGCCAACACCCGCACCCGGTCGACCGGCCCGCGGGTCGGATCGTCGAGGGCCAGCCGGGCCCGGTGGTACGCCCGCACCGTGGCTGGCATCTCGGCGGCGTGCCGCGCGACGAGCAACCGCCGCGCCGCCAGCACCGCGTCGGGTGAACGGGTGATGCGCGCATCCTCGTGGGCGTGGTACCGGCACAGCGGCTCGGGCAGCACCGCGACCGGGCAGTGCTCCGAGATCCGCAGCCACAGCTCCCAGTCCTGGAACGCCCGGAAGCGCTCGTCGAAGCGGAAGGGTTCGCCCGGTCCCAACGCCGACCGGCGCACGATCGCGAACGACGCGCTCCCGATGAAGTTGTCCCAGAGGAGGTCGGCGTGGTCGATGTCGACCGGGCCGCGGTACGCGACCGGCTCGTCGCCGGCGCGGGCGTCCACCAGCTCCGACCAGCAGCCGACGAGCCCCAACGCCGGATGCTCGGCGAGGTGGGCCAGCTGGCGCTCGGCTTTGCTGGGCAGCCACTCGTCGTCGTCGTCGCAGAAGCCCAGGTGCTCGCCGGACGCGACCGCCAGTGCGCGGTTGCGGGCCGCGGCGCCGCCGACCGAGACCGCGTTGGTGATGACGCGGATCCGCGGGTCGGCCGCGGCCTCGCGGGCGAGCAGTGCCGCGGTGTCGTCGGTGGAGGCGTCGTCGACGACGAGGATCTCGATGTCGGTGATCGTCTGGCCCTGCACTGAGGCCAGCGCCCGGGCCAGCCGGCGCTCGCGGTCGCGCGTGGGGATGACGACTGAGAGTACGGGGCTCATCGACCGGGTCGGGTCATGATACGGCCGTGCCCCCCGTCGCGGTCGTGGTGTGCTCGCGGGACCGCGCCGCGCTGCTCCGGGACGCGCTGGCCTCGGTGGTCGCGGCGTTGCGGCCGGGCGACGAGGCGATCGTCGTCGACTCGGCGTCCAAAGGCGTCGGCACCCTCGCGGCCGCGGCTGACGCCGGCCTCCGCGCCGTGCGTTGCGACCGGCCGGGCCTGGCCCGCGCCCGCAACGTCGGCGTCCGGGCGACGAGTGCCGCGGTGCTCGCGTTCACCGACGACGACTGCCGCGTCGAGCCCGGCTGGCTCGACGCGGTCGCGCAGGCGTTCGACGCCGGCGACGACCGGGCCATCGGCTTCGCGTTCGGTCGGGTCCTCCCGGTGCAGGACGACGGCCCGCGCCTCTCGGTGCGCGACGCCGGCGAGCGGCGGCGGTTCGGCGCGCCCGGCCCGGCCGATCCGGTCGACGTCGGCCACGGCGCCAACATGGCCTTCCGGCGCGCCGCGCTCGCCGACATCGGCGGGTTCGACGAGCTCCTCGGCGCCGGCGCGGTGTTCCGCGCCGCCGAGGATCACGACGCCGTCTGGCGCGCCCTTCGCCGCGGATGGGACGGCGTGTACGACCCGGCGATCGTGGTGCGCCACGAGCAGCACCGCGCCACCAGCCAGTGGCTCCGTGTCCGCCATGGCTACGGCATCGGCAGCGGGGCGTTCGCCGCGAAGGCGGCACGGATCGACCCGGAAGCCGGTCGCCGGCTCCTCCGCGAGCGGCTGTGGTGGCGGGGCGCGCGGGCGGCGCTGGTCGAGGCGCGCCACGGCCATGTCATGCCGGCCGCCGCCAACGCCGTGCAGGTCGCCGGCGTGGTGCGGGGCGCGCTCGCCGCCCGGCGAAGGCCGCTCGCCGGCGACCGGTTCGCCACCGGCGGCCGCTGACGATTCGTCGTCGGCGGGGGACCGTCATTTAGCATGACGGGGTGCAAGGTCGTCTTTGGCCCCCGAAGGTCGCGGCTGTCGTCGCCGCGGTGATCCTGGGTGGCATCGCGGCCGCGGTCGCCGCCGCCATCGTGGCCAGCCGCCCGCCCGTCTACACCGCGTCGGCCGCGGTCGCCGTCGACCAGCCGCGCCTTGTGGCGACCGGCAGCGACCTCCAGGTCGACAAGCTCTCGCGCATCCGGGCCAAATACGGGCCGCTCGTCGACACCGACACCATCCTCGGTCCGCTGGCCGCGCAGCTGGGCACGTCCTCCGATTACCTCCGGGCGAGCCTCACGACGGTGTCGCCGCTGAACTCGCTCCTGATCGTCGTCACCGCCCGCACGGGCAAGGCCGGCGACTCGCGCCGCTTCGCCAACGGCGCCGCCGAGTACCTCAGCACCTTTGCCGACGACGAGCAACGGTCCAACGGCATTCCGGCGGACCAGCGGTTCATCCTCTCGGTCGTCGACCGGGCCAAGGGCGCGCAGAAGCTCCGGCCGACGCGGAAGCGGGAGACGGCGGCCGCGGCCATCGCCGGCGTCGTCGTGCTGGTCGGCGCGTACGCCGCGGTGCAGCTGGCGCGCCGCGAGCCGCACTGACCGCCGCGCGATGATCCAAGCCGGCGTCATCTTGGGGACCGTCGGCCTCGCGTTCGTGCTGGCACTGGCCCCGCTCCGCACGGCGTTCGTGGTCTTCATCGTCACCACCCTGCTCATCCCGGCGAGCCTCGTCGTGCCGCTGAGCGGGGTGACGACGCGCATCACCGTCTCGTACGTGGTCCTCGCGGCCTTCGCCGCCGGCCTGGCCCGGCAGCGGGTGCGGATCGGCGGCACGCCGATCGACCACCTGCTCGTGATCGCCCTGGCCGTCACCCTGGCGGTCGGCGTGCTGGGCGTCAGCAACGACGCGTCGCTCACCGGCGCGGCCTGGCGATGGGTCGAGCTGGCGTACTTCGCGTTGCTGTACTGGGTCGTCGTCGCCGCGATCCGCGCCATCGACGACGTGCGCTGGGTGGTGGAGGTCGTGCTGGCGACGTTCGCGGTGATGGCCGTGGCCGGCGTCTACGAACGCCTCACCGGCCAGCATGTCGTGCAGTTCGTCTACCGGCGCATCAGCGCCACCCGGCCGGAGGCATTGCCGTTGTCGCGCCGCCACGGCGAGCCGCGACCGTCGGTGTCGTTCACCTACCCGCAGGAGCTCGGGATCGCGCTGAGCTGCGCGGCGCCGCTGGCGCTGGCTGCCGAGTCGTTCCTGCGCCGCCGCTGGCTGGCGGCGCCGTTGGCTGCGCTGTTCGCCGTGGTGAGCATCCTCACCATCAGCCGCAGCGCGGTGATCTGCCTCATCGTCGGCGGCGCCGTCTTCCTCGTGTTCAGTGGCGCGTGGCGCCAAGCGCCGGTCGTGCTGGCCGTCGCCGCCATCGTCCTCGTCGGGTCGTTCGTCCTGCCCGGCGTCCGCAGCGCGTTCAACGGCCGGGAGACCGCGGGCTCGTCGCAGGTCCGTCGCGAGCGGCCACCGGTCGTGGCCGAGTTGGCGGCCCGCCACCCCTGGACCGGACGGGGCTTCGGCGGCCTGGCCCCACGGATCGGGCCGACCGACAACCTGTACCTGGAGACCTACGGCGAGCTCGGCGTGGTCGGCCTGGTGACGCTCGGCGCGCTGTGGTTCGGCGCCGCGGTCGCGGTGGCGTGGGGACTGCGCGGGCGCGGGTACCCCCGGATGGTCGCGGCCGCGTGCCTCGGTGGTCTCGTCGCGTTGTTGGGCGCGGCCAGCACGATCGACATGTTCGCCCTGGGCATCGGCAAGGTGTTCTGGCTCCTCGCCGGCGTCGGCGTCGTCGCGGCCGAGCTCGCGATCGAGCGCGGCCCGATCACTGCCGAGGTCCGGCGCGGCCGGATGGCGTGGCCGGCCGCGGCCGCCGCCGCCGGGCTGGCCGCGGGCTTCGTCGTGTTGGTGGCCTGGCCCCGCTACGACGTGGGCCGGGCGCTGTTCGAGACGTGGCCGGTGCCCGTGATGGCCACCAGCACCAACTCCGGCTTCGACACCGGCAAGACGTATACCGCGACCGTGTGCGGCGTCGTGACGAAGCGGGCCGCCGAGAGCGGCGGGGTCGCGGCGACGTGCCGCCAGATCCCGGGTTCGAACTCGACCGGCACCCTGCGTCTCGTGGTCGACGAGGGACGCGACCTGCGGACGGTCGAGCGGCGACTGGTCTCGGGCCTCGGGTTCCTCGTCGGGTTCAAGGTGCACGACGCCGGCCCGGTGGTGCGGGCCATCCCGACACCGGCCCGGACCGCACCCGTCTGGCTGGCCGCCCTCGGGCTCGTCCTCGCCGGCATTCCTCGCCTGCAGCCCGGCTGGGCCGGGCGGGCGCGGAACCGGCCCTAAGGGCAGGTTTCCGGGCGGATTTCGTCGAACAGAACAGAATCGTGCGGCTCGCCCTCTACCACCCCTGGACCTACCTCAGCGGCGGCATCGAGCGTTGCATCGTCGAGCTGATGTCGCGCAGCCGCCACGACTGGACGCTGTACACCCACCACTACGCGCCGGACACCACGTTCCCCGAACTGCGGGGCATGGCGGTGGTCCCGCTCGAGCCGTCGGTCAGGGTCCGCCGCTCGATCCGACCGCTCGCCCACGCCGCGGTCACCATGGCCCGCAGCCGCCTGCCGCTCGCCGGTGAGCGGGCGCTGCTGATCTCCTCGGACGGCCTCGGCGACCTCGTCGCCGTCCGCAACAAGCTGCCGACCGCGTGCTACTGCCACACGCCGCTCAAGATCCTGCACGACCCGGTCACGCGTGACGCGCTCAAAGCGCAGGACCGCCGCAAGGCGCTGGCGCTGGGGCTGCTCGGCCCGGCGTTCGGCGCGGTCGACCGGCGGGTGTGGCAGCGGTACCAGCACGTCTTCGTGAACAGCAGCGAGACCGGCCGCCGCGTCGCCGCCGCCGGCCTCAAGCCGGCGGGGCCGGTGGAGATCCTGCACCCCGGTGTCGACGTCGAGCGGTTCGTGCCGCCGCTGGCGGCGCGCAAGGCGATGTTCCTCGTCGCCGGTCGCATCATGTGGCAGAAGAACATCGAGCTGGCCGTCAAGGCGTTGTCGCGCGTGATCGACGCCGGCCTCCATGCCGAGGTCGTGGTGGCCGGTGCCGTGGACGAGAAGAGCGGGCCGTACCTGGAGCGGCTGCGGCGAGCCTGCGCCGGCTTGCCGGTGTTCTTCGAGCCCAACCCGACCGACGAGCGGCTGCTGCAGCTGTACCAGGAGGCGATCGCGCTGGTGTTCACGCCGCCCAACGAGGACTGGGGCATCGTCCCGCTCGAGGCGATGGCGTGTGGCACGCCGGTGCTGGCCGTGGCGAGCGGCGGGCCGAGCGAGTCGGTGCTCGACGGCCGTACCGGCTGGCTGCTGCCCGACGATCCGCAGGCGTTCGCGTCGAAGATGGCCGACGTCCTGCGGGCCGACGACCGGATGCTCGCCGCGGTGCGCGGCGCCGCCCGGGCGAGGGCCACCGAGTTCGGCTGGGACACGTTCGTGGCGCGGATCGACGACGTGATGGAGGAGCTGGCGGGGCTACCGACGGATGGCGCCGAGCCCGAGCCGGCCGAGCGCGTCGACCACGAGCGCGCCGGCATCGGCCCAGTGCCAGTCGCGGGGGCCTGACGCCTCGAGCTCGCCGGCCAGCGCCCGCTCGATGAGCGCGGCCCACGCCTCGACGTCGCCGACGGGCGCATAGAACGCCCGGCCGTCGGTCGCCTCCCGCAGCACGGGAATGTCGCTGACGATCGCCGGCGTGCCGCAGGCCATCGCCTCGACCGGCGGCAGCCCGAACCCCTCGTACACCGACGGGTACACGAGCGCGGCCGCGCCCGTCAGCAGCGCCGGCAGGTCGTCGTCGGCCACGTACCCGACCTGGCGGACGCTCGGCCAGTCGGGCACCGGCACCGTCGCGAAGTTGCGGTGGGCCAGGCCGGCCAGCACCAGGTTGTGCGGCCGACGCGGGAAGACCGCGCGGTGGGCGGCCAGCGCGGTGATCACGTCCTTGCGCGGGTCGGCCCAGCCGAGGTGCACGACGTACGGCGGCTCGACACCGAGGCGGTCGAGCACCGCGGCCACGTCGGTGGCCGGGACCGGCCGGAACTCCGGGAACACCGCGTTCGGCACGACGTGCACCGGCGCCCGCACGCCGGCGTCGCGCAGCTCGGCCGCCATCGCGTGCGAGACCGTGAACACCAGCTCGGCCCGCCGGGCACCGGCCAGCACCATGCGGCCGTACAGCCGCAGCTCGGGCCGGAACCACTCGGGGTGCACCGTCGGGGCCAGGTCGTGCACGACGACCGCGGAGTGCCGGGCCGCCAGCGGCGAGGTGTTGGCCAGCGACAGCACCGGCCGCGACCCGGCGGCCGCCGGCAGCACGACCTGCTCCCAGAGGTGGTCGCCGGCCCGGCCCGGCCAGGGCGCCGCCAGGTGGCGGTCGACCCGGCGGTCGGCGACCCCCGACGGCGCCAGCACCTCGGCGTCGAGACCGCCGGCCCGGGCGGCGTCGAGCAGCGCCCGGGCCACCCGGTGCAGGCCGGTCGGGTCGGCCCGGAGGAACCGCCCGTTGACGACGATCATCGCCTCACGGTAGGCCCTGGGCATCCACGCCCAAGCTTGATACACTGACACTCAACTTTGTTGACCACGAGTGAAACCACCGAGGTACGGCATGGCGCTCGACCCCAACCGCTGGACCCTCAAGACCCAGGAGGCCATGCAGGCCGCCATCGAGCGGGCCCGGCGTGAGAACCACCCGGAAGTCGCGCCCGACCACCTCCTGAGCGCGCTGCTGGCCCAGCCCGAGGGCGTGGTGCTGCCGACGCTCGAGAAGGCCGGGGTGCCGGCCCGCACGCTGATCGTCCAGGTCGACGAGCGGCTGGCCCGCCTGCCGAAGGCGTATGGCGGAGCCGAGCCGACGCTGTCGCGCGAGGCCCGCGACGTCCTCGACGAGGCCGACAAGGTGCGGGCCGACCTGCGCGACGACTACCTCTCCACCGAGCACCTGCTCCTCGCCATGGCCGACACGGTCGGCGCGTCGCGCGAAGACCTGCTCACGGTGTTGCGCGACATCCGCGGCAGCCATCGCGTCACCAGCCAGAGTCCAGAGGAGACGTTCCGGGCCCTCGAGCGCTACGGCCGCGACCTCACCGAGGCCGCCCGGGCGGGCAAGCTCGATCCGGTCATCGGCCGCGACGAGGAGATCCGCCGCGTCATCCAGGTGCTGAGCCGCCGCACCAAGAACAACCCGGTGCTCATCGGCGAGCCCTGCGTCGGCAAGACCGCGATCGTGGAAGGGCTGGCGCAACGGGTCCTCGCCGGTGACGTCCCCGAGTCGCTGAAGAACAAGCGGGTCGTCGCGCTCGACATCGGGTCGATGGTCGCCGGGTCGAAGTACCGCGGCGAGTTCGAGGAACGGCTGAAGGCGGTGCTCAAGGAGATCACCGACTCGGAGGGCGAGGTCGTCACCTTCGTCGACGAGATGCACACCATCGTCGGCGCCGGCGCGGCCGAGGGATCGATGGACGCCGGCAACATGATCAAGCCGATGCTCGCCCGCGGCGAGTTGCGCATGATCGGCGCGACCACCCTCGACGAGTTCCGCAAGTACATCGAGAAGGACGCCGCGCTGGAGCGCCGGTTCCAGCAGGTGTACGTCGGCGAGCCCAGCGTCGAGGACTCGATCGCGATCCTGCGCGGCCTCAAGGAGCGCTACGAGGTGCACCACGGCGTGCGCATCCAGGACGCGGCCCTCGTCGCGGCCGCGGTCCTGTCGAACCGCTACGTCACCGGCCGTTTCTTGCCGGACAAGGCCATCGACCTGGTGGACGAGGCGGCGTCTCGCCTGCGCATCGAGATCGACTCGATGCCGACCGAGATCGATGTCGTCGAGCGGCGCATCCGCCAGCTCGAGATCGAGAAGGTCGCGCTGGCCAAGGAGACCGACGACGCGTCGCGCGAGCGGCTCGACGCGCTCGACGCCGAGCTGGCCGACCTGCGCGAGCAGGCCGACGCCATGAAGGTGCACTGGGAGCTGGAGAAGGAGGCGATCGCCCGGATCCGTGGCTTGAAGGAGCAGCTGGAGGAGCGCCGGAGCGCCCTCGAGCGCGAGACCGACCTCGAGAAGGCGGCCGAGATCCGCTACGGCGAGATCCCCGCGTTGGAGCGCCAGATCGACGAGGCCACCGCGGCCCTCGACGAGCTGCAGGCGACGCAACGGATGCTGAAGGAGGAGGTCGACGCCGAGGACGTCGCCGAGGTCGTGAGCAAGTGGACCGGCGTGCCGGTGTCGAGACTGCTGGAAGGCGAGGTCGCCAAGCTCGTGCGGATGGAGGACCTCCTGCACCAGCGGGTCGTCGGCCAGGAGGAGGCAGTGACGGCGGTCGCCAACGCCATCCGCCGGTCGCGCGCCGGGCTGTCGGATCCCAACCGGCCCATCGGCTCGTTCCTCTTCCTCGGCCCCACCGGTGTCGGCAAGACCGAGCTGGCCCGCGCCCTCGCCGACTTCCTGTTCGACGACGAGCGCGCCATGGTCCGCATCGACATGAGCGAGTACATGGAGAAGCATTCGGTGGCGCGTCTCATCGGCGCGCCGCCCGGCTACGTCGGGTACGACGAGGGCGGGCAGCTCACCGAGGCCATCCGGCGCCGGCCGTACGCGGTGGTGCTGCTCGACGAGATCGAGAAGGCGCACAGCGACGTGTTCAACGTGCTGTTGCAGTTGCTCGACGACGGCCGGTTGACCGACGGCCAAGGTCGTACCGTCGACTTCACCAACGTCGTGCTGATCATGACCTCGAATTTGCCGGGTGAGCCGCGGGACTTCTTCAAGCCCGAGTTCATCAACCGCATCGACGAGATCGTGCGGTTCCGCCCGCTCACCGAGGCCGACATCGAGCGCATCGTCGACATCCAACTCGAGTCGCTGCGCGCTCGGCTGGCGACGACCCGCCGGTTGGTGCTCGACGTCACGTCCGACGCCCGCCACTGGCTGGCCAAGACCGGCTACGACCCGACGTACGGGGCCCGCCCGCTCAAGCGCGTGATCCAGCGCGAGATCGCCGACCCGCTCGCTCTGGCGCTGCTCGAGGGCCGCTACCCCGAGGGCTCCACCATCCGCGTGGACGAGGCCGGCGGCGACCTCGCCCTCGAGTAGCTCGCACCAAAGAAGGCCCTCACCCGGCCCGGAGGGCGACAGGTGACATTCCCCCCCCCGAGCGCGGCCCGGTAACGTCAGCGACCCGTGACCGCGAAGCGCAAGCGGCTGCTCGCGGTCGCGTCGATCGTGGCAGTCGCGTTCATCGCCCTCGCGCTGGCGGTCGCGCACCGCACCGAGCCGTTGCGACTCGACAAGACGGTCGACGACTTCCTGTTCCTGAAGCAGGAGTCGAGCCCGCGCGACTGGGCCGGCCACGTGACGCTCCTCGGCTCGGCGCGCGTCGTCGCGGTGCTGACCGTGCTGGTCGCGATGCTCGCCGTCGCGTTGCGCCGATCGGTTGCGCTGATTGTCTGGTGTCTCGCGACCCCATCGGTGGCCGGCGTGCTGGAGATCGTCCTCAAGCGCGCGGTCGGTCGTGAGTCTCGTACGTCGATCGTCCCTCGGACGGGCGTGGCCCAGCTCGTGCACCCGCCGTACACCTTTCCCTCCGGGCACGTCGTCGGCATCGCCGCGGTGGTCACCGTCGCCGTCGTGGTCCTCGGCACGACTCCACGCCGGCGGCTTTTCCTGTCGACCGCGGGCGCAGTCGTCGTGCTCGTCATCGGATACACGCGGGTGGCCGTTGGAGCGCACACCTTCACCGACGTCGTCGGTGGGCTGCTGCTCGGGCTGGTGATCGGAACCACCGCCGCGGCGCTCCGGCCGAACGCGAGCGCGCGATGGGTCGAATGACCCGTTGTGGTATCGGCATGTCGCCCCCCACACTTGAGTGAGAATTTCGCACCGGGGTTCAGGCGGGGCGGGGCGTGCACGAACCTGCGGGGTGTGCGGCCGCAACGGACGACGGATCAGGGTGCGAACGATGGGGCAGACCATGGCGGGAGGACGGGCCGATAGGCTCAGGCGGCGACCTTTGCGGGCGCTCGTTTCCTTGGTCAGCCTGGCCCTGGCCGGCACCGGGGGGGTTGCCGGCCTGGCGCCAGGGCGCGCCGCGGCGGCGGTCCAACCGCTCAGCGCCAGCATCTCGGTCGACCGGGCCGAGGTGAAGGTCACGCCCGGCTCGGGCGAAGCCTCGCCCACGCTGACCTACCGGATCGAGATCTCGGCCTCCCCCGACGGCGACGCCGCCGTGCCCGGCGTGCAGGTCGTCGACGAGCTGCCGGCCGGCGTCACGCCGAAGGCCCAGGACTCGACTTCTCCGGCGTCCATCGACGGCCGACGGGTCACGTGGACGGTCGGCGACATGGGCTACTCGGTCTGGCGGGCCACGCTCACCGTCACCGTGGACGACCCGGCCTCGATCACCGGCCCGCTCCGCAACTCCGTCGTGGCCACCGGCTCCGACGGCACCCGGGCCGAGGCGACTCCGGCCGAGACTGCGGTGGTCGTGGTCGACGATTCGACGTCGAGGACCATCCCGACGACCGCACCGCCGCAGGTCCTGGGCGACGTGATCACCCGCTCGGCGCCGGTGCGCGCGCCGGCGGTCGTGCACGCGGCCCCTGCGGCGCCGGCGCTGCCGTTCACCGGCCGGCCGATCTTCCCGCAGCTCGCGCTCGCGCTCATGGCCATGGGCGTCGGGGGGCTGTGCGTCCGGTTCAGCCGTTCCGAGGCCTGATCCAGGCGCGAAATCGCGCGCAGTATCGGCCGGTTGACGGCCGGCCTTGAGCGGGAAACGCATCAGTCGCACGGTTGGGCCCGCGCCCTAAGAACCCCGGCATTTCCGGCGATGGGAACGGGTGCTCGTCCGTGTCAGCGCCGCCGTCGTCGCGATCATCGCGTCGACGTTCACGCTGCTCGAGCGCGTCCCGATCCTCGTGACCCAGCTCGGTTCGCGCGGGATCGCGGTGGCCTCGCCGCTGCCGTCGACAACCTCGTCGACGGCCGCGCCGGTCACGAGCACGACCGTCGCGCCGACCACGGCGCGAGCGAAGGTTGCGTTCACGCCGCCGCCGACGGCCCCGGCCACGACGGGAGCGACGTGGGAGGAGCAGGTCGGCAACCAGGCGCTGCAGCTGATCCACTACCCCATCGCGTCGACCGGCTTCACGGTCCACTTCCTGCCGGCGCGCGCTGGGTACTACGGCCTCACCGAGCCCGGCACGCGGCGGATCAACATCTACGTGCGACCCGGCGAGGGCGTGGCCTACACCGCCCGCATCCTCGCCCATGAGGTCGGCCATGCCGTCGACATCGCGTTCAACAGCGACGCCCGGCGCGCCGAGTGGCGCCGGCTCCGCGGCATCGCGAGCACCGCGTGGTTCAGCTGCAGCGGCTGCACCGACTTCTCGACACCCGCCGGCGACTTCGCCGAGGCGTTTGCCTACTGGCAGGTGCACTCCGCGGACTACCGCAGCGTGCTGGCTGCGCCGCCGTCAGCCGCGCAGGTGGCACAGCTGATGCCGCTGTTCAACCGCTGATTGGAAACGGCTGGCATCTACCGACGTTCATCGTCGATTCACATGGTGAAGTCCTTGGACCCATTTGACCGTTTTCAGTTGCCGAAGGTCGACGGATCGCGGCCTCACCGTCACGCGTCGCGCACAGATCACCTGGAAGGCGTCCAGGGATCGTGCCTGGGTGCGGAAAACACCCATTGCCCGTTTCGTGACTGCCACGTAGGGTGACAATCGCTCGGCCTCGCCACTGGGGGGTGCAGGAGAGCCACATAGGCGGGGCCCCGAGTCTGGGAACGAGGGGTCTGTGGCGCGAGCAAGAGTGGTGGTGCAGGAACGGCACCGACTGTTTCGTGAGGGGGTCGCGTTGATCCTCGGAGCGGAACCGGACATGGAAGTCGTGGCGACCGCCGCAGATGCGCGGGAATTGGTCGCGGCGTGTGAGGAGCACCGTCCCGACGCGGTCATCCTCGAGGTGGACGCCATCGAATGGGATGTGGCCCGCCTCATCGCCGCGCTCCGCAAGCGTCAGAGGTCGCTGCGCGTCATCGGCGTGTACGTCGCGCTCGACAAGGCGGCCGGGGCGCGCGCGTACCAGGCCGGGGCGCGTGCGCTGGTCGCTCGCACCAACGGCTACGGCCCGGTCATCGACATCCTCCGCTCACCGGGCCGCCGGCATCCCGTCGCGTCCCTCCCAGATCCGGCGGCGCTGCCCTGCGAACGCCCGCTCCTCACCCCGCGCGAGGTCGAGGTGCTCCGGCTGATCGGCCTCGGCGGCACCACCCGCGAGGTCTCCGAGAAGCTCGGCATCAGCCCGAAGACCGTCGAAAACCACAAGCAGCGCATCTTCGGCAAGCTCGAAGTGCAGAACCAGGCACACGCCATCGCCGTCGCCCTCCGCCAAGGTCTGCTCGTACCGGAGACCCAAACGGAGGCCGGATGACCACATGTCCGACGTAGAAGCAGTGCTGGTGGGGCCGGCCGGTTTCGCTCGCGACCTCATCGTCCACGTCTTGCAGACGAGTCGGGTGCCGGTGCGCGGCCCGAGCGACCCGGCGCCGACACCCAACATGCTCGTGACGGTCCTGCTGGGCGCCGAGGCCGACTACTGGGAGGTGGCCCGCCAGCTGGCCCACCCCGTCGTCGTCATGGCGCCCGTGGAGATGGACGACGCCGAGGTCGCGGCCGCGGTCGTCGACGGCGCCGACGCGGTGCTGCACGCCGACAGCGATCCGCTCGACCTGCTCTCGGCGATCGACGTCGTAGCCCGCGGCGGCACCCGGATCACGGCGTCGCAGGCGCGACTGCTGGCCGACCTGGCGCGGGCCCGCCCGGAGGTCGAGGCCGAGCCGGCGGTGTGTCTGACGGCGCGCGAGATCGACATCTTGAAGTCGATCGACCGCGGCGAGACGGTGAAGCAGACGGCGGCGGCGCTCGGCATCTCCATCAAGACGGTGGAGAACCTGCAGAGCCGCCTCTTCCGCAAGCTCGGCGCGCGCAACCGCGCCCAGGCCGTCGTGCGCGTGCACCAGTACGGCCTGCTCGACATGCGTTAGGTATTTCACCCTGGGGTCACTCCCCCAAGCTTGGGGGTAGGGAGACCACCCTCTGGGCGTCGGCGCCGATCGTCCTTAGGTTGACGTTGTGATGAGCCGCGGTGTCCGTGTCGTGGTTGCCGATGCCGACACCTTGATCCGCAGCGTCTTGCGGCTGGTGCTCGGCACGGACGGCGGCGTGTACGTCGTGGGGGAGACGTCGAGTGGCGCCGAGCTCATTGCACTGTGCGCGGAGGAGCAACCCGACGTCGTCATCGCCGGTGGACTGCTCGCCGATGGGAACGTCGAGGATCACCTCGATGGCGTGCTGGCCAGCGGTGCCCGCGCCATCGTGCTGTGCGACGACCCGTCGCCCGAGCGGCTCACGTCGCTGCTGGCGCGGGGGGCGTCGGGTTACCTCCTCTACGACACCGCGCCGTCGACGCTGACCGACGCGATCGTGTCGGTGGCGGCCGGCGCCGCGGTGCTGCACCCGACCGCGGCCGGCACGATCCTGCAACAGTGGCGACGGTTGCGGTCCGAGCCCGGGGCCATCGCCGGCGGGGCGCGGCTCCGTCGTCCCGAGCTCACGCCGCGCGAGGCCGACGTGCTCAGCGCGATGGCTGACGGGCTCAGCACCAAGGCGGTGGCCCGCCGCCTCGGCGTGGCGATGAAGACGGTCGAGAACCACAAGATCCGCATCTTCGACAAGCTCGGTGTGCGCACCCAGGCCCACGCGGTGTCGATCGCCATCGGGCACGGCCTGCTCTTGATCGCGGCGCCAGCGCGGGCGACGGCCGCGTCGGTGCTGGTGGGGGTGGAGTAGTGCTGGCCACCTACGCCGACGTCGAGCGCACCCTCACGCGGTTCAACGACTTCGTCCGCCCGACCGGTGGCTCGGTCGTCACCATCAGCGGCTCGTCGGGCTCGTCGAGCGACCGCTTCCCGTTCCACGCGTCGCTGCTCGACGACCTCGACGCGCGAGCCGAGCTGCGGGCCCGCATGGCCTGGCTGACGCACGAGGAGCAGCTCGTGCTCCTGCACTGGTACATCGAAGGCCTGGCGCCCGCCGCCATCGCCCGGCACATCCGCCGCAGCCCCCGTCACGTCTACCGGGTTCGCAACGCCGCCATCCGGCGGATCGTCGCGCTGGGCCAGCCACTGGAGGAGTGGGCCGATGCCGACGTCTCCGAGTTCGTCTAGGACGAGCCACTACTCGAGCCACCGGCATCACCATCACCGGGGCCAACAGTCGCGATCGAGTTCACGATCGCGCTCGTCGGCCAGCCGTCGCCGGCGTCGCGACCTCCCGCGCTTCTTGCAAGGTCCGGTCGCGCCGGTGCTCACGATCTTTCTCGGCCTGCTGGCCATCGTCGCCGCCGACAAGCTGTTGGCGGCCCGTCGTGAGCTCAACCTCGCCAAGACGCAACTGGTCGCGGCCAAGACCGCGCTGAGCGGAAAGGACGACGCCGCCACCAAGTCGGCGCTCGACGCCGCCGACGCCAAGTTGCGCTCGGCCAAGCGGAAAGGCCAGACCTTCCCGCTGAACGTGCTGGCGCCGGTGCCGCTGATCGGCAGCCCCGGTCGGGCAATCACGAGCGCCAGCGACGCCGGGCGCGACGCAGTGGCCGCCGGCCGGGTGCTTGCCGCGGCGGCGGCCTCGTTCCCAACCCACGGCGCCGCCGGCATCGACGGCCACGACCTGTCGGCGTTCAACGGCGCAGCCATCCGATCGACGGGTGCGCTCACCGACGCCGAGCAGAAGCTCGACTCGGCCCGTCACCGGTTGAACGGGCCGGCCGGCGCCATGCTGCCGCCGGTGTCGGGCGCTGCCAGATCGATGATCAAGGTCGTCGACCAGGCCCGCAAGCAACTCGACGGGGCACGTCGTGGGCTGTCGTTGCTCGGCGATCTCACTGCGCCGACCACCGATGCCAAGATCCTGTTGCTCTCGCAGGACACGATGGAGTTGCGGGCGACCGGCGGCTTCATCGGCTCGTTCGGCATCGTCCACTTCAACCACGGCACCGTGAAGCTCGAGCGCTATGACTCGCTTGATGCGTTACCGCCGCCCGATCCGCCGATGACACCACCGCAAGCGCTCCGGCGTTCTCTCCCAAGTTGGTGGGGCATTTCCAATGTCAACTGGTGGCCCGACTTCCCGACGACGGCGGCGACAGCTCGAGAGATGTTCAGACGGCAGGGCGGCGGGACAGTCGACGGAGTCGTCGCGATCACCAACGACACAATGGCCAGCTTGGTCGGCGTTGTAGGACCGGTGCAGGTGCCCGGTTATGCACAACCGATTAGCGAACCGGAGTTCGCCGATCGGGTGTTGTACGAGGTCGAACTCAAGCAGCCGAAGGACAACCCGCCGAAAAAGTTCCTGACGAACCTCTCACACGAGGTCTTCGATCGAGTCTTCCAGCTCTCGGGCTCCCAAGTGCCTGGACTCGCGACCAGCCTCGGCAAATCAGTTGGGATAGGCGGCCTGCAGACGTGGTTCGTCGACCGAAGCCGACAGGCCGCTGTCGCCGGCACCGCCCTTTCGGGAGCGTTGCCGGAGACGAGTGGCGACTTCTTGATGCTTGTCGACAGCAATCTGACATCGAGCAAAGCAAATCGTGAACTCACGCGCGACGTGACATACGAAATGAAGCGTGATGACCGAGGTCGCCTTGTGGGCAAGGTTGAAGTGATCTACCGCAACAGTGGAGCCGCCAGCACGATCAACCCGTATTACAACGGCTACCTGCGAATTTACGTGCCGGGTGGCGCCCGCTTGATCGGCGTGCAGTCCGGTGTCCGCGACGAGGGCATGGCGAGCGATGGTCCGTATCGGGTGTTCGGGCTCGATGCCTTCGTGTTGCCTGGATCCACCAAGTCCTATGTCGTGAACTACGAACTGCCGAGTTCTGTTGCGCCCGGGTCCGCCTATCACCTCCAGTGGCGCCGGCAACCCGGCACGTCGTCTGACGTGCTGACGGCACACATTCGCGGCCGGACGTACACCTTGGCACCGCGTAACGCAGACCTCGTGGTCAACGTGACGGTCAGGCGAGGGTTGCGAGACTTCCTTCGGACCCGCTGGCTTGGCCGCTTCCTTGCTTAGTAGCGCTCACATCTCCATCTCGTGGAGCCGATCGACGGCACGGCCGACACGATGCAGCTCGATACTTGGCTGAGCTGGATTGGCGAACTGGATGCGAGGATCGAACGTCTGCTCAATCAGTGCGCGGGCTATTGGGCCGGAAAGTCATCGCCCGACGTGAAGCTGGTCGGGGGAGGGAAGATGAGCCAGCTAAGGGCCAGACGCAGACAACGAAGCCACGAAGGGCAAGCCGGTCACGATCCTGTGCTGAAGAGTGATGAGGTACTCGGCGCACTCCGAACGATGATTAAGACCGTCGCTCGAAGCTACGACGTGGGCCCTGAATACGTGATCGTGAGGCTGTAGTTCGTGCAGGGCTGACTCACGGTACCCGTGCAGTTCTGCGGCACAAATGTCACGGTCTCCGTCTGACCGCCACAGGGATAGGACCCCGCGGCGAGGAGGACCTGACTCCCGTAGCTCGACAGTGAGTACGTGGTTCCGTGGATCGTGACATTGATCGCATTTGTACCGCTGTCACCCGTGTGCCCGTGCGTTCCCGTCGGGTTGATGAGCTTCGTCACTTCCACGTATTGCGAGGTTCCGGAGAGTTTGCAGCCACTGCCGGGCCCGCTGTTGTTGATGACGGTGATAGTGCTGCCGCCGTTGACATCCCCGGCGAAGTCATCTTTGGCCCCGACCGGAGTCGCGCGGCCCCCAGCGGGAATGGCGAGCACCCCGACGAGGACGGGTACTCCGAGGAGGAGCCACTTCGTCGGCCGTGTCTGTCGCACGCGTTGGATCACAGAGTCCACGCTTACCGACAAGCTGCCGAAGCGAGCAGGGGTGATCACCCCTAGGGTGTGTTAGCTGCGGCCGTGCGGGGCGATGGGGAGCGGGGCCACGTCGCCAGAGAGGCTTGGGCAGGCTCCCCTATATCGCCCTTGGGGGTCACCACCCCTACTGCGTCCGATGCCCAAGCCTTAGCTTGTAGTCGTCCGAAGTTGCACCGAGGGCCGCCCAACTGGGCGGCCTTTCGCTTTCCCGTGAGGAGTCCTTTCGAGTGGACCTTCGCCATTACCTCGAGATCGCACGGCGACGGAAGTGGACCATTATCGAATGCGTTGTCGTCGTCGCGATCGCGGCAGCGCTCCTCACGAGCATGCGGACGCCGACGTACCGATCGACGTCACGGGTCCTGCTTCAACCCAACGATCCGACCGAGACGCTGAACGGCAACAGCATCTACTTCGACCCCGACCGGTACCTCTCTGCACAAGCGGACATCATCCAGAGCGCGCCGGTTGCCGCTGAGGCGGCAAAGCAAGTCAACGGTGCTTCGGGCCCGACCATTGGTGGTCAGGTCGCGGTCAACAAGGACCCCTCGGCCGACATCTTGAACATCACGGCCACGGACCTCGATCCGGTCCGCGCCCGTGACATCGCCAACGCGTTCGCTCGGGCCTACATCCAGAACCGCAAGGACTACGCGATCGCGGATCTCAAGCGCGTCTCGGACGAGCTGACCAAGAAGTTGGCCGATCTGCAATCGCAGATCGCCGACTACGACACCAAGATCGGTGACGGCGGCATCAAGCCCGGCGCCACGGTCGGCCTTGTCCAGCCGTCCAATCAGGGGGCACCAACCGGCGGTCCCACAGCACCATCAACACCGACCTTGGAGGCGCCGGTCGTCGACGCCGGTCTGACCGGACCGGCATCGACGAACGAAGGACTCAAAGCGGCCCGCTATGCCGCGGCCGTGCAGTACCAGTCGCTCTATTCGCGGCAACAAGAGCTGCTCGTCGACATGAGCCTCAAGCGAGGGTCGGCGCAGCTGATCACCGAGGCGCAGACACCGTCTCGACCCATCGGAGCGACACCGAAGCGCAACGGCGCGCTCGGCGCCGTGCTCGGGCTCGTGCTCGGTCTCGGCATGGCGGTGCTGCGAGAACAACTCGACGACCGCGTGCACTCGAGGGAGGAGGCCGAGCGCATCACCGGGCTTCCCGTTCTCGCCGAGCTGCCGCTGGACGAAGAGTCGAGCAAGAACCCGACTCATCTCGCCGCGGTCGAGCGACCGATGAGCACATTGGCGGAAGCCACGAGGTCGTTGCGGACGTCGATCCACTTCCTCAGCATCGACGAGTCGATCCGGCGCATCCTGATCACCAGCGCCGGTCCTCGAGACGGGAAGTCGACCGTCGCGGCAAACCTCGCCACGGTCTACGCGCAAGCGGGCTACCGCACGGTCCTCGTGTCCGGCGACGTCCGCCGGCCCCGCGCCGAGGCGCTGCTCGGCATCGAGGTTCCGACCGCCGGCCTGACCGAGCTCGTCGCCAGCCTGGCGGGGTCCCAGCAGCTGCTGGATCCGGCGTTGCCGGTGCACCCGACCGGCAATGGAAATGGCAACGGGAACGGCCATAGTGCGGTGGCCGAGGAACCGTTCGCCCGCACACGCGAGCTCCTCCGCTCGACCGCCCGGGCTGCCGTCGGTGTACCGACACCACCGCCGCGGCCCGCCCCGGTGCGCGCGAGCGACCCGATCCGTCGCCGGGCCGTCCAGCGGGCCCTCGTCAAGACGCGAATCGAGAACCTCATGGTGCTGCCGGCGGGCGCGCAGCCGCCGAATCCGGCGGAACTGCTCGGCTCGCGGAAGACGGCCGAGGTGCTCGATGAGCTGAGCCAGATCGCCGACATCATCATCATCGACACCCCACCGGTGTTGGCCGTGACCGATCCGGTCGTGCTCGCCGCCAAGGCGGACGGTGTCGTGCTGGTCAACGCCCTGGGGGGCACTCGCCGGGGCGCCATCAAACGGACCAAGGCAACGCTCGACGGCACCCACACGCGCATCCTCGGGATGGTGCTGAACAAGCTCGATGGCTGGGACGAGTCGTCGTACTACTCGTACTACGGCTACAGCCGGACGACCGGCCAGCCGCGGCTCACACGCAAGGAGCGCAAGGCGGTTCGGACGACGGCCAAGGCCGATCAGAAGGCGGCCCGCCAGGACGCAGAGAACAAGCAACAGGTGGAGGCCGGCGCGGGTGGCGGGCGATGAAGGCCGGGCTCACCATCGGCGGCATCGAGGTCGAGGTGCGGGTGCCTCGCGGCCCGATGGAGGCGATCTTCGCCGGGCGGTACTCGCCGTTCCTCGGTCCCGTGTGCGACCCGGTCGGGCGGGTCTCGTTCGAGAGCAGCGGGTCGATGAAGGGCGAAGCCAACCCTCCAATGGCGATCGTGTCAGGCGGCTCGAAGCGGGAAGTGACGATCGACCACGTCGATTTCCGCGCCGATGTCGACCTCGAGGGTGAGTCGACGGTCGTCACTGCGGCCGACCCGTACGTCATCGACCACTTCTTCCGGCTGTTCGTCGGCCTCATGGCGCCGCGCCACGACGCCGTCCTCCTCCATGCGTGTGGGCTCATCGTCGACGGCATGTCGCACGTGTTCGCCGGCCAGTCCGGTGCCGGCAAGTCGACGCTGGCCAGCATCGCCGAGCACCGGCCCTTGCTCTCCGATGAGCACGTGTTGGTCCGGCGCATCGATGCTCGGTGGTTCGCGACGTCGACGCCATTCTGGGGCTCATACGCCAAACCCGGCGCATCACGTCAGGCACCGCTCGACACCCTGTGGTGTCTGCGCCAGTGGCCGGAGAACCAGGTCCGTCAGCTCGACCGTGTCGCCGCGGTCCGGGTGACCCTCAACAATGCGGTGCTGCCCGGACCCGATCCGGCGTACAAGGCGGCCGTGTTCGATGTCGCCGCCGATCTGGCACAAGACATTCCGGTCGCGGAGCTGCGGTTCACCCCCGCACCCGCCGTATGGGAGGCCATCGATGCCCGCGTTGTCGCCTGATCTCGTTCCTGTCCGCAACGAGCGGCTGTCCTGGCGGGTGCTCGAGGGTGAGGCGCTCATCCTCTTTCCCGAGGCCGGCACGTTGCACCGCCTGAACGAGACTGGCACCTGCGTCTGGCAGCACGTCGACGGGGAGCGGTCGGTCGAGAGCATCGTCGCCCTCCTGATCGATGAGTACGACGTGACAACCGACGAGGCGTCAATATCGGTCGCCGCTTTCGTGGCCGATCTCACCGACGCCGGCCTCCTGGCGACTCGACAGTAGCGATGGCTCCGTTGTCGATCCTCGAGGAAGTGGGGGTGATCGCCCGCAGCCACCGCATCCCGTACCACGTGCTCCTCGAGCTCACCTACGGGTGCAACCTGCGCTGTGTCATGTGTTACAACCCCACGCACGAGGCCGTGGGCGAGCTGTCGCTCGAGGAGTACGTCGGTCTGTTCGACGAGCTGGCCCGGCTCGGCACCGTGCAGCTCACGCTCACCGGCGGTGAGGTGCTGGCCCGCCGTGACTTCTGGGACATCGCGCGAGCGGCGCGCGACCGGCACTTCGCGCTGCGCATCTTCACCAACGGCACGCGCGTCACGCCGGAGATCGCACAGCGGTTCGCCGACCTGGCACCGCTTTCGGTCGAGGTGTCGCTCTACGGCGCCACCGCGGCGACGCACGATGCGGTCACTGCCCGCGGCGGCTCGTTCGTGTCGACGCTCGAAGGCATCCGCAACCTGCGGGCCGCTGGGGTGCGAGTGGTGACCAAGACGCTGCTCACGCAGCTCAACAAGCACGAGGTCGATGACACCCTGGCGCTCGTCGATGCTCTCGACGTGCGCTTCAAGGGCTTCGACCCGGTGGTTTTCGAGACCCACGCCGGCGACGACGGCCCCCTTGCCCTTCGGGTCGCGGCCGACGAGGTGGCGCGACTGGTGCCCTGGCATCTGCACGTCACCGAGGACCTGGCGTGTGGCGACGACGAGCCGATGTGCGGCGCCGCCCACGACTTCGTGTCCATCACCCCGCACGGCGAGGTCTATCCGTGCCTGTCGATGCGGATCCCAATGGGCAACATCCGTGACCGCTCGTTCGAAGAGATCTGGACCGCGCCCCACCACGAGGTCGACCGCGTGCGGTCGGCGACGTGGGGCCAGCTCTCGACATGCGGCGGTTGCGATGCCCGCGGCGTGTGCCAGCGCTGCCCGGGCTTGGCCCATCACGAGGACGGCGATGTCCTCGGTCCGTCCTCAACGCACTGCGAGCTCTCGTTTGCTCGCCTCGACGACATGACGGGAGACCCCCACGTATGAAAAGTCAAACGCAAGATCCCAACAAGAAGGCCTGGACGCGGCCACAGCTGCGATCCGAAGAAGTCGACGAGACACTGGCCCGCCCCGCCTGCCAGTTCAAGCCCCCGCCGGGGCGGGGTCACGGAACTCCGCCTCCACCCGGTCCCGCGTTCTCGTAACGCCAGACCACCGGGCTGGCGTTTGCATGGACACGCAGACCGGCGCCATGGCGGGATTGGCGGTGCTCGTTCGCGCGGCGATGGAGCGTGACGGCGAGGTGTTGTGGCTGGCGCGCGGCCGTTCGATGCGCCCGGCGATCCACCACGGCCAGACCGTTCGCATCGTCAGTCCGACGCCGCGAGCCATCCGCACCGGCGCAATCGCGATGGCGACGCTTCCCGGCGGTCAACTCGTCGTGCATCGCATCGTTCGCTGTTTCGCAGGTGGTCGGTTGAAGCTCCGGGGCGACGCCTGTCGCCGCTCCGACCCGACCGTGCATCACCACGACGTCATCGGCATCGCCGAGCCGTCGCGGCAATGGAGCCTTCGTTCCCGACTCCGACTCGTCCTATGACTTTTCCTCTCGCCGATCTCGCCTTCTGGAGCCCCGGTGACCCAGGAAGCGCGGCCATCGACGCCTTGCTGTGCGATGGCACCGTTCCGCTGGCGCGACACGGTCTCACGGGCATCGCCCGTCGGTACGCGGACGAAACCGGCGCGGCCCTTCATCCAGCGCACCGCGCGTGGGTGACCGAGCTGGACCGCCGCTCGATCGCGGTGGACGGGGCGCTCACAGAGGTCGTCCCGGCGCTACGGGATGCAGAGGTCGAGTTCTTTCTGGCGAAAGGTCCGGCACTCGCCTACACCGTGTACCCCGACCCCTCGATGCGCCCGTACTCGGATCTCGACGTGTACGTGTGCCCGACTGACCGACTGGTGGCCGCGGCCGCGCTCCGAGAGCTCGGTTATCAGTCCGTGGTCAAGGCAATCGGGCCGTTGGGCGGGCTCAGCACAGAAATGCACGGGGGCCGCTTCGGCGCCATCGTCGAGCTACACGGTCACCCCGTTGACAACGCCGATCGGCAATGGGTAGCCGGCGTCGGCGATTACCTGCCAGAGGTGCAGTGGGCGTTGCTCTGTGGCGTCGAGACGCCAGTCCTGTCACCGGCCGCACATTCATGCATCCAAGCCATCCACGCCGGCGCAGGTCACCGCTACAGCAAGCTCGTGTTGTACCGCGACCTCGACAGTTCGGCACCGTATGATCTCGCACTCGCTGCTCGCCTGGGCGCGCGTCCGCACCTCGAGGTCGCGCTCGCCGTAGTCGACGGCCTCCGGGGACGGCCGGATCGGTCATTGCGTCGGCGTCGTCAGCGATGGTTGACCGATCGACTCGTGAAACAGGATCCCGCGCGGTGGGATGAGTTCGAAGCGAGCGTGACCAATGTCCTTGCGCTGACCAATCGCGAGCGCATCACCGACAGCCTGCAGCTGTTCGGACTGCTCGCCGCTTCGGCCGTCCGGCCACGCCGAACAACATCTCGGCGAGCCCGCATCACCTACGGCCGCATGGGTGCGAGAAGCGCATGAGCCGTGTCGCGGACCGCACCGCCGCTGCGAGCAGCCTCTTCTTTCTTGGACTCGTTGCCTATGCGTGGGTGGCCATTCACCACGTCATGGTCGCGGCAGTGATCGCTGCGCTCGTTGTGATGGCGGCCACGTATGTCGTGCGGCCCGCGATTGTCTTGCTGTTGCCACTGCCTGGGGCGTTTCTTTCCTGGCGGCTCGGCTCAGCCCAGACCGCCGTGGGACAGGGCGTGAGTCTGGGTGACGCGCTACTTCTGGTCGCGACCGTCGCAGCGCTCTTGGTCATCGGCCTTGAGTCGAGACCGCTGCGGCGCCTTCTCGGCGCTTGTGCAGTCTACGAGGCGTCCCTACTGGTTGCTGTTCTCGCATCGCCGACACGAGCCGGAATGGTCGAGTGGCTTCATCGCGCTGACCTCGTCGCCGGAAGCTTGATTGTCGGCGCTGCCATCGCGCAGAGCGGCGCTGCCGGACGGGCGTTCCGTGCCTACCTGATCGCCGCATCGGTCATTGGGGCGAGCGCCGTCGTACTCGCTACGAAGACGGGATTCTCGGGCGGCGCCTGGCCGTTTGGGTTGCAGAAGAACTTCGCGGGCGACCTCCTGATGCTGGCCCTCCTCATGACGCTTCTGCCGCCAGAGCACCTACCGATTTCCGCACGCACTCTGACCACGCTGCAAGGGCTGATTGGAGTTGGTCTCTTGGCGACTCAGTCGCGAGGAGCGATGCTCGGCCTCGCCGCCGGAGCATTTGTGTGGGCGGTCACGAACGGTCGAATGAGCAAGCGCTCGCCGCTGCTGTACCTCGGCGCCGCCGTCATGTTGGCCGTGACGATCACGAGTCTCCGCACTGACTCCCACAAAGCGAAGCTCTCGACCCTTCAGACTCGTCGTGCGTTCCAAGCGGAGGCGAAAGCTGTCTGGCGGGCCTCACCGATCGTCGGAAAGGGCTTGAAGTTCTTCACGACCAGCGGAACGACGCTGCAATCCGATCCACACAGCGTCATGTGGTTGACACTCGCCGAGAGCGGCGTCGTCGGCCTCGCTGGCCTGATAGCGCTGCTCGCTGGCGCGATAACGACGCTGTACCGCGTGCGAGATCCGATCACCAAAGTCGCCATCGCGCTCGTTGTCGCGCGATTTGCTCACGGTCTATTCGATATCTACTGGGTGGGAGGGAGCCAGGCGGTTCCCTGGATCGTCGCAGGCGCGGCGGTTGTCTTGGCTGCTAGGAGCAGTAGAGCGGACGTCGATGCCGTCGCCTGAGAACGCGCTGGAATCGTTGCGAATCGTGCACGTGGTATGTACCAGCGCCTTCGCTGGCGTGGAGCGCTACATCGCCACCACCAGTCGCGAACTGGCGCGTCGCGGGCATGACGTATGCGTCATTGGCGGCGATCAGCGAGCGATGCGCAAAGCTGTGGGGTCCGACGCCGTCGCGGTAGTGCCCGGCGCGTCGGTGGCCGCGACTCTCCCGCATCTCCTGAAGTACGCACGTGATGCCGAGGTCGTGCATGCCCACATGACGAAGGCCGAATTCGCCGTCGTAGCAGCGCGCCCAGCACTTCGAGGCCGTGTGTTCGCGTCGCGCCACTTCGCGAGGCGCCGGGGTTCGTCACTAGGTGCCCGACTAATCGCGCCGCTCATCGAGCGCGGCATCGATTCGGAGCTGGCGATCAGCCGCTTCGTGTCGACCGACACCGGCGCCGCCCGTGTGCTGTTGAACGCAGTGCCGAATGCTGAACAGGTCGCTTTGAAGAGCCGGGTAGTCCTCGTAGCACAACGGCTCGAAGCGGAGAAGCGCACTGGCGATGCGCTTCGTGCCTGGAAGGTTGCTGGACTTTGGGCGCTCGGCTGGGAGCTGTGGATCGCCGGTGAAGGATCCGAACGGCAACAGCTCGAGGAGTTCGCGGCCCAGTTGCCGGGCGTCAAGTTCCTAGGCCATCGAGATGATCTTGACACGCTTCGTAGTCGAGCCGGGATTGCTCTCGCGACGGCTCCCGCTGAGCCGTTCGGGCTAAGTGTCGCCGAATCGATGGCCGCCGGTCTGCCAGTGGTTGCAGCCGCGGGCGGTGGGCATCTTGAAACCGCCGGCGCGGCTGATCCGGATTGCCTCTATCCGCCCGGCGATGTCGAGGCCTGCGCGGCGACGTTGATGCGACTCGCCTCCGACCTCGAGGTCCGCCAGGCGGTGGGACGTCGATGTCGTGAGTTCCAGCAACGCGAACTCTCGATCGAGCGACACGTCGACGGGCTCCTCGAGGCCTACTGGGAGCGCATCGCACGACACGCTCAGGCGGCCGATTGTTCATCTCGCCAACTCGACCCGCTTCGCGTCCTTCGGGTGTACCACTCAGCAGTCGTGTCGGACTGGCGCGAGCGCGACCGCGAGTTGCGGCGTCACGGCTGCGACGTGCGGCTCCTCGGGCCACGGTCCTGGAACGAGGGTGGCCGATCGGTCGAGTTCGAACGCGACGGGGATGACTTCGTCGAGGCCGCGAAGACCTGGGGCCGCCACCCATTCCTGTTCGTGTACAGCCCGCTGCCGCTCATCCGAGAGCTTCGTCGGCGGCGACTCGACATCCTCGACGTGCATGAGGAGCCGGCGAGCCTCGCCGCCTTCGAGTTCCGAGTACTCGCGTGGCTCTTTCAGCGGCATGTACCAATCGTGTTCTATGGCGCGCAGAACATTGCCAAGCGGTATCCATTGCCCTTTCGGTGGATCGAGCGAGGGTCACTGGAGCGCGCTTCGGGTGCTCACTGCTGCAATGCCGACGCCGGACGCATCTTTCGGGACAAGGGCTTCCGCGGCGCCATGCGAGTTATCGGTCTCGGCATCGATGTCGCCCAGTTCGCGCCCTCAGCGCCACCGAGGATTTCTGACCAGTTCCATCTCGGATACGTCGGCCGTCTGGAACGCCACAAGGGCGTGGCGGTCCTCATCGAGGCGATCGCGCCCGTCGAGGGAACATATCTGGAAATCTACGGCGACGGCCCGGCACGCGACGAGCTCGAATCTCTTGTCCAACGAAAGGGTCTCGCGCATCGCGTAACCTTCCATGGCTTCCGGTCGCACGGGGAGCTGCCCGGCGTCTACCAAAGCCTTGATGCGCTGGCGCTGCCGTCGCTCCGAACTCGCACCTGGATGGAGCAGTTCGGTCGAGTCGCGGTCGAGGCGATGGCGTCGGGGCTGCCCGTGCTCGTGAGCGACGTTGGTGCTCTGCCCGAGGTAGTTGGTGACGCAGGGGTCAGCGTCCCAGCCGGGGACATCGCGGCGTGGCGGCAGGCGATCGCATCGATCATTGCTGACCCTTGCGCCCGATCGGAGCTCGGGAAGATGGGCATAGCGCAAGCGCAGACCTACAGCTGGCACTGCATCGCGGCGGCCCACCTTTCGCTCTACCGCGAGGTCGTGGCGTGAACCTCGATGTGGTGATCGTCGCATACGAATCGGCCGACCATTTGCCGAACTGTGTCGACGCGCTGCCCGAGGGAGCACGCGTAATCGTCGTGGACAATGCGTCGACCGATGGATCTGCCGACGTCGCAGAGGCCCTCGGTTGCAGTGTGATCCGCAACGAGGCCAATCACGGCTTCGGCCGGGCGGTCAATCGGGCGATGAGGGAGGCGGTGTCCTCCGACTTTGTGCTTCTGATCAACCCGGATGCACGAATCGAATCAGCGAGCCTGAAGCAGTTGCTCGACGCCGCCGCCCAACCTGACGTCGCGGTCGCCGGCCCGAAGCTCCGCGGTCGCGATGGCAGACTGCAGCGCCCGTGGTGGGACTTCCCATCGACGAGCCAAGCCTGGGGCGAGGCAGTTGGGCTCCATCGCGTACACGGGGTCAGCTTCGACAAATCCCGGGACGTCGACTTCGTTGTCGGGGCGTGCTTCTTGTTACGTGCCGAGGCATTCCGAGCCGTCGGGGGCTTCGACGAGCGGTTCTGGCTTTACGGAGAAGAGGCGGACCTCTGCAAGCGTTTGCAGCAGGGTGGTTGGCGGGTGCGCTACGTGTCGGACGCAGTCGCCGATCACATCGGGGGCGCCAGCGGTGAAGGCACTCGAGAGCTTGTAGCCGAGCACTTTGCCCGCGGCAGCGATCGTTTCGTCCTCACCCATCAAGGGCCACGCGCTCTCGTCTCGTATCGCCTTGCGAACCTTGTCGGAAGCGCGGTGCGCAGTCTGTTGCATCGGAGGAGTACACCCCAACGTGCCGTTCGCGTGCGGATCATGCGCCGTGTGGCGCACGCGCTAGTCCACTATCCGACGCAGGTGGCTTCCGGCGCCGGGGTTGGGCGCTGCATTGTGGCTGCCTCGCTTGAGTCCTGGGACGACGTCTGGCGACGCAACCAGTTTCTCATTCGCGAGCTCACCGACGCCGACCCATCGCTGCGAGTGCTCTTCGTCGAGCCCGCACTCGACCCGCTCCATGCGCTCGTGACCAAGCACCGGTGGCCGCGGGTCGGAGGCTTGGGCGCGCTGCGGACTGTTGCAGGTCGTCCGCAGGTCATGCGGTTTCGCCCGATCAAGTGGCTGCCGCGGCGATTGGGTCGATGGGCGGACCGCTCGATCGTTCGTCAGATCATTCGGGCCGCCTCACGTGCGGAGATGAACGCACCAACGCTCTGGGTCAACGACCCCGATCTTGCGCCGCTGACGGCGAAGTGTCCGTGGCCGGTGCTGTATGACGTTACCGACGACTGGCTGCGAGCCTCTAATGGCGGCCGGGCGCAGGCGATGCGAGCAAATCGCGAGGCGCACCTCCTCGCTGTTGCCGGGTCAGTGGTGGTGTGCTCTCCGCACCTCGAGCGGACGAAGGGTGAGCGACGACCGGTCCACCTCATTCCAAACGCCGTCGACGTTGATCGGTTCAGGACGGACGCGGAGCGACCGCGCGATCTTCCCCCGAGGCCGGTGGCCATCTACGTCGGAACGCTCCATGAAGACCGGTTGGACGTGGGCCTCGTGGAGGCAGTGGCGCGGGACCTTCCGAATGTCGCGCTGGCCTTCGTGGGACCAGACTGTCTCAGCCATCGGTCACGGGCGCGTCTCAACGCCCTGCCGAATGTCCACCTGCTCGGCGCTCGTTCATACGACGACGTGCCGGCCTATTACGGCCATGCCGATGTCGTGATCGTGCCGCATGTTGTTAGTCCCTTCACTGAGAGTCTCGATCCGATTAAGGCCTACGAGTGCCTCGCCATGGGCCGGGCCACGTTGGCAACGCCGGTTGCTGGTTTTCGCGAACTCGGAGAGCCAGTGTCCATCGCCGGGCGAGACCACTTTGCTCGCTGTCTTGCTGGACTGCTTTCGTCTGCTCCAACGGGAGCAACTCAAGCTCACCTCCCTTCCTGGGCCGATCGGGCGCGCGACTTCGAAGGTGCCCTGGCCGCGGCCGCGCGCGGTCTGGGCGCACCGAAGGTTCCGCTGCGGGTTGTCTACGTCGATCACACTGCGCGGCTCTCTGGTGGAGAGCTGGCCCTGAGCCGCGTGCTCCCGTCGTTGATGGACGTTGGGATCGAGCCGCATGTCATCCTTGGAGAGGAGGGTGACCTTGTCGACGCGCTCCGATCCAAGGGCGTCACGGTCGAGGTACTTCCGTTTGGTCGATCCGCACGGGACCTGCGCCGCGACCGGGTGCGCCTGCTGGCCCTCCCATTGGGAAGCATCGTCGAGACCGTCGCGTATGCCTGGCGTCTTTCAAGGCGCATCCGCGCGCTGCAGCCAGACCTTGTGCACACGAACAGCCTGAAGGCCGCTGTCTATGGCGGCCTGGCCGGTCGGATGGCAGGCGTGCCGACGCTATGGCATGTACGGGACCGCATCGCACCCGACTACCTGCCGAGACCCGCGGTGGCGATGGTGCGCACGATGGCTCGGGTGTTGCCGTCTGCCGTCATCGCGAACTCCCGCGCGACGCTTGCGACCCTCGGCGAGCTGAAGGGCCCGATGGCTGTCTCACCGAGCCCGGTCGTGATGGACGCGGTCGAGGTCATTGAAGCTCGGAGGCGCCGGTCCTGCCGGCCGCTAAGTGTCGGGATGCTGGGCCGAATCAGCCCATGGAAGGGCCAGCACGTGTTCTTGGAGGCCTTTGCTCTCGCCTTTCCCTGCGGTGACGAGCGGGCGCTCGTTGTCGGCTGCCCGATGTTCGGTGAAGACGACTACTTCGAGTCCATCCAAGAGCTGGCTTGCACGCTCGGCATCGAAGAACGGGTGAACTTCACGGGCCATAGGACGGACACCGAACAGGTCCTGGGCGAAGTCGACGTCCTCGTTCACGCATCGACCGTCCCTGAGCCCTTCGGGCAGGTGGTGATCGAAGGCATGGCCGCCGGGCTCCCGGTTATAGCCAGCGGCGCCGGCGGACCCTTGGAGATCATCACGAACTGGGCCGACGGCGTTTTGACGGCTCCCGGCGATGCTCGTGCGCTCGCGGCTGCGCTAACCGCGCTCGCGGCGGACCCCACACTGCGTAGAAATCTGGGTCGCCAAGCAAGGCGGCGGGCCGAGGCCTTCCGACCGGCCGATATCGCCGCACAGATGGCGTCTGTCTATGCACGTATGGGCGGTGCGGTATGACGATGCCGCGCCCTGCCGACGACGTCGTCGAGCGGCCGCGACCCCGACTCACAATCGCTCCACGACGCACGTGGTTGCCGCGAAACCCGCGCGAGCTGTGGGAGTTCCGGAGCCTGCTGACGCGACTCGCGGCCCGAGATGTGACCTTGCGCTACCGCCAGACTGCGCTCGGCGTGACATGGGTCGTCCTTCAGCCCTTGCTTGGTGCAGGGATACTGGCGTTCGTCTTCGGCAGGGTCGCCAAACTGCCGGGCCCCCGAGGCGTGCCGTACTTCGTCTTCAGCCTCACCGGGATGGTGGCATGGACAGCGTTCAGCCAGGTCGCTACTCGAGCGAGCACGTCACTTGTGTCGAACGCACAACTCGTTTCGAAGGTCTTCTTTCCGCGCCTTCTCTTGCCTTTGTCGACCGTCTTGTCGACGCTTATCGATGTGGTGGTGTCGCTGGCGTTGCTCGGCGCACTGCTGGTCGCTTACGGCGTCCCGTTGCGCTCCAGCATTCTCCTGCTGCCAGTGTGGATCGTGCTCATCATCAGCGCCGCGCTCGGGATCGGCATGGCCGCCGGGGCGATGATGGTGCGCTACCGCGACGTTCAATACTTGCTTCCTGTGGCTGTGCAGTTCCTGCTGTACGCCAGCCCCGTTGCCTACGCCTTGAGAGCAGTCCCGCTGGGTGCTCGCGGGGTATATGAGGCCAACCCGCTCACGGGGCTCCTTGAAGGCGTTCGTTGGAGCGTTCTCAACTCCCCGCGTCCCTCGGCCGGCCTTGTTGCCTATGCCGCCAGCGCGTCCATTCTGCTGCTTCTCGCCGGCCTCCTCTTCTTCAATCGTGTTGAGAGGCAATTCGCTGATGTCATCTAGCGAACTCGCAGTCGCGGTCAGTGGCCTTTCGAAGAGGTACGCGATCCGGCACAGCGTCAACGACCACATCACGATCGCCGAACTCGCGGTTGATCGCCTGAAGCACCCCCTTCGGCGGGCAAACCGGGAGCAATTCTGGGCCCTAAGGGACGTTGATCTCGAAGTGCGAAAGGGCGAAGTGCTTGGTGTGATCGGTCGCAACGGTGCCGGAAAGAGCACGCTCCTCAAGGTCCTGACCCGCATCACCGAGCCCTCAAGCGGCCGCGTCGACCTATGGGGAAGAGTTGGCTCACTGTTGGAAGTCGGCACCGGCTTTCATCCAGAGTTGACCGGGCGCGAAAACATCTACCTGAACGGGTCAATCCTCGGCATGACGAGGAAGGAGATCGCCAAACAGTTCGACTCCATCGTGGATTTCGCTGGAGTCGAAAAGTTCCTTGACACTCCCGTGAAGCGATATTCGAGCGGGATGTACGTCCGGCTGGCGTTCGCGGTCGCGGCCCATCTCGAGACGGAGATCCTCTTGGTCGACGAGGTGCTCGCGGTCGGAGACGCTGACTTTCAGAACCGCTGTCTCGCAAAGATGCGTGAGGTCGCAACCGACGGGCGAACGGTCCTACTCGTGAGTCATAACGCGTTGACGATTTCGACCACTTGCAACAAGGCGCTCTTGCTGGATCGGGGCCGCGTTGGTGGATTTGGTGAATCTAAAGGGGTCTGTGAGCTGTACGCCAAGCGTACAAATGAGGCAACGCAGACCGACCTGAGCCGATCTCGAAGCATCTCAGTCTCGGGGGAGTACCGCCTCGTCTGGGCTAACACCATCACGAATGTGACCCGCGAGGATGAGGTGAAGCGATTCGAGTTCAGCATCGAAAAGACATCGATTACGAAGACAAAGGCATGGGTCTCGATCAACGTCGTCGACGAGTTCGGGCGTATCGCCGTTGTATGTGACACGAGATCTCACGACTACTACCTCCCCGACTCAGACCTGTTCGGATTCGAGGTCGTTCTTCAAGGACCGCTGTTGGCCCCGGGCGCGTATCGGCTTGATGCGTACATCTGTGGTCATGGCCTTATCGACGCCGTAGAAGACCTGTGTCGGTTCAGGGTGGAGGCCAGTTCCGCACTCCAGCAGCAGCTTGCGGACATCTCCCTCCCACACACATCGACTATCCCTCAGTTCTCAGTCCATTCGAAGGACGTGGATTGCGCAGCAACCATCGAGCGAATTGCTGCCGGGGGCAGGGTGTGATGGCCGTCACGGTCTACTTGCCGGCTCAGGTTCTGCAAGACGTAGACACAGATTGGGATCCGGATGTCGAGCCACACCGGTACTCAAGCGGCTGGGGTCACAATGCGTTCGAACTCTTTCTCAGACTTAGGGGGCTCGACCGGACCGTCCGTCTCAGTGACCGGGTGCCGCGCCGCGGCGCGCTTGTGTATTACGCCGGGTTTTCGTCCATGGCCGGTCAAGATCGGATGGTCGCCAAAGCGCTGCTGCGGAAGCCACGGTCAACGTTGATCCTCATCAGGAGCGACATGCCGGAGAGCTATAGGTTCCCGCTTGAGCCGGACCTTGAGGTCGTCCCACACCCGGCCTTCGCTTCAGTTGCGGCTGACGCGGTGTGGCTGCCTCCCCTTCCTCAGCGCGGGCTACGGCCCCGACTCAGCGAACGCCGACCGGAGCACCTAGTTGCAGCGTTCAAGGGGAACCCCGAGAATCTGCATCCGTTTTTGGCAACCGCGGAGTGGAGCAACGCCGTAGAGGCCGTCGGATTCACTTGGCTCAAAGACATGCCGGCGCGCTCAAGTGGCTCAGACCACACCTGGCATGACTTCAGCGAGATCGACGTCGTGGTCGCATTGCGACCGCACGCTGTGGGTGCCGGCGTCAACCGGAAGCCTCCGACCAAACTGATTAATGCTTGGCTTGCTGGTTGCATTCCAATCGTGGCCCGCGAGCCGGCCTGCGTTGCCCTTGGTCGGGACGGGGATGACGTTCTCTTCGCCGACACACCGGCGGCGATCCTCGCTCACCTGCGCGCCCTCGCATCGAATCCTCGCCTTGTGCAACATCTTCGTGCCTGCATTGAGGAGCGTGCTAGCGAGTTTGAGCCACATGAAACCTATCGAGCGTGGCTCGCGGCTACCGCCGGCGTTCCAGCTCTGGGCCCAGGGGCGTATCTTCAGCGTCGGATAATCCCCGCTGTCGGTAAGGCCTTACGGACGACGGTTCGCCGTACCCTAAGCAAACGGCGAGCGTGAGTTGACGGCGGTGGACAATTCACTGACACGGAGGATGCTCCAGCGCGAACGGGCGCGGAACCTTGCCCGAGGGTTCTACGTCGGAAAGTTCTTCGCCTTGATTGGCGCCCTCTCGAGCCTGGGCAGCCGTTCGACGTTGTCATCGAAGACGGCAGTCATTTCGGACGGCACATCGGGACGTCGTTCGTTGCCCGATTCGGCCATGTGGATCTCCATACCTCCTTCTGGCCCGAGTGGGGTGGCAACGACCTCCTCGCGACTCAGGGCTCGGGCTGGTCGAGGCGGCAATCTGGGCGTGTCAGTCGAATGAGGAAGCCCACGCGCGACGTGGGCGCCCCTTTGGACGCCGCGATTTCGAGCGCGATAGGCGCTGTGCTCGTGTACCCCGGTATCGCGATCATCCGGAAGGCGACGTGATCTTCGACTGCTTCACCTTCAGTACAGAGCTCGACCTTCTTCACCTCCGGCTTCAACTGCTCTCGTCAGTTGTTGACCGGTTCGTGATTGTCGAGGCGCCGCGTACCTTCAGCGGCGTCCAAAAGCCGTTGTTCTTCCAAGAGAACCGAGAGCGGTTCAAGCAGTTCCTCGATTCCATCGTGCATGTCGTCGTCGATGACCTTCCGATGCCTGTACCTGACCGTTGGCAATGCGAGTATTTTCAACGCAACGCCATTTCCCGTGGCCTTGACGATTGCTCGACGGACGACCTCGTCATAGTTGGTGATGTCGACGAATTCCCAGACCCAGCGGTCCTCCGAAAGTTGGCAGGAGTCGACTTCCAAACGGCCGTCTTGGAATTGCGCGCGAGTTTCTATCGAGCGAATTGGGAAGCCAACATCCCGTGGCCGCACACACGGGTTGCACGTGCTGGATCTTTGGGGTCCCCGCAGTCGTTGCGCGACAGTCAGCCCTTATTCAGGTTCGCAGATGCCGGCGCTCACCTCTCCTATCTGATGAGCCCGGTAGAAATTGCTCGTAAGTACCAGTCTTTCTCCCACGCTGAACTCGACACGGTCCGAGCGCGACGGTCGAACTTCCTTCGCTCGATGCAAGGGTTGCGCATCTACGCGCCGAATCTTGAGCTTCTGAGTGTCCGTCAACCTGAGGAGTTGGGCTGGGTTCAACGCTGGATACTCGCGAGGGAGCCGCGTTACTTCGATTTTGCTCCAGCGCCAAGCGTCTTGAGACGGGTCGGAAGGAAATGGGCAACAGGTCGACGGCGCAGTGCACTGTCGGAGAATCTTGTCAGCGTTGGAGACGCTGTCCTGGCGTCCGCTGTTGCCGCTCGCGGTCTCTTACAGAGATCAGCCGTCAAGCGGATCCTTGGCAACGAAGGGTTCTGTGACCCCAGAGGGATGACCATGGGAAGTTGCGCCAGCATCGCTGGCGAGGCGCTGGTCTACTCCGGTGAGCATTCCGCCCAACGCCGACAGGTCGATGCGGTCTCCTCGGCCATCCGGGGGGACGACGATGCTTAGGCTGGTATCGGCGTGACCATCCCGCCTGGTGTCGAGACCGGCAGGGAAGCCGTCGCCGCGGGCCGAGCTTCAGTCACGAACTCTGTCTCTCCCTTCGTCGTCGCCGGTGGGAACCCGGCCAAAGTCGTTGGCCAGTGCCAGCGTGAACTGCGCTACCGCCTTGGGCGTGCGGAGCGGTTTCAATGATCGACGATTCCGGTTGGCCTGCCGTGGCTTTGGTCGTTCTGAACTGGAACGGACTACACGACACGGATCGATGCCTACGGTCGGTCGCCGCCTGTACCTATCGAAGACTCGAAGTGATCGTCGTGGATAACGGATCGAACGACGGAACTGTCACATTCGTCCGTGACGAGCATCCTCATGTGACGCTGCTCGAGTTAGGTGCAAATCGCGGCTACGCCGCCGGCAACAACGCGGGAATCAGGTACGCCGCTCATCGCGGAGCCGACCTCATTGGTGTCCTGAACAACGACACCGTTGTGGAGCCGGACTTTCTTGAACCGATCGTTAACGAACTCCGAGCACGACCCGACGGATTCGTTTCGCCTCGAATCATGTATCTCAGCCAGCCTTCGCAAGCCTGGTTCGGGGCGGCGGTGATCGATCAGGGTACTGGCATCGTGTACCACCGAAACGAATCGACACTCTCGGAGGCTGAGCAGTCGGCGCAGGTTCGGGATGAGCCAGCAGTTACTGGTTGCTGTGTCATTGCCTGGCGCTCCACTTGGGAACGTGTTGGCTTGTTCGACGAGCGCTACTTCCTGATTTTCGAGGACAGTGACTGGTGCGCAAGAGCGTGTTCTGCTGGCTACCAGGCGCGGGTCGTGACGTCGAGCACGATTCATCATGCTGTCAGCTCGTCATTCGCGACGACGTCGTCGGCGGTCGGCCACTACTACTACGCACGGAACGCCCTCCTCTACGTACGGTCGCACGGTCGCCGACCGTTCAGGCAGACCCTGCGTCTCTTGAGGAAGTTGTACCGAGACTCGGTCGCGACAATCGTGCATGAGCCTGGGCGCGAGAGTGTCAAGCGGTTGGGATGGCAGACAGCCGGTGTGCTCGACTTCGCAAGAGGTCGGTACGGCCATCGCGAGATCTTCCAACCAGCGAGAGATCTCGCTGGTTCGCTCCTGGATGATCGATGTATCGGCAGCCGCGATGCCTGAGCGCCTCAACATCGCGATGACGTCGTACTACTTGCCAAGCGAAAGCAAGATAGGTGCCGGTTACATGGCGCACCGGCTTGCGCAAGTCATGGTTGAGCGAGGCCACGCCGTGACGATGTTCAGCCCGTGCGTTCGTCCTGACGACGCGATTTACGCTCACAAGCACGTCCCGATTGAAGGGTCGTTGCGTTCATTTCGATGGATGGCTGGCCTGCGAAAACAAGATCTTTCAGATTTCGACATCCTCCACACGAACGGCGATGATCACGTGCGGGCTGGTCTGCGGACTCCGGCGCGAGTGCGCACGCTTCACGGTTCGTGCTTCGCGGAAGCACTTCACATCCGTGGCACGAAGGAGCGACTGCGAATGCTGGCACTGGGCGCCGCGGAGGTTGGTGGGAGCATTTGGTCCGAAGAAGTCGTTGCGGTGTCTGAGCACACTCGCACTATCTATCCTTGGGTCAAGCGCGTGATACCGAATGGCGTTGACCTCCGCCGGTTCTTCCCGGGCGGAAAGGAGCCGGATCCAACGATTCTCTTTGTGGGGACCTACGAGCGCCGGAAGCGCGGCCGATTGCTAATGAAGGCCTTTCATGACGAGGTCCTTCCCGCGGTCCCTGATGCACGTTTGTGGATGGTCTGCTCGGACGCTCCGCAAGCACCCCGCGTAGAGGTCCTCGGACGGCTCGATGACGCCGCTCTGGCTGACCGCTACCGGAGGGCCTGGCTTTTCTGCTTGCCGAGCTCGTATGAGGGTTTCGGCGTCCCGTACATCGAAGCGATGGCGTCGGGCACGGCAGTCGTGGCAACTCCCAATCCCGGGGCACGCGAGGTTCTCCGAGACGGTCGCCATGGGGCGATCGTCCGCGACGATGACCTTGGCGTTCGGCTCAAGGGTCTCTTGATGTCATCAACCGAACGCGACGACCTGTCCCGCGCTGGAGTCGAACGCGCGCGGGAGTTTGCGTGGGATTACGTCGCGTCTGAGTACGAAAGCGTCTACGCAGCGGCGTGTGGTCGGGCAGGGTGACATCGCCATCGTGTGCGCGTGTGGCTAACGGAGGATGACTCTTGCATAGGTCTTCACAGCGACCGCTCCGAGTTCGACTGATTGACGACTGCTTCACACAGCTGTGCAAGATCCCTGCCGAACCGGTCCGCTGTGAAGTGCCGCCGCACATGCTCGACCGCAGCAGGAATCATTGGCGGCGTGGGGCCCGACAACGCCCGTCGTAGCGCGGCGACGTCGTGAGCCGGCACTGCTGTCATCGCATCGGACGAGATGTAGTCGCGAATCATTGGCACATCGGAGACGATTACAGGCCGACCCATAGCGAGATTCTCAAGCAACGTCGTCTGACCGGAGGAGAAAGTCACATCGTGCAGGGGGATGACGACACGACGAGCGGCCGCATACAGGCTCCGGAGTTGTGCAATAGGGACAGCCTGGTCAATGGTGATTTGGCCGAGGGACGGAGTATCAGTGACCGCTACGGCATTCTTATCGTCTGTCACGATCAGGCACCGTTCGTTCGGCTCAAGGGCCGCGAGGAGCGTTTGGTAGTCGCGCCCCTCGTTGGTCCCTGCCGCAAGAACGTCCCACTCCGGAACCGCCGGCTGGGGCTCGAAATACTTGACGTCGATACCGAGTGCCACAAAGTGGAGTCGGGTTGGTCGAACACGAAATCGCCGCACCAACTCCGGCATCTGAGACGTCGAATAGGTCACAACTGCGTCCGCACCTCGCACTAGCCACCGTCGAACGACGCCCTGGATCCCATGTAGGTACGGGTCCCTAACAACGGCGACTGTTAGGAGAATGATTGGCTTGCGAATCAGCCGGAGTCTCCTGAGGACGAGCACCGGCAGCGCCGCCGCCTCCGTGGCAGCTACAAAGCAGTCCCACTGCCGTTGCGTGGCACCGGCCCAGGCGGCTTGCCATATCTTCCAAAGTTGGCGTCGCCGAAGACCGAGCGGAACGCGGCGCCACGTGCAATATCCAGGCTCGATTCCGAAGGACGGAAGATCAGCCGCACCCGAGAGACGGTGGGACGGGACGGCGCCGGCTTCGAAGGCTTGAAACTCCTGGGACCAATCCCACGTGTAGAGCATCGCGGCCCGCATTGGCGCACGATACTCAGTCGAGGAGGAGCTTCGTTTTGATGAAGGTCACCTGTCCGGCGCAGCCGAGACCCTGTGAATTGCGAGTCCGCGTACCCGCTTCTTCAACGCAGGTGTTGCCGTGTCCGCTGGCAATCTGAGCGTCGAAGCGCGGCGTCGGTATGCCTTCATCGAGAAGCTATTGACAGACACGATTCCTCCTCCGGCGCGGGTGGTCGAGCTCGGAGCGGCACCTGGCGATCAGATCTCTCGACTTGCGGGGCTGGGCTACCAGTGCACGTCCGTGGACATCGGCGTGAGTTCGGATCAATGGGGCGCGGGCGACATCGGCCGAATGACGAGCCTATTAGCGGCTGCTGGTGTCGAGGACGTGACGTGGGACCTTGAAAAGACGCCCTATCCGCTAACTGACGGCGCGTTTGATGCCGTCGTGATGACGGAGGTGTACGAACATCTCCGCGAGTACCCGTACCGCGCGCTGGAGGAAGTTCGTCGCGTTCTTCGTCCGGGCGGGCGCCTTTACTTCACGACGCCGAACCAGGCCTACGTCATGAACCGACTGCGGCTACTCGCTGGAAGGAACGTTCAGACGCCCCTTCGGGATTGGATCGAAGGCCTCCCATTCGCGCGCCATGCGCGCGAGTACACGTTCTCCGAGCTTGATGAACTCATGGCACGTGCGGGGCTGGTCGTCCGATACCGGAGCTCGCGGCACTTCCACCTCAGCAGCGGCCGAACTACGGCAACAGCCAAGGCCATGAAGGCAGGACTCTCATTGTGTGCTCGGTTGCGACCGACGCTCGGACCGAGCATCATCGTTGTGGCCGAACGTGGCAGCTAGGAATCCGCCGCGATGATGGATCTGGCGAGAGTGCCTGCCCGACATCGCCGCAACCATCGAGCCCAGCCGAAAGCGCGAGATGGCATCTTGCCGGGATGTCCGGGCGCTACTGCTGTATGTCGTCCGACGCGTGTCCCCTAGGGGTCATCCCCGGTACCTGCGAGGCAGCCACGGCATGAGCCTGAGCTGGTGCAAGTTGCGCTCGTCCACGATTACGCAACTCAGCGGGGCGGAGCTGAGCGGGTGGCACTTGCGATGGCGAGGGCATTTCCATCCGCGCCGATGTACACCTCGCTGTTCGAGCCCGAAGAGACCTTCGCTTCGTTCGGCGAAATCGATCTGCGTACGTCGGCTCTGAATCGTTGGTCAGTCCTTCGGTCGAACCACCGCCTCGCCCTCCCACTCCTCGCCTCGAGCTTCGGGAGGCTTGACGTCGACGCCGACGTGGTTCTCTGCAGCTCGAGCGGCTGGGCGCACGGTGCGCGCACGAGCGGCCGCAAAGTCGTCTACTGCTACAACCCGGCCCGTTGGCTCTACCAGCGGGACCAATACTTCGCCGGCTGCGGTCGGCTTGCCAAGTTGTCGGCGAGTGCGTTTCGACGCCCTCTCATCCGTTGGGACCACCGAGCCGCTCGTAGGGCCGATCGCTACATCGCCACGTCGACCGTCGTGCGTGACCGGATTCGGGCGACATATGGCATCGACGCCGAGATCCTCCCGGCCCCACATGCCGCCGACGTCGCTGGGGAGCGTCGACCCATGGGCATCGAGCCCGGGTATTTCCTGGCCGTTGGCCGGCTGATGGCGTACAAGAACTTCGATGCCACGGCTGCCGCGTTTGCCGAGCTGCCAGGCGAGCGGCTGGTTGTTGTCGGCTCCGGTCCTGAGGAGCACGCGCTGCGCAGGGTCGCCCCGGCGAACGTCACCTTCCTCAGTTCCGTCAGCGACCCCGAGCTCCGGTGGCTCTACGCCAACGCCCGTGGCCTGATCGCGGCTTCCTATGAGGACTTCGGGCTCACGCCCATCGAAGCCGCGGCGTTCGGCGTTCCGTCGGCTGTGCTGCGGTGGGGTGGCTTCCTGGACACGGTGATCGAGGCCGAAACCGGGGTGTTCTTCGACGAGCCCGACCCGTCGATGATCGCGGCCGCGGTTCGGCGGCTGGCGCGGCTGAGCTGGGTCCCAGCCCAGCTCGCCGCCCACGCCGACCGTTACTCCGAAGCCCGCTTCGCCGAGGGGCTCCAGGCGATCGTGGCCGACGAGGCCGCGCTTGCCGGCGTCCGAACGAGAATTGTGGCCGAGCAGCAGCCTGCGGTCGCCATTGCCTAAGGCCCGGTCGGCAACCGGACGATCGCACGAGTACGCGCTAGCGATGAACATCCTGGAGAACAACGGAGCCGGCGCGGATGACGACGCCGTCGCCTATCCGGATGCCGCCGGCTACCACGGCATGCGCGTAAATCGTGACGTCATCGCCGATCGTCGGCTCAGCCGTGCCGTCCCGGTAGTGGGCTGCGGATGAGCCGAGAACGACGCCAGAGAACACCATGAGGTTCCGCCCGGCATGCACCCCACTGCCGATGACAACTCCGACTGGGTGGGCCACTCGGAAGCCGGGGCCGATCTCTGCCCCGGGCCAGATCTCTGCGCCCCACACGACCATCCCGATGGCCCTGATCACGTTCGCAATGCCACGCACGCGATGCGTGTGGCACCAATGCGCGAGTCGGTAAAGGAAGATCAGCCAGAAGGGCGACAGCCATAGTGCGCTCAATCCCAGACGCCATGGTGAGTCAAGTCCGTAGGTCGCCCGATCCCGACGGATCGCCTCTGAGAGTCGCATGCCCAAAGCCTGCCCGATGGCTACGGATGCGCCGCCAATCGGAGCCCGGTCCCGCGCCGACGCGTTAGCGAGGGGCCTCGTGCTCGCCTGAGCACTCCCAACGGGATCCCCCTAGGGGCGTTCTCACCTGGGGGGATCGGGGCGAAGAGCATCAGACTTCGCCTGTGAGCGCGATCACTCTCCCGCTGGTTGAGGAGACCGTCGTCGCGTCGCCGGCGAAGGCGATCCCGGCGCCCCGCCCGCGGCTGGTGAAGAGCGTGTTGGTCGGCGCCGATCTGGTGACGATCACCCTGTCGATGGTGCTCGCCTACCGGCTGCGCGCCGTCGCGCCCGGCGCCACCCCGCTGACCATGCGCAGCCAGCACCTCGTGCTCGGCGCGCTGTCGCTGCCGGCCTGGGCCGCGATCTTCGGCCACTACCGCCTCTACTCGTCCCGCTTCCTCGCCAGCCGGCTCGAGGAGTTCCGCCGGCTCATCCATGCGGTCGGCACCAGCGTCGCCGCCATCGCGGTCGTGGCCTTCGCGCTGCAGCTCTATGTCGCCCGCGGCTGGCTGGTGCTCACCTTCGTCACCACGATGGTCGCGGTCCTGGCCGAGCGCGAAGTCGCCCGGCGATTGTTCGCGCTGATGCGGCGTCGCGGCATGCTGCTGCGGCCGGTCGTCATCGCCGGCGGCAATGCCGAGGGATTGGCGCTGTGCGAGCTGCTCATGTCCGAGCCCTCGCTCGGCTACCGCGTGGTCGGATTCGTCGACGACCACGCGTCACGCGGCACCTACCTCTACGACCACCGCCCGGTGCTCGGGGGCATCGACGACACGCTCGACGCGGTGCGGGTGAGCGGCGCCAGCAGCGTCATCCTTGCCACCACCGCGGTGGACCTCGAGAGTTCGAACCGGTTGGCCCGTCAGCTCACCGACGCCGGGGTGCACGTGGAGATGTCGTCGACGCTGCGCGACATCGACGCCGCCCGTCTCACGGTGCGCCCGCTCGGGCGCTACCCGATCGTCTACGTCGAGCCGGTGCGCCGGCGGGGCTGGCGGCCCGTGGCCAAGCGGACCTTCGACCTGGTGGTGTCGGCCGCGGTGCTCGTCGCCGGCTTGCCGGTCCTGCTGGCCTGCGCGATCGCGGTGAAGCTCGACTCGCCGGGGCCGGTGCTCTTCCGCCAGGAGCGGGTCGGCCGGGGCGGCAAGACGTTCCGCATCCTCAAGTTCCGGACCATGGTGCGCGACGCCGAGCTCGGGGTGATCGAGTTACGCGACCGCAACGAGGCCGCCGGGCCGCTCTTCAAGTTGCACGACGACCCGCGCGTCACCCGCACCGGCGCCCTCCTCCGCAAGTTCTCGGTCGACGAGCTGCCGCAGTTCTTCAACGTGCTGCGGGGCGAGATGAGCATCGTGGGACCGCGGCCGGCGTTGGCGAGTGAGATGCGGGGCTGGACGCCTGCGCTCCACGCCCGCCTCCAGGTCACGCCCGGGATCACCGGCATGTGGCAGGTGCGGGGCCGCAGCAACGCCACCTTCGAGGAGTACACCCGCCTCGACCTCTACTACGTCGACAACTGGTCGCTGTGGACCGACCTCGCCATCGTCGCCAAGACCGTCCCCACCGTGCTGCTGCGGCGGGGCGCGTACTGACCGAGGCCCGAACCGCGGTGATCGAGACCGTCGCACTCGAGGGGCTCTCGAAGCGGTTCCTGCCGGCGGGGCGGCTGGCCCGGCTGGCGGCCCGGTCGCCGCGCCGGTCGGCGGTCGAAGCCCTGGCCGACGTGTCGTTCACGGCCTTCGCCCGCGACGTCGTGGCGCTGACGGGCCCGAACGGCGCCGGCAAGTCGACGCTGCTGCGGGTGCTGGCCACGTTGCTCGTGCCGGATGTCGGACGAGCGGCGGTGTGCGGGCTCGATGTGGCCAAGGACGATGTGGAGGTGCGCCGCCGCGTCGCCTTCGTGGCCGGCGATGACCGTTCGTTCTCGCTGCGACTGACGGGTCGGGAGAACCTCGAGTTCTTCGCGGCGCTGCACGGGCTTTCACGCTCGGTATGCGGCCCACGCATCCACGACGCGCTCGGAACGGTCGGGCTGGCCGACGCCGGGGCCGACGCGTATGCCACCTACTCCGCGGGCATGCGCCAGCGGCTGGCGCTGGCACGGGCGTTCGCGGTCGGGGCGCCGGTGCTCCTGCTCGACGAGCCGTTCCGCGCGCTCGACGAGGAATCGGCGGCGGTGCTGCACGCGGTGATCGGGCGGCTGGCCGATGCCAAGGCGACGGTGCTCGTCGCGACCCACCATCCGGCCGAGCTGGTCGGTGTGTGCACGCGCGTGCTCAGTCTCGACGCCGGGCGGGTGGTGTTCGATGGGACGCATCGCGAATGGTCCGAGCGGTCGGTGCCGTCCGTCGATCTCGCTGGGTCGACGGCATGAACCGGGTGCGGGCGTTCCTGCTGCGCGACCTGCGGGTCGAGCGGACGTACCGCGCGGCGATGATCGGGCACGCCGCCGGGATCGTGCTCTTCCTCGGTACGTTCGGGCTGGTGGCGCCGGTGGTGCGGCACGACTTCGCGGCCCGGTACGGAGCGTCCTACTTCGCGTACGTGGCGGTCGGTATCGCGGTGACAGGGGCGCTGTTGTCGGCCATGCAGGCGTTCGGATCGGCGGTGCGAGAAGCACAGCTCGAGGGGACGCTCGAGGCGATCTTCACCGCGCCCGTCGAACACCGCCGGCTGGTGGCGATGATGGGCGTGTGGCCGCTGGTGATCGGGATGGCCGGCTCGGCGGTGGCGCTGGCCGCAGCGATGATCGCCGGTGCCGGATTCTCGATCTCCGTGGCATCGCTCGCGATCGCGGCCGTGCTGTCGGCGGCGGCGTTCGTCGGGCTGGGCCTCCTGTCGGCGGCCGCGGTGCTCGTGGTGAAGCGGGGCAACCCGGTGGCCGGCCTCATCGGGATGGTCGCGGCGGTGACCGCGGGGGCGTACGTGCCGACGTCGACGTTCCCGTCGTGGCTGCGCTGGGTCGCCAAGGCCAATCCCATGGCGTACGCGCTGCAGGCCTGGCGCGGGGCGATGTTGTCGGCCCGCTCACCGCTCGATCTCGCGGGACCGTTGGCCGTGCTGGCGTTGACCGCTGCGATCGTTGTCCCGGCAGCGTGGGTGGCTTTGGGTCACGCCGTTGACCACGCACGGCGGCAAGGGACCCTGACGACTTACTGACGACTTCCTGACGACTTCTTGATGTCGCGCCCCGCCCGGTCATCAATCCCTTCCGCGTCGCGGCCGGGGCGATCGGCCGTCTTGTCACGGAGCGCGCCGGTCGCGGCGTTTGTTGTGGGCCGTTGGGAAGGCATTGTCCCGTTGTTGCCCACCCATCGTGAGTAGGCACTAGTCCGCTCGACGTTGTGTCATGGGCCGCGGGACCTGTCTTCCTGACGTTCTCCTGAATTGGGTCGCGCGCCTCATGTGAACGCTCTGCGTGCTCGCCAAAGTGACCCCGCTGGCCTCGTCTCTCGCAGGAGGCGAGTCCAGCAGGGCGAAGCGTTGATCTTCCGGCGAAGTGATTGGTCGCCTGCGGGGCCGGGAGGGAGCGAGTGGCGAAACCGACGCCCATGTCGGAGCAGCAACTCAAATCCCAAGGAGATCAAAATGCGTTATCCCCGCAAGATCGTGGCTCTCGCCACCGCCGCCGGCGCGCTCGCCGCCATGGGCATCGGCTACGCCGCCACCAGCACCAGCTGGACCACCGTCGGCGACGGCAGTGGCTCAGCGAAGGCCTACACCCAGGTCCTGACCCTCGCCGCCACCACGCCGGCGGCTGACAGCTCGCTGTACCCGGGCAACGCCACGGGCAGCGACCTCACCTTCAAGATCAGCAACACCAACCCCTACAACATCGACATCACGGGCGTTGCCGCGGCCAGCGTCGGCTCGATCACGACGGCCAACGGCAAGGGCGCATGCCCGGCTGCGGACGTGAGCTTCACGGCTCCGACAAGCCAGTCGACCATCACGAACCACGCCGTCAACGCGGCCGTGTCGAACCAGGTCGTGACCCTCGTCGGAGCACTGAAGATGTCAGCGTTGGCGGCCGACGGCTGCCAGGGCGCGACCTTCTCGGTTCCGGTCACCGTCACCATCGTCCAGTCGGGCTCCTAACTCGGGAGATGCGCGGAGGGGTGTCCTTGGGCGCCCCTCCGCCCCGCCCGTTGTCCGCCAAAAGTCGCCCGCGCAGAGGAAAGGTTCAGATGTCTCGAGCAACCCGCTTCGTCGCAACCAAAGTGATCAGCCTGCTGATCATCGCGGTGGCGTTCGTCGTGGGCCTCGGCGCGGGCATCGTCCAGGACCACGGCGTTCGTGGCTTGCACCAGGCGTTGCGTGACGAGATCAACATCGATGGCGCTCGACTCGCAGCTTCCGCCGGGAATCAGGGCAACGGCAACGGCAACACCAATCCCAACGGAAGCGAGCCACACCGCTTCCAGGTGGGCGGTCTGGTCACCGGCCTCTATCCCGGTGCGAATCTGCCCCTCGATGTAACCGTGTCGAACGGGGACAACTTCGGCATCGTCGTGCAAACACTCGGCGCCACCGCGACCGCCATCGACGCCGATCACTCGCAATGTCCGCTGACGCTGGGCTCGGGCGGCGCCGCACGGCGGACGGTCACTGTCCAGACGTTCGGCGGCTCGCTTGTTGTTCCAGCGCAGGGGTGGGCAGTGAAGACGCTTCGCATCCTCATGGACACCGGCGCGCCGACGGCGTGCCAGGGCGCGAGGTTCACGTTGACGTACTCCGGCTCGGGGCAGAAGCAGTGAAGGGCCGGCTCATCCGCCTCGGCGGAATCGTCATCGCGCTGTTCCTCGTACCGGCGATCGCGCTTGCGGCGTTTTCTTGGAGCACCGCAAATGGTGGGGTCGCCGCCGGCAAGGCGACGGCAATGTCCGGCGGCAACCTGCCGACCGTGACCCCTTCGGGTCGTGACGTCACCGTCGCCTGGACGCAGTCGACGTTGCCGAGCGGACCGGGCGCGACGGCCTACACCGTCACGCGCAACGGAACGACCACGGTGTGCACGACATCGACGCTCTCTTGTACGGACGTCGATCTCGCGGCCGCCAGCTCACCCAGTTACACCGTCACGCCGAAGTACCAGAACTGGGTCGGCGCCACGAGCACGGGTGCTTCGGCATCAATTGGCTCACCGACGCTGACGCTCTCCCCGACCAGCGCGACCGCGGGTCAGACCGTCACGGCGACGGTCACCAACTTCCTCGACAACTCCACCGTCACCTTTGTCGAAGACGGGACCCGGGCCCTCGGCACGGCGACCGTTCCCGCTTCCGGTGGATCTGCCTTCGTGCAGTTCAGCGCAGCGACCGGCTCGGGCAATCACACCGTCGTCGCGACCGGCAGCCGTGGCGAGGCACCCTCCTCCAAGTCCTACTCGGTGTCGAGCCTGAGCTTCGGCGTCTCCCTCCAGTCCGCCGGCAACAAGACGGCAGGTACAGCCTTCAACGTCGTCGTCCAGGCAATGAACGGGGCGTCGACCGACGCCACATACGCCGGCGCACACGCCCTGAGCATCAGTGGCACCGCCGCGGTGAGCGCTCCGGGCGGGCAGGCAGGCACTCTGAACACGGCCAACCCCGTCACGTTCGATGCCACCGGCAAGGCCACGATCTCGGTCAGCCTTTACAAGGCACTCGCCAGTGGAACGCTGACCGTTTCCGACGGCGGCACTCACTCTGGCTCGGTGACCACGACGGTCGACGCCGCCGCGGTTGCTCTGACGTTCACCTCGTCGAACCCATCATGTTCAACAGGTACGGCCAGCGTCGGCAACGGGACACATAGCTTTACGAGCAAGGTAAGCCGGGCAGCAACGGTTGACGGCTACGGCAACGCGAAGTCTGCCTCTGTCGACGTGACCGTCACAAACGGCACCCCCGTGACGATCAACACGAACGCCACAGAGAGCGCCACAGCCTCGTCGACAAGCCTCGCGTCGCAAACAACGAGCGTGGTCGTGACCGCCTCGGCGAGCGGTTACACCTCCGTGAGCTGCACGGTCGTCCACTAGGACCAGATCGCGCGGTCCAGCTGACGACGGAGCTCGCCCGTCCTCTAGCCGGTCTCGTCGCTCAGGTCGATCACCGTGGCCGACCAACCGGCGCGGTGGGCGATGGCTACCGCGGCCAGCTGCGAGCTGACACCGAGCTTCTGCAGGAGCGACGCGATCTGCGTCCGAACCGTGCTCACCGACACGAAGTGTGTCCCGGCGATCGCTTCCGCCTGGAGGCCCTCGATCAGTCCGCCGAGCACTGCTCGTTCGCGCTGCGTCAGGCTCACCAAGGCTGCCCGCTCAGCGTCGCCACTCCGGCGACGATGGCGGACTCCGTCGATCACCTCGACCGGATCGGCCTGGGGTCGCGAGTGATGCTGCTCCAGGGCGTCAGCCAAGCTGCTGAGGAGCACTTCGAGCCCTTGTGTCTTGTCGACCACTTCGACGGCGCCGGCGGCAATGGCCTGCTCGAGCCGGAAGGAGTCGTCGTCCGCGGTGACGATCACGACTGCGCACCCGAGTGCGACGAGTCGGCTGACAAGCGATGCGCTGCTTCCGGCGATGCCCAGGTTGAGGTCGAGGGCGATGACCGACGGCCGGAAGTTCACCGCGGCGTCGACGATGTTGTCGGCATCGACGGGTGTCACCAGCTGGACGTCGGCCCACCCCGCCTGCTGCATCGCCATCTGCAGCGCTTCGGCCATGATCCGATCGTCGTCGATCACGAGGACGCGCTGGCGCCGCTCAGCCGTCGCCCGTTCCAGACTGCGCCGATGTCTGATGCCGTGAGGCGAGTCCGCCGCCTCGGTCCTCAGCGCGCCCACGTGTCCCCCACGCTCCCCAAGCTCGGATCGTCCGCCCGTTCCGCCCCATAGACCAGCAGAACGTCCGGTGAGCCGAAAGACCTCGACGAGGTATTCGTGAGAAATGGTCCACTCGACCGTGGAAATGCATGGTCAATCGTGCGCTGACCCGCGCGTACCGGACGTTGCCCGCCACCGTTCGTGGCATGAAGCGAGACCGGGCGCGCGAATTCGTCAATCTTGAGGAATCGGTTTGTGTCGGTTGCGGCTTACGTTCGATCCAGCGGCGGGATCAGTGAGCCCACACGTCGACGCTGGGGACCAGCGGGCACGAGCCAGGGCACCGCGCAAGCGGTGAGAGGGGAACAGCATGTTCACATGGAAGCGATCGCTCACCGCGCTGGTTGGGCTGGCCGCACTCGCGAGTCCGTTGGCCACCGTGTCCGCCAGGGCGACAGCTCCGGGGCCGTTCACCAACGGGGGCTTCGAGTCGCCCCCGATCGCTCCGACCTATCAGAACTACCCGGCGGGTGATTCGGGCATCACCGGCTGGACCGTCACGTTGGGCGGTGTCGATCTCGTCACGGCTCCCTACCCGGTCTTCGAGGGGTCGCAGGCTCTCGATCTGAACGGCGACGGCCCCGACGGGGGCGCGATCAGTCAGACGTTCTCGACGGTTGCCGGCAAGACGTATCACCTCAGCTATGAGGTCAACACCAACAACGGCAACGGCACCTCACTCCACGGAAAGTGGCAGTCCGGGACTGAGGTCTCTGAGGGCGACTACACGTATACCGCCAGCGGCGCGTGGGTGAAGTTGGAAGGCGACTTCCTCGCGCAAGCGTCCTCGGCGACCCTTACGTTGACGAGCACCAGTAGCGGCAGTGGCGGGGTGATCATCGATGACGTCAAGGTCGTGATCAACAACAACGCGCCGGTGGCTTCCGTTCAGAACCTCAACACCAACGAAGACACTGCTCTGGTGGTCAACCTTTCGTCATCGACGACCGATGCAGACTCCGATCCGCTGACCTACACGATCACGGTGCTTCCGACCAACGGCACCTTGAAGGATGGCACCACCGTCATCTCAGCAGTGCCGGCAACGTTGTCGGGTAGCAATGTGACGTACACGCCGAACGCCAATTACAACGGCTCGGACAGCTTCAAGTACACAGCGAACGATGGGGTGGTCGACTCGAACGAAGCAACCATCAACGTCACGGTTGCATCTGTCACGGACACCACGACGCTCGCCTATAACGGGGCGAGTTCCGGGTACTTCAGCAACAAGGGGGCCCGCGTCTCCTTCTCGGGACTGATCACCAGCAGTGACCCCGCGTGTGTTGCTGGCCGGTCGGTGACATTCACGGCCAACAACGCCAACGACACGAACGCTCCGTACACGTTCGGGCCCGTGCTCACCAACTCATCGGGCAACGCGGCCGTTTCGGTGACGACGAGCGGCTGGATCACGTCCTCGCCGTACACGATCAACATCACGACGCCGGCCAAGGACAGCGGCATTACCCACTGCACCGCCGGTGCGGACAGCCACTCCTTCCAGCTTCTGGTCTCGAAGCCGAAGGGCCACTGATTTCCGACTGAGCATCTAGACCTGCGCTAGGGCGGAGAACGCCCCTGGGACCCGTCCGCCGTGGTCCCAGGGGCGTTGCCGCGCCCCTCCCGGCTACACTGCCCGGACCGCTGCAGCACCATTCCCGTAGGAGACGCGCGTGCCCGGAACCGTCGTGGTCGGCACTCAGTGGGGCGACGAGGGCAAAGGCAAGCTCACCGACATCCTGGCCAAGGAGAGCCAGATGGTGGTGCGCTACCAGGGCGGCCACAACGCCGGCCACACCATCGTCGTCGACGGCGAGCAGTTCAAGATCCAGCTGGTGCCGAGCGGGGTGCTGTACCCCGGCATCACGCCCGTCATCGGCAACGGCGTCGTCGTCGACCCGGCCGTCCTGATCGACGAGATCGACGTGCTGACGGCCCGGGGCATCGACTGCTCGAAGCTCAAGCTCAGCGGCAATGCCCACCTGATCATGCCGTACCACCAGGAGCTCGACCGGGTGACCGAGCGCTACCTCGGCAAGGCCAAGCTCGGGACGACCCGGCGAGGCATCGGCCCGGCCTACGCCGACAAGGCGGCCCGCGTCGGCCTCCGGGTGCAGGACCTGCTCGACCGCAAGATCTTCTGCGAGAAGCTCGACGTGGCGTTGAAGGAGAAGAACGCCATCCTCGCCAAGGTCTACAACCGCCTCGCCATCGACCCCGCGGCGATCGTCGACACCTACCTCGACGAGTTGGCGCCGCGGCTCGAGCCGCTGATCGCCGACACCGTCGACATCATCCACGCGGCCCTGGGCCAGGGCGACACCGTCCTGTTCGAGGGCGCGCAGGCCACCTTCCTCGACCTCGACCACGGCACGTATCCGTTCGTCACCAGTTCCAACCCGGTCGCCGGCGGCGCGTGCACCGGCGCGGGCGTCGGGCCACGCGACATCAACCGCATCATCGGCATCGCCAAGGCGTACGTCACGCGCGTCGGCTCCGGCCCGTTCCCGACCGAGCTGTTCGACGAGCAGTGCGACGCGTTGGTCGAGCGCGGCCAGGAGTTCGGCACCAACACCGGCCGCCGCCGCCGCTGCGGCTGGTTCGACGCGGTGATGGTGCGCTCGGCGTCGCGGCTCAACTCGTTGACCGAGCTGGCCCTCACCAAGCTCGACGTGCTCGACACGTTCGAGACGCTCGAGGTGTGCGTGGCCTACGAGTGCGACGGCACACGGTACGAGCACGTTCCGTACCACCAGTCGGTGCTGCACAAGGTGACGCCGGTCTACGAGACGCTCCCGGGTTGGGGCGTCGACCTCACCGGCATCACCTCACCGGCGCAGCTGCCGAAGGAGGCGCGCCAGTACGTGGCCTTCCTCGAGCAGGTCACCGGTGTGCCGGTCGCGTACGTCGGCGTCGGCCCGGGCCGCGAGCAGACGCTCACCATGGCGGCCTGAGAAATCTCGGGCGGTTAGCTCCGAGCTACCAGCTGCTCGCGATGTTGACAATCGCGACGACGACCAGCGCAGCAAGAATGGTCATCAAGACGAAGTAGGTCCGGCGAGAGAGTCGCTGATCCCTTCCTCGTCGAAGTGCACGGCCGATGAAGTCGATCTGTCCCTCGACGGTCCAGGGGCTGGCAGTCCGCGCGGTGCCCTGCGCTAAGTCGATCCGATGGCGGCCATCGTCAGACCGGGTTCTGCGATGGCGGCGCTTGCCCGAGTACCCCACGACCAAAGGGTACGGCGGGTCTCACGGAGTGCAGAGGCTTCGTACGAGTGCGGCCCCGGCCACCCCTCATACTGGTCTCGATGGAGCAGGAACAGGTGCCGCTTGTGCGACGGCTCTGGCTCGTGGTCTGCGACGCGTTCTGGATCAACGTCCGCGTCGGGTGGCTGGGTCTGGGCATCCTGGCACTCGGAATCGCCTTCATCGGAAGACCGGCGAACCCGCTGGCTTGGGTAGCTCTCGCCGCCATGGTCGCAGCAGGGATATGGGCTGGCTGGTCACTGCTCAAAGCTCGAGGGCGGGGCGAGTGGGAGAGGCGAGGGTCTTCGCGCCGCTTCGGTTGACCATCCCGCAATGTGCCGATCTGAGCGGATGAGGCGCGACCAAGTTGATGAGGTGATCGCAGTGTCCTCGGAGGAGACCAACTTGCTCCACCTGCTCCACTTCGGGCTCGTTCACATTCGGGCAGCGGCGAACGAAGGCTCGCGCCCTCCACAACGTTCCAAGCGGCCTGGCCGCCCGGCGAACGCCCGAGGACATCTGGGCCGAAGTCGAAGCAAAGTGCAAGAGCCGCGGCCTGGCAGCGTTTTTCGCCGAGGCCGTGCATTTGGTCGAACTCCCGGTCGGGCTGAATTCCTGAGCCGATCTGGTTGTGATGTGGTGAAGGAGCGGGGCCTCCGCTCCCCTTGGGAACCCGAGCGGCGAACACTCGGGGCTTCCAACAGCAACACCCAAGAAGAAGGAGGCCCCTGTGGAACGACACTACGTCGGCATCGACCTTCACCGTCGCCGGTCGGTGATCTTCACCATGGACGCAGACGGCAACAAGCTCGGCTGTCGGCACATCGCGAATGACCCGGCGGCGCTGGTGGCCGCGGTGACCGAGATCGCGCCGGACCCCGAGGTCGTGATCGAGGCGACCTACGGCTGGTACTGGGCCGTGGACCTGTTGCAGGACCTCGGCCTGTCGGTGCACCTGGCCCACCCGGCCGGCAACAACTGGGGCAACCGCCGGGTCAAGAACGACGAGCGCGACGCGCGGGACCTGGCCGACCTGTTGCGCCTGGGCCGCCTCGCCGAGGCCTGGATCGCGCCACGGCCGGTCCGCGAGCTGCGCGAGCTCGTGCGCTACCGGGTGAAGCTGGTGCAGCTGCGCACCGGCCTCAAGGCCCAGGTGCACGCGGTGATGGCCAAAGAGGGCGTCCTGCCGGCGTGCGGTGAGATGTTCGGCCCCACCGGCAACGCCCAGCTCGACGCCATGGGACTGGGCGACGTCTACACGACGCGCGTCGAGTCACTGCGCGACGTGATCGGCCACTACGACCGCGAGGTCGCCATGCTCGAGCGGGTGATCCACGGCCGCCTGCGCGGCGACGCCGGCTATGAGGCCATTCAGGTGATCCCCGGCGTCGGTCGCATCATCGCGGCGATCTTCGTGGCCGAGATCGGCGACGTCGGTCGCTTCGCCTCGGCCCAGGCGCTGACGTCGTGGGCCGGCCTGGCCCCGCGCCACCACGAGTCCGACACCAAGGTGATCCGGGGGCCGATCACGAAGATGGGCTCGAAGCTCGTGCGCTGGGCCGCCATCGAGGCGGTGTCGGGCCGGCGCGGCGGCACCAAGCTGCGCGCCGACTTCCACGCCATCGCCGAGCGTCGCGGCAAGTACAAGGCCCGGGCCGCGGTGGCCCGCAAGCTCCTCACGCTCGTCTACTACGGCCTGCGCGACGGCGAGATCCGCTGCCTGGCCCAAGAGGAGGTGGCGTGAGGCTCGGCCCTCCGGCCGGGTGCGGCTCGTGTAGCGGCAGGATCTCGCTTCGTCATGGAGCGCGGATCGCGTAAGTGCTTGAGCCCGCCCGGCCGGTGGCCGGACCACACCATGCGCGCCAGAGCGATCTGGTCGGCGGAGACATGCCTCGGCAGGCCGAGCCTGCCCACCCTCACGACCTGGGGGAGATGGTGTGGACACGCGATGTCGCGAGACATCGAAGACAACTGAACCTCGTCCTCGACGCTGAGCCTGCGCCACCCGCCGGCGGCGTCAAGGTCGTTCGTCCTCGCTGACGCTGCGGGCGCTCCACCTGGACCCCGACGGCTTGGCGACGCGCGCCCGCGTGCACGAGGACGTGTTCATCTTCAGCTACTGAAAGAAGGAAAGAGCTCCTTGACACGGCCCCCCTCCTTCAGACATGCCGCTACCGTTCGGGCTGATTGAGAGAAACTCAATCCTGTGGTCTGGGTTGCGCTGATGTTCTTCCTAGTTGGTGTCATCGCGACCGCCGTCAGACTCGTCGTAGCGGCGGGCTGGTTACCCAAGAGTCGAACGTCTCTCGACGAGCGTGAGCGCTACGAGAGGCACTATGGCCAACCGCCAGGGCCGCCACGCGACCCCGACCGATAGGTGCCGCACCCGTGCGGGTCCCACTCGGTGCGTTCAGTCCTCCCAGTCGTCCCAGTCTCGCCGCGGCAGCACGGAGGGGCGGTGATCCGGCTCAGGATCGTTCCAACAGCGCCAAGCACCAATGAGGCCGCCGACGAGGATCACCGCTCCGATCTCCCGTTGGCTGTCTGACGACGCCAACGCGATCTGAATCGCGACGATTACGGCCATAGCAAGAGCGAACAGACTCAACTTCCGGCGGCCGTAGATCAGGCGACGTCTCTTAGCTTCCACGAGAGAAGTTTCGACACCGGGAAGGCCACTCTTCTCAAGCTGGCGACATGACCATTGGTTAGCAGCCGTCTGAGACGACCAGTGAGGTCGTTGGCAGCGACCGCAATGTGCCGGAAATTTCTCGCCGAATGGTTTGACAGCTCCGTTGCCGGGGCAATAGTCTGCGAACAGACATTCGATCACTTCCCCCTCGGTCACTGGTTGTCGGCATGGTGGGAGGCGCAGGATGGGTGATCGCTTGGCCGAGCTGCGCGACGCGGTGGTGGCCTTCGCGGCGGCGTTCGAGCCCGACGCGCTGGCGCCGGCCGACGCCGGGGCCGCGGTGCGCGACGCCGCGCTGATCGAGCACGCCGCG
>JAODBK010000003.1 GCA_025463925.1 Acidimicrobiales bacterium | reverse complement strand
CGCCCGCCCGGCCCAGAGCCCGCAGCCCCCGCCGTCGGGACGCCGCTCACCGGCCGAAGGCGCGCGCGGCCGCCTGGTCGGGGCCCGGGTGCCCGAGGGGCCGGTGACGTCGATCGCGACCGGCGCGACCGTGCGCGCCGCCGCGGTCCGGCGAGTCGACCCGGTCGAGACCGCCGCCGTGACCGCGGCCGACGTCCGCCAGGCGGTGCGCCGGACGAAGACCGGCAATCTCGTCGTCCTGGCGGTCGACGCGTCGGGTTCGATGGGAGCCGAGCGGCGCATGGAGGCCGCCAAGGGCGCGGTGCTCAGCCTGTTGCTCGACGCGTACCAGCGGCGCGACCGCGTCGCCTTGGTCACCTTCCGCGGCGACGGGGCCGACGTCGTCCTGCGGCCCACCGGCAGTGTCGAGGTGGCCCGGGCCCGGTTGGCGGAGTTGCCGACCGGCGGCCGCACGCCGTTGGCCGGCGGGATCGCGGCCGCGCTTGCCGTCGCGACGTCGAGCGCGCCGGACCGCGAGCCGCTGCTCGTGCTCGTCACCGACGGCCGGGCCACGGCCGCGCCGGCGGGGTCCGACGATCCCATCGCGGCGGCGATGGCCGCGGCGTCGGAGGTGCGCCGGCGCGGCATCGCGGCGGTCGTCGTCGACGCCGAGGACGGCCCGACGCGCCTCGGGCTGGCGGCGCAGCTCGCAACCGCGATGGGGGCCCGGTACCTCACGGTGCCCGAGCTGACCGCCGGCGCCCTCGACGCCGCGGTCCGGGGCGCCTACTCGGGGCGCATCTCGTCCCAGTAGGCCTTGAAGCTCGTCACCTTGCCGTCGTCGTCGACCTCGAAGACGTCGACGGCGTCGATTGCCATCGCGCTGGCGCCGGTCTTGGCGTGGATGGTGAAGACCATCGCGATCTGGTTGGCGCAGAGGTGCCGGCGGGTGACTTCCATGTTGATCGAGTCGGCCAGGCCGAACGTCTGGTCCCAGAACTCGGCGATCTCGTCCCGACCCCGGCGGATGGGCGTGCCGACGGGATCGGCCAGCTCGGCGCCGTCGGCGAACAGACCGACGTACGCCGCCTTGTCACCGTTGGCCCACGCCTTGGTGTAGGTGTCGACGACGGCCTGGAGCTGCTCGGGGGTCGGCATGGACCAACGCTACGCTGCCGGCACCGTGGGTGCCGAGGAGCTCGCGACCGCGCTGACACCGCTGCTGGCCGCTCACTTCGGTGACGAGCGGCTGCGCATCGACGCCCCCCGGCGACTGTCGGGCGGTGCGTCCCGCGAGACGTGGTCGTTCGACGCCGTGCTGGCCGGCGGCGGACTCGTGCCGCTGGTGTTCCGGCGCGAGATCGCCCGCGGTGTCGAGCCGTTTCGCCAGTCCGACGAGGGTGCGCTGCTGCGGGCCGCGGCGAAAGCCGGCGTCCCGGTGCCGGCGGTCGTGCTCGACGGCGAGTTGGCCGGCCGGCCGTTCCTCGTGATGGCGCGGGTCGCCGGCGAGACGATCCCGCGCCGCATCCTTCGCGACGACGGCTTCGCCGGCGCCCGCGCCGAGCTGGCTGCGCAGTGCGGGGCCGCCCTCGCCGCGATCCACACCATTCCGCTCGACGCGGTGCCCGCGCTCACGCGCGAGGACCCGTTGCCGTTCTGGCGGGCCATGCTCGACGGCCTCGGCCGGCCGCATCCGGCGTTCGAGCTGGCGTTCACGTGGCTCGGCGCGCGCCAACCGGCGTCGGTCGGCGATCGCACGACCGTCGTCCACGGCGATTTCCGCAACGGCAACCTCATCGTGGGCCCCGAGGGGTTGCGGGCCGTCATCGACTGGGAGCTGGCCCATCTCGGTGACCCCATGGAGGATCTCGGCTGGCTCTGTGTGAAGGCCTGGCGGTTCGGCGCGCCATCGCCAGTCGGCGGCTTCGGGTCGCGCGAGCAGCTCTTCGACGCGTATGCCGCGGCGGCCGGCACCGATGTCGATCCCGGCGTGGTGCACTGGTGGGAGGTCGTCGGGACGTTGAAGTGGGGGATCATGTGCATCGCGCAGGCGACGACCCATCTGTCGGGCGCGACCCGTTCGGTCGAGCTCGCCGCGATCGGTCGGCGGGTGTGCGAGAACGAGTGGGACCTGCTCGACCTGATGGGAGCGCGATGACCGAGCCGCACGACGCGCCCTCGGCGGCCGAGCTCGTCGCCGCGGTTCGCGAGTTCCTCGAAGGTGACGTCATGGAGGCCACCGACGGCCGCGTCCGGTTCCACGCGCGCGTCGCGGCCAACGCCCTGTCGATGGTGGAGCGCGAGCTCGCCCTCGGGCCTGGCCAGCGCGCCGACCACGCCGCGGCGTTGGCGTCGTTGGGCGTCGCCGACGAGGCCGAGCTGGCGGCCGCGATCCGGTCGGGCCGGTTGGACGACCGTCTCGCCGAGGTGACGGCCGTCGTCCGCGCGACCGTCCGGGCCAAGCTCGAGGTCGCGAACCCGTCGTACGTCCGCGGCGCGTGATCCGCCACACCGCCATGCAGCGGTTGGGCGTGGCGATCGTCAACGGCGCGGTCGCGGCCTTCGCCATGGTCGGCGTCGTCGCCAACCTGGTCGGTGGTCACATCGGTGACGTCCTGGGCCTGCTGCTGCTCATCGGAGCGATGGGGGCGATCGCGGCCCCGCGATGGGTCCGGTTCGTGTCGGTCGACGACGTCGGCATCACCTACCGGAACTGGTTCCTCGTTCACGAGCTTCCGTGGCCGGAGATCTCGCGGTTCGACGTCCGCCGCCTGTTCCAGGCCCGCACCAGTGGCTGGGCCGTCGTGGCCCACGAGCAGCACGGTCGGCCGGTGACACTGCGGGCGACCGGGCGGAGCAGCGCCAACCGGACCACGCCGGCGCCGGCCCTCCTCGCCGTGCAGCAGATGGCGGCCGAGCTGGACGGCCGGCGGACCGGTTGGGCGGGCCGCTGACTACGCGACGACGCCCGGGTCGCCGGCGTCGGTGACGACCGGGCGGCCGTCGGTCGCCCACGCCTGCATGCCACCGGCCAGGTTCACGGCGTCGTAGCCGCGCTGCACCAGCGCCTGGGTGACGCGCTCCGACCGCGCCCCGCTGCGGCACACCGTGACGATGCGCCGGTCGCGCGGCAGCTCGCCGACCCGCTGGTCGAGCGCGCTCATCGGGATCCAGGTCGCATCGGGCGCGTGGCCGGCGTCCCATTCCTCCGGCTCGCGGACATCGAGGATGACGCCGCCGGTGCCGAGCACCTGATCGGCCTCGGCGAGGTTCACGGTCGGGACCATGCCTGGGATACTGCCAACCGTGGGCGACAAGGGCCAACCACTCGCCGGCCGCGTCATCGGCGTGACGGCCGAGCGCCGGGCCGAGGAGCAGTGCGAGCTGCTGCGCACGCGGGGCGCCGAAGTCGTGCTCGGCCCGACGATCCGCACGGTGGGCGTCGAGGCGGCCGCCGAGCTGCGCGACGCCACCGAGGCGGTGCTGGCCGGGCAGCCCGACTTCGTCGTGGCAATCACCGGCGTCGGGATCCGGCGGTGGCTCGCGGCCGCCGACGACTGGGATCGCCGTGACGCGTTGGTCGATCGTCTCAAGGGCGCACGCGTCATGGCCCGGGGCGCGAAGGCGGCCTCCGCGCTCCGGCAGGCCGGCGTCCAGGAGGAGTGGCGCGCGCCCAACGAGACGGTGCCGGAGATCACCGCGCACCTGCTCGAGATCGGCGTCGACGGCGCGACGGTCGCGGTGCAGCGGCATGGCGGCGACATGAACCGGATGATCGCGGCACTGCGCGACGCCGGCGCCGCCGTCATCGACGTCGAGCTCTACCGGTGGCTGTTGCCCGACGACGTGGCGCCCGCGCTCGACATCGTCACGGGAGCCGCGGACCACCGCCTCGACGCGGTGACGTTCACGAGCGCGCCCGGCGTCACCAACCTCTTCACGATTGCCGACCAGGCGGGCCGGGCCGGCGACCTCCTCGCGGCGTTCAACGACGGTGTGGTGCTGTGCTGCGTGGGGCCGGTGTGCGCGGAAGCCGCGACCGACGAGGGCGTCACCGACCCGTTGATCCCACCGCGCTCGCGGATGGTGCCGATGGTCGACGCGCTCGCGGTGCGCCTGCAGGGACGCTAGGCGCCCATCGCGTGAAAGCCGCCGTCGACGTGGAGCAGCTCGCCGGTGGTCATCGGGAACCAGTCGGACATCAGGGCGACGCAGGCCTTCGCCACTGCTGACGGATCGTGGACGTCCCACCCGAGCGGTGCCCGGTCCGACCACACGTCCTCGAACTTGGCGAACCCGGGGATCGACCGGGCCGCGATCGTCTTGACCGGGCCGGCGGCGACGAGGTTCACCCGGACGCGCGACGGGCCGAGGTCGCGCGCCAGGTAGCGCGCCGTGGACTCCAGCGCCGCCTTGGCGACGCCCATCCAGTCGTACGCGGGCCAGGCGACGCGCGCGTCGAAGTCGAGCCCGACGATCGATCCGCCGCCGGCGTTCTGCATCAGCGGCAACAACGCCGCCGCCAGCGCCTTCAACGAGTAGGCCGAGATGTGCAGCGCGGTGGCGACGTCGGCCCACTCGGCCTTCAGGATGTCGCCGCCCAGGCAGTCGGCCGGTGCGAAGCCGATGGCGTGCAACACCCCGTCGACCGCGCCCCATCGCGACTCGAGATCGGCCGCGGCCGCCGCCAGGTCGTCGGGCGAGCCGACGTCGATCTCGATGACGTCGGGCGGCGTCGGCAGCTTGCGCGCCGTCCGCTGCGTCAGCGACAGACCGCGCCCGGCGCCGCTGAGCACGATCTCGGCCCCTTCGTCCTGGGCCAGCTTGGCGACGCCGAACGCCAGCGAGTCGTCGGTGAGGACGCCGGTGATCAGGACGCGCTTGCCCGCGAGGATGCCCATGGCGAGTTCCGACCCTACGGCGCGCGGTGGGGTTACCGCCCGAGTCGGGGTAGGCATGCGCCCGTGGCAGGTGACACCGGGTTGGAGCGGGCGGTCGGCGAGCTGGCCGGCGCCGAGTCGCCGAGCGCCACCGGACTGGCCCGCACGGCGAAGCTGGCGATGACGTCGATGAAGGCCGCCGGGGCGGCGGCGGTGGTGAGTGGTCGGTGGCTGGCGGACACCGCGGTGGCGGTCGCGCCCCACATCCCCATCCGCGACCTGGCCACGTTGACGGCGCACCACGGCGGGCTCGAAGGCGCCGAGCTGGCCGAGGCGCTCATCCGCAACGCGGCGCGCGTCACCGCCGCCATCGGCGCCGCGACCGGCGCGATGGCGGCTGCCGAGGAGCTCAGCCCGCCGGCGTGGGTGGCGATCCCCGCCGAGCTGGTGGTCGAGACGCTCGCGATCGCGGCGATCGAGATGAAGCTCATCGCCGAATTGCAGGAGGCGTACCACCAGCCGGTCACCGGCGCGCCGTCGGTCCGGGGGCTCGAGCTGGCCCGGGCGTGGGCCGACCGTCGCGGGGTGCGGCCCGCCGACCTGGCATCGTCGGACCGTGGGCTCGGCGACCTGCTCGGCCGCGGCACCCGCAACGAGGTCATGCGGCTGGTCCGGCGACGGATGGCCCGCCGGACGGCGCGGAACCTCGCCGCGCTCGCGCCCTTCCTCGCCGGCGCGGTCGCCGGTGCCGAGATCAACCGGCGGTCGACGCGCTCGCTGGGTGGAGCAGTCGTGCGGGACCTGGCCGCCCGCTGACACCGCCTCGGAACGCCCCTCGATCGGACGAGGCCGATGGCGGCGTGCGATTGTGTCGGACCATGAACGAGCCGCGAGCGAGCGAGTCGTGAGCGACGTGTCGGTCGGCATCTTCGGCGCCACCGGCCCGGCCGGCAGTGGGCTCGCGGCGCGGTTGGCGTCGGTCGGGATCGAAGTTGTCATCGGCTCGCGCGACCAGGGCCGGGCGGAGTCGGTGTGCCAGTCGATCCGCGACCGGTGGCCGGACCAGGACCTGCCGCTGAAGGGCGCGGTCAACGCCGAGGCCGCCAAGGCCGACGTCATCGTGATCGCGACGCCGTGGGACGCGGCGGCTTCGACCGCGGGCTCGGTGGCCGAGCACCTCGACGGCAAGGTCGTCATCTCCATGGCCAACGCGCTGGCGAAGGTCGGCAACGAGTTCGACGCGCTGGTGCCGCCGCGCGGGTCGGTGGCGGCCCACGTGCAGGCCGAGATCCCGCACGCGTGCGTCGCCGCGGCGTTCCACCACCTGCCGGCCAGGGAGCTGGCCAACCTGGCGGCGCCGCTCGACGCGGACGTGTTGGTGTGCTCCGACCATCCCAAGGCGACCGCGGCCACCATCGAGCTCGTCGGCCGGATGCCCGCACTGCGCGGGCTCGACGCCGGCTCGCTCGCCAACGCCACCGCCATCGAGGCGTTGACCGCGGTGCTGTTGCAACTCAACGTGCGCTACAAGACCCGTGCCGGCATCCGCATCACCGGCGTGGAGCTCTAGCGACGCGTGGTGCGCCTCTTCGACACCGCACGCGGCGAGGTCGTCCCGTTCGAGCCCGGGCCGGTCGTCACCATGTACACGTGCGGCATCACGCCGTACGACGCGACGCACCTGGGCCACGCCGCGACGTACCTCGCGTACGACGTGTTGCAGCGGCGACTCCGCGATCTCGGCCACGTGACGCAGTGCGTGCGCAACGTCACCGACGTCGACGACGACATCCTGAAGAAGGCGCGCGAGCTCGGCGTCGACTACCTGGAGCTCGGCGCGCAGGAGACCGCCCGGTTCGATGCCGACATGCGCGCCCTCGGGATGTTGCCGGCGTTCAGCGAGCCCCGCGCCACGTCGGCGATCCACGACATCCTCGGCTTCATCGGGATGGTGCTCGACCGCGGCCACGCGTACGAGGCCGGCGGCGCGGTGTACTTCTCGGTCGCGACCTTCGACCGCTTCGGGCAGGTCAGCCATCTGGCGCGGGACCGCATGCTCGAGCTGGCGGCCGAGCACGGTGGCAATCCCGACGACCCGGCGAAGCGCGACCCGCTGGACTTCGTGCTGTGGCAGCCCTCGCTCCCCGACGAGCCGGCGTGGGACTCGCTGTGGGGGCCGGGCCGCCCGGGTTGGCACATCGAGTGCTCGGCGCTGGCGCTGCGCGAGCTCGGCACGACGGTCGACATCCACGGCGGCGGCCGCGATCTGGTCTTTCCGCATCACGAGAGTGAAGCGGCGCAGTCCGAGGCCGCGACCGGCCAACCGTTCGTGCGGCACTGGATGCACGCCGGCCTCGTGAAGCTGGGCGGCACCAAGATGTCGAAGTCGCTCGGCAACCTGGTGTTCGTCAGCGAGCTCGTCAAGGAGTGGGACCCGATGGCGGTGAGGCTGGCCGTCCTGGCCCACCACTACCGAGCCGACTGGGAGTGGGAGGGCCGGCTCATGCCGGAGGCGACCGAACGCCTCGAGCGCTGGCGGGCCGCGGGGGAGGGCGACGCCGCGCTCGACGCGGTGCGGGTCGCGCTCGACGACGACCTCGACACACCGGCCGCGCTCGAGTCCGTGGACGCCGCGGCCGCCGCCGGCCACGGGGTGTCGCAGGCCGCGGCGCTGCTCGGCGTCGTGCTTCGGGAACAGGGGGCGACCGAGGCGGCGCCGCCGGTACCTGAGTAGCCTCGGCCGCCACACCCGCGTCTCGGAGGTCCACATGGCGACGTTCCCGACGATCACCCACGTCGCGCTGACGGTGCGCGACCTCGACAAGAGCGTGCCGTGGTACCAGGCCCTCTTCGGCGCCGACCCGGTGCTCGACGAGGACACCGGACTGTTCCGCCACGTCGTCTGGCTGGTCGGCGGCCAGACGCTCGTCGGCCTCCACCAGTTCCCCGACCCGGCGAGCGCCGATCCGTTCGACGAGCGCCGCGTCGGTCTCGACCACCTCGCGTTCGCGTGCGAGAACCGCAAGGAGCTGGAGGACTGGGAGGGCCGCCTCGGGAAGCTGGGCATCGCCAACGGCGGCGTGGTCGACGCGCCCTACGGCTCGGGCCTGTCCTTCCGCGACCCGGACAACATCGCGCTGGAGTTCTTCGCGCCGCCCGGATAGGACGGCGGGGCATCGGCCTACGTTCCCGGGACCCGGCGCAGCGACCGGATCAGCTGATGGTCGGCGGTGAACAGTCGGCGCACCGTCAGCTCGCCTGCGACCAGGGCGGCGAACGCGTTGCCACCGAGCAGCATGTACATCACGACGAGCTGCAGGCGGATCGCCGCGAACGCCGAGACCCCGGCGAGGATCATGCCGGTCATCGCGCCCGGCAGGGCCACCAGCCCGACCACCTTGGTCTGGTCGATGGTCGGCAGCATCCCGGTGCGCATGGCGGCGTGATGCAGCGCGGCCGACGCCTCGTGCGCGGTGGCGCCGAGTGAGAGCCGAGCCTCCACCTCACGCCGGTGGGAGGCCAGGTCGTCGCGCAGCCGCGACATCACCAGGGACGTGGTGTTCATCGCCGAGCTGATGATCATCGAGCCGAGCGGAATGGCGGCCCGCGGCGCGCTCGGGATGATGCCGAGCAGGATCAGCAGCCCGAGGGTGCCGCCGGTGGCCACCGCGACCGACGACAGCGCGATGACATAGGCGCCCGGCACCATCCGCCCGCGGCGCCCCGACGTCAGCGTCGCCGTCAGGATCATCACGCCGAGCACCAACGGGGTGAGCCCGCCTTGGCCGCTGAAGACGTAGTCGAGCACGTACCCGACGGCCAGCAGTTGCACGAAGGCGCGGACCGACGCGATCCCGATGTCACGTTCGAGCGCGACCCCGCGCCACCGGCTGATGCCCATCGCGATCGCGACGAGGAGCAGTGCCAGCGCCACTTCGCCCGCGCCGACGCGGCCGCTCAGGTTGAGGTCGGCCGCGATCATCGCCGCTGCCCCTCGACCTCGATCATGCGGTCGGCCAGAGCGGCCGCCTGGGCCGGATCGTGCGTCACCATCACGACCGTGAGGCCGCCGTCGGCCAGCGTCCGGATGAGCCGCTCGATGCCGCCCTTCGATGCGGTGTCGAGCGCGGACGTGGGCTCGTCGAGGATCAACGCCTCCGGGTCGCGGGCCATCGACCGGGCCAGGCACATCCGTTGGGCCTCGCCCACCGACAGCACGTCGGCCATCCGCGGGCCCAGCGCGAGCGGCAGGCCGACCCGGTCGAGCAGCTCCTCCCAACGATCGCCGACGTTGTCGGCCACGGTGCCCGGGAACGTCACCGGCACCTGGCCCACGTACTGCACGCGGCGCCGCAGCTCCAGCACGTCGTACACGCGCGCGTCGCGCCCCTCGAACATCACCGTGCCGGCGTCGGGGTCGTCCAGCCGGTTGAGCAGCCGGAGCAGGGTCGTCTTGCCGGCCCCCGACGGGCCGACGATTACCGTCAGCCCCTCGCCCGGGATGTGCGCCGAGAAGTGCTCGATGATCGGCCCGTCGTCGCCGTCGACCCTGACGTCGCGGTACTCGAACCGGTCACCCACCGTCCGCCACGATACGGGTCGCGCCGGCTGCCAAGATCGAGCCGTGCGCAGAGCGATCGCCGCGATCGGGCTGACGTCGGGATTGTTGCTCACCGGGATCGTGGCCCACGCCGCGCCGCGGGCAGCGGCCGCGACTCCCGCGGCCGCCGCCCAGGGAGTGCTCGACGCGCGGGTCGCGGCAGTGACGAGCGGCGACCGTTCCGGGTTCCTCGCCACGGTCGACCCCGAGGCCCCGGCGGCATTCCGTGACGCGCAGGCCCGCCAGTTCGACGGCCTGCGTTCGGTGCCGCTGGCTTCGTACGCGCTCGCGGTCCGGCTCGACGACACCGGCGACCTGGCCGGCCCGGCCGGCTTGTCGCCGCGATACGGCGGCGCGCCCACCTTCCTGCCGGAGACCCGGCTGCGGTACCGATTGCGTGACTACGACGAGCGTGACGATGTGGCGTCGCTGTTCCTGACGTTCGTGCAGCGCGGCGGTCGGTGGTTCGTCGGCGGTGACGCCGACCTGGCGTCGCTCGGGCTCCTCCCGGCCCGGTTCCTCTGGGACGACGGGCCGGTCCGCGTGCACCCGACCGCGCACTTCCTCGTGCTCAGCCATCCCGAGGACGCCGACCGGGCCGACGCGTTGGCCGCGATCGCCGAGGACGCGATGGTGCGGCTGACCGTCGCGTGGGACCAGCCCTGGTCACAGCGGATCCCGCTGATCCTCCCGCACTCGATCGACGAGCTGGCCGGCCTCATCCAGTCCACGTTCGACCTCTCGCGGTTCGTGGCGTTCGTGAACTACGGCGCGGTGCGCGACACCGGGTACGAGCCGACCGCGCCCCGCATCTACATCCAGGACCGCAACCTGCGGGCTTACCCGCGCGACTTCCAGGTCCAGACGCTGACGCACGAGCTGGACCACGCCGCGGCGGCGCCGCTCGCCGGCCCGCTCATCCCGGCCTGGGTCCACGAAGGTGTCGCCGACTGGATCGCCAAGGGCCGACCGACCGGTGAGCGCAAGCCCGGCGGCAGTGATGGCGTGCTCCCGCGCGACTACGAGTTCGTCACCGGCGGCTCGGGCACCATCGTCCGGGCCTACTCGGAGAGCCGCTCGGCCATCTCGTACCTCGCCTCGCGCTTCGGGCTCGGCGCGCCGAGCCGCTTCTTTGCGACGCTCGGCGCGGCGCGGGTCGCCCCCGGCGACGCCGACTACCAGACTGACGCCGCCCTCCGCCGGGTGACGGCCATCGGTTTGGCCGACCTGCAGCGCGGTTGGGCCCGGCGCTGAATAGCGGTCGGCGCACCGGTGCCGGCCAACTACCCTCGCTCCATGGCCGACCAGATCTCGATCACGCTGCCGGACGGGTCCATACGCGACCTCACCGCCGGCGCGACGGCGGCCGACCTGGCGGCGTCGATCGGCAAGGGCCTGGCCAAGGCCGCGGTCGCGGCCGACGTCGACGGCCGCGAGGTGGACCTCGGCACCCCGCTCGACGACGGCGCACGCGTCGCGATCATCACCGCGGACTCGGACCGCGGTCGTCATGTCCTGCGCCACTCGACCGCGCACGTGCTGGCGCAGGCCGTCACCCAGCTGTGGCCCGGCGCCAAGTTCGCCATCGGGCCGCCGATCGAGGACGGCTTCTACTACGACTTCGATCTCCCGGGCGGGGCCCACTTCAGCGACGAGGATCTCGAGCGCATCGAGGCGCGCATGCGCGAGATCGTCGCCGAGAACCAGCCCTTCGAGCGCGAGGAGCACTCGCGCGAGGAGGGCCGGCAGCTCTTCGCCGACCAGCCGTACAAGGTCGAGATCATCGAGGCGGTCGACGAGACCGCGCGCGACGAGGGCGCCGGGAGCGGTGTCGTCAGCGCGTACCGGAACACCCCGCAGTTCGTCGACCTGTGCCGCGGCCCGCACGTGCCGTCGACGTCGCGGCTCGGCTCGTTCAAGCTGACGCGCGTCGCCGGTGCCTACTGGCGAGGTGACGAGCACAAGCCGCAGCTGCAGCGGATCTACGGCACCGCGTGGGAGTCCGACAAGGCGCTGGCCGAGCACCTGCACCGCGTCGCGGAGGCCGAGCGGCGCGACCACCGCAAGCTCGGCGTCGAGCTCGACCTGTTCCACTTCCCGCCCGAGATCGGCGGCGGGCTGCCGGTGTTCCACCCGAAGGGCGGCCTCATCCGCAAGTTGATGGAGGACTACAGCAGCGCCGAGCACGAGGCCGGGGGCTACCAGTTCGTGTGGACACCGCACATCGCGAAGTCGACGCTGTACGAGACCAGCGGCCATCTCGGGTGGTACGCCGACAGCATGTACCCGCCGATGGAGATGGAGGGCGCGACCTACTACCCGAAGCCGATGAACTGCCCGGGCCACATCCTCATCTACAAGTCGCGCGCCCGGTCGTACCGAGAGCTGCCGATGCGCCTGTTCGAGTTCGGCACCGTGTATCGGTTCGAGCGCTCCGGCGTGCTCCACGGCCTCACCCGCGTCCGCAGCATTACCCAGGACGACAGTCACATCTTCTGCGGGCGCGACCAGCTTGCCGGCGAGCTGTCGTCGTTGCTGGCGTTCGTGCTGCGGCTGCTGCGGGCGTTCGGGCTCACCGACTTCGAGGCCGAGCTGGCGACCCGTCCCGAGAAGTTCGTCGGCGAACCCGAGGAGTGGGAGGAGGCCGAGGCCGCCCTCCGCGAGGCGCTCGACGGAGCCGGGATCCCGTACGTCGTCGCCGAGGGTGAGGGCGCGTTCTACGCGCCGAAGATCGACGTGCACGTGCGGGATGCCATCGGCCGGCGCTGGCAGATGTCGACGCTGCAGGTCGACTTCCAACTGCCGCAGCGCTTCGACCTCGAGTACGTCGGTGCCGACAACCAGCGGCACCGGCCGTTCATGATCCACCGGGCGCTGTTCGGGTCGGTCGAGCGCTTCTTCGGCATCCTGCTCGAGCACTACGCCGGCGCGCTGCCCGTGTGGCTGTCGCCGGTGCAGGTGCGCGTGCTCGGGGTGAGCGACGCCCACCACGACTACGCGTTCCGCGTCGTCGACCGCCTGAAGGCCGAGGGCTTCCGGGCCGACCTGGTGGAGGCCGGCGATCCGCTGGGCGCCCGCATCCGCAACGCCAAGCTCGAGAAGATCCCGTACATCCTGGTCGTGGGCGACGCCGACGTGGCCGCCGGCACGGTGGGCGTGAACGCCCGCGGCAGCGATCGGCCCGAGCGCGACGTGCCGCTCGACGAGTTCGTCGAGCGGATCCGAGCGGACGAGACCGCGAAGGTCTGACGTCCGGGTGACCGACAGTGGCGTTGGCCGGCTGTGGGCCGGGTGGCGTGCCGAGTTCGTCGAGGCCGCGGCGGACGGGCCCGCGGCGGACTGTGTCTTCTGCCGGATCCTCGCCGGCGGCGAGCCCGACGAGACGACCTACGTGTTGGCCCGCGACGAGCACGCGGTCGCGATCCTCAACCTGTACCCCTACACCAGCGGCCACTTGATGGTGATGCCGGTCCGGCACGTGGCCGAGCTCGAGGAGATCGAAGGCGACGAGGCCGGCGCGATCTGGTTGATGCTGGCCGACGCGGTGCGGGCGTTGAAGGCGGCGTACCGGCCCGACGGCATCAACGTCGGGGCCAACATCGGGCGGTCGGCGGGCGCCGGCGTGCCCGGCCATTTCCACGTGCACGCACTGCCGCGATGGAACGGCGACACCAACTTCATGACCGCGATCGCCGAGACGCGGGTACTGCCGGAGTCGCTGACGCGCACGTGGGAGAAGCTGCGCGCCAACTGGCCGGCCTGAGGTGCCCGGCCTACCCTCGACCGCCGTGACCGACGCCCACCCCGGTGACTCCCTCCCGGAGGAGCTCGACGTCACCGCGTACGTCGGCCCGTACACCTTTCCGGACATCCGGCGGCGACGCTGGCCGGCCGCCATCTACCTCCTCACCGCGGCCGGCTGCCTGGCGTTGTGGGCCTCGCACCGCGGTGCCGGTCACGTGTTGGTGAACTCGGGCTTCCTCGGCGCCGCCGTCGGACTCGCGCTCGTCGGTGCGTACCACCTGGCCGCCGCCTGGCCGCTGGCGGTGAAGGACACCGACGCCCTCGTCGCGGCCACCCGCCAGGTCGGGTTCCCGATCGGCCACGCGTCGGCCCAGCTCGGTTGGCGCGGCCTGCGCAGCCGCCCGACCTGGCGCATCCTCCTCTATTCGGCCGAGGACCCACCGGCGCGGCGCGGCCTGGTGCTGGTCGACGGCGTCGACGGCGCCGTGCTCGACCACTTCGTCGAGGACAATCCGGAGGACTGGTCCGGCCTGACGTAGCCCGCCGAGGCTCAGGCGCAGTCGCGCGGTGGCGGCGCCACGGCCGGGTCGATCAGCGAGGCGAGGTACGTCCCGAGGCGTCTCGCACCCGCGGGGGTGACGTGGACGTCCGCGGTGCGAAGGGCGACGGGGGGCCCGCCGTCGCAACTCGGCAGCGTCTCGATGCGGGTCCGCGGCGCGCGCGGGTCGCCCACGATGCCGCCGGCGTCCACGAACGTCACGTTGGCGATCCCGCGGGTGCCGTCGATCTCGCACGCGAAGGCGTCGTCGGGATTGAGCGTCCAGTACCCCGGCACGGACTCGGCCACGATCACCCGCGGCGTGGTGGCGCGCCCCGGTCTCACCGCGGCGATCATCGCGGCCGTCCCGCGGCCCCACTCGGCGCAGATTCCTGGATCGGCAGTGGGCGTGATCTTCCGGGTGTAGTTGCCGGTGAACATGATCAGCACCACGTCAGGGCGAAAGGACTGGGCCGCGTCGCGGGCGATCGCGGTCCAGTCGACGTTCCCCGGCCAGGACACCGGGCTGGTCCCGTCCCGCGCTTCGAGATGGACCTCCACCCCGTGGGCCTCGAGTTGGTCGGTGGCGGTGGGAGCCGCCAGGTGCAGGATCGAATCCCCGAGCAGGAGCACTCGTGTCGTCCCGGGGTCGGTCCCGCCGTCAGTCCCGCCGCAGCTCGGCGCGACCGCGATGCCGATGGCGAAGACCGCGACCAGCGCCGATCGGCGAGCTCGTCTCACTGGAACGGAGTGCTTATCCCGAACGCACCCGCCCGTGCTGTGACCGATGTCGTGTGGACGGCGGCCGGCTCCGTCCCGCAACCTGACGGGGACAGGTCACTGGGAGGGACGTTGCTGACTCGGATCGGTCGGTTCACGGTGCGGCGGCGGAAGGCGGTCCTGATCACGACCGCGATCGTGTTCGTGCTGTCGGGCGTCGTCGGCGGCGGCGTGGCCAAGCACCTCTCGGCCGGTGGCTTCGAGGACCCGAACTCGGAGTCGGCCAAGGCGCAGCGCCTGCTCGAGGACCGCATGGGTCAGGGCGTGCCCAACCTGGTGCTGCTGATCACCGCGCGGCACGGCACCGTCGACGACCCGGCGATCGCCGCCGAGGGCAGGGCGCTGACGGCGCGCCTGGCGGCCGAGCCCGGTGTCGCACAGGCGGCGTCGTACTGGAGCCTCGGCTCACCTCCGCCGCTGAAGAGCACCCGCGGCGACCAGGCGCTCGTGCTGGCCCGCATCAGCGGCAGCCAGAACGCGGTCCACCAGCGAGTCGAGAAGATCACACCCGAGTACACGATCACCGACGCCAACGTGACCGTGCGCGTCGGCGGTTTCGCCGAGGTCTTCCGGCAGGTCAGCCAGCAGATCCAGAAGGATCTGGCCACCGCCGAGGCAGTCGCCATCCCGATCACCATCGTCTGCCTGATCCTGGTGTTCGGCGGGCTGGTCGCCGCCGCCCTCCCCCTTGGGATCGGCGGGCTGGCGATCGTCGGCACGTTCCTCGTCCTGCGCGCCTGGTCGTCGGTGACCGAGGTCTCGATCTTCTCGTTGAACCTGGCGACCGCGATGGGTCTCGGCCTGGCGATCGACTACAGCCTGTTCATCGTCTCCCGCTATCGCGAGGAGCTCACCAACGGCCTGCCGCCGGGCAACGCCATCGTGCGGACGGTCGAGACCGCCGGGCGGACCGTGCTGTTCAGCGCGATGACCGTGGCGTCGTCGCTGGCCGCGCTCATCATCTTCCCGCTGGCGTTCCTGCGATCGTTCGCGTACGCCGGTATCGGCGTCGTGCTGATGGCCGCGGCGGGCGCGGTGCTGACGCTGCCCGCGCTGCTCGCCGTCCTCGGTCGCCGGATCGACCGGTTCGTGCTGTGGAAGCACACTCCCAAGCCGGTGGGCGAGGGGATGTGGCATCGCATCGCCACCTTCGTCATGCGTCGGCCGATTGTCGTGTCCTTCGCCGTGGTGGCGTTGCTGCTCGTGCTCGGCGCGCCGTTCCTCAACGTGCGGTTCGGGCTGCCCGACGATCGCGTCCTGCCGCCGGGCGCGCCCGGCCGCGTCGTCACCGACCAGCTGCGGCACAACTTCTCGGCCAACGAGGCGACGGCGATGATCGTGGTCGCGCCCGGCACCGACGGCGCGGCGCGCGCCGCCGAGGTCGACGGCTATGCCGCGAAGCTGTCGGCCCTGCCCGGCGTCGGACGGGTCGACGCCATCACCGGGAGTTACGTCGGCGGCACGAAGGTCATCGGTCCGCTGCCTTCGTCGGCGCGGTTCCGGTCGCCCGCCGGGACGTGGTTGTCGGTGGTGCAGACCGTCGAGCCGATGTCCGGTCGCGCCGAGGCGCTGGTCCGCGAGGTGCGGGCGGTGGCCCGCCCGTTCCCCGTCCGGGTCGGCGGACCGTCGGCCCAGCTGGTCGACTCGAAGCACTCGCTGTTCGGGCTGATCCCGATCGCGGGCGGGATCATCGCGCTCGTCACGTTCGTGGTGCTGTTCCTCATGACCGGCAGCGTGTTGGTGCCGATCAAGGCGCTGGTGCTCAACATCCTGAGCCTCACCGCGACGTTCGGGGTGATGGTGTGGATCTTCCAGGAGGGCCACTTCGCGAAGGCGCTGAACTTCACCGCGACCGGACTGCTCGACACCACCACGCCGATCCTGATGTTCTGCATCGCGTTCGGGCTGTCGATGGACTTCGAGGTGTTCCTCCTGTCGCGCATCAAGGAGGAGCACGACAAGGGTGCCGACAACATCACCGCGGTGGCCATCGGGCTCGAGCGCACCGGCCGGATCGTGACCGCGGCCGCCGGCCTCATCGCCATCGTCTTCATCGCGAATGCGACGTCGCAGATCACGTTCATCAAGATCTTCGGGCTCGGCTTGACGATGGCGGTGGTGATGGACGCCACGCTCATCCGCGGCGCGTTGGTGCCGGCGTTCATGCGCCTCGCCGGCAACGCCAACTGGTGGGCGCCCAAGCCGTTGCGCCGGCTGCACGACCGCATCGGGTTCCGCGAGGCGGAACCGGCCCCGGCGAGGATCGGCGGCGCAACTCCCGAGGACGCGGCGCCGGAACGCGTGCCGGTGGGGTGACGGCGATGGCGACGCGAATCCGGTCGCGACCGGGCTAAAGGTTTTCGCCGACTCCTGCCGATACCTCCAGTGCTGGTGGTTGCTGAGGAGGGTGCGTGGTCGGACGGAAGGCGCCGCTGCGGGCGGCTGCCATGGTGGTGACCGGAGGGCTTGCCTGGCTCCTCGCGCCGGGTGCCGCCACCGCCGCGACCGTCCCGCCGGTCACCGTCCCCGTGGTCTCGCTCCCGCCGATCACCGTCCCCCTGGTGACCGTCCCGCCCGTCACCGTCCCGCCCGTCACCGTCCCCCTGGTGACCGTCCCGCCCGTCACCGTCCCGCCCGTCACCGTCCCGCCCGTCACCATCCCACCGGTGACCGTCCCGACGGTTCCGGCGCGGGCCACGATCGCGCCGGTCGCGACGAACGTCCCGGTCAACGGCGACCGGGGCCCGGTGGTCGTCGCGACCGAGCCGCACTCACGCCCGGCCGCGGTGCCGGCGCGCCCGGCGGCGCCGGCGGTTCGGTCCCGGCCGGCGACCGTCACGCCGCCGAAGGCCCGGACGCGGCCCCTGGTGCGGGTCGCGGCGTCCTCGGCCCGCGACCTCTCGATCCCGGTTGCGCTCGCGATCGTGGTCGGCGCCTTCCTCGTCGTCTCGCCGCGGTCGGCCCGCGCCGAGGCCAAGCTGGCGGCCGCGCCGGTCACCGCCGATGACGAGTTGTTGGGCTTCTCGTGAGCCGGCGCGACGACCTGGTGCCCCTCGGCGACCGGATGAGCGCGCTCATGCTCGTCCGGCTCGTGCTGGTGGGGATCGTCCTGCTGTCGGCCCGCCTGGCGCCATCCGAGCTGCGGGCCCGGCCGGGCACGCTCGCCGCGATCAGCGCGGTGTACGTCCTCGTCGCGGTCACCGGCGAGCTCGCCCGGCGCGTGGGCGCCGGACGCGGCCTGGCGGTTGCCTCGGCCATGCTCGCGCTGGACGGCCTCTACATCTGGCTGGTGCTGGCCCGCACCGGCGGGCCGGAGAGCGTGCTCGGCTTCCTCGTCTACCTCCACGTCGTCGCAGTGACCCTGCTGGTGTCGTACCGGACCGGCCTGAAGATCGCGCTGTGGCACGGGCTGCTCCTGTTCGCCGTCTACTACCTGCGCGCCGCGTCGCTGTGGCCCGGTTGGACCGGGGGATCGACCGCCCACGCGGCCCACGTGTCGGCGTTCGCGGGCGTCGCGTTCTGGCTCGTCGCCATCGGCACGGCGGCGTTCTCGTCGCTGAACGAGCGCGAGCTGCGGCGCGGCAAGGGCGAGCTGCGCCTGTTGGCGCAGCTGGGCGCCGAGCTCCAGCACGCCACCTCCGCCGCGGACGTGCAAGCCGTGGTCGCGGCGAACACCGAGCAGCTCGGTTTCCGCCGGGCCGCGCTCCTCGCCAGCATCGGCGACGCCGGTGCGCTGGTGCGGTCGAGCTGGGAAGCCGGCGCGCCGGTGCTCGCCCGCATGGTCAACGCGCTCGACAACCCCGATCTGGGCGTGGTGCTGCCGGGCGCGTGCAACGTCGTGATCGCGCCCTGCATCGCCGATGACGTCCCGGTCGGTGCGCTGGTGGCCGAGCGGGGCGGTGGCGGCGACGCCCGGATCGCTCGGCACACGGTCGACCTCGTCGCCCAGATCGCGACGCAAGCGGCGCTGGCACTCCGCAACGCGACCCTGCGGGCCGAGGTGGAACGGCTGGCCACCACCGACGCGCTCACCGGCCTGGCCAATCGCCGCACCTTCGACCACGTGCTCGGCCGCGAGCTCGAGCGGGCGGCGCGCCACGGTGAGGACTGCACCTTGGTGCTCATCGACGTCGACCACTTCAAGGCGGTCAACGACACCCACGGCCACCAGGCCGGCGACGAGGTGCTGAAGCAGGTGGCGCGGGCCGTCGCGTCAGCGGCTCGGGCCATCGACCTGCCGGCCCGGTACGGCGGCGAGGAGTTCGCGCTCATCGCGCCGGGCTGCGGCCGGGACGAGGCACTGGCGCTCGGTGAGCGGCTGCGCGGCGCGATCGCGGTCGAGCCCGGCGAGGTCGCCGTCACCGTGAGCGCCGGCATCGCGGTGTTCCCGCCCGACGGCGTCGACGCCAACACGCTGATCGCGGCGGCCGACGAAGCCCTTTATGCATCCAAGCGGGCCGGCCGCAACCGCTCGACCCTGGCCAGCTGGAACAGCGAGCTCGCCGAGGCCTGACCCTCAGCGGCCGCGGACTTGGCGGAGGACGCGGCCGATGTCGAGGAGGTGGTGGGTGCCTTCGTGGACGGTGTGGCGCACGAGCCAGACCGCGGTGCGCTCGGTCGGCTGCGGGTACGGGTAGATCGCCACGCGGGTCCACTGGTCGGCATTGACGCCTTCGATGGTCTTCGCCATCGCTTCGGCGTTGGCGGCCAGCTGGTCGGCGACCACCTCCCGGTCCTGCTCGTTGTACCGGTCGTCGACCACCCGTTCCTCGCGGCCCATGGGCTCGAGCACGGGCGCGTTCTCCACCAGTGTGCGCACCAGGCGCTCGCGCTGGACGAGGAAGACGTCGCGCACGTGGCACGCGTACTCGAGGGCCGACCAGACGTCGGGCGCCGGCCGGCGGCGGACGATGTCGTCCAGATCCTCGTCGGGCAGCCCGCGCGTCAACGGCGCGCGATAGCGACGGGCGAACGACCGCATCGCGACCGCGGCATCGCTCGGCGACACCGTCTCGTAGACGTAGCCGCACTCCGCGCAGGTGCCGTCGTAGGCGGGAACCACGCGCGCCGTCAGTTCACTTCTCGGCCGCGGTGGCCTTGGCGACCTTGTCGAGGAGGTGCTGTGGCAGCAGGTCGTAGTGGTCGTGCTCGACGGTGAAGCGGCCGCGGCCGCCGGTGAGCGAGCGCAGGTCGATGGCGTAGCGCATGACCTCCGACGTCGGCACCAGCGCGGTGATGACCTGCTCGCCCGGACCGGCCGACTCGGTGCCCTGCACCCGCCCCCGCCGGGCGTTCAGGTCGCCCATCACGTCGCCCTGGTACTGCGACGGCACCGTGACCTCGAGCAACGAGATCGGCTCGAGCAGCACCGGCCCGGCCTTGGCCATGGCCTCCTTGAAGCCGATCGAGCCCGCCATCCTGAAGCTCATCTCCGAGCTGTCGACCGGGTGGTACTTGCCGTCGTCGACGATGACCCGCACGTCGACGACCGGGTAGCCCCACACCCCGCCCTGGCCCATCGTCTCGGCGACGCCCTTCTCGACCGCCGGGATGAACTGCCGGGGGATGGCGCCGCCGACGACCTTGTCGACGAACTCGAAGCCGGTGCCGCGGTCGACCGGCTCGACCTTCAGGTGGGCGACCCCGAACTGGCCGTGGCCGCCGGTCTGCTTCTTGTACTTCCCCTCGGCGTCGGCGGCGACGGTGATCGTCTCGCGGTAAGGGACCCTCACCTCCTCGGTCTCCACCTCGACGCCGAACTTGCGCGACAGCCGCTCGGTGACGATCGAGAGATGCGTCTCGCCCATGCCCGACAAAAGCGTCTGGTGGGTCTCGTCGTCGCGGCGCACCTGCAGCACGGGATCCTCGTCCTGGATCCGGTGCAGCGCGGTCATCAGCTTGTCCTCGTCGCCCTTCGACTTCGGCTTGATGGCGATGGCGAGCAGCGGCGTCGGCGCATCGATCGACGGGATGACGACCGGCGTGCCCTTCGGCGCGAGGGTGTCGCCGGTGCCGGTGTCGGTCAACTTCGCGACCGCGCCGATGTCGCCGGCCGGCACCTCGGGCACGACGTCCTGCTCCTTGCCGCGCATGGTGAACAGGGTGTGCAGCCGCTCGTCGGTGTGGGTGCGCGGGTTGGTGAGCTGGACGTCGGGCTTCACCGTCCCCGACAGCACCTTGAAGAACGACACCTTGCCGACGTAGGGGTCGGCAACGGTCTTGTAGACGAACGCCAGCGGCTGCCCGTTCGGGTCGACCTTCACCTCGGCGGTGCCGTCGCCGGCCCGCACGACCAGCGGCGGCCGGTCGGCGGGCGACGGCCCGATCTCGCAGATGAACTGCGCCAGCCGATCGATCCCCACGAGCTTGGTCGCCGAGCCGCAGACCACGGGGAACACGAGCCCGCCGGCGACGCCGTGGGCCAAGGTGTCCTCGAGCTCCTTGGGCGAGATGGTCTCGCCTTCCAGGTACCGCTCCATGAGCGCGTCGTCGGCCACGACGATGCCTTCCACGAGGTTGTCGTGCACCTCGTGCTCGCGCGCCTCCATCTCGTCGGGGATCTCGCCGCTGGTCGCGGTCCCGCCGTCGTAGAGGAAGGCGGTGTCGGTGAGCAGGTCGGCCACGCCGCGGAAGTCGCCCTCCTCGCCGATCGGCAGCTCGAGCGGTGCGATGCCGGCGCCGAACACGTCGCGCAGCTGCTCGAGGGTGCGGTCGAAGCTGGCCCGCTCGCGGTCGAGCTTGTTGACGAACACCATGCGGGGCAGGTCCAGGTCGTCGGCGAGGCGCCACGCGGCTTCGGTCTGCACCTCGACGCCCTCGACCGCGCTCACCACGAAGATCGCGAGATCGGCGACGCGCAGCGCCGCCTGCACGTCGGCAACGAAGTCGGCGTAGCCCGGCGTGTCGAGCAGGTTGATCTTGTGGCCGTCGTGCTCGAACGGCGCGAGCGCGAGTTGGAGGCTGATGCCCCGGCGGATCTCCTCCGGATCGAAGTCCGTCGTGGTGGTGCCGTCCTCGACCCGGCCGAGCCGGTTCGTCGCGCCGCTGCAGTGCAGGAGGGCCTCGGCCAGGCTCGTCTTCCCGGCCCCCCCGTGACCGACCAGCGCGACGTTGCGGATCTTGGCGGCAGGGAAGCTCTTCACGGGCAGCCTCGCGGGGTGTCAGTTCGGATGGTTGCGTCAGCCTACTGGTGGGATTGGGTAGCCTGAGGGGCCGATCACCACCGCATCAGGAGCCCGATTCCTCTCATGTTCGACGGACGCTGGCGGGCTGGCGCAGAGCGCACCCTGAAGCCGGTGGGCGAGGGGCTCCGCCGCACCGGCATCAGTGCCGATCACCTCACCGGCGCCGGCCTCGTGCTGGCCGCGGCTGCCGCGGTGGCGATCGGCAGCGGACACCTCGGGTGGGGCGCCGGGCTGTTCATCGCCTCGGCGGTGCCCGACATGCTCGACGGCGCGGTCGCCAAGGCGTCGGGCACGGCGTCACCCCGCGGCGCGTACTTCGACTCGGTCATCGACCGCGCCACCGACCTCCTCGTCCTCGGCGGCGTGGCCTGGCACCTGGCATCGGGCCGCCATCCCCGGGACGCGGTGCTCGCCTACGCGGTCGCGGGCGCCGCGACCCTCATCTCCTACCAGCGGGCCAAGGCCGAGTCGCTCGGCTACTCGGCCAAGGGCGGCCTCATGGAGCGGGCCGAGCGGATCATCGTGCTCTCGTTCGCGCTGGTGTTCTCGTCGGCGTTGATCCCGGTGCTGTGGGTGCTGCTGGTGCTGTCCACCGTCACCGCGGTCCAGCGCTTCTTCAAGGTCTGGCGGCAGGCGTCGACGACGGTCGCGGTCCGGCCGCCCGGCCGGTGGCGCGCCTGGCGGACGGCGGCAGCCGACGGCGAGCGGCCGGCGCGGTGGC
>JAODBK010000069.1 GCA_025463925.1 Acidimicrobiales bacterium | reverse complement strand
GGCGGTCGGCGCCGGTGCGACCGTGTCGGCTCAGACCCCCGGCGGTCCGGCGAGCGGCGGCGCGTCGACCGGCGGTGGATCGGGGACAGGGTCCGGGCCGGGTCTCACGATCCCTCCCGTGACGCTCCCGCCGGTGACCCTGCCCCCGGTCACCCTCCCTTCGGGGGTGACGGTGCCGAGCCTCCCGCCGGTGTCCCTGCCGCCGGGCGTGACGGTGCCTCCAGTGACATTGCCGACGGTGCCGGTGCCGCCGGTGACGCTGCCGCCGGTGACGTTGCCGCCGGTGACGTTGCCGCCGGTTTCGGTCACCATCCCGGTGACGATCCCGAAGCTCCCGTAGGCCGGCTACTCGACGATGTCGGTGGGGCTCGTCGTGAACGGGCCGAACGAGAACACCGGCAGGTACGGCGCCGGATCGACGCTCCAGTCGTAGGCGCGGATCTGGCGCCCGCTGCGGCGCCCGGTCATGGCGCGGAACAGCTCGAAGGCGTCGACGTCGAGGGTGCCGACCGGTGATGTGGTTGGCGCCGGCGGATCGGCGCCGAGGAGCACGTCGTCGAACAGCCGCTCGGGCGCGGCCACCGGCGAGCCGGTGCCGGCGATCCAGGTGCGGTCGCCGGCCCGGATCTCGAGCGGGCCGACACCGAGCGTCGCCAGGCCCGACCCGAGACCGACGATGGCGACGAACTCGGCGCCGATGGCCACCCCACCCGAGTCGCGTGCGCCCGGCGTGCCGAGCGCCAGGCGGATGTCGTGTTCGTGGGTCGTCAGGTCGAGTACCAGCTGGCGGCCGGTGCGGCCCGGGAAGACGTCGGCGATCGCCTCGACCTGGGGCCCGACCTCGTCCCACTCCCCCAGCAGCTCGGCCACCGTCCGGTCGCGGCGGGCGTCGACCTGCGCCGCGGTCCACGGGTCGGTGGCCACCCCGGCGATGTTGCCACCGAGGATGTCGGCGCAGACGCCCGACAGGTGCGCGAGCACGTCGTGCACCGACCAGCTCGGGCAGGTGGCCACCACGATCTCGGCGTGCGCATCGTCGATGTCGCGCACCAGGTCGGTGATGCGCGCCCGGCCCTCGGCGTACGTGGTGCCGATCTCCCCCATGGCCGGTGAGTATGGCCGCGCCGGCCGCTAGCGTCCCAGTCGATGGAAGCTCCGGTGATCATCGAGGCGGCGATCAACGGCTCGACCACCAAGGCCAGCCAGCCGCACGTCCCCACCACGCGCGAGGAGATCGTCGCCGACGCCGTCGCGTGCCTGGACGCCGGCGCCGCGATCATCCACAACCACATCGGGTTGGTCGGCGCGTCCGGCGCGGTCGCCGCCGACTCGTACCTCGCCATCTGGCGAGAGGTCCTCGAGCAGCGGCCGAGCGCGCTGTGGTACCCGACCGTGAACATCGGCCCGCAAGCCGAGTGGTACGACCATGTGGCGCCGCTGGCCGAGTCCGGGCTGCTCCGCATGAGCCTCAGCGACCCGGGATCGGTGAACCTCGGCTCCATGTCGGCCAACGGCGTCCCCGCGGGTTCGTTCGTCTACGCCAACAGCTTCGACGACATCGCGCGCCAATTGGCGCTGTGCCACGAGCACCGCCTCGGGCCGAGCTTCGCGATCTACGAGCCGGGTTTCCTGCGCGCCATCGTGGCGTACCACCGCGCCGGCGCCCTGCCGGCGGGCTCGTTCGTGAAGCTGTATCTCAGCGAGGACCGCGGGCTCACCGGCTCACCGTTCGGACTGCCCCCGACGGCCACCGCGCTGGCCGCGTACCTCGAGCTGCTCGACGGCACCGGCCTGCCGTGGGCGGTGTCGGTGGTCGGCGGCGATCTCATGGCCACCGAGGTCGCGGCGCTGGCCATCGAGCAGGGCGGCCACCTCCACCTCGGCCTCGAGTTCTACGGTGGCGACCGCACGCCGACCAACGTCGAGCTGGTCGAGGCGGCCGTCGCCGCCGCCGACACGGCCGGTCGACCGGTCGCGACCAGCGACCAGACAGCCGAGATCCTCGGCCTCCCGCAACGTCAGGCGCGCGAGCCCTTGCCGGGGAGGACGCGGTAGGCATCGAACACCGAATCGACCCGCTTCACCGTGGCGAGGACCGAGTCGAGGTGCGACGGGTCGGCCAGCTCGAAGTCGAACCGCATGCGGCTGACGCGGTCGGCGCCGGTGTGGGTGGTGCAGGCCAGGATGTTCACGTGGTGGTCGGCCAGGACGCTCGACACGTCGCGCAGCAGCTTCGACCGGTCGAGGGCCTCGATCTCGATCGAGGCCACGAACACGCCGGCCCGGTCGCGGTCCCAGTCGACCTCGATGACCCGGTCGTTCTTGGTCGCGGCCAGCGCCACGGCGTTGGCGCAGTCGGTGCGGTGGACCGACACGCCGCGGCCGCGGGTGACGAAGCCGATGATGGCGTCGCCCGGCACCGGGGTGCAGCAGCGCGAAAGCCGAACCATGACGTCGTCGAGCCCCTCGACGTGCACACCGACGGTGTGGCGCGGGCCGGTGCGGCGCGGCTGACGCGCGGTCGACGGCAGCTGCTCCTCGTGCTCGCCGCCGCGGAGCTCACGGGCGATCCGCTGAGCCACCGACTTGGCCGACACGTGGCTCTCGCCGATCGACGCGTGCAGCGCGTCGAGGTCGGTGTAGTTCATCGCCTCGGCCACGTTGACGATCACCGGTGAGCTGGCCAGCTTCTGAACCGGCAGCCCCTCGCGGCGCATCGCCTTCGCCAGCTCGTCGCGGCCGGTGTCGATGGCGTCCTCGCGCCGCTCCCGGCTGAACCACTGACGGATCTTGTTGCGGGCGCGCGGCGTGACCGCGATCTGCATCCAGTCGCGTGACGGCCCGGCGCCCTCGACCTTCGACGTGAAGATCTGCACGGTGTCGCCCGACGTCAGCTTGGAGTCGAGCGGCACCAACCGGTTGTTGACCCGGGCGCCGATGCACCGGTGACCGACCTCGGTGTGGATCGTGTAGGCGAAGTCGATCGGCGTGGCGCCGACCGGCAGCGTGACCACCTTGCCCTTGGGGGTGAAGACGAAGACCTCGTCCTGCTCGAGGTCGATCTTCAGCGCCTCCATGAACTCCTGGGGGTCACTGGTCTCGGACTGCCAGTCGACGATCCGGTTCAGCCACGCCACGTCGGCCTCGTCGGAGCCGTCCTTGTACCCCCAGTGCGCGGCGACGCCGAACTCCGCCCGGTTGTGCATCTCCCGGGTGCGGATCTGGACCTCGACCGTCTTGCCCTGCGGCCCCACCACCGTCGTGTGCAACGACTGATAGAGGTTGAACTTCGGCATCGCGATGTAGTCCTTGAAGCGGCCCTGCACCGGCTTCCATGTGGCGTGGATGGAACCGAGCGCGGCGTAGCAGTCCTTCACGCTCTCGACGACGACGCGGATGCCGACGAGGTCGAAGATGTCGTCGAACTCACGCGTCTTGACGACCATCTTCTCGTAGATGCTCCAGAGGTGCTTCGGCCGGCCGGTGACGTCGGCGCGGATGCGCAGCTCGGCCAAGCGCTCCCGCACCTCTTCGAGCACCTGCGCGAGGTAGATGTCGCGCTCGGGTGCCCGCACCGCGACCATCTGCTCGATCTCGGCGTAGCGCTTCGGGTGCAAGGTGGCGAAGCTCAGGTCCTCGAGCTGCCACTTCACCTCGCCGATGCCCAGACGATGGGCCAGTGGCGCGTAGATGTCGAGCGTCTCCTGCGCGGTCCGCCGCTGCTTCCACTCGGGCATCGCCGCGATCGTGCGCATGTTGTGCATGCGGTCGGCCAGCTTGATGAGCAGGACGCGGATGTCCTTGGCCATCGCCACGAGCATCTTCCGCATGGTGGCGGCCTGCTGGTCCTCCTTCGACTCGAAGCTGACGCGGTCGAGCTTGGTGACGCCGTCGACGATCGCCCCGACCTCGTCGCCGAACTCGACCGCGACGTCGTCGACGGTGACGCCGGTGTCCTCGACGGCGTCGTGCAACAGCGCCGCGGCCAGCGTGACGTCGTCGAGCCCGAGGTCGGCGAGGATGCCCGCGACCGCGATCGGGTGGTGGATGTAGGCCTCGCCCGACTTGCGGACCTGGTCGGCGTGGGCCCGCTGCGCGACCTCGTAGGCCCGCGTGATCAGCCCGGTGTCGGCCTTGGGGTGGCGCTCGCGGAACCGGGCGAGGAGGGGCACCAGCTCCGGCGGGACGACGTCGGGCGCGATCGACCGGCGCCACGGGAGCACGCGGTCGACGGTGGCCATCGGCCTACTCGTAGGTGACCAGCGACACGACGTCGTGACCGGTCAGCCGCTCGCGGCCGTGGAGGAACGCCAGCTCGATGATGAACCCCAAACCGACGACGGTCGCGCCGAGCTTCTCGACCAGCCGGATGGTGGCCGCCGCGGTCCCGCCCGTCGCCATCACGTCGTCGATGATCAGCACCTGGTCGCCGCGGCCGAAGGCGTCGCGATGAACCTCCAGCAGGTCGGTGCCGTACTCGAGCTCGTACTCCTCCTTCTCGATGTCCCAGGGGAGCTTGCCGGCCTTGCGGACCGGGACGAACCCGGCACCGAAGCGGTACGCGATCGGGGCCGCGACGATGAAGCCGCGAGCCTCGATGCCGCAGACCTTGTCGATGGTGCGGCCGGCGTAGTGGTCGGCGATGGCGTCGACGGTGAACCGGAACGCGTCGACGTCGGCCAGCATCGGCGTGATGTCCTTGAACGTCACGCCGGGCTTCGGCCAGTCGGCGATGTCGCGGATGTGGTCCTTCAACCAGGTCGCGTCGGGCGTCATCTCACCGACGAGATTACCGGTCCGGCCCCATCACTCCCGCTAACGACGCTTCTTCTTCCGCGGGCGCGGCGGCGGGCGGTTGCCGCCGGGCCGGGGCGCCGAGGCCTTGCCGGCGCCGGCCTGGCCGCCGGGCCGCGACGGCTGGGGTCGGGCCCGGTCGCTCCCGTCGGTGTCGTCGAGCCGGCTGCCGCTCATTCCCGGCCGCAGTGGGGGCCCGCCGTCGGCGGCGAGCGAACCGCCGCCGGCCAGCACCGCGGCCGCCGCGGGGGTCAACGGCACGCCGGCGGCGCCGCCCTTGGAGATGATCCGCTGGCGGATCGTGGCGTACCGCGGCTCGCGCTCCTTCAGCATCGCCAGCACTGGCGAGGCGACGAAGATCGACGAGTACGCACCGGTGAGCAGCCCGACCAGCAGCGCCAGGCCGAAGTCCTGCAGCGCGTGGGCGCCGAGGATCGCCGAGCCGATGATCAGGATCGACAGGATCGGCATGATGGCGACGAGCGAGGTGTTGATCGACCGCATCAGCACCTGGTTCATCGAGAGGTTCACGGTGTCGCCGTACGTCATGCGGCCCGACGCCGACAACCCGCGCGTGTTCTCCTCGATCTTGTCGTAGACCACCACCGTGTCGTAGAGCGAGTACCCGAGGATGGTGAGGAACGCCACCACCGTCGCGGGCGTCACGACGAACCGGCTGACGGAGTACACGCCGACGGTGACGAGGATGTCGTGGACCACCGCGATGATCGCCGCCACCGCCATCTTCCACTCGAACCGCAACGAGATGTAGATCGTCACCGCGATGAAGAAGGCGATGAGCGCGGTGCGTGCCTTCTTGGTGACGGCCTTGCCCCACGACGGCCCGACGTCCTGCTTGTTGATCTGGTTGACCGGCACCTTGCCGAAGTCGGCCAGCTTGGAGGTGATCTGCGTCTGCTTGTCGGGCGTCTGGTGCTTCGCCGCCACGCGAAGCGTCTTCTTCGAGCCCGACCGGGTGACCTGGATCTTGGCGTCGCCCAGCCCGAGGGGCGACATCGCGCTGCGGGCATCCGAGATGACGTTGAGGTCGCCCTTGGTCGACGAGATCGGCACCTCCCAGACGGTGCCGCCCTTGAAGTCGATGCCGTAGTTCAGGCCCTGCCCGACCAGCGACAGCACCCCGGCGGCGATGACGAGCGCCGAGAGCAGGAACCAGACCTTGGCCCGGCCGACGAAGTCGAACGCGGTCTCGCCGTGGTAGAGGCGGTGGAAGATGTTCGCCTTCTTGTGCATCGGCTCCGTCATGCCGCGCCCCCGGGCTCGGCCGCGGCCAGGCCGCGGGCCACGCCGAAGAAGCGGGCTTCGGTGAAGAAGCGGTTGCGGCCGAGCAGCACGACCATCGGACGGGTGAACGTGTACGCGGTGACCAGGTCGAGTGCGGTGGACACGCCGAGGAAGAAGGCGAAGCCCCGCACCGAGCCGACCGACAGGTAGTAGAGGAGGGCGGCGCCGATGAGGCTGACCACGTCGGCGGCGACGATCGTGCGGTAGGCGCGGGTGAAGCCGCGGTCGACCGAGCTGCGGATCGTCTTGCCCGACCGGATCTCGTCCTTCAACCGCTCGAAGTACACGACGTAGGAGTCCACCGTCACACCGACCGACACGATGATGCCGATCGCGCCCGAGAGGCTCAGCGCCAGGTTGCCGCTCGTCGACAGCGCGGTGACGATCGAGTACATCAGCGCGCCGGACACCATGATGCCGAGCACCACCACCAAGCCCAGCGCCCGGTAGTAGAAGAGCATGTAGAGCGCGACGAGCGCGAGGCCGACGGCGCCGGCGATGAGCCCGGCGTGGAGCGAGTCCTTGCCGAGGGTCGCCGAGACGTTCTGCTGCGTGACCGGCACCAGCTTCACCGGCAGCGAGCCGTACCGGAGCACCAGCGCCAGCTCCTTGGCCTCCTTCTGCGTGAAGCTGCCGGAGATCTCGCCCTTGCCATTGAAGGTCGTGGTCTGGAAGGTCGGCGCCGACTGCACCCGGCCGTCCAGGTCGATGGCCACCTGCTTCTGGTAGTTCTTGCTGGCCATCTGGTCGAAGAGCTTGGCGCCGCGGTCGTTCATGGTGAACTGCACCGACCACTGACCGGTGGTGGGGTTGATCGTCGCGTTGGCGCCCGAGATCGCGGTGCCGTTGAGGTCGGGCGGGTCGACCGGACCGAGGGCGTAGCCGGCGCCGGTCTTGGCGTCGCACAGGAACACGGTCTGCGTCGGGTCGTCGACCTTCGAGGCTTCGACCTCTTGCGGCGCCGCCGGCACCGTGGTGGTCGGGCCGGCCGCGGTCGTCGTGGGCGGCGCCGCCGTGGTCGGCGGGATCGTCGTGGCGGTGGCGAACGAGATCAGCTGCAGCGACGGCGTGGCGGTACTGGCGCCGGCGGCGTGCGCGGTGGTGGACGTCGCCGCAGGGGCGGTCGTGGTGGTGACGCCCGGCGCGGTGGTCGTCGTCGTCGGCGTGGCCGCGCCGCTCTGGGGGTTGGAGCAGGTGCCGGCCTTGATGTTCACCTGGCCGAGCACCGGGCGGAAGTACAGCTGGGCCGTGGTGCCGATGACCCGCTGGGCCTTCTCGGGATCCTTGACCCCGGGAAGCTGCACGATGATCGAGTTGCCCTGCAGCTCGATGTCGGGCTCGGCCACGCCCAACGCGTTGACCCGCCGGTCGATGATGTCCTTGGCCTGCGACAGCGCGCCCGGCTTCACCTTGGTGCCGGGCTCGGGTTGGAGCACGACCGCGGTGCCGCCCTGCAGGTCGAGGCCGAGCCGGGGTGAGTGACCCGATGCCACGGTGGCGCCGAGCCAGATGATGGCGACGCCGAGGATCGCGACCAGCGAGATCGCGTGGTCCCTGCGCATCAGGCCGGACCGCTCTCGTCGATGTGATGGCCCGACTCGTCGTCGGCGGCCTCGTCGGGCTCGTCCGGCTCGTCGTCGGTGGGTTCGCCGAGCCGGTCCATCACCATCCGTCGGAGCGTCGTGATCTCGACGCCGGGCGCGATCTCGACCTGCATCGTCTCGTCGTCGATGCGGATGACGCGGCCGAAGACGCCGCCCGCGGTGATGATCTCGTCACCGACCTCGACCTGCGACATGAGCTGCGCGTGGGCGCGGACGCGCCGCTGTTGTGGGCGCATGACGAGCGCGTACATGGCCACCAGGAGCACCAGCGGCAGGATGAAGGCCATAGCGGGACCAAGGGGTCGAGAAATGGGGCGAGCCGAGAGGCTAGCGCCTCCGCCGCTCAGCCCCAGATCGCCAAGACCTCGGCGCGGCGGGCGGCGAAGGTGCCGGCGACGACCGCGGCCCGCAGCGAGTCGACCAGGTCGAAGGTGAAGGCCAGGTTGTGGATCGTGAGGAGGCGGGCCGCGACCGGCTCGCCGACCATGTGCAGGTGGCGGAGGTAGGCGCGGCTGTGGCGGGCGCACACCGGGCACCGGCAGTTCGGGTCCACCGGTCCGCCGTCCTCGGCCTTCGACGCGTTGCGGACCTGCCAGCGGCCCTCGCTGGTGAGCACCGTCCCGTGCCGGGCCAGCCGGGTCGGCAGCACGCAGTCGAACAGGTCGACGCCGAGGCCCACGCCCTCGGCCAGCCCGGCCGGGTCGCCCACTCCCATGAGGTACCGCGGGCGATCGGCCGGCAGCTCGGCGATCGTCGCGCCGAGCGCGTCCACCATCTCGGCCCGGCTCTCACCGACCGACAGCCCGCCGATCCCGTAGCCGTCGAAGTCGAGCTCGACGGTGCGGCGCGCGCTCTCGACGCGCAGACCGGTGTCGGTGCCGCCCTGCACGATGCCGAAGAGCGCCTGGTCAACGGGTCGCTCGGCGGCGCGGGCCCGGGCGGCCCATCGTGCGGTCCGGTCGACCGCCAGTCGCAGCGCCGCCGGCTCGGCCGGCAGCGCCAGGCAGACGTCGAGGGCCATCTGGATGTCCGACCCCAGCTGCGCCTGCACGCCGACCGCCAGCTCCGGTGTGAGGCGGTGGGTCGAGCCGTCGTAGGTGGACCGGAACGTCACGCCGTCGTCGTCCACCGCGACCCCGTCGCCCAGGCTGAACACCTGGAACCCGCCGGAATCGGTGAGCAGGTGGCCGCCGAACCCGGTCCAGCCGTGCAGCCCGCCGAGGCTCGCGACCACCCCGGCGCCGGGTCGCAACATGAGGTGATACGTGTTGGCCAGCACGACGCGCGCGCCGAGGTCTTCCAGGTCGGCGGCCGCCAGCGTGCGCACCGCGCCACGCGTGCCCACCGGCATGAAGCACGGTGTCGGGAACGAGCCCCTGGCCGTCGTGACGGTGGTGGCGCGGGCCGGACCGTCCATGGCCTCGACGCCGACCGCGATCGTCGTCACGCCCGGCCCACGAGCATGGCGTCGCCGAACGAGAGGAAGCGGTAGCCGCCGGCCAGCGCCCGGTCGTACAGCGACCGCCATCGGTCGCCGGCGAACGCCGCCAGCAACAACAGGAGCGACGACCGCGGCAGGTGGAAGTTGGTGAGCAGGACGTCGACCGCGCGGAACTCGAACCCCGGGGTGATGAAGAGGTCGGTGCGACCTTCGCGCTCGCCCGACGCGACCGCGGCCTCGAGGGCCCGCACGGTGGTGGTGCCGACCGCGATGACCCGGGCCGCCGCCCGGCACGCCGCGAGCGTCTCCCCCGGGACGGCGTACCGCTCGGTGTGCATGACGTGGTCGGCCCACCGGTCCGCGGTCACCGGGCGGAACGTGTCGAGCCCCACGGCCAGGTCGACGGTCGCGACCTCCGCGCCTCGCGCCCGGCAGGCCGCGATCACGGCGCCGGTGAGGTGGAGCCCGGCGGTCGGCGCCGCCACCGAGCCCGGCCGCCTCGCGTAGACGGTCTGGTACCGGTCGGGATCGGCGAGCGATCGGTGGATGTAGGGCGGCAGCGGGAGGACGCCGGCGGCCGCGATCGCCTCGTCCTCCGACCGGCCGACCGGCGGCCGGAGCCGGACGGCGCGGCGGCCGCCCGGCAGGCGCTCGCCCACCTCGACCTCGAGCCCACCAGCCCCACCCAGCACCGTGCCCGGCCCGAGCCGCCGGCCCGGCCGGGCCAGGGCCAGCCACGAACCGTCGCCGGCCCGCTCCAGCAGCAGCACCTCGGCGGCGCCGCCGGTGGCCTTGCGCAGCGCCAGCCGGGCCGGGATCACCCGGGTCTCGTTGACCACGAGCAAGTCGCCGGGCCCCACGAGCTCGGGGAGATCGGCGACCACCCGGTCGTCCACCCGGCCGTCCGGATCGACCGCGACCAGCAGCCGGGCCGCGTCGCGCGGCTCGATGGGCACCTGCGCGATGCAATGGGCCGGGAGTGGGTAATCGAACTGCGCCATCGACACGAGCGCCGAGCGTAGAGACCCGGGACAGGAAGTCGGTGCGCCGGGGTCGAATTCCCCGACGCTCCCAAAACGGATCCCGGCAAGGGGAGGGCATGGCCCTACGCGCTGACGACGTCGACCTGAACCGGGACTCCCTGCTCGTCGAGCGGTTCCAGTCGGGCGACCAGGCGGCGTTCGACGACCTGTACCGCCGTTACTACAGCCGGCTCGTGCGCTTCTGCCTGCGGCGGGTCGGCGACCCGCACGAGGCCGAGGAGGTCGCCCAGGAGGCGTTCACCCGGGCCTACCGGGCGTTGCCGCGGCTGGCCGGCGAGCGGCGCTTCTACCCGTGGATGACCGTGATCGCCGGCCGGCTCTGCGTCGACTCGCACCGCCGCCGGGCCCGCACCGAACTGGCCGACGTCATCGACCTCGGCACCGTGGAGGCCGACCTCGACGACATCTTCGCCACCGTCGACCACGAGTACCTCGCGAAGGCGATGGCCCGGCTGGCGCCCCGCCACCAGGAGGTGCTCCAGCTCCGCGAGCGCGACGGGTGGAGCGCGCAGCGGATCGCCGACCACTACGCGGTGAACGTCGGCACCGCCGAGGCGCTCCTGCATCGGGCCCGGCGGTCGCTGCGGCGCGGGTTCCTCAGCATCACGCGCGATGGCGGGCTGCTCGCCGGCGCGCCGCTCCTCGGCGCGCTCGGCCGGCGCATCACCGCGGCCCGCAACCGGCTCGCGGCGTGGGCCGGTCAGGTGGGCGACATGGCGACGCCGCTCGCGGTGAA
>JAODBK010000057.1 GCA_025463925.1 Acidimicrobiales bacterium | reverse complement strand
GGCACCGGCGACCGCCGCCCGCTCGGCGACGTCGGCCGGGCCGGCGCCCGGGTCGGCCATCCGCTCGACGTCGACCGGCACCGCGGCGGCGCCGGAGGACTGGCTCCGGTCGCGACGCAGGTGGCCGATGGCGACGTTGCGGCCGATGCGCAGCGCCCACGCTTCCAGCGTGCCGCGCGCGGGGTCGAACCGCGAGGCGTGCCGCCACACCCGTTCGAGCGTCTCCTGCACGACGTCATCGGCCGCGGTGACGCCGACGATGCGCGTCCCCAACGCGCGCAGCGGCGACGACAGTCGGCGCGCGACCGCGTCGAGGGCACCGTCCTCGCCCGCCGCCAGCGCGGCCATCAGCCCGGCATCGTCGGCCATGACCCCGAGCCTGACGACGGGCCCGGCCGCTGCCTATTGGACGATGGTCCTACGACCCGATGCCGTGGTCCCGCGCCCAGAGCGCGGCCTGGGTGCGATCGGTGACGCCGATGCGGGCGAACACGCTGGTGAGATGGGCTTTCACCGTCTTCTCGCTGATGCCCATGCGGCGGGCGATCGCCTTGTTGGCCAGGCCGCCGGCGACCAGGCCGAGCACCTCGCGCTCGCGGGCGGTGAGCGACCCCTCGGCGGCGTGCGGCTGCGGGCGGGCGCTGAGCACGACCCGCGCCGCCTTGGGATCGAGCGGCGATTCGCCGCGGGCCGCGGCCCGCACACCGCGCAGCAGCTCTTCGGGCTCGGCGTCCTTGAGCAGGTAACCGACCGCGCCCGCGTCGAGCACGGCGACGATGCGGTCGCGGTCGTCGAAGGACGTGAGGGCCACGACCTTGGCCTCGGGCCAGGCGGCGACGACGGTCCGCGTCGCCTCGATGCCGTCGACGTTCGGCATCGAGATGTCCATCAGGACGACGTCGGGCCGGTGGGTGGCCGCCAGCGCGACCGCCTCCGCGCCATCGACCGCGGCGCCGATCACCTCGATGTCGCCGGCCGCGGCGAGCAGCTCGGTCACTCCCCGCCGCACGACCGGGTGATCGTCGGCGATCAGCACGCGGATCATGCGCGTCACGCGGCGACGACCGGGAGCTCGAGCGAGAGCCGCGTGCCCCGGCCGGGCGCGGAGTCGACATCGAGGGTGCCGCCGGCGTCGGCGACCAGGCCGGCCAGCAGCCGCAGGCCGACGTGACCTTCCCGGCGGCGGGTGTCGAGGTCGGCGTCGGAGAAGCCGCGTCCGTCGTCAGCCACGACCAGCCGGACGCGGCCGTCGTCGAACGTGATCGCGATGTCCACCCGGCCGGCGGCGGCGTGGGCGACGACGTTGCGCACCGCTTCCTGCGCGACTCGGTAGAGCAACGCCTCGGCGTCCTCGGCGAGCGGCGCCGCCGGCGACACGTCGAGCTGCACGAGCACGCCGGCGTCCGACAACGGCGCGACGAGCGCGGCCAACGCCTCGTCGAGACCCTCCTCGTGCAGCTCGGCCGGCGCGATCTCGACGATCAACGTACGCAGGTCGCGCAACCCGGTGCGGGTGTCGGCCGCCGCCTGGCGCATGACGTCGCGCACGTCGTCGTCGATCGCCGGTCGCTCGGCCGCGGCCGACAACGAGAAGCCGACCCCGGCCAAGCTCTGGACCACGCCGTCGTGCAGGTCCTGCGCGATCCGCCGGCGCTCGGCGTCGGACGCGTCGATGGCGCGCAACAGGAGCTTCTCGCGTTCGGCCCTGCCCTCCTCCAATCGGCGGGCGAGGGACCAGGCCAGTGGCACCTGCACGAGGAACAGCAGCACGAGCCCACCGACGAGCGCGGGCGCGACTGACGTGAGGATGTGACGGCCGTTGGCCGCCACCGAGCTGAAGCGCAGGTACGCCTCGAACAACATGATCTTGCCGGTGGGCGTGGCGATGGGCACGTAGACCTCGAGCAACTTGTGGAACTGCCGCTCGTACACCGTCTCGGCCGACGCCAAGTTGGACAGGTCGGCCTGGTCACGCCCGGTGCGGAAAGCGGCCTGACCCTCGGCGTCGAGCGGGAAACGCTGACCGATGAGCCGCGCTTCGTCCGAGTAGAGCACCCGCTGGTCGGTGGACCAGATCTTGACGCGCACCGTCCGGCCGGAAAGCACCCGCCGGTGGACCACGTCGTCCACCGCGGTCAGCGCGGCCGGGTCGCCGGTGAAGAGTCGATCGTCGATCAGCGGCTGCACGACGCTCCGACCCTCCACGTGGGCCAGGTCGCGCGCCGTCCGTATTGCCTCGTTGATCGCGTTGCGGCGCACGATCATGACGGTGATCGCCGAGATCAGCACCACCGCGGCCAGCCCACCAGCCACGAAGACCGCGACCGCTCGCGCCGCGGACGGGTTGCTGCGCGTTGGCATCGAAGAGCGACGTTACGTTGTCAGCGCCATGGCCACCCTTCACCTGCCGGACGACTTCCGCTTCGGCGTCGCGACCGCCGGCTTCCAGGTCGAGGGCGGCTACAACGGCGTCGGCGAGCCCGCCAACAACTGGGCCGACTGGGAGCGGTCCGGCCGGGTCGAGCCGTCGGGGATCGCCCTCGACTTCTGGAACCGGGCCGAGGAGCAGCTCGACCGGGCCGTGGCCGCCGGGTGCGACGCCTTCCGGCTGTCGGTCGAGTGGGCCCGCGGCGAGCCGGCCGAGGGGTCGATCGACGACGGCGCGCTCGACCGCTACGCCGCGATCCTCGATGCCTGCGCCGAACGCGGCCTGCGCCCGCTGGTGACGCTGCACCACTTCACCCACCCGCACTGGCTCGGCCCGGACTTCTGGCTGCGGCCCGAGAGCCCCGATCGCTTCGCGCAGTGGGCCGCGGTCGCGGCGGCCCGGCTGGCCACCGGATGCCGCCACTGGGTCACCGTCAACGAGCCCAACATCTACGCGCTGCAGACCTATCTCACCGGTGAGTTCCCGCCGGGCCGGAGGTTCTCGGTGCCGTCGGTGGTGCGCAGCCTCGACAACCTCATGGCCGGGCACGTGCTGGCGTACGACGCCATCCACCGCGTGCAGCCGGACGCGATCGTCGCCACCAACACCTACGCGTTCACCGTCTACGAGGTCGACCGGCTGCTCGTCGACGTGCTCCTGGCGCGGGCGCACGGCATCGCCCGCGCCGACATCGCGCCGTGGTTGGCCGAACGGCGCGAGGCGTACTACGACGCGTTGCCGCTCCACCTGCGGGCCCTCGAGCGGATGCTGCGCCGCGTCGCGACATCCGCGATCCCGCTCGAGAAGGCGCTTCCGCGCACGATCGGCGCGGTGTACGACTCTCCGCACCGGCGGGCGCTGGACGTCACCCAGCTCGACTACTACTACCCGTCGGTCGCCGGTCACTTCCGCCCGCCCGGGCATCGCACCGCCGGGGGCCGCAACCCGCTCCCGTACCGGATGCTGTGGGAAGACCCGCCCGATCCCGGCGGGCTCACGCGGTTCTGCCGCCTCGACCACGAGCCCGGGCTCGACGTGTGGGTCGTCGAGAACGGATTGTGCAACCGGGTCCGCCGCGGCCAGTCGTTGCCGCGCCTCGACGGGTGGGACCGCGTGCGGTACCTGCGCGAGCACCTCGCCGCGGTGGTCGACGCCGTCGACGCCGGCGTGCCGATCACCGGCTACTACCACTGGACGCTCGCCGACAACTACGAGTGGGGCACGTTCGAGCCACGCTTCGGCCTGTACGGCGTCGACCGCGAGCGCGGCAATCGCTGGCTCGACACCGACTCGATGGGCGGCGGCGCCGCGGCCGAGTACCGGCGCATCGCCGACGGCTTGCGGGCCGGCGACCGGTCGGTCGTGGGTCGGTAACGCGGCGCCCATGGCCGTGGTCGAGGCGTTCGCGCCGGGACGGGTCAACCTCATCGGCGACCACACCGACTACACCGGCGGCCTCGTCCTCCCGATGGCGATCGACCTCGGCACGACGGTGCGGGGCCGTCGCACCGGTGACGCGGTGCGGCTCGCATCCGCCGACGACGCGACGCCGGCCGTGGTGCCGCTCGGGATCGACGGCGCCGCGGCCGGCGCGGTCGAACCGGCGTGGGCCCGGTATCTCGCGGGCGTCGTGGCGGTGACGCGTCCGCGGGTCGGCTTCGACGGCACGGTCACCACGACGTTGCCGATCGGCGCCGGGCTGTCGTCCTCGGCGGCGTTGACCGTGGCCGTCGCGCTGGCGCTCGGGTTCGACGGCGACGCGACCGACCTCGCGCTGGCGTGCCAACGAGCCGAGCAGGTCGCGAGCGGCGTGCCGTGCGGCGTGATGGACCCGCTGGCGTCCGCCACCGGCGTGGCCGGGCACGCGTTGCTGATCGACTGCGCGACGCTCGCGGTCGAGCCGATCGCGATCCCCGCCGGCGCGTCGATCGTCGTCGTGCACTCGGGCGCGGCCCGGGCGCTGGCCGGCAGTGCCTACGCGACCCGGCGATCGGAGTGCGAGCGGGCCGAGTCCGAGATCGGTCCACTGCGCGACGCGAGCGCCGCCGACGTGGCGTCGCTCCGCGACCCCGTGCTGCGACGGCGCGCCCACCACGTCGTCACCGAGAACGCGCGGGTGCGGGCGTTCGCGGCCGCGCTGACCGCCGGCGACCTGCCGGCCGCGGGCGCGGCGATGACCGCCAGCCACGCCAGCCTGCGCGACGACTTCGAGGTGTCGACGCCGGCCCTCGACGCGCTGGTCGCCCGCCTCGCCGCGACACCGGGCGTCCACGGCGCGCGGCTCACCGGCGCCGGGTTCGGCGGTTGCGCCGTCGCCCTCACCGAGCCGGGCGTCGACGTCGGCGGCTGGCCGGTGCGGGCGTCCGCCGCCGCCCGCCTCGGTTTCTCCCGCCCCGGAAGCGCGTGATCCGCGCTCGGCGGGAGGCAAAAGCCGGCGTCGGGGCTACATGCGCTCGAGCAGCTGCGCCTTCTTGGCGTCGAACTCGGCTTGGGTGATCACGCCGCGCTGGCGCAGCTCGTCCAACTTCTCCAGCTGCTCGGGCACCGAGAGCTCGCGGCGCCCGGCCATCCGGTCGGCATTGCGTCCCTGGGCCAGCTCGACCTGGCGGTAGATCTCGTTCTGCACCCGCGCCGGCCTGGGAATGTCCTCGAACCGCTCCTGGCCGCGCTCGCCCGCCGACTCGATGAGCAGGTCGCCGGCACCGAGGATGCGCTCGAAGATCGACTGGTCGTACCCGATGTCGTTCAGGCGCTCGAGCGGGATCTCCTTGCCATGCTTGGCGATGACGCCGCTGCGGAAGATCAGCCGGTCGGTCGTGACGACGAAGTTGGTCGTCGTCCACTTGAGATAGCGCGCCGTGAACCAGACGCCCGCGATGACGATCAGCACCAGGCCGACCCACACGACCCAGTCGCCGCCGACGACCGCGGCCAGCAGGATCATCAGCACGATCGCGCCGAGCAACGCCGCCGCCGGACCCGCGAGGAACCACCAGTGGGGCCGGAGGTCGAGGATGACGCCCTCGTTCTCGTTCAGCAGCTTCCGCGGGAACGGCACGCGCCCGAGGCTACGTCAGCGCCTCCGCCGATCGGCGCAACCGCGACTAGCGGTACACCTTCCGATGGAACACCGAGTCGTGGGAGACGACGCGGTCGAGGAACAGCAGGCCGTCGAGGTGGTCGAGCTCGTGCAGGACGGCGCGGGCCTCGAAGGCGTCGACGGTGAGCACGCGGTCGACGCCGTCCACCGTCATGCCGCGCACCACGACCTCGGTGGCGCGAGCGACGTCGCCAGTGAGGTCGGGCACGCTCATGCAGCCCTCCCGGGCAACCACCGGACCGTGGGCCGACAGCACCTCCGGGTCGAACAGCACGAACTCGCCGTGGCACGAGCGGGCCTTGCGATGACCGGTGACGTCGACGACGAAGGCTCGCACGTTCTCGCCGATCTGCGGCGCCGCCAGGCCGACGCAGGCCGGAGACGCCCGCATGGTGTCGACCAGGTCGGCCGCGAGCGCGCGGGCGGCGGCGCCGACCCGCCCGACCGTCGCCGACGGCTGCTTCAGCCGGTGGTCCGGCAACGTGACGACCGGGCGCACCGCCATGACATCCGGCCTAGAGGATGTCGGCTTCGGAGGGGTGCAGCGAGCACTCGACGCCGAGCTCCTTCGCCAGCGCGTCGAGGCGGGCCCGCAGGTCGTCGCCGGTTCCGCCCGACGGCAGCGTGACGTCGAGCAGCATGGCGTACACCGGACGGTCCGCCGGGCCGATGACGCGCGTGGACAGGTCGACCACGTTGGCGCCCTCGGCGGCCAGCAGGCTGGTGACGCGGTGGACGATGCCGGGCCGATCGGCGCCGTACACCGCGACGTTCCACGCGTCGCCGGATGGCGACGGTGGCCGCTCGTCGTCGATGGCGCGAACCGCGAGGACGAGGTCGTAGGCCGCGGCCGGCGTCGCCAGCGCCTGCTCGAGGGCGTCGGCGTCGAGCCTGGCCGGCGCGTCGACCACGATCATCATCGCGAAGTGGCCCCGCAGGATCGTCATCGAACAGTCGTCGAGGTTGCAGCCGTGCTCGACGAAGACGCCGGTGACCGCGGCGACGATGCCCGGGCGGTCGGCTCCGACGGCGGTGACAGCGAAGTGCGGCACGGCCGCGAAACCTAGTGTCCCGGTTGCTAGACGCCGCGCGGGAGGCGGTCGGGATGCCAGCCGAGCAGGTCGACCGCGAGCGCGAGCGCGTACCGGTCGGTCATCCCGCTGACGTGGTTCACCGCCAGCGCGAACGCGCTGCCCGAGCCCGGCGTGACCGGCCCGTGCTCGCCGGCCTCGACCGAGGGAATGCGGCCGGGCGCGTCGGCGAAGCACTCGACGAGTTGGCGCAGCAGCGCGATGACCCGGTCGGCCTGCTGGCAGGACGCCGGCCGCAGGTAGATCCGCTCGTAGTTGAACTGCCGGAACGCGGCCAGTGCGTCGGCCGGCGTCTTGGCCATGCCGACCCGGCCGGTGCTGGCGATCGCCTGCAGCAGCGCGACCACGAGCGTGTTGAGCTGCTGGCTGCGCCGGGTGCCGATGACGCGCCCCACCTCGTCGGGCAGATCGGCCGGGCTGACGATGCCGGCCCGCACCGCGTCCTCGAAGTCGTGGCAGACGTACGCGATCCGGTCGGCCCAGCTGACCACCTCACCCTCGGGTGTGGCCGGCGCCGGCCGGCGCCACGAGTGGTTGCGGATGCCGTCGAGCGTCTCGACGCACAAGTTCAGCCGGGCGACGGTGACGTCGGCGCCGTAGACCGCGTGGTCGTAGCCGCCCGGCAGGAACGCCGAGAACGCGGTCTCGCTGGCGTGGCCGGCCGGGCCGTGGCCGCAGTCGTGGCCGAGCGCGATGGCCTCGGTGAGCGCGACGTTCAGGCGGGCCGAGCGCGCCACCGCGACCGCGACCTGGGCGACCTCGATCGCGTGGGTGAGCCGGGTGCGCAGGTGGTCGTCGGCCGGCGCGATGAAGACCTGGCACTTGCCGGCCAGGCGGCGGAACGCGGTGCTGTGCTTGATGCGGTCGAGATCGCGCTCGAAGCACAGCCGGAACGGATCGGGCCCCTCGGCCCGGGCCCGGTCGCCGGCGCCGTGCGCGCGCGTCGCGCCGGGCGCGAGCGCGCCGTCGAGCGCGGCCTCGCGTTCCTCGCGCGTCGCGAGCGAGTTGCCCACGACGGCCTGCGAATCGTCGTGCGCGAAAAAAAATTCCTCGGTGAGCAGTTGGGCCGTCATCGGACCGCGAATCGCCACGATCCCCAAGCTTTCCCGAGGCTGTCCACCGGCGCGGGCATGCTGTCCCCAGGGCCACCCACAGGTCGTCCACCGAACGTCATGCCGTCAGGCTACCGACGGGGTGTGACAGTCGACGAAGCCCCTTGACGTCGTGCTGCGGAGGTCGCATAGTTCGTCTACCACCGGTTGCGACGAGCACCCGGACCGCCGGATCGGAAGGCCGCAGGCCGACCGTTCGAGCGGGACGGAGCACGGAGCAGCCGGAGGCGAGGTTCCGAAACCGAAGGTGAGGCGCAAGCCGAACCGGAGGAGACGGGAGCTCTTCGGCCCACCGCCGAAGGCACGGGCGGCCCCCGCGAGGGGTCACCGCACCGGTCGGACCGCCGGGTCGCCGAAAGGCGGCACGGTGATCGGAGGCGGAGGAACCGAAGGTGCGGCCCCGAGGAGCCCGGAGGACTCCGGTCCGATGGCTACTCGGGGCTTCGCCGCGTCCGGGGCCATCCGCGTTCTTGTCACACCCCGTCTCTATGGTCGGACGGGTGCAACGCGATGGCCTGCTCGACGGGCTCAACCCCGCCCAGCGCCGCGCCGTCATCACCGACGCCGCACCACTGGCGATCCTCGCCGGCGCCGGCTCCGGCAAGACGCGCGTGCTCACCCGGCGGATCGCGCACCGCGTCCACCAAGGCACCGCCGAGGCCCGCCACGTCCTCGCGTTGACCTTCACCCGCAAGGCGGCGGGCGAGCTCACCACCCGCCTGCGCGCCCTCGGTGTGCGCGACGGCATCGTCGCCGGCACGTTCCACGCCGTCGCCTACGGCCAGCTGCGACGCCGCTGGGCCGACCGTGGCGAGCCCGAACCGGCGCTGCTCGATCGCAAGGTGCGGCTGATCGTGCCGTTGCTCCCGCGGCGCGCCCAGAGCGGCGGGCGCGGCCTGCAAGCGGCCGACGTCGCGGCCGAGATCGAGTGGGCCAAGGCCCGCATGGTCGGTCCCGAGCGCTACGCCGCCGAGGCCGCCGCCGCCGGTCGCACGCCGCCGGCCGCGCCCGACCTCATCGCCTCGCTGTTCGACCGGTACGAGACCGAGAAGCGGCGGCGAGGAGTCGTCGACTTCGACGACCTGCTGCTCCGCTGCGCCGACGCGCTGCACGACGACCGCGAGTTCGCCGCCAGCCAGCGGTGGCGGTTCCGGCACCTCTTCGTCGACGAGTTCCAGGACGTGAACCCGGTGCAGTGCCGGCTGCTCGACGGCTGGCGCGGCGAGCGGCCCGACCTCTGCGTGGTCGGCGATCCCAACCAGGCCATCTACGCGTGGAACGGCGCCGACCCCCGCTTCCTCACCGACTTCCGCGAGCACTTCGGCGCCGCCGAGATCGTCCGCCTCGACGACAACTACCGCAGCTCGCCCCAGGTGCTCACCGTTGCCAACGCCGTCCTCGGGAGCGGGCTCCGCGACGCGCCGCCGCTCAAGGCCAACCGTCCCGACGGACCGCTGCCGACGGTCTCGTCGTTCGACACCGACCGCGACGAGGCGACGCAGGTCGCGCGGGCCATCCGCCGCCGGCAACGCCCGGGCCGGCCGTGGTCGCACATGGCGGTGCTGGCCCGCACCAACGCGCAACTCCTGCTGTTCGAGGAGGCCATGCGCACCGCGGGCATCCCGTTTCGCGTCCGCGGCGGCAAGTTCCTCAGCCAGCCGGAGGTCCGCCACGCGATGGCCGACCTCCGGCGGCGGCCGTCGTCGCCCCTCGCGGCGGCGATGGCGGACCTCCAGGAGATCATCGACGAGTCGGCCGCGGCCGGCGATGGCCCGGCGGCCGATCGGGCCCGCCAGCTGGAAGGCCTGCTCGGCCTGGCGCGCGAGCTCGCGGTCATCGACCCGGGCGCGTCGGTCGCCGGGTTCCTCTCCTGGCTGGCCGCCACCGCGTCGCGCGACGACCCTGGCGAGCGGGCGGACGCGGTCGAGCTGGCGACGTTCCACGCCGCCAAAGGACTGGAATGGCCGGTCGTGTTCCTCACCGGCCTCGAGCGCGGGCTCGTGCCGATCGGCCACGCCGACGACGCCGAGTCGCGCGCCGAGGAGCGGCGGCTGCTGTACGTCGCGGTCACGCGGGCCGAGGAAGAACTGCACTGCTCGTGGGCCGAGCGGCGGACGTTCGGCACCCGCACGTCGTCACGCGTCCCGTCGCCGTGGTTGGCCGCGGTCGAGGCGGCGATCAAGGCACTCGAGTCCGGCGGCGGCCCGGCCGACTGGCGGCGCTTCCTCGACGACAACCGGGCCAAGCTGCGATCGGCGGCCGAGCGCCGGCCGAAGATCCTCGTCGGCGCCAACGCCGACCCGGTGTTGCTCAGCGCGTTGAAGGCGTGGCGGGCCACCACCGCGAAGGCGTCCGGCATGCCGGCCTACGTCATCTTCCACGACACGACGCTCGCAGCACTCGCCGAGGCCCGGCCGTCCACCATCGACGGCCTGCTCGCGATCCCCGGCCTCGGCCCGGTCAAGACCGGTCGGTACGGTGACGCGTTGCTCGCGCTCCTCGCCGAGCACGCCGCCACCGGGTCCTAGTCTCCCGACCGTGCGGTTCGAGGTCGAGCACCGGTTCGCGGCGCCGATCGCCGACGTGGAATCGGCGATGGCGGACCCGGCGTTCTCCGAGCAGTTGCGGCTGCCCGGCGTTGCGCCCCTGCGGGTCGTCGACCGGCGCGACGACGGCGACGTCGTGCACCTGCGGATTGCCTACGAGCTCACCGCCCCGCTGCCGTCGGTGGCGCGGGCGGTGCTCGGCGCCGGGCGGCTGACCTGGATCCAGGAGTCCGACATCGACCGGTCCCGGCATCGGACCGACTTCCGCATCATCCCCGACGTCCACGCCGAGCGGCTGTCATGCCAGGGCACCTATCAGCTGCGGGCCGACGGCGGCGGGACCGCCCGACTGATCACCGGCGACCTCGCGGTCCGGGTGCCGTTGCTGGCCGGCCGGGCCGAGCGCGCCATCGCCAGCGGGCTGCTCGAGCGCCTCGACGTCGAAGCCGACTCGCTCGCTCGCTGGTTGGCCGCCGCCCATTGACGCTCGACACCCATTGACGCGAGGCCCCGGCGGCGCGAGAACAAAACCATGACGTATGTGTGGCCCAGCGAGGACGGGTGGCCCTATCCCGACGGTGACGGCCACCCGGTCGACGTCGATCTGGGCAAGGTCTTCGACGACGACGTGCTGTCGGTGATGGCCTCGCCGCACTTCCTCGATCACCTCGACCCGCTGGAGCGCCGGGTCATCAGCGATCACTACGGGCTGAACGGCACGCCGGCCCGCACGATGCGCCAGCTGTCGTCGGACCTCGACATGGCCCGGTCGGACCTGCGCGACGTCCTGGGCGCCGGGCTCTCGAAGCTCCGCCTCGATCTGGCCTAAGCGTCGAACACCGGCACGCAGTCGTGCCCGCACGCGTTGAGATCGGCGCCCGGCGCGGGGCGATGGAGGAGCGCCTTCCGCGGGGTGACGCGCACCTGGTCGCCGTCCACGGCACCCTCGCCGTCGACGATCAGGGAGTACCCACCAGCTTCGTAGGGCGGCCACAGCACTGTCACCAGCCCGTGGGCGTCCACGTTCTGCCCGGTCTTGCGCCCGGCCGGCCCGATCAGCCGGTCGCCGTCCCACGCGACGGGGATGTTCACCGCGTGCGGCCGGCCCTCGGGGCTCACGGTCAGCAGGAACGGCGTGAAGCCGTACCGCTCGACCTCCTCACGCAGCTTGTCGAGACCCACGGCGACGCTCACCACCAAATGCTAGGGCCCCGGACGGCCGGAGCGATCACACTGATCCGGTGAGCGACGGCGTTCACCGCTACCTCGCCCGGTGCTCGTGGTCGGGCTCCACCGCGGTCGGTTACGACGACTACGACCGCGCCCACGACGGCTCGGCATCACCGGCGGCCGCCGGCCTCGCACTGTCGGCCGATGCCGCGTTCCGCGGCGATCCCTCACGTCTCAACCCGGAGCAACTGCTGGTGCTCGCGGCGGCGAGCTGCCAGCTGCTGTCCTTCCTCGCGGTCGCGGCGAGAGCCCGGCTCGACGTGGTGACGTACGAGGACGACGCCGAGGGCGAGATGCCGGCGGGCGATCCTCCGCTCCGGATCACGGCCATCACCTTGCGGCCGCAGATCACCCTGCGACCCGGGCCGAGCGAGGCGCGGGTGCGCCGCCTCGTCGAGGTCGCGCACCGCGAGTGCTTCATCGCCAACTCGCTGCGAACCGAGGTGCGCGTCGAGCCGACGATCGTCTTCCGCGGTCCGGCCGGTTAAACGTCGAAGTCGACGAGCAGCGGCGCGTGGTCGGAGGGCAGCTTGCCCTTGCGGGCGTTGCGGTCGATCAGCGCCCACGTGGCCCGCTCGGCCATCGGCTTCGTCGCCAGCACGAGGTCGATGCGCAGTCCGCGACCTTCGTGGAAGTCGCCGGCGCGGTAGTCCCACCACGAGTACAGCTTCTCGTCGTCGTAGATCCGCCGGAACACGTCTTCCATGCCCCACCCGGTGATCGCGGCGAGCGCCTCGCGCTCGGGCGGGCTGACGTGCGTCGCGCCGTGCAGCTTCTTCACGTCGAAGACGTCGCGGTCCTCCGGCGCCACGTTCCAGTCGCCGCACAGGACGAGGTTGCCGGTCGCGTCGCACTGGGTCGTGACGTGGTTCCGCAGCCGGTCGAGCCAGGCCAGCTTGGCGTCGTAGTGCTCGCTGCCCACCATCCGGCCGTTCGGCACGTAGACGGTGCCGATCCGCACGCCGTCGCACGTTGCCCACAGCAGCCGGGCCTCGGTGGTCTCGTCCTCGGACTGGTCGGTGAAGCCGGCGACCACGTCCTCGAGCCCGACGCGGCTGAGGATGGCGACGCCGTTCCACCGGCCCTCGCCGTGATGGGCGCTGTCGTAGCCGAGCGCCTGGAACGCCATCGCCGGGAACGCCGAGTCGGCCAGCTTGGTCTCCTGCAGGCAGAGCACGTCGGGCTGCGCGTAGCCCAGCCACTCCTCCACCCGCGCCAGCCGGGCCTTCAGCGAGTTGACGTTCCAGGTGGCGATCCGCATCGACGCCGATGCTATGGCGCTTCTGTAGTCACGAACGTCGGCCCGACCCACGTTCGTGACCGCAAAGCTCAGGCGCCCTTCTTGGTCGGGGCCTTCGCCTTCTTCCTCGGCGCGGCAGCCTTCTTCGACGCCGCCGCCGCCGCCTTCTTGGTCGGCGCCGCCTTCTTGGTCGGCGCCGCCTTCTTCGCTGCCGCGGCCTTCTTCGCCGCCTTCTTCGGGGCGGCCGCCTGCTTCGCCACCTTCTTCGGCGCCGCTGCCGGCTTCGGTTCTCGCGCCTTCTTCGGCGCGGCTGCCTTCCTGGCGACCTTCTTCGCGGCGCCCGCCTTCTTACGCCCGGCCTTCTTCGCCGGCGCCGGGTGGGCCTCGGTGATCTCGGCTTCGACGGTCTCGTCGGTCGGCGCGCCGGCGACGCGAACCAACCCCGGCAGCGCCATCTCGATCCCCCGCCGCGGCGGGTCGAGCGCCTGCACGACGAACGTCCGCCGCTCGCCCTTCTTCAGCACCTCGCGGGCGGCGCGCGGCGGCGGCTCGCCGAGCCCGGTCAACGGCACGTAGCACCGCGCCTCGCCGACCTTCACGAACGCGCCGTGCGACGTGAAGCCGTCGACCTCGGCTTCGACCTCCGAGCCCACCGGGTGGTCGGCGATGAACTGGATGAACGGCAACGGCTCGTTGACCGGCTCGGCCGGCGGCCGGCTGGCCGCCCCCCCAGCGCCCCCGCCG
>JAODBK010000056.1 GCA_025463925.1 Acidimicrobiales bacterium | reverse complement strand
CGGCGGCGGCCAGGGCGACGCCGCCATCCTCCGCGCGCTGTAGCCACCGTTCGAACCGGCCGCGGCGCCGGCCTGATCGTCGGAGGCGTCAGCCGCCGAGCTTCGCCGCGCCGAAGGCGAGCGCGGCCAGGGTGAACTGCGTTCCGATCAAGGCGAACATCAGCGTGCGGGTCTGCAACGAGATCGACGTCGTGATCGCGGAGTGGACATCGGCTCGAAGGCCGCCCATCTCGATCCGGAGCTCGGACCCGAGTGTGGCCATCTCCGACCGGAGCACCGTCCCCAGCTGGTCCAGGTCGCGCGTGGTGGCCGTCGCCAAATGGTCCAGGTCGCGCTTCGTCGCGACGTCGGCCCAGCCGACCGGCGGCAGGTGCTCCATCAGGGTCGCCGCCTGCTCGACGCCGATCGCCCGCTCGAGGGCCCGGTGCAGTTCGAACCGGTCGTGCTCACTGATCGCCATTGTCCCACTCCCTCATCCATCACCATCGAGGAGGAAGTGGCTCGTGGACATCGTACGCCGGCCGGGTGGCGGCGGCCATGCCTCTAGGCCTCGACTTCGCGGCGGCCTTCCAGCGCGCGGCCGAGGGTGAGCTCGTCGGCGTACTCCAGATCGCCGCCGACGGGGAGGCCGCTGGCAATGCGGGTCACCTTCACGCCGAGCGGCTTCAGCAGGCGGGCCAGGTACATGGCGGTGGCCTCGCCCTCGATGTTCGGGTTGGTGCACAGGATGACCTCGGCGATGCCCTCGGCGTCCATCCGGGCCAACAGCTCCTTCACCCGCAACTGCTCGGGCCCGATGCCCTCGATCGGGCTGATCGCGCCCTGCAACACGTGGTACCGGCCCTTGAACTCCTGCGTCTTCTCCACCGCGACGATGTCGCGCGGCTCCTCGACGACGCAGACGAGCGTCGGGTCGCGACGGGTGTCGAGGCACAGCTCGCACTCCTCGCCCTCGCAGACGTTGAAGCATCGGCGGCAGAACGAGATGCGCTCCTTCACCTCGGTGATCACCGACGCCAACCGCAGCGCGTCGTCCTTCGGGAGCTTCAGCAGGTGGAACGCGATCCGCTGCGCCGACTTCGGCCCGACGCCCGGCAGCCGCCCGAGCTCGTCGATCAGGTCCTGGACGGGGCCGGCGTACACCTACTGACCGAGCAGCCCGCCGAGGCCGCCCAGGTCGAGCCCGCCCATGGCCTGTTGCGAGATCGCGCCGGCCTTCGCCATCGCGTCGTGGATCGCGGCCAGCACCAGGTCCTCGAGCATCTCGACGTCGGCCGGGTCGACGACCGACGGATCGATCTTCACCGACTTCACCTCGAGCCCGCCAGTGATCTCGACCTTCACCACGCCGCCGCCCGAATGGCCCTCGACGACCTGATCGGCGGCGGCCTGTTGCGCGGCCATGAGCTGCTGGCTCATCTGCTGCGCCTGCTTGAGCAGGTCGTTCATGTTCGGTTGGTTGGACACTCGTCAGTCCTCCACGACCTCGGCGCCCTCGAACGCCTGGATCACGTGATCGACCGGCGAGGTTACCGTCGGCGGCGGGGCATCCTGGAGGTCGCGCACATCCACCGGTTCGGGCACCACCGCGTCGGGCTCGGGTTCGTCACGCGGCGGCGCGGTGTCGGCGACCACCTCGACCGAGAGCGGCACCGGTCGGCCGAAGTGCCGAGCCAGCACCGCTTCCGCCTCGGGCCGCACCTCCTCGCAGCGAGAGCGGTGCACGGAGTTCGACACGCCGAACACCGCCTTGCCACCCTCGACACCGACGAACCGGCCGCCGCCGAACCGCACGCGGGCCTTCTGCGAGAGCTGGCCGAGCACGTGATCGCCCCACGCCAACGCCAGCTCATCGCGCGTCGGCAGGGTGCCGGTGACGATCGGCTCCGCGGCCGGAGTGGCCGCTCGTTCGCCGGACGGCGGCGGCGCGACCTTGCCCGACGGCGGCGCCGAGCCCGAGGCCGAGGTCGGCGCCTTGGTCGACGGCCGGGCGACGGTCGCCGGTCGCGCAACCACGGCGGGCGAAGGGGGCCCACCGCCCTGCCCGCGCTCCAAACGTTCGATGCGCTCGAGCAGCGCGGCCGGCGACGCGTCGGCCTCGGGCTTGCACATGCGGACGAGCGCGACCTCGAGCAGCACCCGAGGGTCCGGGGCCTCGCGCATGTCGACCAGCGCAGTGCCGAGCGTCTCCATGGCACGGACCAGGGCCGGCGCGCCGAGCCGGCGGGCCTGCTCCTCGAGTCGCACCAACTCGTCGTCGGGCACGCCGACCAGGCCCTTGGCCATCGTCGCGAGGAACACCTGGCGGAGCTCGGTGACGATGTCCGACGTGAGCTGGCGCGGATCGTGGCCGGCGTTGATGCGTTCGGCCACCGCGACGAGGGCGGCGGCGGCGTCACGGTCGCACAGCGCGTCGACGATCTGCTCGACCGGCGCGGCATCGGCCTCGACCGCGCCGGCAGCCGCGACCTGGTCGAGCACCGAGAGCGCGTCCCTGGCCGAGCCCCGGCCCCTGCGGACGACGATGTCGATGGCCTCGGGTGCGACCGAGAGCCCGGCGGCGCTCTCGACGTCCATCAGGAGGTCGCGCAGGATCTCGGCGGGGAGCAGCCGGAACTCGTAGTGCTGGGTGCGGCTCTTGATCGTGGGGAGCACCTTCTGCGGGTCGGTGGTGGCCAGCACGAACACGACGTGGCCGGGCGGCTCCTCGAGCGTCTTCAGCAACGCGTTCGACGCCGCCGCCGAGAGCATGTGGACCTCGTCGACGATGTACACCTTCCACCGCCCGGGTGATCCGAGCGCGGCCCGCGACACCAGATCGCGCATCGCGTCCACGCCGTTGTTGGACGCGGCGTCGAGCTCGTGGACGTCGAGCGACGAGCCGGCGCGGATCTCGGTGCACGACCGGCACTCGTTGCACGGCTCGCCGTCGATGGGGTTCTCGCAGTTGAGCGCCTTGGCGAGGATGCGCGCCGTCGAGGTCTTCCCGGTGCCGCGCGGGCCGCTGAAGAGGTACGCGTGGGCGACGCGCCCTTCGCGCACCGCGTTGCGGAGCGCGGTGACGATGGGCTCCTGGCCGCGCACCTCCGCGAAGCGCTGCGGGCGGAATCGGCGGTAGAGGGACTGGTAGGTCACGGTGGGGCGAGGCTACCGCCGCTCGACGCAGCGGCCAGGCTGGACTGCGGCACACGGGATGGCCCGCTGAGAGCTGCTGCCTCCCGGCCCTGACTCGGTTCACGGGTTCCCGTTGCGCAGGACCCGGCCGCTGCGTGGAACGGCGGCGCCACCGATGGGCGCGGCGTCGCGGCCGCTAGCGTAACGGCTTCGGGAGGGATGCGAGAGCGGCCGAATCGGCACGCCTGGAGAGCGTGTGTGGGGCAACCCACCGTGGGTTCAAATCCCACTCCCTCCGCCAGATGTCGCTGTTGCGAACTCAACAGAGAGAAAGCCCCGGCCAGAGCGCTGGGGCTTCTCTGCATATAGGTCGGGCCAGCCGTCTGTGGGTCCTGCACAACCGGTAGCCCGTGAGCCAGAACGGGAGGATCGCACATGACAACTCGCCGTCGAATTGGCTTCGGACTGATCACGGTCGTCGTCGCAACGACGGCCTTTGGCTGCACCAACGACAAGCAGCCGGTCGGCGTCCGCTCCGGCGACCAACCGGAGCCCACGGTGCCGGCCGTCCCGCCGGAGAAGTTGAACGCCCGGCCAGATCAGCCCAACCTGACCGGTGCCTGTCTGGTGCCCGATGGCGTGGCAACCGGTCCTGATCGACTGGCCATCGCCCGTCGATACGTCGGCGGACGGCTGTGTCCGCCACGGCCGACCGACCAGCCGCAGGTGTCAAAGGACAAGGCCGTGACGAACTATCGAGCCGAGGATCCGTATCCGAATCTGTGGGGGAAGTACACGCCCGATATTCAGTTGGTCCTCTTCAGCGACGACGTTGGCGGCACCGCTGGTCCGAACGGTGAGATAGCGCATCCCAACCAAAACCGTTTGGCCTGGGCGATCACGTTTCGTCGTGTCTCTGAGACTGATGTCCCGAGCTTCGGCGGCGGTGGGGCGAAGAGACCCACGAGCACCAGCTCGACCGTTGCGCCGCGGCCACCGCTGTACGACGTCGTTGGCATCGTCGACGCCATCACTGGCAAGTCGGTATTGGTGTTCAACGAGGGAGCGCTCGACACGCAGTACGCAGCAACGGCCACGACGGCACCATGACGAGTCGCGAAACCACGCCCGGCCGATTTTCTGGTCGGCAGGAGGGGCGTTGATGAACGGCACGAAGGACTCAGTCGGGTTCGAAAGGTGCTGCAGGCTTTCCGCTCATTTGGTCGGCCTCACTTGCAGTGCACGATGCCGAGTGTGAGGCCGCGGCAGGTGTCCTGCGGCGGCGGCGCCGAGGTCGGCGGACTGGTCGGCTTCGGCGCCGGCGGC
>JAODBK010000047.1 GCA_025463925.1 Acidimicrobiales bacterium | reverse complement strand
GGTGATCGCGGCGATCGACGGGCCCGACGCCTCGGCCTCGAGGCAGCCGCGGCCGCCGCACGCGCACTCCCGGCCGTCGGGTTCGACGATCACGTGACCGATGTGGCCGGCGTTGCCGAGCGCCCCGTCGAGCAACCGGCCGTCGAGGACGATGCCGCCGCCGACGCCGCTCGACACGACCATCGCGATGAAGTCGTCGACGCCCGCCGCGGCACCGACCCAACCTTCGGCGAGCGCCAGCGCCTTGGCGTCGTTGTCGATGAACACCGGCAGCCCGGTGATCTCGCCCAACCGCGCTCGCAACGGGAACCTTCGCCAGGCCGGGATGTTCAACGGCGACACCGTTTCGCCGCCCGGCGTCATCGGCCCGCCGCATCCGACTCCGCACACCACGACGTCGCCGTTCCCGCCGACCGCGTCGACCAGCGCCGCCACTCGGCCGAACAACGCCTCGGCGTCGGCCTCGCGCCGGCGGGGAGTCGGCGCCACGGCCGAGGCGACCAGCGCGCCCGATTCGTCGACCAGGCCGGCGGCCAGCTTGGTGGCCCCGACGTCGAGGCCGAGGGAAAGTTCCATCGCGCCCGACGGTACGCTGATCCGCCATGGCGAGGCAGCGGGCTGACGCCCGGACGGTCGCGTCGTTCTCGGACCGGTTCGAGGCGATCGTCGACAACGTGGCCCGGGTCATCCAGGGCAAGGACGAAGCCATCCGGCTGGCGATCATCTGCCTCGTCGCCGAAGGGCACCTCCTGATCGAGGACGTGCCCGGCGTGGGCAAGACGAGCCTGGCCAAGGCGCTGGCCGCGAGCCTCGACTGCTCGTGGGGCCGCATCCAGTTCACGCCCGACCTCCTCCCGAGCGACGTCACCGGAGTCGCGGTGTACAACCGGGCCACCGGCACCTTCGAGTTCCGGCCGGGCGGTGTCTTCGCCAACCTCGTGCTGGCCGACGAGATCAACCGCGCCTCGCCGAAGACCCAGGCAGCGTTGCTCGAGTGCATGGAGGAACGGCAGGTCACCATCGACAACACGACGTACGAGCTCGACGCGCCGTTCATGGTGATCGCCACCCAGAACCCGATCGAGCACGAGGGCACGTACCCGCTTCCGGAGAGCCAGCTCGATCGCTTCCTCATGCGGATCGCGATGGGATACCCGGCCCGGATGTCGGAGATCGCCATCCTCGAGACGCACGGCACCACCGACCTGGTGGCCGAGCTCAAGCCGGTGGCGAGCGCGTCGGACGTCGTCGATCTCGTCGACATCGCAAAGGCAGTGCACGTCGCCGCGAGCCTCAAGGGGTACATCGTCGACGTCGCGGAAGCGACGCGCCGCCATCCGTCGCTGTCGCTGGGCGTCTCTCCGCGGGCCGCGCTCGGCCTGCAGCGCGTCGCCCGCGCCTCGGCCGCGGCATCCGGTCGCGACTACGTCGTGCCGGACGACCTCAAGGCGCTGGCCGGTCCGGCGCTCGAACACCGCATCGCGCTCACGCCTGAGGCGCAGATGCGCGGCGTGAGCCGGGCCGACGTCATCGACGCGGTGCTGACCGACGTCGCGGTGCCCACCGGTCGCACGAACGCGTGATCCGGTCGGCCTGGTGCTGACGCGACGCGGTTGGGTCGCGCTGCTGGGTTCGCTGGCCCTCGTCGTCACCGGCCGGCTCATCGGATTGGTGGAGCTGTATGTCCTCGCGGCCTGCGGGATCGCGCTGCCGTTGCTGGCCATGCTCTCCGTGCGGATCCCGCGGGTGGCGCTGTCGACCGAGCGCCTCCTGCACCCGGAGAAGGTGCATGCCGGCACCGACAGCCGCGTCGAGCTGGTGGTCCAGAACCGCAGCGGTCGGCGGCTGCCGGTGCTCACCGTGCGCGATCCGTTCGACCGCGGCCGCCGCCAGGCGCGCTTCCTCCTGGCGTCACTCGCCGACCAGGAGGTGGCCCGGGCCGCGTACCGCCTCCCGACCCAGCAGCGCGGCATCTTCCAGGTCGGCCCGCTCGAGGTCACCAACACCGACGGCTTCGGGCTCGCGCAGGTCACCCGGCCGGTCGCGGCCGCGACGGAGCTGACGGTGTACCCGCGCATCGACCAGATCGCGGCCATGCCCCAGACGCGCGGGCACGATCCTCTGGCCGGCGCCGATCACCCGACCGCGCTCGGGCTGTCCGGCGAGGACTTCTACGGGTTGCGCGAGTACCAGATCGGCGACGATCTCCGCCGCGTGCACTGGCCCTCGACGGCGCGCCTCGACGAGCTGATGATCCGCCAGCACGAGATGCCGTGGCAGGGCCGGGCAACCGTCCTGCTCGACGTCCGCGCCTCGGTGCACACGACCGAGTCGCTCGAGCTGGCGGTTTCCGCGGCGGCGTCGATCGTCACCGCGTGCTTCCGGCGGGGCTCGCTCATCCGGCTGGTCTCGACCGACGGCGTGGACTCCGGGTTCGCCGCCGGATCGGATCACGTCGAGGCGCTGATGGAGCGGCTGGCGGTGATCGGCCGCTCGCGCGACGACCGGCTGGCTTCGGTGCTGGCGGCGCTCCGGCGCGCCGGCAATGCCGGCGCCCTCGCCGCCATCGTGACCTCCGAGGCCCCGCTCGGCGACCTCGAGCTGCTGAGCCGGCTGCAGACGCGGTTCGGCGCGGTGACGCTCGTGCTCTTCGACCGGAGCGCGTACCACCCAGAAGCCCGCCATGCCGCCGAGCGCCCGGTGCCGGCGTTCGGCGCCGTGGTGAAGGCGACTGCCGCCGAGCCGTTCGCCGCCGGCTGGAACCGGACGTTCGGCCCGGCCGCGGTCGGAGTCACCGCATGACGGCCGCGGCCGCGGGTGCCGGCGCGACGATCCTGCCGCGCCGCCGGGCGAGCGTCGGCGTCGCCGGCGCGCAGCTGGGAACGGCGGTCGAGGTCGCGCTGGTCGTCGTCACCATCGCCGCGGTCGCCGGCCTCGGCCGGCTGTTCACCGACGCTCGCTTCCTCGGCCCGGTCGTCGGCGCGGCCGTCGGCGGGCACGTCATCGCGGCCGCGGCCCGCCGGCTCGCCGTCCCGTTGTGGCTGTTCGTGATCGTCGCCGCCGTCGGTGGGTTCATCGTGCTCGCGTGGGTGATCGAGCCGGCGACGACCAGCTACGGCATCCCGTGGGGACATTCACTGCACGCGCTCGGCGACGATCTGAGCCGGGCCTGGCGCCAGTTCGGCGACGCCGCCGCGCCGGCCGTCGCGACCCGGGCCTTCATCGCGTCGTGCGCGCTCGCCGGTTATGTCACTGCGATCATCGCCGACACCGCGGCCTTCCGGATCGGCGCGACCTTCGAGGCGGTGATCCCGGCGGGCACGCTGTTCGTGTTCGGCGCCGCGCTCGGCGCCGACCGGCACCGCGTCGCGTTCTCGGCGCTGTTCCTGCTGGCGGTCCTGCCGTTCTTCCTCCTCCGCAGCGCCGATCGGCGAGCGGCGTCGTCGACCTGGTTCGTGGGGCGGGCCGCCGGTGGCCCCAGCACGTTGGTGCGTGGCGGCGCCGGTCTCGGCGCGCTGGCCCTCGTACTGGCGGTGCTGTTCGGCCCGCTCCTCCCCGGGGCGCGCAGCCGCCCGCTCCTCTCGTGGCGCGGCAACTCCGGGAGCAGCCCGGCGGCCCGCGTCACCGTCAGCCCCCTCGTCACCATCAAGAAGCAGCTCGTGGAGCAGTCGAACGTCGAGGTCTTCACCGTCAAGGCCGACCGCCCCGCGTACTGGCGGCTGACGTCGCTCGAGCGGTTCGACGGGGACATCTGGTCGTCGCAGGGGACGTACCGGCCGGCCAAGGGTGATCTCCCGATCGCCGACGGGCCGGGTGCCGGCGCCAAGCTCACCGTCAAGCAGACGTTCGGGATCAGCGCGCTGTCGTCGATCTGGCTCCCGGTGGCGTACCGGCCGACGCAGTACTCGGGCCCGAGCGGCGTGCGCTACGACCGCAACTCGGGCAGCCTCCTGACGGAGGCCGACACGTCCGCCGGGCTGACCTACGCCACCACGTCAGCCCTCGCCGACCTCAACGCCGCCGAGCTCTCGGGCGCGGTCGGGCCGGTGCCGGCCGACGTGACGGCGACGTACCTCGACCTGCCCGGCAGCTTCCCCGGCCGCATCACGACGCTGGCGCGCTCGATCACCGCCGGCGCGGCGACGCCCTACGCCAAGGCCAAGGCATTGCAGGACTGGTTCCGCGGCAACTTCACCTACGACGAGTCGGTCGGTCCCGGCCATGACGACAACGCGCTGGTCCGGTTCCTCTTTCTCGATCGCCGCGGGTACTGCGAGCAGTTCGCCGGCTCGTACGCCGCGATGGCCCGGGCGATCGGTCTGCCGGCACGGGTCGCGGTCGGCTTCCGCGAGGGCAGCCCCGACGCCAACGGCACCTATCACGTGCTCGGTCGCGACGCCCACGCCTGGCCCGAGGTCTTCCTGTCGGGCTTCGGGTGGGTCGCCTTCGAGCCGACACCGACGCGCTCGATCCCGGGCGCGTCGTCGTACACCGGCGTGATGCCGGAGCCGGTGTCGGCCGGCGGGTCGACGACCGCCAGCACCGCGCCGGCGGCCGGTTCCACCACCGCCACGACCAAGCCGGCCGACGCCAAGGCCAAGGATGCCAACGGCGATGTGAACCTGGGAACCGGCGCCGGCTCGCATGCTCGCCGGACCGGTCGACCGGTCGTCGTCGTCCTGCTCGCCGTGTTGGCCGCGGCCATCCTCATGCTCGTGGCGTCGCCCGGCGGCCGGTGGCTGTCGCGCCGCCGCCGTCGGGCCGCGGCGGCCACGCCCGCGGATCGGGTGGTCGTCGCGTGGGACGACGCCACCGAATGGCTCGGTCTTGCGGGCCACGCGCGCCAGCGTTGGGAGACGCCCCATGAATACGCCCGCCGGCCCGACGTGCACCAGGCCGCGAGCGGCGTCGCAGTTCTGGCCGACACCCTCACGTTGGCGTCGTGGTCGGTCGACGGCGTCGAGGACCACGCCGCTCGCGCCGCCGAGTCGGCGTCGGCCGACGTGAAGGCCGCGGTGTTGGCCACGACACCCCGTCGTCAACGGTTGCGCTGGGCGCTCGACCCGCGCCCTCGCGCGCGCGGCTGACCGGCGCGGTCGGTGCTGGGCCGTCAGCCGGACGAGTCCGTCGCTCACCGCGGGACCGATCGACGGCCTCCGATCGGCGCTAGCGGTCGGCGGGGATGACCTCGTCGAGGCGGAAGACCGCCGGAAGGACGGTTCGGTCGGACGTGCGGCGGAGCCGACATCCAGCGATCCCGTCGGCGTCGAGGACGATGGCGGCGATCTCGTAGCCCGAACACCACGAGCCCTCGAACGACGATCGCACGGCGACGCGTGCGCCGGGCGCGAAGTGCGTTGACAGCGGCGGCCCGATGTGGCTGCTCTCGGCAGGCATAGCGCTCTCCCTCTCGTCGAGAGTGGCGAGTTGCCAGGGTCCGGGGCAACGACGACGCCCAATCCTAGACAAAATCCTCCGCAGTCCGACACTCGGCCGGGTCGGAACCCCCACGGTATCCGTGAGCCCGATGCGCAATCATGGGTCTCGCACCGTGGCCGGGCCGTCCGAACTCCGTACCGAGCGCCTCGTCCTGCGAAGGTGGCGCGACAGTGATCGTGCGCCGTTCGCGGCGCTGAACGCCGACCCCGCCGTCATGGAGTTCTACCCGTCGACGCTGACGCGTGCCGAGAGCGACGCCATGGTCGACCGCATCGAGCACCGCTTCGCCGACGGCTTCGGCCTGTGGGCGGTCGAGGTCCCTGGCCTCGCTCCGTTCATCGGCTACGTCGGGCTGGCTGCTCCCGCGTTCGCGGCGCACTTCACGCCGGCCGTCGAAGTGGGGTGGCGACTGGCCCACGAGCATTGGGGCCGCGGCTACGCGCCGGAGGCGGCCCGCGCCGCAGTGGCGGACGGCTTCGAGCGCTTGCGCCTGGAGGAGATCGTCTCCTTCACATCCACGATCAACGTCCGGTCGCGACGGGTGATGGAGAAGCTCGGCATGAGCCGCGAACCATCGGACGACTTCGACCACCCGTCGGTGGTCGAAGGACACCGGCTCCGGCCGCACGTGCTGTACCGGCTCCAGTGTTCGAAACGTTGAGCGAGGCCGTCGACCAAGGTGTGCCAGGCTGCTGTGCCATGGGCAGCGCCACGAACGAGATCGACATCGACCGGCCGGCGGATGACGTGTGGAAGGTGGTGCGCGACTTCGGGGGGCTGGCCGCGTGGATGCCGGGCATCGACTCGTGCCGCGTCGAGGGCGACGACCGGATCCTCGAGATGATGGGCATGGAGCTGACGGAGACGCTCCTCCGCCTCGACGACGACGCCCGCACCCTTGTCTACGGCATCGCCAAGAGCCCGATGCCGATCGAGCACCACGAGGCGACGATCACCATTACGCCGGTCGACGACCGGACGTCGCACGTGACGTACACCGTCGATGTCGTCCCGGACTCGATGACCGACGTGATGAGCAGCGCGTACGCCGGCGCGCTGCAGTCGCTCAAGTCGCGGCTCGAGGTCGTCGCGAACCCGTAGCCCGCGTCCCGCACCGAGCACCCCGCAACACACCGGCCATCAGGCCCGATGGAGCCAAGCCAACAGATCGGGCGGTGCCATCGCCATCGTTCGCGAGTGATAGCGGTCGACTTCATCACGCGACACGAGCTGGCGGTGCTGACCCGACCAACCCCCGCGAAAGAACGCCGTCGCGTCTTTGAGGACGCCCACCGGGTCAGGGACGAGCTGATCGGCCCGAGCTCGCATGCGATCGAACATTGCTGCCTCGACGAGCGTGGGCCACGTCCGCTCCGGGACCGTGATCCCGAGCGTGGTGGCGAGCCGTCGCATCTCACCCTCGAGGTCGTCGGCGAGGTCCTGGTAGTGGACCAGGACGACGTTCGGCTCGCCCCGACGGCTCCAGGCGTCACCCAGGTGCCACATCACGCCCGGCAGGGAATCGAGACGCTCCCGGGCCGCGCCATTCCAGTCGATCCACGAGCGCAGCCATTCCCGCAGCGGCTCGCGCGCCGGTGATGCGTCGGCCTGAGGCTGACCGGTGAGCCGGGCGATCAGCTCGCGGTCGAGGTTCTCGCCCTGGTGGAAGAGCGACACCGCCATGTCGAGGGGATGCCGTCCGACGACGATGTAGGTCGCGCGCCGGTCGAGGGGTATCCCGTCAAGCGGGGTGTGCGTCTTGATGAAGCGGCGATGGGCTTGTGCCGACAACTGGCCGCGCACCTCCTCGCTCGGCGTCACGAGCCAGTCCAGCCAAGGCGACAACTGCCACAGCGGCATCGGAAGGTCAGCGGTCTGGAACACGAGCAGCGCACAGATCATCTGCACCCACGTCGTTCCGCTCTTGGACCGGGTGCTGATCACGATGTCGCCGTCCCGGAACCGGAAACCGGTCCATCGTCCGCTGTCTTCGTCGGGCGAGCGGTACCGGAACGGGACGTCGCCGGACACGCAACGACGGTACCGCCCGGACCGGGCGGCAGTCAGACGGTTTCGGCGCGGGGCGCGGTCGTGAACCAGGCGCCGACCAGCGCCAACACGGCAAGGCCGAACATCGCGATCCCGTGCTTCGTGTGGTGGCGGGTGATGTGCGCCTGATGGCCCGGCAACAGCGACGGCAGCTTGTCGGCGGCGGTCGTGAGATAGATCACACCCAGCACGACGAACGCGATCGCGGCGAGCACCAGCAGGGCGGTGGCGGTCCGAAACTGAATCGAGCGATCAGCAGCCATGTCGGCACACTAGGAGCGAGCGGTCAGTCAGGTGGAAAGCTGTCGATCGGTGCCCGCCGTCCGGTCACTTCGAGGTCGTACATGGCGGCGTGCCCGGCGAGTGAGTGGCGCATCAGGTCTTCGGCTTCGCGGGTGTGGCGCTCCAGCGAGTGGTCGTCCTCGTACTGGTAGACGACCTTGAACGTGAGTTCGGCGAGCAACAGGACCTCCGTAGTCAGGGTGCCGCCGAGTCTGACGCGATCCGGCGATCAAAGGGTACGGGGCATGGCCCACATGAGGCCGCCGAGCCGCGTGACCTTCTTGGGCCATTCCCCCGCGAAGGAGCGCCCGGTGTCCGACTGTCGGTCAATCCCGTAGGTCAGTGATGATGTGGTGCCGGGGATCCTTGCCGAACGGGTCGGCCGTCATCGCACACCACGATCCGTCGTCGACGCAGCCCTCACATTCGAGTTCGAGGGTGGCGTGTGCGATACCGAACGGCCACGAGATGGCCCGCTTCACCGACATTCCGATGGCCTGGGCCTCTTCGAGCGTCGGGTGGCCCTCCAGCACGAGGTGGGCCGAAAGGACGCGCATCTCGTCGGTCAAGCCCCAGACGTGGAGGTCATGCACCTGCTCGACCCCGGCGACGTTCTCGATGGCCGTCCCCAGTTCGTCGAGGCTCAGTCCTTGCGGCGTCGATTCGAGCAGCACGTCGGTCGTCTGCTTGATGAGCTTGGCCGCTGAAACCGCGATGAGCAGGCCGATGACCAGTGAGGCGAATGGATCGAGCCAGTAGAACCGGCCGCTCGCGGCGATCACCCCGCCCGCGATGGCGACCGCCGCGGATGCAGCTGCGTCACCCATCATGTGCAGCCGGGCCGAGCGCATGTTCAGGTCACCGCCGCGCTCGGAAAGAAGGAACATCGCGACCGCGTTCACCACGAGGGCGACCAACGCGACAACGACCACGAGCCCACCGGACACCGGGTGGGGATGAACGAGGCGGTGAACCGCTTCGTACCCGATCACCGCCGTGATGGCGATGATCGTGGCGGCGTTGGCCTGAGCCGCCAGCACCGTCGAACGGTGATAACCGAACGACTTCGCCTCGTTGGGTGCCCGCTTCGCCCACCGGACGGCGACGAGCGAAAGGACCACCGCAGCCACATCGGTGAGGTTGTGCCCCGCATCGGCCAGCAAACCCAGCGAGTGAGCCGCGACCCCGCCGACGACCTGCACGACCACGATCCCGAGGTTCAGCACCAGCGCGGCCCGCAGTCGGGCCTCACGACTCACCCCGCCACGATCTGACATACGCCACGCGATCGCAACACGAGAATGGGACTGGTACTCAAAACCCCGTGCGAGCGCGGGCGGCCGCGCCTGCTACCGCGCGCGCCACCCTTGACCTTCGGGTCAGCTCAGCGGTTCTACGGCTGGTGCGAGTGCCCGTTGCTCGCGGTGTCGGCCGTGGTCGTGCCGTTGTTGCTCTGGCCGTCGCTGGCGGCACCGTGGTTCGGAGTGACAACCGCGGCCTGCGAGTTGCTGGCGTTGCCCGTGGTGCCCGAGGTGCCCGCGGTCGCACCGGGACCATGCTGCCCGGCCTGGCACTTGCCGTCGCTCGCCGCCGTGCAGATCTCGGCACCCTTGTCGACGCCGGTGGCGTCGGTGGTCTTGGCCAGGTTGGAGATCTCCGAACCCTTGCCGTTGCTCGTCGGCGTGTTCGGGGTGGCCGTATCGGCGGTGTGGTCGGTCGACTGGCCACGGGTGTTCGGGTGGTCGCCCGCGTGGTCGTTCGGGCCGGGCACGCTCACGCCAACCTTCGCCAGCGCGTCGGAGGCAACGTCTTGGGCTGCGCCGGGGAGGGCATTGGCGGCCGCGAGGCCGGTTGTCAGGGCGAGCGCCCCGGTCAGACCGGCGGCGGCGAGCTTGGTACGGGACAACACGATGGACTCCTAGGTGGAAGGACCGCCAGGCAGGTTTTCACCTGGGTAATCGCACGAACCGCACAAATGGATACGACGGCATGGCCGGCGCCGTCCGGCTCGACGGGCAAACGGCGGCCGAACGCAGAAGAGGAAGAGTTCAGCTGTCGCGGCGGAAGCGGTCGCGGAACTTGCGACCGGCGTCGCCAAACGACTCGCGGAAGTGGCCGCCGCGCCACGACGACGTCCACTGCTGCCAGCCGGCCTTGCCCATCTTGCGCAGGTTGCGCTCGAACACCGCGGCGCAGCCGAACATCACGAGGAAGCCGATGATGCCGAGCACCCACGACGACGCGAACGACGCGATGAGCACGACGAATCCGGTGAGGAAGCCCAGCGCGGCCCATTTCAGATTGCGGCCGGCGTGCCGGTAGAGGGTGGTGGAGCCGACATTGTGCGCGAAGGCAGGATCGTGCTCGTAGAACTGCTGCTCGATCTCTTGGAGGATCCGCTGTTCGTCCTCGGAAAGCGGCACGCTTCTACCCCTCGCCCGCGATTACCAAGTCATCTTCGCACAGGCCGCGAACTACAACAACGCGGCATGTGCCACTCACCTGTACCCCATCGGCCGCTTTCACGTGCGGATCAATCATCGGCGCCCGGACCCCATTGCTGGTCACCCCGGCGCCGCAGCAGCAGGCCATCCCGGCCGACCAGGGCGGCCGGGCCCACGGCTCGATCGCCGAAACGGCGCCGGATCTCGTCGACCGCCCGGTCGGCGTCGGTCCAGCCGGCCGGGTCCGCGTCGTCGAGCGTCAGCTGCTCTGCGGCGTCCTCGGTGAGGTTGGACACGCCGACGCCGAGGAGCCGGACGCCCGACGTCGGGTCGATGGTCTCGAGCAGCTCACCGGCGACCCGAGCGATGACCGTGCCGCGGTCGACGGCGATCGGAAGGGTGCGGGATCGCGTGATCGTGCGGAAGTCGTGGAATCGCACCTTCAGGTTGATCGTCCGTCCGGCGAGGTGGTGGGCCCGCAGCCGCGATGCGACGGAGTCGGCCATCCGCACCGTCTCCAGCCGCAACGGCTCGAGCTCATGGTGGTCGTGGGCGTACGTCTCCTCGTGACTCACCGACTTGGTGGCCCGGTCGGGTTCGACCCGCCGGTCGTCGCGGGCCCACGCCAGCGCGTGGAGATGGCTGCCGGTCGCGGCGCCGAGCGCCGTGGTGAGCGTCGCCTCCGGCAGCTCGGCCAGTTCGCCGACGGTCCGGACGCCGAACCGCGAGAGCCGCTCGAACGTCGCTGGGCCGACGCCCCACAGTGCCTGCACCGGAAGCGGATGCAGGAACGCCAGCTCGTCCCCCGGCTCGACCACCTTGACGCCGAGCCCGGGCTCGATCCCCTTCATCGAGGCCGTCGGCTTGGCCGCCTCCGACGCCAGCTTGGCGATGAACTTCGTCGTCGCCGCGCCGACCGAGCAGGACAGGCCGAGGTCGTCGCGAATGCGATCACGGATGGCGTGCGCGATCGACGCCGCCGGCCCGAACAGCCGGCGCGCGCCGGCGACGTCGAGGAACGCCTCGTCGAGCGCGATGCCTTCGACGAGCGGCGTGAATGCCTTGAAGACCTCGTGGATGCGGCGGCTGTAGTCGCCATAGAGATCGAAGTGGCCAGGGATGAACACGGCATGCGGGCACAGCCGGCGGGCGCGCGTCGACGGCATCGCCGACCGGATGCCGAACATGCGGGCCTCGTACGAGCACGCGGCGACGACGCCCCGATCACCGGTGCCGCCGACGATCACCGGCTTGCCGGCCAACGACGGGTCCTCGAGCACTTCGACCGCGGCGTAGAACGCGTTCATGTCGACGTGCAGGATCGTCGGTTCGGGCTCGGGCAGCGTCGCGGTCACGCGCCGGTCACCGACGGACGACCACGTACGACGCGGGGTCGGCACCGCTCACGGTGAAGCCGAACGAGCGGGCCTCGGCGATCTCGCCGGCGAGCCACGATGCCAGCGGCTCGCCGACCCAGGGGTGGCCACCGTCCAGCAATGGGCCGCAGTCCGCGACCGGCACCCACCGCGCGTCGACGACGATGCCGTCCGGATCGGCGACGACCAGCTCGCCCTCGTACGCGACCGCGCGCATCACTTCGGCGCGCAGCCGCCACCCGAGGTCCTCGGCGATCACGTCGACGGTGTACACCGGGCCTTCCCAGGCCAGCACCCGCAGGCCGGTCTCCTCCTCCACCTCACGGGTGAGCCCCTCCTCGATCGACTCGCCGTCGTCGATCACGCCGCCCGGCGTCGACCAGTCGTACGAGCCGTTGCGGCGGCGGTTGCACACCAGCAGGAGGCCGTCACCGCCCTCGACCAGGGCCCCGGCAACGAGCCAGTCACGCACCGGTGAAGTGTGCCAGCATGAGCGGCCGTGCACCGGAACGTGCGGGCGGTCGTCGAGGCCGGCAAGGCGCTCGGAGTCGACGTGCACGCCCGTGAGTTCCCGGAGTCCACCCGCACCGCGGCCGACGCCGCGCTGGCGATCGGTGTGGACCTCGGCCAGATCGTGAAGTCGCTGGTGTTCGCGGTCGACGGCGAGGTGTGCGTCGCGCTGGTGAGCGGCGACAACCTGCTCGACGAGGGCAAGCTGGCCGAGGCCGCCGGAGGCGACAAGGCTTGGCGGGAGGACGCCGACACCGTCCGCGACGCCACCGGGTTCCCGATCGGCGGGGTGCCGCCGTTCGGGTACCGCGAGCCGCTGCGGGTGTTCATCGACGAGGACCTGATGGGTTTCGAGGAGCTGTGGGCGGCGGCGGGGACGCCGCACGTGAACTTCGCCATCGTGCCGAGTGACCTCGCCCGGGCCACCGGTGGTCGGGTGTGCGATCTTGCAGTGCGACGCTAGGAGGAAGCCATGATCATCGACCCCAACGTGACGTGGGCCAAGGTCGAGTCGCGCCTCGCGACCGAGACCGACCCGGTGCTGCGGCGCAATCTCGAGACCGTGCTCGAGCACATGAGGTCCGAGGCCGCGGGCGACATCGACGGGCTGCTGCGCACCCTGTCCGACGACGTCGTCTACCACGCGTACGGCAGCCCCGACGAGAAGAACAATCCGGTCGGGAAGGAGGGGGTGCGGAGGTTCTACGAGGACTTCATCGCCGGCGGCGCGACGCGGTTGCAGCTCGACATCGACCGGCTCGTCGTCGACCGCGACTGCATCCTCACCGAGGGCCTCATGCGGATGGCCTACCCCGGCCGCACGCTGCTGGCGTACGGCATCGCCGTGGACGACCCCGACGCGTACTACCTCTACGAGGCTCGCATGGCGACGCTGTGGCCGTTCGACGAGCACGGCCTGGCTCGGGGCGAGGACACCTACGTCGGCGGCGACGGCTTCGCCGGCATCGCGCAGCGCAAGCTGCGGCCCGAGGACGTGGGCGAGGTGTCGCTCACGCGCTAGGGACCAGGAGCCGCTCCTGGAAGAACGCGAGCACCTGGTCGAGCGCGTCGCGAGTCGGCTGGCCCGGCTCGTCGATGAGATGGTTCGTCAACACCGAGTGCGCGTTCGCGGGATGGCCGTAGGGGTTGCCATTCGACGAGTCGATCTCGACGCCGATGAACCCGTCGCCCAGCGCGTCGCGGAGCCGTTGGAACCGCTCGGCCGGCACCACCTTGTCGCCGGTGAAGCGGAGCCCGATGAGGCACGCGCCCTGCTCCACTCGCTGCTTCACCCGCGCCAGGTCGGCGTCGGAGATGCCGACGTCACGCTTGTGCTTCCTGGTGATCGGGAACGGCAGCGAGGGCTGGCTCAGCACCGGCGCGACGACGGTGTCGTCGACCATCATCGCCAGCGCGAAGCCACCGGTGAAGCACATGCCGACGGCGCCGACACCCGGCCCGCCGCACTCCTGATGGGCCTGCTTGGCCAGCGCCCGCAACCACACCGTGATGGGGCTGGCCTTCCCGGTGGCGAACGCGGTGAATTCACGCGAGACGCACGCCGGGGCGAGCGACCGGAGCACGTAGCCGGCCGACATGTCGCGGCCCGGGTCACCGAACACGTTCGGCAGCACCGCGGTCAGGCCGAGCGGTGGAAGGCGCCGCGCGAAGTGGGCGACCGCGGGCGTGATCCCCGGCATCTCGGCGATCACGATGACCGCCGGCCCGGAGCCGATGCGGTAGACGTCGCGCGTCTTGCCGTCGTGGATGAACGTCGACTTGGTGAAGTCGGACAGCGCGTCGCGCATCAGCGGTCCTCTCGTTTGTCCCGGCGCAGCAGCCGGTCGCGCACACCCCACCACGTCACCAACGCCAGCGCCTCGACCACGATGCGCGACGACATCTTCGACGTGCCTCGGACCCGGTCGACGAACGAGATGGGCACCTCGACGATGCGGCCGCCGAGCCCGGCGACGCGATATGCCATCTCGATCTGGAAGCCGTACCCGTCGGCGGACACCGACTCGAGGTCGATCTTCGCGAGCATGTCGGCGCGGTAGGCGCGGTAGCCCGACGTCGAGTCGCGCACCATGAGCCCGAGCACGCCGCCGGCGTAGCGGTTGCCGTACCGCGAGAGCGCCCGTCGGTGCCAGGGCCAATGCGGGATCGTCCCGCCGGGCACATACCGCGAGCCGATGGCGAGATCGGCACCCGACTCGACCGCGTTCAGCAGCTCCGGCAGGGCGCCCGGATCGTGCGACAAGTCGCTGTCCATCTCGACCAGCACCTCGTACCCGCGGTCCATCCCCAACCGGAAGCCGGCGCGGTACGCCTGGCCCAGGCCCGCCTTCACCGGCCGCACGAGCACGTCGACCTGGCCGAGCTCACCGCCCGCCCGACGGGCGATGTCGGCCGTGCCGTCGGGGCTGGAGTCGTCGACGACCAGCACGTCGACCGCCGGAGCCCCGGTGCGCACCCGGTCGAGCACCTCGACGATGTTGTCGGCCTCGTTGTAGGTCGGCAGGACGACCAGGGCGCGCACCCGGGCACAATACGATTGCCCGGTGGTCCCCGACGAGCCTGGCCGTCCCGAGCTGATCCACGAGGCGCCGTTGTCGGCGCTGCCCTCGGTGGGCACCCGCGTGGTGGCGTTCGCCGCGATCATGATCGCTGGGGTCTGCGGGGCGATGATCGGGTTCTCGGTCGCCCGCCTCCAGACGCACGGTGACCGGTCGGTGGCCGAGGGGATCGGCGCGGTGGTCGGCGGCATCGTGGCCGCGGTCGGCGTGGGGATCATCGCCACGTTGGTGCTGCGCGCCATGGGCGAGTGGCGGACGATTCAAGAGCCCGAGCGCGAGCCGCCCTCGCGCCGCTGAGTCCCCCGGGCGCCTCAGACCTTGCCGAGGTAGAAGCTGGTGATCGCCAGGATGGCGTAGAGGCCGACCAGCTGCGCGCCCTCCAGCCAATTGGTCTCACCGTCGAGCGCGACCAGCGCGACGACGAGCACCGCCACCGCCAGCGCACCGACCTCGAACGTGCTGAACGACAGCGTGAGGTGGTGGTTGAACAGCAGACCGGCGAACACGAGCATCGGCGTGACGACGAGCGCTATCTGCGCCGACGATCCGGCGGCGATGTCGAGTGCGAGGTCCGCCTGGCCCTTCCGGGCGACGAGCACCGCGGTCGAGTGTTCGGCGGCGTTGCCGACGATCGGCACGACGATGAGGCCGAGCCACAGGCGCGAAACCCCCCACGACCGGACGGCCGACTCGAGCGCGCTCGACAGGAACTCCGACTCGACGGCGACGAGGACGCCGACGACCGCGAGCACGGCCAGCGCGGCGCGGCGCGACCACTCCGCGCCACCCGGATCTGCGTGGCAATCGCCGAAGGCGTCGGCGTGCGTCACCAACGAGTAGACGAGGCCGGCGACGTACAGCGCGATCAGCACGGCCGCGACCCAGATGCTGATGACCTCCACGCGGTGCGCGGTGGCCACCGCCTGGTGACCGTAGATCGACGGCATCAGGATGCCGGCGACCGCGAGCGCCATCGACACGACGTGGGTCGACGCCGCCTTCGCCGAGAACCGCAGCTCGCGGTGCCGCACCCCGCCGGCGACGAACGCCGCGCCCAGCACGAGCAGCAGGTTCCCGATGATCGAGCCGGTGAGCGACGCCCGCACGACTTCGATCTCACCGCGCGCCACCAGGAAGATGCCGATGATGAGCTCGGCGGCGTTGCCGAACGTCGCGTTCAACAGACCGCCGATGCGCGGCCCCGAGTGCTGCGCGAGTTGCTCCGTCGCCTGACCCAGCATGCCGGCGAGCGGCACGACCGCGGCCGCGGCCAGCACGAACGTCACCGTGCCGGAGCCGTTCGCGACGCGCGCCACGATCGACGCCGGCACGAGGACCGCGGCCGCGAGCGGCGGCCACCCGGTGGACCAGCTCGGCCGGTTCATGCCAACCGCAGGCGCCGGAAGCCCTCGGCGTGCGTCACGCCGGCGGCCCGACCGCCATCGGCGGCTCGCTGGTGCACGACGCCGCGCAGCCACTCCCCCGGCTCGCCCAGCTGGCTGGCATGGCAGAGCAGCGCCGCCACCTTGATGTCGAGCGTGCCGCTGATGTCGACCCACGCGTCGGCCTCGAGCGTGCCCGACAGCAGGAGCGTCGGCACCGCATGCGGCGCGCCGGCGTCGGCGAAGTAGTGCGGATTGGCGGCCGCGGGTGACACCGCGTCGAGCGTGGCCCAGCCGACCGCGCGGTGGTCGCGGTGGTTGACGTAGCTGTCGCCGAAGAACACCGCGGTCGGGTCGGGGCAGATCACCACGTCGGGCCGGATGCGCCGCACGGTGGCGACGATGCCGGCCCGGACGTCGGCGGTGTTCTCGAGCTCGCCGTCGTCGACGTCGAGCCGCTCGTGCCCGGCCAACCCCAGCACGGTCGACGCCTCCGCCATCTCGCCGGCCCGACGCGCCGCCAGCTCGTCCGGGCGCGTCGCCGGATCAGAGCTGCCCTTGTCGCCGCGCGTGCACACCAGCACGTGCACCTCGCTGCCGGCCCGGGCCCAACGGGCGAGGGTGCCGCCGCAGGAGATCTCGGGATCGTCGGGGTGGGCGTAGACCGCCAGGACCCGAGCCGGCACGTCGTCGATCAGATCAGCCACAGGCGGCGATCGCCTTCATGGCGCGCTCGACACCGTCGTCGTCGACGTCGTGATGGGTGACGATGCGCAGCACGCCGGGCGCGATCGTGCCGACCTGCACGTCCTCGCCTCGCAGGTGCGCCAGCACCGCGTCGGGCTCGGGATGGCGCCACGTGACGATGTTGGTGACGACGGTCGCCGGATCGAGGCCACTCTCGGGCCACCGGTCGGCGACCGCCTCCGCCAGTCGCCGCGCCCGCCGGTGGTCGTCGGCCAGGCGCTCGACCATCGTGCGCAACGCGACCAGGCCGGCGGCGGCGATGACACCGACCTGGCGCATCCCGCCGCCCAGTCGCTGGCGTCCGCGGCGCGCCGCGGCCATGAGGTCGGCCGGCCCGGCGAGCATCGAGCCAACGGGCGCGCCCAACCCCTTCGACAGGCAGCACATCACGGTCGTGGCGTGCGACGCGATCTCGGCCGCGCCGACGCCGCTCGCCACCTCGGCGTTGAACAGCCGGGCGCCGTCGAGATGGACCGGCAGGCCGACGGCGGCGACGTCGCGCAGCCGGTCGACCGACCACACCGCGCCGTTGGCCGGCATGTGGCTGTCCTCGACGGCCACGACCGCGGGTCGCGGATGATGGTGGGCGGTGGCGGCGACGACCCAGCGGACGTCATCGACGGCCAGCGTCCCGTCGTCGTCGGCGAGCGTGTGGAACTGGATGCCGCTGTTGATCCCGGCGGCACCGTTCTCGTAGATGACGACGTGCTGCCGCCGGCCGGCGATCACCACGTCGCCCGGGCGCGTCAGCAGCCGCAACGCCAACTGGTTGCCCATGGTCCCCGACGGCACGAACAGCGCGGCGTCCTTGCCGACGCGGGCCGCGAACTCCGCCTGCAGCGCGTTGACCGTCGGGTCCTCGCCGTAGACGTCGTCACCGACCTCGGCGTCGGCCATGGCCCGGCGCATCTCCGGTGTCGGCCGGGTGACGGTGTCGGAGCGCAGGTCGACCATCCGGTCAGGCTACGTTGCCCGTCGTGCCCGCCGTGCCGGCTGTCGCCGCCGAGGACCTGCTCGCGCTGGCGGAACGGCTGGCCACCGAGGCCGGCGCGCTGCTGCTCGACGGCCTGGGCCGCGCCCGCACGACGATCGACACCAAGTCGAGCGCGACCGACATGGTCACCGAGGTCGACCGCGCGTCCGAGGCCCTGATCGTCGGCGGCATCCGCGCGGCGCGGCCGGGTGACGCGGTGATCGGCGAGGAGGGCGCGGACGTCGAGGGGACGAGTGGCGTCCAGTGGTTCATCGACCCGCTCGACGGCACCACCAACTACCTCTACGGGCTGCCGGCGTTCTCCGTCTCGATCTCGGCGTCGGTCGACGGCGCGCCGGTGGCCGGCGTGGTGCACGACCCGTCGCACGGCGAGACGTTCACCGCCACCGCGGGGGGCGGCGCCTTCTGCAACGGCCGGCCGATCCGCGCGTCGGAGCTGGTCGATCTCGACGACGCGCTGGTGGGCACCGGGTACTCCTACGTCGCCGAGCGCCGCCGTCTCCAAGGGCCCGTCACCGCGTACGTCCTGCCCCGCGTCCGCGACCTGCGCCGCTACGGGTCAGCCGCGATCGATCTGGCGTGGGTGGCGTGCGGCCGCCTCGACGCGTTCTTCGAGGAGGGCCTCAACGCGTGGGACCGCGACGCCGGCGCGCTCATCGCCGCGGAAGCCGGCGCGTTCGTCGACCTGGCCGACGACCTGGTCGTCGCCTGCGGCCCCCACCTGGCCGAGCCCTTCCGTGCGCTGCTGACGGCCGCCGGCGCGTAGGTGTGGTGACCGCTAGCCGAAGAACATCTCGGCGACGCCGTGGTACAGGCCGGGGTCGACCGTCTTGAGCTGGCCGACGGCGTCGGCCAGCGGCACCCGGACGATCTGGGCCGACTGGAGCGCGACCATCTGGTCGAAGGCGCCGTCGTGCACCGCATCGATGGCGGCGATGCCGAAGCGGGTCGCGAGGATGCGGTCGAACGCGGTCGGGGTGCCGCCCCGCTGGACGTGACCGAGGATCGTCACGCGTGACTCGAACCCGGTGCGCTTCTCGATCTCCTCGGCCAGCACGTTGCTGATCCCGCCGAGCCGCACATGGCCGAACTGGTCGACCTCGCCCGACTGCAGCGACAGCGTCCCCTCCTTCGGCTGCGCGCCTTCGGCCACCACGACGATCGACGCGAACCGACCCTTCTCGTGGCGGCGCCGGAGGTTGTCGCAGACGACGTCGATGTCGAACGCCTCCTCCGGGATGAGGATCTCGGCGGCGCCGCCGGCGATCCCGGCATGGGTCGCGATCCAGCCGGCGTGGCGGCCCATCACCTCGCACACGATGACCCGGTCGTGCGACTCGGCCGTCGTGTGCAGGCGGTCGATGGCGTCGGTCGCGATCTGTACCGCGGTGTCGAACCCGAACGTGACCTCGGTGGCCGAGAGGTCGTTGTCGATCGTCTTGGGCACGCCGACGATGTTGACGCCCTCGCCGCGCAACTCGTGGGCCACGCCGAGGGTGTCCTCGCCGCCGATCGCGATCAGCGCGTCGATCGCCTTCGAGCGCAGCGTCGCCACCGCCTTCTCGACGGCGCCATCCACCTTGTAGGGGTTGGTGCGCGACGTGCCGAGGATCGTGCCGCCCCGCGGCAGCAGGCCGCGGCAGCGCTCGACGTCGAGCGGCATCGTCGTGCCCTCGATCACCCCCCGCCACCCGTCGGTGAAGCCGAGCAACTCGTCCTCGTAGTGGCGCTCACCCTTGCGCACCACCGCCCGGATGACGGCGTTCAGCCCCGGGCAGTCCCCACCCCCAGTGAGAAGTCCGACCCGCATGCCGGCCACCCTAATGTGCACCCCGATGAGCGGCGTCGTGGTGGCGATCGATGCGGGCACCACCGGCGTTCGCGCCTTCGCGGTGGACGAGTCGGGCGGGCCCGTCGGGTGGTCGTACCGCGAGTTTCCTCAGCACTTCCCGCAGCCCGGTTGGGTCGAGCACGACCCGCTCGACATCTGGGCCGCGGTGGAGGCGACGCTCGGCGAGCTCCGGACCGAGCTCGAGCGCGCCGGCCACACCGTCGCCGCCATCGGCATCACCGACCAGCGCGAGACGGTGGTGGTCTGGTCGCGCGCGACCGGCAAGCCGCTGGCGAACGCCATCGTGTGGCAGGACCGTCGCACGGCGGCCCGCTGCGACGCACTGCGCGACGCCGGCCAGCTGCCGCTCGTGCGCGCCCGCACCGGCCTCGTGCTCGACCCGTACTTCTCGGCGACGAAGCTGGAGTGGTTGCTGACCGAGGGCGGAGTCCAGGGCGGGCCCGACCTGGCGTTCGGCACCGTCGACAGCTGGATCCTGTGGAACCTCACCGGCGGCGCGGTGCACGCCACCGACCCGTCGAACGCGTCGCGCACGATGCTGTGCGACATCACCCGCGTCGCGTGGGACGACGAGCTGTGCGACCTGTTCGGCGTGCCGACGTCCTGTCTGCCGGAGATCCGCCCGTCGAGCGGCCGGCTCGGAGTCACCGGCGACGGCATCCCGGTGAGCGGCATGGCTGGTGACCAGCAGGCGGCACTGTTCGGACAAGCCTGCTTCGCGCCCGGGATGGCGAAGAACACGTACGGCACCGGCAGTTTCGTGCTGATGAACGTCGGCCCCGAATGCCCGCCACCGGTCGACGGCCTCCTGACGACGATCGGCTGGCAGCTGGCCGACGGCGGCCTGACCTACGCGCTCGAAGGCGCCATCTTCGTCACCGGCGCCGCGGTGCAATGGCTGCGCGACGGCCTCGGCATCATCGATGCCGCGGCCGACACCGAGGCCTTGGCCCGTTCCGTCAACGACACCGAAGGGGTGTACATCGTCCCGGCGTTCACCGGCCTCGGCAGTCCGTGGTGGGACCCGTACGCGCGCGGCGCCGTCTTCGGCCTCACCCGCGGCGCCGGCCGGGCCCACCTGGCCCGCGCCGTTCTGGAATCGATGGCGTACCAGACCCGCGACGTCGTCGAGTCGATGCGCGACGCCGCCGGCCGCGAGATGACGACCCTGCGCGCCGATGGTGGCGCGGCCGCCAACGACCTGGTGCTGCAGCTCCAGGCCGACCAGCTCCAGGTCCCCGTCACCCGACCGGCGGTCGCCGAGACCACCGCGCTCGGCGCCGCCTACCTCGCCGGCATCGCCGAAGGCATCTGGCGCGACCAAGACGAAGTCGCCGAGCAGTGGCAGGAAGACAGAGTCTTCGTGCCGACAATGCCGACAGCAGTGGCCGACGCGCGACACGCGCAATGGCGACGCGCGGTGGAGCGGGCGAGGGCCTTCAGCAGCTAGCGCGCCGTCGACGTCAACTGTGCACGCGAGTGGTCGGGGGACAGCCACCCACGTGCACAGTTCACGCCGAACTGGGGTGCGAGACTCGGGCTTCGCGCCAGGCGAGCTCGGCCCAGCGGGCGTCGGCGATGTCGGCGATCGCCGCGACCTGATGCCGCTCCCGAGCGCGGAACGGCCGGCCCTGCCGGCCGAGGAACAGCGAGAGGCCGGCCACCGGCATCGCCGCCCAAGACACGTCGTCCGGTCCGGCGCCCGGCCGCATGTGCGCCGCGCCACCGGCGAACGCCGCGAGCCACGCGACTGGCGGATGACCGCCCGACGCCGCCGTCACCGCCGGTCCCTCGACGTCGAGCAGCACCACCCAATCGGCCTCGAAGTCCTGACCGGTCCGGTCGACGAGCTCGTCGACGAGATCCTCCGGCGAGGACGCCGCGACGAGCCGCGCCGCGGCGGCCAGCGCGTCGAGGCGCGGGTCGCGCAGCAGATCGGGCGCGGGCCGCACGTCTTCGACGTCGACGCCGTCGACTTGACCCACCTCGCGCACGAGCAACGGGAGGAGGTCTTCTTCCGGCAGCTCGACCACGAGCTCGTCGATGGCCCGGCCGGCGCCCCGCTCGAGAATCTCGATGCCGACGACGTCGCCGCGCACCGCGCCGATGCGGCTCGCGACGGCGCCGAGGGCGCCGGGGCGGTCGGGCATCCACAGTCGGAGGACATACGCCGGCATGTCCAGCACGGTACGGGGTCAACGTGAACGGCCGGTTTCCGCCGTGCAACGGCTCGTGGTCGGTGTGCTGGCCAGTGTCCCGACTCGGGGACCTAGGTAGCGACGGCGAGCCGAGCCTCGGCGTGACCGTCGACACTGTCGAGCGTCGCCACCCTCGCCGGGCCCACCTCCTCGGCCGCCTCCCCGCGCTTGGCATACCGGTCGACGTACGCCTGCCCCGACAGCTCGCGCAGCTCGAACATGACCTCGTCGGTGATCCGGCGCAGCACCTTCGGGTCGTCGGCGCGGCCGGCCCAGCGCGACACATCGATCGGCCGGCCGACGCGAATCGTGATCGGCATGAAGAGGTTCGGCATGACCTGGCCGATCGGTTGCGCCTCGCTCGTCCCGATCATCGCGACCGGGATGATCGGCACGCGGTTCGCAATCGCGAGCCGCGCCAGTCCCGTCTTGCCCTTGTAGAGCCGGCCGTCCGGCGAGCGCGTCCCTTCGGGGTAGATCCCGAAGAGGCTGCCGCCCCGCAAGACGTCGGTGGCGGCCGCCAACGCGCCGGCCGACGCCGAGCCGCCGTCGCGCCGGATCGGGATCTGGCCGACGCCACGGAAGAACCACGCGGTCTTCGGATCGTCGAAGTACTCGGCCTTGGCGACGAAGGTGATGCGCCGCCGCAACATCATCGGGAGGAAGATCGAGTCGGAGAACGACACGTGGTTGCTGGCGAGGATGGCCGCGCCCGAAGACGGGATGTGCTCGGTCCCCTCGATCCGCACCGCGAAGAAGAACCGCAGGATCGGCGTGAGCACCACCTTCACGATCCAGTACGCCACGCCCCCACGCTACCGACTCGCTCCCCTTGACCGTGCAGTCAAGCGGTCCCTACGTTCGCGGGCCGATGGAGCGACGGCTGACGCCGCGAGGCAAGGAGCGCCGGCGGCAGCTGCTGGCGTTCGCCACGCAGCGGTTCGCCGAGCACGGCTACCACCCGACGTCGGTGGCCGACATCGTGTCCGGGCTCGGCGTCGGCAAGGGTGTCTTCTACTGGTACTTCGAGAGCAAGGAACAGCTCATGCTCGAGGTGCTCCGGGAAGCCCAGCAGTCACTGCGGCGAGCGCAGCAGGACGCCATCGGCGACGAGCCCGACCCGGTGCGGCGGATCGAGCTCGGCATCCGGGCGTCGATGGCCTGGTTCGACCGGAACCGCAGCTTGGTGAACCTCTTCCAGTTCGCGGCCAGCGAGGAGCGATTCGCGCCCGCCATGCGGCGCGGCCAGGAGGTCGCGCTCGCCGACACGGTGCGGCATGTCAAGGAGGCGGTGGTCGAGGGTCGGGTGCGCGACAGCGATCCCGACCTGCTCTCCCACGCCATCCTCGGCGTCACCGGTCAGCTGGCCCGCACGTTCATCCACGAGCGCAACGCGTCGGTCGACGAGATCGCCGACGCCGCGGTCGCGTTCTGTCTGGACGGGTTGTCGGGCTCCTAGAGCTTCTCGAGCGCCCGCCGGAGGTTTCGCACCGCTTGACCGATGCGCTGCTCGTTCTCGATCAGCGCGAACCGCACGTGCCCGTCGCCTTCGGGACCGAACCCGACGCCCGGTGACACCGCGACCTTGGCCTCCTTGACCAGGAACGACGCGAACTCGATCGACCCCATCTCGCGGTAGGGCTCGGGGATCGGTGCCCATACGAACATCGTGCCGCGCGGCTTCTCGAGCTCCCACCCGATGCGGGCCAGCCCGTCGCACAACGCGTCGCGTCGGCCCTGGTAGATCGCGTTCACCTCCTTCGGGTACTCGGGGGCTTCGTTGAGCACGACGGTGGCCGCGATCTGGATCGGCTGGAACGTGCCGTAGTCCAGATAGCTCTTGAGCTTGGCCAGCGCCTGCACGATCTCGGGGTTGCCGACGAGGAACCCGACGCGCCATCCGGCCATCGAGAAGGACTTGGTCAGCGTGTACAGCTCGACGGCGACGTCCTTGGCCCCGGGCACTTGCAGGATCGACGGCGGAACGTACCCGTCGAACGCCGTCTCGGAGTACGCGAAGTCGTGGACCAGCACCACCTCGTGCTCGCGCGCGAACTCGACGATCCGCTGCATCCACGCGAGGTCGACGCACGCCGTCGTCGGGTTGTGCGGGAACGAGAGCACGATGACGCGCGGCCGCGGCCACGCGTTCTGGAACGACTCCATCAGGTTGGCGAAGAACTCCTCCTCGCCGCCCATCAGGGAGACCCGCCGGACCTCGGCACCCGCGAACAATGGCGCGTAGATGTGGATCGGGTAGCTCGGACTCGGCACGAGGGCGGCATCCCCGGCGCCCAGCAGCACCCACATGAGATGCGACAGCCCCTCCTTGGCGCCGATCGTCGACAGGACCTCGGTCTCGGGATCGAGGTCGACGCCGAATCGCCGGAGGTAGAGGTTGGCGACCGCCAACCGCAGCTTGGGGATGCCCCGGCTCGACGAGTACCGGTGGTTGCGGGGATTGCGGGCCGCCTCGGCGAGTTTCTCGACCGCGATGTCGGCCGAAGGGATGTCGGGGTTGCCGAAGCCGAGGTCGATGACGTCCTCGCCGGCGCGCCGTGCTGCGATCTTGAGCCCGTCGATGATCGTGAAGACGTACGGGGGCAGCGCGTTGATCCGGCGGAACTCCATGGCCCGCCAGGCTACCCGCCGGTCCCCCACCGACCGTTCGCGATTCGCGGTGGCCAGCACCGGTCTCACCCGAAAGATCGCGGGGTGAGGCGGTCAGGTCAGCGCGAGGCGGCGGCGCGGCCCGCGGCCTCGGCGACCAGCTCGGGCACGTCCGGGTCGTCGCCGACGTCGAGCGGGGAGCACACCGCGAACGCGCAGCCATCGCCGGCGAGGCGGCGGAGGTGGACGGCGAGGTCGTCGACGGTACCGGCGACGAGCCCGGGCCGATCGCCCAGCCGGCGGC
>JAODBK010000009.1 GCA_025463925.1 Acidimicrobiales bacterium | reverse complement strand
CCGCCGCGCCGGCGGCCAGCACGAGCGCGATCGGCACCCGGCCGAGCGCGTGCGCCGCGACCGCACCGATGGTGCCGAGGATCGCACCGAAGGCCGACCCGGCAGCGGCCGACGCGACCACGTGGGCGGTGGCGGTGACGGCGAATCGACTTCCCCGGGCCCGCTCACCGAGCGGGTGGATGCTGGCCAGCATCGACTCGCCTCAGGGCGACCACGTCGAGCGCACCGCCGCGACCAGCGCGACGGCGACGCCGGCCGACACGACGACCGGCGAGGTCACTCGGCCGCGTCCGGGATCCGCGCCGGTTCGGGGTGCAGGCTCGGATGCCCCGGATGGATCCCGGCGCGGAGCAGGTCCTCGTCGGCCCGCGGCTCGCGGCCCCGGAACCTGACCGGCCCGCGGGCACCGCCGGCACCGCCGTCGGCGACCGCCTGGTCGATCAGCGACGCGACCTGCGCCCACGTCGCGGCCGCGCCCGACCCGACGACCCGACCGGTCGGGCCGTCGACCAGCACGAAGAACGGAACGACCGGTACCTCGTACGCGTCCCACGCGTCGGTCGACATCACGACCGGGCGATGGCGCGGGGCCAACTCGGCGATGCGACCGGGACTCTCGAGCTCGGCGCCCTTCGTCGCGATCACCAAGCGGGCATTGCCCGGGATCGCGAGGGCGTCGTCCTGGAACAGCGACCAGAACTCGCCACACGTCAGGCAGCCGCTCGACAGGAACGCGAGCAGCGTGTCGTGCTCGGTGCCGGCGACGCCGACCGAGATCGGGTCGCCGGACGCGGTGGTGCCGGCGAGGTCGAGCGCGTCGGTGACCGACGTCGCCGGTGGCGCACCACCCCGCTCCGGCGCGTCACCGTGCCGGTCGTCCAGAACGACGCCGAGATCGTGCAACGCTCGGAGGATCTCGGCGTGGCTCCGGAGCAGGCCGCCGACGAGCAGCGCGAGCAGCGCGACGGCGACGGTTTCGACAACGACGAGTGCGGTCAAGCCGGGAGGCCTCCCAAGAGTTCCGCCGTCAACCCGGGTTCGACCGCGACACTAGCGAGCGGGTGGCGCGCTACCCGCGCATCGCAACGGTGATGGTGTCGTTGGGACCGCTCACGACCGGCCGCCCGCCGGCGAACGCCAGGTGCTCGATCCGGAAGCTGCGGTAGCCGCGCGGGTAGCCGACGGCCCACTTGGACCAGCCGTGATACCCGAGCCAGGCGCCGCCGCCCGAGTCGCGGAAGACGGTCTGGCCGCCGGGCCCGGCCACCGAGCCACCGCTCCCGAACACCGGCCGCGGGTCCTTCTGGCACGGTCCGAGCGGCCCGGAGCAGCGGGCCCAGCCGACGGCGTACCCCGCGGTGTCCCAGCGGTTGCCCGAATAGAAGAGGTACGTGCGGCCGCCGTCCTGCACCAGCGTCGGGGCCTCGACCACGCCGCCCTCCCATGGCTGGTCGGCCCGGACCAGCGCCGCCGGCAGGCTGGTGAACGCCAGTCCGTCGGCCGACAGGCGCGCCCCCCAGATCGTGGCCGGGGTGCGGGCGGTTCCGCGCCCCTCGCTCTTCCACGTCAGCCACGCCTGCCCTCGGCCGTCGACGAACGGCGACGGGTCGATGACGCCACCGTGATCCGGCAGGCACAGCGCCGGTCCCGTCGACGGGTCGCTGAACGGTCCCTGCGGCAACATCGCGATGGCGCGCGACAGGCAGTGCACGCCGTCACCCCGTCGCCGCGTGGCGTACCACATGACGTACCGGCCACCGATGGCAACGACCTCGGGCGCCCACGTCTCGCCGGGCAGCGCCCACGCCGGCATGCGCGGCAGCGCGTCGGTCGTGACGGGGACCCACGTGAATCCGTTCGGCGACCGCAAGGTCTGCACGTTCCAGCCGTCGTTGGTGGCGTAGGCCCAGTACACGCCGTCGGCGGCCAGCACGAACGGGTCGGGGAAGTCGTGGTCGTACACCGGGTTGCGGTAGACCGCCGCTGATCCCGCGAGCGCGTTCGGTGCGACGGTGACCGCGACGATGGCGGCGAGCCCCAGCAGCCCGGCGAGGACCCGGCGCGACACCGACCCTAGGGAAGCCTCGGGAAGGTGTACTGGCAATAGCTCATGTCGACCTGCCGGCTCCACACGCAGAACATCGGGCCGGTCGTGTTGACGGACGTCGCGGCCTTCGGTGTCGAGGCGTGCGCCTGCGGCAGGACGCCGGCGCACAACGGCACGGCCAACAGGGCGGCGAGCAGCACGCGCTTGATCACGGCAGCCTCTTCTTCAGTTGTTGGAGGGTCGCGTCGAATTGGGACTGCACCGCCGCCGGGTCGGCCGCCGCGCCGGTCCCGTTGGCCTCCTTGCGGATCGGCGCGCCGCGGGACGCCTGCTGGGCCTGGGACGCGCCGCCGATCGCGGCGCCGGCGCGGTTGACGTGCGGCCCGGCCGGCGATCGCGACTCGGTCGCGGTCGCGGTCGACGCCGCCGCGCCGGTCGCGGTCGCCGCGGGAGTGGACGACGCCGCGGTGGTCGCGACGATCGTGCGGGTCGAAGGGCGGGCGAGCGACGCGGTCGGGCCGGCCGACGCCGCCCCGCCGGTGCCCAGCACCGCGGTCGAGCCCACCGCCACCACG
>JAODBK010000106.1 GCA_025463925.1 Acidimicrobiales bacterium | reverse complement strand
TCGGGCCGCTCGCGCCGCGCCGGGCGTTCGCCTTCCGGTCGGTCACGACGAGGCCGGTCACCGCGGTCGGGCCCATCACGACGGGCGCCCGGCGGACGATCGCGGCGTTCGCCGTCGGGCCGGTCGCGGCGCGGCCGACGCTCGCGCTCGGAACGCTCCGCCTTCGGCACGAACGTCGACGTCACCGGCTGGAACTCTCGCGGCGGCCCGAGGATCTCGAGTCGTTCCGGCTCGGACCGCTTGCCCTTGGGCGGCAGCACCGACAGCACCGTGATGCCTTCGAGGTCCACGTCGGCTTCGGCGCGCAGCACGTCACCGACCGCGCACCCGGAGGGGAGGAGCTTGCCCTCCACGACGCCCTTCGGCTCGCGCGCGCCCGCGGCGCGCCACGTCCACGTGCCGTCGTCGCGCGCGCTCGTCAGCTGAATCTCGATGCGGGTCGCCATGTGCTCCGCAAAAGCTAGTCGCGTGCCCTCCGCGCACACGATGGTCCCGACCGGTATTTTCGTCACCGTGACGAAAAAGGAACGGTGCCTCTGGTGCGGGCGGGGATTCCTCCCGGCGGCCGGACCGGGCCGACCGCGCCGGTATTGCCGACGTTCGTGCCGTCAGCGCGACTACGAGGCCCGCCGCCGAGCCGACGAGCTCGGCATCGGCGAGTCCGAGCTCGTGGTGGCGCGCCACGCGCTCGACGATCTCTACGACCGGTTGTACGTCCTCGAGGCGGCGGTCGAGGACGTCGATCGCGACCTGGCCGCGGGCGACAGCGCCAAGGAAGTTCGCGCCGCGCTGGACTGGTTGCTCGACGCCGCCCGGCCGTTGTGCGGGATCAGCCGCCCATAATCCTCGTTATGTCAAATGCAGGCCGGCATTCCGGACCGAGGTGAGACGAGGCGGCCCGTGAACCGGAACCTCTCGCTCCTCGACCGATGCCGGGGCGGCGAAGTGGGTCGCTCCCCGATCGGGTACCCGCTCATGGAACCATGGCGCGGTGACGGATCTCGCCGCCGGCCCCGAAGCTCCGGCGCCGGTCGCCCGTCCGCTCGGTCGCAACATGGCGACGATCCTCACGTCGCGGACGCTGACCATGGGCATCCAGTTCGTCGCCTTCGGCCTGCTGGCCGCCAACCTGGGCCCGAGCCGGCTCGGGATCTACGCCTTCGCCCTGGCGTTCGCGAGCATGTTCAACCTCCTCACCGACATCGGGTTGCGCTCGTCGCTGACGCGCGACGCCGCGCAGCGGCCGGGAGACGAGGCCCACCTCGTGCCGAACGTCGCCTACCTCCGGCTCGCGCTGGCCCCGCTGGCGTACGGCCTGATGGTCGCGGTCCTGTTCGGCGTGTCGTACACCACGGACCAGCGCCGGGCCGCGCTCGCCGCCGGCCTGCTGGTGTTCATCCAACCTTTCGAGGTCTTCCAGTCGACCCTCGAGATCCACCTGAAGATGCGGTGGTCGGCGCTGGCCGACGTGGTGGAGTCGGTGCTCGCGCTCAGCGGGATCGTCTACCTCGTGCACCGCCACGCGTCGGTCGAGTCGTTCATCTGGCTCTACGTCGTCGTCAACGCGCTGAACATCTTCGGTGTCGCCCTGGCGTCCTCGCTGGTGACGCGCTACCGATGGCGCCCGCAACCGCGCACCTGGCGGCCCCTGGCGCGTACCGCGATCCCCCTCGGCGTGGCCGCGCTCTTCATGGCGCTGTACTACCGCCTGGACATCGCGATCCTGTCGGTCGTGCACCGCGGCGCCGCGGTCGGCGAGTACGGCGCGGGGTACCGGTTCTTCGAGGCCTACACCGTCGTCGCCGGCGTGCTGCTCTCGGTGCTCACCCCGGTGCTGGCGCGCAGCGTCGTGCAGGATCGCTCGATCGCGCTGCGGCGCTACCAGCGAGCGCTCTACATCATGTTGCTGCTGGCGTTGCCCGTTGCGATCGGCGGCGCCGCCACCGCGACGCGGCTCATCCCGACGTTGCCGGGCTTCGACCACTTCCGCGGGGCCGGCGTGACGTTGGCGTATCTCGCGCCGGGCGCCGCCGCGGTGAGCCTGTGCAGTGTCGTGCAGGCGATGCTCATCGGCGCGCACGGTCAGCGCCGCCTGCTGATGATCGCGGCGACGTGCCTCGCCGCGAACGTGGGCCTCAACTTCGCGCTCATCCCACCGTTCACGTACGCCGGCGCCGCGGTGGCGACGACGATCACCGAGTGTCTCGTGCTCGTGCTCTCGGCGCGCGCGGTCACTGCGCTCCTGGGACGAGGCTTCCCGGTCGCCAACGTGATGCGCGCCCTGCGGGCGTCGGTCGTCCTCGCGATCGCACTGTTGCTGACGGCGGGCGTCCATCCGTACACGCAGGTCGCAGTCGGCGTCGTCGTCTATCTGCTGGCCCTGATGCCGACGGGGTCGTTGCGTTGGAGCGACCTCGGCGGCGTGCTGAACCACGCGGACGGCATGCGGGCGGAGGTCGACACGATCGCGCCGGCCCACCCGCGTCGCGACACGCGGGTCGTGGTCGCCGGCACGCCGCTCGGCGTCTTCCGCCAACTGCGCGGTTGCCGCGAGTGCATCATCACCGGCCCGGTGCCCGGCTGGGTCGGCCCGGTGGCGCGGATGGCGCGCTGCGGCCGCGTGGTGGACGCCACCGGGCGGCGGCGCCGAGGTTGGCAGCGCCTCTTCCTCGACGCGCCGAGCGATCACTGAACCGAGCGCGCCGCGACGAGCGCGCCGCCCACCTGTGTCACGATCCCGGGCACATGGACGACCCGGCGCTCGACGCGGTCAACCGCCGGACCTGGGCCGCGAAGTCCACGCTCAACTGGTACCAGGAGATCGAAGGGTGGGTCGACGACGGCGAGCGCCTGGCGCTCCTGTCCGTCGCCGACGAGGTGCGCGGCGCGGCCATCCTCGACGTCGGCGTGGGCGCCGGCCGCACGGTGTCGCTGCTCCGCCTCCTCAGCGATGACTACCTCGCGGTCGACTACACGCCCGAGATGGTGGAGCTCTGCCGCCGCAACCATCCCGGCGTCGACGTCCGCGTCGGCGACGCGCGCGACCTGGACCTGCCGGATGGACGCTTCGGCCTCGTGATGTTCAGCTTCAACGGGCTCGACGCCATCGATCACGACGGCCGCGGCCGCGCCCTGCGTGAGCTGCATCGGGTCACCCGGCCGGGCGGCGTGGCGATCCTCTCGACGCTGAACAAGGACGGGTCGGTCTACCGGCGCCGGCCATGGCACCTCAAGCACCTCATCGGCCCGGTCTCGTTGCCCGCCCTGCGGGTCCTGATCACCTTCCCATTCCGCGCCGGCCGCTACTGGCGCGGCTTTCGCAACTGGCGGAAGCTTCGAACCCGCGCCGCCGACCGCGGCGGGTGGGCCGTCGCCCCACTGGCCGCCTTCGACTTCGGCCTGCTCGTGCACTACTCCACCTTGCAGCAGGCGATCGACGACGTCGTGGCGGCCGGGTTCGAGGTCGCCGCGATCTTCGCGAGCGACGGATCCCTGATCACGGCCGGCGATCGGTCCGCGACCGACTTCTTCGAGCTCGTGCTGCGCCGGCCGGCTTGAGGCCGACCGGATCACGTCGATCGTCCCTTTTGGCACCAACCGTGACCAAGAACCGCCGAACGTTTACGCTAGGTGGCCGACGGCGAAGGCGACGAGGGGACGATGGCGCAACGGGTGCGCGTGGGAACGGACATCACGGCGATACCGGACGTCATCGCCTCGATCGAGAGGTTCGGCGACCGGTACCTCGACCGGCTGTTCACCGAGCACGAGCGGGCGAGCTGCGCCGGGCCGCCGGAGGTCGCGGCCGCCGGGCTGGCCGCCCGGTTCGCCGCGAAGGAAGCAGTCGTGAAGGTGCTGCGGCCGGCGGGCGCGCGGCCGGCGTGGCGATCGATCGAGGTCCGCCGGGCGCCGTCGGGCGCGTGCGACCTGGCGCTCACCGGCGAGGCCGCCCGGTTGGCGTCCGAAGCAGGGGTCACCGACCTCGGGGTCAGCCTGACCCACGAGGGGAACATCGCCGTGGCGGTCGTCGTCGCGTTGCACGACGATCCGCCGCCTTGCGGCTGATGGACGACCAGATCCGCCATGTCCTCGCCGAGCACGCCCGCCTGGCGGTGGACGTCGGTGACGTGGGTGACGACGCCGACCTGTACCAGGCCGGCATGACGTCGCACGCCAGCGTCAACGTGATGCTCGCTCTCGAGGACGCGTTCGACATCGAGTTCCCGGAGCACATGCTGCGCAAGCGGACGTTCGAGTCGGTCGCCAACATCCGCACCGCGCTCCAGGAGTTGCGCAATGGCAGCGGCTGACGCCGACACCGTCCAACGAGCGCGGCACATCGGCGAGTCCATCGCCGAGAAGGCCTCGGCCGAGGTGGACCGCGACGCCCGCTTCCCCACCGAGGCCGTCGATGCGCTGCGATCCGACGGCCTGCTGTCGACGCTCGTGCCCACCCATCTGGGTGGCGCCGCCGTTCCGTTCTCGGAGGTGGCGGCCGCGGTCACCGCCCTCGGCCGGTACTGCGCGTCGACCGCGATGGTCTACGCGATGCACCAGATCCAGGTGGCGTGCCTCGTGCGCCACGGCGACACGCCGTTCCTCCGTGACTACCTGCGCGACCTCGCCGACCGCCAGCTCCTCCTGGCGTCGGCCACCACCGAGGTCGGCATCGGCGGCGACGTGCGGACGTCGGGGTGCGCGGTCGAGGCCGCCGGCGCGCGCTTCCGTCTGGAGAAGCAGGCGGGCGTCATCTCCTACGGCCAGAATGCCGACGGGGTGCTCACCACGGCGCGACGAACGCCGAACAGCGCGCCCAACGACCAGGTGCTCGTGCTGTGCCGGCGGCCGGCGACGACCCTCGAGCCGACCACCGGCTGGGACACCCTCGGCTTCCGCGGCACGTGCAGCCTCGGCTTCCGGCTCACCGCGTCCGACGACCTCGACTGCGTGCTGCCGGCGCCGTTCGCCGACATCAGCAGCCAGACCATGCTGCCGGTGTCGCACATCCTCTGGTCGTCGGTGTGGCTCGGCCTCGCCGCCGCCGCGGTCGACAAGGCCCGCCGTTACGTCCGCGCCGAGGCCCGGAAGAAGCCCGGCACCACTCCCCCATCGGCGCTGCGGTTGGCCGAGCTGATGCCGATCCTCCAGCAGATGGAGGACTCCGTCACCGGCGCGGCGGGCCGCTTCGACGAGGCCGGTGGCGATCGCGACGCGGTCGGCAGCCTCGGGTTCGCGATCGCGATGAACGCGCTCAAGGTCTCGGCGTCGACCCTCGTCGTCGACATCGTCGGCCGGGCCATGGCCATCTGCGGGATGGCCGGCTACCGCGAGGACTCCGAGTTCAGCCTCGGCCGCATCCTCCGGGATGCCCACGGCGCGGCGTTGATGATCAACAACGACCGGATCAACGCCAACAGCGCGCAGATGCTGTTGATCCATCGGGGTCAGTGATGGCGGACGGCGCCGTGGCGTTCCGCGACGAGCTGTTCTCGGCCGGGCTGCTCATCGAGACCGGGGTCGACGGCCTGTACGGCCGATCGCAGATCTTCGAGTCGGTCGTCGAGGCCATCGACCGGCTCGCCACCCTGGCTGGCGCGCACCACCGTGCGACGGTCGTGCGGTTCCCGCCGATCATGCCGCGCGCGGTGTTCGAGCAGACCGACTACCTCCGCTCCTTCCCCGATCTGACCGGGTCGATCCACACCTTCCGCGGTGATGACCGCGAGCACGCCCGGCTGCTCGCGCGGCTCGACCGCGGCGAGGACTGGACCGCGTCGCTCACGCCGGCCGCGGCCGTGCTGTGCTCGGCCGCGTGCCACCCCCTCTACCCGACCATCACCGGACGGCTGCCGGCCGGCGGCCGGGTGTTCGACGTCTACGGCTACTGCTTCCGCCACGAGCCGGCCACCGACCCGACCCGCATGATCGCGTTCCGTATGCGCGAGTTCGTCCACGTCGGTGATCCCGACGACGCCGAGGAACATCGTGACCAGTGGATCACGCGGGCCACCGACCTCATGGCCGGGCTGGGGCTGGCGGTCGAGGCCGTCGTCGCCAACGACCCGTTCTTCGGCCGCCTCGGCACGATGCTGGCCAACAACCAGCGCGACGAGGCGCTCAAGTACGAGATCGTCACGCCGATCGCCGGCGAGCGACCGACCGCGATCGTGTCGTGCAACCTCCACCGCGACCACTTCGGCGGCCCCTTCGAGATCGAGACCGCCGACGGGGCGGTCGCGCACAGCGCGTGCGTCGGCTTCGGCGTCGAGCGCATCGCGCTGGCGCTGCTGCGCACCCACGGGCTCGACCCCGACCACTGGCCGGCCGCGGTGACGGGTCGACTGTGGCCGTGATGACGCTCAACCTCCTCGGCCTCGATGCCGCGACCTACCAACCACATCCCTTGCACGCGTCAGAACGCACCTGGACCGAGACGAACTGCTACGTCGATCTCTGGATCGAGCTCCTCCATGCACTCGGCCTCGAACCGCTCGCCGGGTGCGCGTTCACGCTGAGCGCCGACTTCGAGGGCGACCAGTGGTCGTTCATCAAGTTCCCGCTGGAAGACCTTCGGGCGCTCTACGGGCTCGACGTCGCCGAGATCGCGGTCTGGCGGCCCGTCATCGACCATGTCGCCGAGCACCTCTCGGCGGGGCGGCTCCTCACGGTCGAGGTCGACTCGTGGTTCCTCCCGGACACCCGCGGCGTCTCGTACCGGATCAAGCACGTGAAGAGCAGCATCGTGCCGCAGCTGCTCGACCGCGCCGGCAAGCGCCTCGGCTACTTCCACAACGCGGGCTACTTCGAGCTCGGCGGCGACGACTTCGACGGCGTCTTCGCCACGCCGGCCCTCCCGCCCTACGTCGAGCTCGTGAAGGTCGACCAGGTCGAGCGCGACCAGCAGACCCTCGTCGAGCGCGCCATCGGGCTGACACGCGCCCACCTCGCCCGGCGCCCGGTCGAGAACCCCGTCGTGCGCATGGGCGAACGTATGGAGGTGGACCTCGAGTGGCTGGTCGACAGGGATCTCGAGGACTTCCACGACTACGCCTTCGTCACCGTGCGCCAGTGCGGGTCCACGGCCGAGCTGGCCGCGTCGTTCGTCGACTGGCTGGACGAGCACGACGGCGGTGGGCTCGGTCCCGTCGCCGAGCGCTTCCGGGCGATGGCCGGCACCGCGAAAGCGCTGCAGTTCGGGCTGGCCCGACGCGCCCGCGGTCGCGGGTACGACGCGAAGGAGCCGGTCCGCCAGATGGCCGCGGACCTGGAGGCCGCGATGGCCGGTCTGGTGGTCCGCTATGGCGACTGATCTCCTCGCGGCCACCTCGTGGACGTGCGGGGCGACGCCGGCCGGCAGTGCCGCCGGCCCGGGCGATCTCGCCGCTGTCGATTGGATCCCGGCCTCGGTTCCGGGCACTGCGGCCGGTGCCCTCCGGACCGCCGGCCGGTGGAGCCTCGACCACGGCCGCGACTTCGACGCTGACGACTGGTGGTTCAGGTGTGCCGTCCCGGACGTCATGGTGGGCGGGCCGTGCCGGCTCGAGCTCGACGGCATCGCCACGATCTTCGATGTCTGGCTCGGCGGCGAGCACCTGCTCTCCGGCCGGAACATGTTCCGTGGTTCCACGGTCACCATCCCCTCCCCCGCGCCCGGCGCCGAGCTGCTGATCGGATGCCGCTCGCTCGCCACCGCGCTGTCCGAGCGCCGCCCGCGCCCGCGCTGGAAGACGCGCCTCATCAAGAATCAGAACCTTCGTTGGTTCCGCACGACGTTGCTCGGCCGGATCGGGACGTGGGACGGCACCGCCGCCCCCGTCGGCCCATGGCGACCGGTGCGGCTGGTGCCCGTGTCCGAGCCTTGCGTCGTCGACCGCGACCTCGTCGTCCGGTGCGACGGTGACACGGGGGTTGTGGAGGTCGCCGCTCGTGTCGTGGGGGTCGACCCCGACGCGCCGGCCCGGATCCTCGTCGGGCGGCATGCGGACGCGGCGCGAGTCAGGCGCGACCGCGAGTCCGTGGTCGTTGAGGGATCAGTCCGCATCCCCGAGGCGCGACGCTGGTGGCCGCACACCCACGGCGGCCCGGCCCGCTACCAACTGTCACTGGAGATCGGCGGCCACGAGCTCGATCTCGGACGGATCGGCTTCCGGACCGTGGAGGTCGACCGAACCGGCGGCGGCTTCCAGTTCGTCGTCAATGGCGTGCCGGTGTTCTGCCGGGGCGCGTGCTGGGTACCACCAGACATCGTCTCGCTCGTCGCCGATCCAGCCGAGCTGCGGGCGATGCTCGAGCTCGTCCGTGAAGCGGGGATGAACATGCTCCGCATCACCGGCACGATGACGTACGAGGACGACGCCTTCTGGGACCTGTGCGACGAGCTCGGCATCCTCGTCTGGCAGGACGCCATGTTCGCCCGGCTCGACCCACCGGACGACCAGAGCTTCCTCGACGAAGCAGACGCCGAATTGACCGAGGTTCTGCGGGGGTTGCAGGGGCGCCCCGCCATCGCGGTCGTCTGCGGCGGGAGCGAGGTGCAGCAGCAGGCGTCGATGCTCGGCTTCGAGGCCGAGCGATGGCGCATGCCGCTGGTCGACGACGTGCTGGCCCGCGTGGTCGAGAAGCAGCTGCCGGGCCTCCCGTACCTGCCGTCCAGCCCGACGGGTGGTGATCTGCCGTTCCGCTCCGACGCCGGCGTGAGCCATTACTTCGGTGTCGGCGCGTATGTGCGTCCGCCGGACGACGCCCGACGGGCCGGCGTCCGGTTCACCTCCGAGTGCCTCGCGTTCTCCGTCCCTCCCGAACGAGCGACCGTCGACGCCCTGTTCGGCGGCGCCGAGGCGGCCGGCCACCGGGAGGATTGGAAGCGCGGCGTCCCTCGCGACGGCGGCGCCTCGTGGGACTTCGAGGACGTCCGCGACTTCTATGTCGAAGGGCTGTTCGGCGTCGACCCGCGACGAATGCGCTATGAGGATCCCGAGCGCGCGCTCGACGTCGGCCGCGCGGTGGTCGCCGGGCTGATGGCGGGCGCGCTGTCCGAATGGCGCCGGCCGGAGTCGCCGTGCGCGGGCGCCCTCGTCTACTTTCTGCGAGACCCCCTGCCGGGCGCCGGCTGGGGGCTGCTCGACGCGTTCGGCCGGCCGAAGGCCCCCTGGTACGCGCTGCGGCGGGCGCAACAGCCGATCGCCCTGCTGTCGAGCGACGAGGGACTGAACGGGCTCATCCTCCACGCCGTCAACGACACCGCCGAGGCCATCGACGCACTGATCACCGTCGACCTGTTCACCCGCGGCGAGATCCATCTCGAGCACGGTGAGGCGCAGATCCACGTGCCGGCGCACAGCGGACACGCCGTCAGTGCGGAGGCGTTGCTCGGTGGGTTTCGCGACGTCACCTACGCCTATCGGTTCGGGCCGCCGGCCCACGACGTGGTCGCCGCCGCCCTGGTGGTCGACGACCACCTCGCGTCCGAGCTCGTGCACCTTCCACTCGGGCTGGCACGGCCGATCGAGGGCGACCTCGGGTTGCGGGCGGTCGCGCGCGTCGTCGAGTCCGAGTGGGTGCTCGACATCGACACCAGACGCTTCGCGCAGTGGGTCTCACTCGAGGTCGACGGGTTTCGACCCGACGACTCGTGGTTCCACCTGGCCCCTGGAGCGACCCGTCGCGTCCTCCTGCACCCCGCCGGGGCCGAGCGGCCGCACGGCGACGTGCGGGCCCTCAACGCGCTGACGCCGGCGCCCATCACGGTGGAGCCGGAACCCGGTTGACGCAGCACGCACGATGGTTCGGCCCGCCCGAACGGCCGCTGTTCGGCTGGTTCCACGTCCCTGAGGATGGTCGATCTCGCGCCGGCGTGGTGCTCTTCCCGCCGCTCGGCGTCGAGTACAACGGCACCCACCGGGCCATGCGGTTGTTGGCGCGTCGACTCGAGGCCGCCGGGTTCGCGGTGCTGCGGTTCGACTACGACGGCACCGGCGACTCGGCCGGCCGTCTCGACGACGACGGCCGCGTCGAGGCGTGGCTGGACAACGGCCGCACCGCGGTCGCGACCATGCGCGCCACCGGCGTCGAACGCGTCGCCGTCGTCGGCCTCCGGATGGGCGCGACCCTGGCCGCCGAGGTCGCGCAGCGCGACGAGCGACTTGACGCCCTCGTCCTCTGGGACCCCTGCCGATCGGGCCGCTCGTTCCTCCGCGAGCAGCGGGCACTGCGGGTCATCAGCCTCGGTGCCGCCGAGGCCCCGCCCGACACCGTGGGTGCTGGCGCGCCGATGGAGGTGACTGGTTACGTCTACACCCCCGACACCGTCATGGACCTCGCTTCGATCGACATCACGAAGACCGACGGGCGACTCGCGGACCGGGTGCTCGCACTCCTCCGGCCGGAACGGCCGGACCGGCGTTTGACCGAGCGGCTCGAACAAGCAGATGCGGACTGGCAGCCGGCACCGCGTCAGGCTGAGCTCGTCGATGTGGAACCACCGCTCGCGGTCGAGCCGGAGGAGACGCTCGACGACATCGTGCGGTGGATGGACAAGACCCTTCCTCGCGGCAGCACCGAGGTCGTGCTGCCGCCGGCAAACGATGCGATCGTCGGCCATGATGACACCGGCCGGGCGATCGTCGAACGCTTCGAGAGCCTCGGTCCGGTGGGCCTGTTCGGCATTTGGACGACACCTCCTCGCCCGGTTCCCGGTCCCACGGTCTTGTTCCTCAACGTCTCGACCGAACCACATACGGGCCCATCGCGGCTCTGGGTCGACCTGGCGCGAGAGCTCGCCGTCGACGGGATCACGTCGGTGCGCTTCGATCTGAGCGGCCTCGCGGAGAGCCCCGCGCGACCCGGCCAAGCCGAGCATGTCGTCTACGCACCCGAAGCGCTGGATGACGTCGCCGATGTGGCCCGGGCCGTCTCGCCCGCCGACCCGGCAAATGTCGTCCTCGTCGGCCTCTGCTCCGGCGGGTACACGGCAATCGATTCCGGGATCACGCTCTCGGCGCGGTCGGTGTGCGCGATCAACCCGAGCTTGACCTACCGGCCTCCCGACGTCGCCGCCGGGACGCCCGACCCCCGCCGGCAGGTGAGCCGTCCGGGCAAGAAATGGCTCCACGCTCTCGGCAACGCATGCGGCCTCGTCGCCCTGAAGGACCGCCTACCGGAGTACGTATGGACGATGCTCGATCGCGTCGGCATCGATCGGTCGCCGCTCACTGGGCTCGAGCGGCTGGTCGAACGGGCCGACGACGTGCTGTTGATCTGCGACCCGGGCGCGGCCAAGCCGCTGCGCCGACGAGGCCCGACTGTGCTGCGGCGTCTGGAGGAGAGCGGCCGCTTCAGGCTCGTCGTGCTCGACAATCTCGACCACGGAATGCTTCGCCGCCAGCCGCGCGAGGTTGCCGTCGCGATGCTCACCGCGCACCTCCGCGCCCGGTTCGGCCGTACCGTGGAACGCTCGCCGTGACGAAGCCGTCGCAGGTCCTGACCCGCAGGGTGCCGCCTGCGCTGATCGCGACCGTGGGCGGAGCGTCGGCGGCCTACCTCGCCGGTGTCGATCCTGCCCATGGCGGCCATTACCCCGTCTGCCCGTTCCGCGTGATGACCGGGTTGTCGTGCCCACTGTGCGGTGGCCTGCGGGCGACCCACCAATTGCTCACCGGGCATCCGGCGCGCGCCTTCGAGTTCAACGCGCTCTATGTCGCGGTGCTCCCGTTCGCCGTCTACGCCCTCGCCGCCCAGGTCCTCGCATCGCGGGGCCGCTCCCTTCCGATGATCCGGGTCACGCCGCGCGTCACGTGGGCGCTCGGGGCTGTCGCCGTCGTGTTCGGCGTGGTGCGGAACCTGCCGGGGTTCCACGCCTGGTCGGCACTCGGCTAGGCCGCGCTCACTCGCTCACTCGCTCGAGGAAGCTGGCCATCGCGGCCACGACTGTCGGCCGGCACCACAGCCGATACATCGGATGATCCATGTCCGCGACCTCGGTCACCTCGACGGCGCCTGAGCGGGTGACGTGGGCCAGGGCGCGGCCCGCGCGCGCCCTGAGAAACTCGATCCCCCAGTCTCCCTGCGCGAAGAGCAGGAGCGTGGGGACGTCGCGGCCCTCGAGGTCGCGAAGCCACGTGCTCGCGGGATGGCGCACGCCGATCACGTCCAGGACCGTCCAGATTCCGAGACGGTTCAATCGCGACTCGCGTTCGAGCGGCCCGGCTCGGCCGGCGTCGAACTCATCGGTGAGAACCCAGATCGGATCGCCGGGCTGCCAGTAGAGCTGCGGATTGATGGCGATCACGCCGTCGGGCCGCCCCTCCCCTCCCCTCGCGACCTGGAGCCCGACGTAGGCGCCGGCGCACAGTCCGGCCAGCACGACGCGCCGATGGCCACGCTCGTGCAACGCGTCGACGATCGCGCGGGCGTCCGCCACCGTCGTCGCGGCGTACGGCACTGGCGCGACATCAGGCTCGGCGCGGGTCTCGCCCCAACCGCGGAAGTCGACGCGCACCCCAGTGTGCCCGAGCCTTGCCAGGTCGCGGCAGTACTCGACCCACGCCCGCCCGGGCCCGACATGGGTCTCGGCGCCCGGGTTGAGGAAGACGACGGCCACTTCCGGCTGCTTCCGGCCGGCCGGCGACGTCGTGATGGCGACCAGACGCGAGGGGCCCAACCGCACCACTTCCTCGGTCACCTCGCCGCCCCGCCAGTCGAACGTTGCGGTCACTTCCGCCGTTGCCGCCGGCCGGGTCGTCTCCTCCGGTGCGCCGATCCAGTCGACGATGGCCCCGATCATGTCGACGGCGACGTCCGACCGCTCCGTGGGCCGGTCGAGCATGGCGTCGGCGCCCGGGAGTGCATGCTGCGACACCGCACAGCCGAGCTCGGTGAGGCGGGCGGCGAGTGATTCGCTCGCCGGCTGGTCGTCTCGATCGACGATCAGCACGCGCGGTGCCGGTTGCTCCGCCAGTTTCGAGACATCCACCTCAGCCAGTTGCTGCAACGTGGCGTTCGTGAACAGCGCGCCGGCGACGCTCAGGTCGGCGCCCGCGTCTGCCTCGGCTGGCACCGCAGTCCCGAGGAGGCTCAACTCTCGGCGGTACCTGCGGCCCGAGGTCACCGGCACCCACGCGACGACGGCGTCGACTCCGAGTGTCGACGCTTCCAGGAGCGCGAGGGGGGCGCCAAAGCGCAGCCCCACGAGCACGAGCCGGTCGAAGCCGAGCCTCCGCATCTCGGTCGCCGCGGCTTGGACCGTTTGGCGCCATGCCGGCACCCGAGCGCCGTCCCACTGATCGCCGGCTGCGTCGCCGGTGCCGTCGTAGTCGACCCGCAACACCGCACGACCTCGTGCCGCCAACTCGTCGGCGAGGAGACGGAGTGATCGGTGACTCGTCACCGCCTCGTAGCCGAGCGGGGCGAGAATGACGACGCCCGTCGAACCGAGGCCGCCGGCGGGCGCCGTGAACCATCCGAATCCCGGCCGCCGCCGATCCCCGAACCAATGCCCGGCGCCGTCCATGACCGCTCAGCCGACGATCACCAACGTGCCCATGATCTTGTCGGCGAACGTTTGGCGCTTCGCGTCCCATAAGGGCCAGAGGAATCCGAGGTAGCACGGCAGCCCGTCGATGATGTGCAGGAAGAACCGGCCGATGCCGGCACCCCCACCGATGTACTGGCCGTCCGACTCGCGGACCAGGCGAAGCCCGAGCTGCTTCTTTCCGTAGCTCTGGCCGGTCTCGCCTTGCAGGTACGCGTTGTAGATGCCCCACGCCAGCGCGGCGAGGGACAGCAGGATGCCGAGCACCGGCGCCGCGAACCGGAAGACGATCGCGACGATCGCCGGGCCGGTGTAGTCGATCAGGTTGGCGCCGGCCCGTTGGCCCCACGAGGCCAGCGGCGGCCCGGTCCAGCCGGACCCCGGCGGCGGCGGAGCCGCCCCGTAGGCGCCGGGCGCTCCGGACCCGCCGGGCGGAGGCGGCGGTGGCGGCGGTGGTTCGAAGTTGGGCGGATCGGGGGGGAGCTCGGACACCGGCGCCTCCGTTCGTCACGGCCCCGCCAAGGGCCTGCCAGTCCGAGGCGACCGTACCATCGGGGTTGGGCGGGCCCGCGGACTCTGCCCGTACAATTCGGGCATGCCCGAGCTCAAGTTGCAGATGCCGCCGACGTTCGCCTCCGTCGACGAGGAACGCCTCCACCGCAAGCAACGCCTGGCGGCCGCGTTCCGCCTCTTCTCGCGGTTCGGCTTCGACGAGGGCGTCGCCGGTCACATCACCGCGCGCGACCCTGAGCTGCTCGACCACTTCTGGGTCAACCCGTTCGGCATGCACTTCGGCCAGATCAAGGTCTCCGACCTCATCCTCGTGAACGGCCACGGCGACGTCGTGCAGGGCGACCGCATGGTGAACCAGGCGGCGTTCGCCATCCACTCGCAGGTGCACGCCGCCCGGCCCGACGTCATCGCCGCCGCCCACTCCCATTCGGTGTACGGCAAGACGTGGTCGTCCCTCGGGCGGCTGCTCGACCCGATCACCCAGGACGTGTGCGCGTTCTACGACGACCACTCCCTCTTCGACGACTACACCGGCGTCGTCCTCGACACCGAGGAGGGCAAGCGCATCGGTCACGCGCTCGGCGAGCACAAGGCGGTGATCCTTCGCAACCACGGTCTGCTCACGGTCGGCCATTCCGTCGACGAGGCGGCGTGGTGGTTCATCACGATGGAGCGCTCCTGCCACGCGCAGCTCATGGCCGAGGCCGCCGGCACTCCGGTGCTCATCGACGCCGACAACGCCGCGCTCACCGCGACCCAGGTCGGCTCCCACCTCGCCGGCTGGTTCAGCTTCCAGCCGCTCTGGGACCGCATCACCGCCGAGCAGCCCGACCTGTTCGACTGATGTCCGACTCGGGTTCCTGGCAGCCGCCCGGCGACCAGCCCCCGTCTCAGCCACCGCCACCCCAACCGGGCTGGGGCGCGCCGCCCCCGCCTCCGCCGCCCGGCGCGGCCGGCTATCCACCCCCACCGCCCGGGGGCTACGCCGCCCCACCCGGCTACCCGCCGCCCGGGTACGCGTACGGCCCGCCGCGCCCGGCCGACGCCTTCGGGCGCCCGTTGGCCGACTGGTGGCGGCGCTTGGTCGCCTGGATCCTCGACTGGCTGATCACGGCCATCCCGCTCGGGATCTTGAGCGTGATCATCATCGTCGGCACCCGCACGACCGACGCGTTGGGGCGGCGCCGGATCTCGGGCGGCGGTCGGGGGCTCGCGTACCTGATCGGCTTCGGCGGCACACTGCTCTACTACGCGGTCTTCGAGGGCAGCGCCCAGGGGCAGACGCCCGGCAAGATGGCCATGCGGATCCAGGTCCGTGACGCCCGGACCGGCGGACCGATCGGGTTCGGCCGGGCCCTGCTCCGCAAGTTCGTGTTCCAGCTGCTGATGCTGTTGTGCTTCCTGCCGGGGCTGATCGACGGGCTGTCGCCGCTGTGGGACCCGCGGCGGCAGGCGTGGCACGACCACGCCGCCAATGCCGTCGTCATCGACCTCCCTGCCTGACGGCGGTCCGAAACGCACCAGAATGGTCCGCCTGACCCAACCGCGGCGCGACTATCGTGCGGCCGCGTGAACCTCGATCGGCTGGAGTACGAGGTCCGGCTCCTCCCCCATGTGGTGGCGTGCGCCATCACCGACGCCCAGGTCTCGGTGCTGCTCGACCCGCGCGGCGATCCCGACACCGTCGCGGTCGCCGTCGCCGGAATCCTCATCACCGCCGGGCTCGACCGCCCGGTGCGCGTGATGGGCGGCACGCCCGGCGTGGCCGCGCTCCCCCACCGCCGGTTCGCGGCGCCGGTCGCCGTCGGCAGCGGCATCGGTGTCGGCGTGCTGGCCCTCGCGACCGCGGTGGCCGCGCTCGCCGGCGCACCGCCGTTCAGCGCACCCACCCACCCCGAGGCGAAGGCGCCCGTCGCCACCGCCGAGGCGGCCGCCAACGGGCCCGACCTGTTGCACCTCGCGGTGCGCCCGCGCTCGAACGGTCGGCCGACGCTGCCGGCGGCATCCCCGCCGGTGGGATCGTTGGCCGCGGTCCAGGCGCCGACGGTCGTCGCCCTCCCCGGGGATGTCGTGAGCGGCGCCCTGGTCGTCGCCGCCGGGCCCGGCCGGGCTCAGGGCCACGCCGGCGCCCCGGGGCGCCAATCGGCGGTGGTCAGCCCCGTCAGCCCGATCCCCTCGCCCGCCGCCGCGCCGGTCGCGATTCCGGTGGTGACGCCCAAGCCCAAGCGCACCGACCCGGTCGTGGTGGTGCCGCCGGACGCCGGCGCGCCACCGCAGCGCCCGATCGTCGTACCGTCGCACGTGGGACACCACGACGACGCCGACGAGGGCGACGACGTCGACCACGCGGACCCGCCGAGTGCCCCGACCGCGCCCAGGTCGGTGACGCACGAGGTGCGGGTGAACGTCGAGCGGCTGGTCGGCAAGCTTCGCGCCCAGGTCCTGCAGGCCTACCGCCACGGACACGACTGATCAGGCGACGGGCGGGCCGGCGAGCACGCCCGGCCTCCTCGTCCAGGACGTCGTCTACGCCGGCCTCGACGCCCTGACCGCGGTCGTCCCCCTCGACCTCTGCGCGTACCTCCACTCGACTGACGATGCCGGCCCCCAGCTGTACCTGCGCCGCCCGTCCCTCTCGGCAATGGAGGCCAACGAGGCCTTCCACCTCTTTGCCAACCTGCGCGACCTGCTCACCGCCGACCTCCCGGAGGAGGGCGACGTCGAGATGGCCGGCCTCATCGGTTGCCGGGCGGTGACCCTGCGCACCGAAGGCAGCCGGTCGAAGGGCCTGTGGGTGCTCGGCCGGCGGGCCGACACCATGGCTGAGCACGAGCAGGCCCGGTCCATGGCCCTCGCCCGGGCCCTCGGCGCGGTGTGCCACGCGGTGGAGGCGGCCAGCGGGGTGGCCGACGCCATCGCCGAAGCGATGGCCGAGCCGCTGCGGGTCCTCGTCACGACGAGCGGCGGGCAGGCGGAGGCCGAGGTCGCGGTCGGGCTGGCCGCCGAGGTCCGCACCGGCCACGGTCGTGACGAATCGCCGCTGGCCGCAGTGGCCCGGGCCACCATCGACACCGTCGACCCGGCCATCGAGCTCGTGCACGCGGCCGACGACGAGCTGGGCGGCGAGCGGGCAGTGCTCGTCGTCGTGCGGCGCGGCGAGGACCACACCGCGATCGGCGCCGCGCTCTCCGGCACCGACCCGCTGCGGGCGACTGCGGCCGCCGCGCTGCAGGCCGCCGCCAACCTCCCCCGTTAGTCCGCTCCCCCGGATCGCCGGGCGTCGAAGGTCGGGATGAGCTGGCGCGCCGCGCGGGCCTCGTCGACCCGGCCGACCGGCGTGGTGCGCGGGGCGTCGTGCGCGGCGTCGGCCGAGTCCTGCGCGATGCGCTCCATGGCGTCGGCCAGCGCCGCGACGGTCTCGGGCGACTCGGTCTCGGTGGGCTCGACCATCAGCGCCTCGTCGACGATCAACGGGAAGTAGACGGTGGGCGCGTGGAACCCCTCTTCCAGCAGCCGCTTGGCCACGTCCACCGCGCGGAGGCCCCGAGCCTTCTTGAGGTTCGTTGCCGAGAACACCACCTCGTGCATGTTGGGCCGGTCGAACGGAACGTCGTACACGCCGCGCAGCCGGTGGCGCAACCAGTTGGCGTTGAGCACCGCGACCTCCGACACCTGCTGGAGGCCGTCGCCGCCGTTGGCGACGATGTAGCTCGCCGCCCTCGCCAGCGCCAGCGCGTTGCCGTGCCACGAGTGCACCCGGCCGATCGACCGGTCGGGCGCGTGCCAACCGAAGGTGCCGTCGGCCAGCCGGACCGGGCACGGCCCCGGCAGGTACCGCGCCAGTCGCTCCGACACCGCGACCGGGCCGGCGCCCGGACCGCCGCCGCCATGGGGCACCGCGAACGTCTTGTGCAGGTTCATGTGCACGATGTCGAAGCCCATGTCGCCCGGCCGGGTGACGCCGAGGATGGCATTGAGATTGGCGCCGTCGTAGTAGAGCAGCCCACCCACCTCGTGGACCGACCGCGCGATCTCGAGGATGTCCTCCTCGAACAGGCCGAGGGTGTTCGGGTTCGTCAGCATGATGCCGGCGACATCAGTGTCGAGGCGCTCGCGCAGCGCGGCGACGTCGACGCAGCCACGATCGTCGGACGGCACCGTCGTCACCTCGTACCCGCCGAGCGTCACCGACGCCGGGTTGGTGCCGTGGGCCGAGTCCGGGATGATCACCCGTCGGCGCGTCGCGTCCTCGCCGTGGTCGCGGTGCCACGCCCGCATGAGTAGCAGGCCGGTGAGCTCGCCGGCCGCGCCGGCCGGCGGCTGCAGCGTCGCCGAGTGCATGCCGGTGATCGCGCACAGCGACTCACCCAGCTCGACCAGCAGCTCGAGCCAGCCCTGGATCGTCGCCACTGGCGCCGCCGGGTGCACGTTGGCCAACCCCGCCATCGCGGCGACGTCGTCGCAGAGCTTGGGGTTGTACTTCATCGTGCACGAGCCGAGCGGGTACGCGCCCAGATCGACCGAGTACTGGCGGTGGCTGAGCCGGGTGAAGTGGGCGACGAGATCGCGCTCGGAGACCTCGGCCAGCGGCACCGGCTCGTCGCGTCGGTGGCCCGCCGGCACCAGCTCGTCCTCCGGCCACTCCGGGACGCCGGTGGTGCGGAACGACCATGCCCGCCGCCCGGTCGACGACAGCTCGAAGACCGTGGGCTCCTCGTCGCGACCCATCAGCGGGATGCTGGTGGCCCGGCCGCCGGCGGGCCCGCTCACTTGATCACCCGTTCCACCGCGGCGACGTAGGCGTCGATCTCGTCGCGGGTGCGGCGCTCGGTGACCGCGACCAGGAGACCGTCACCGGCGCCGACGGATTCATCGAGCGGCACGCCGGCGAGGAACCCCTCCTCGAGCATGCGATCGACGACCGTCGCGGAATCGACCGGTGGGCGCACCGCGAACTCGCGGATGGTCGGCGCGGTCGCCACCGGCTCGACGCCGTCGAGCGCGAGCAGCCCGTCGCGCGCGTAGCGGGCGCCGCGAGCGCACCGCCGGGCCAGCTCGCGCAGCCCTCCCGTGCCGAGCCACGCCAGCTGGATGGCGCATGTCACCGCGATCAGCGTCTGGTTGGTGCAGACGTTCGAGCTGGCCTTCTCCCGGCGGATGTCCTGCTCGCGCGTGCGCAGCGTCGTCACGTAGGCCCGGCGGCCGTCGGCATCGACGGTCTCGCCGACCAGCCGGCCCGGCAGCCGGCGGACGTGCTCGAGCCGGCACGCGAACAGGCCGAGGTACGGGCCCCCGAAGGACAATGGCGTGCCGAACGGCTGGCCCTCCCCCACCGCCACGTCGGCGCCGAAGTCCCCGGCCGAGCGCAACATGCCGGCCGCGACCGGGTCGACCGCGACGAGCAGCATGGCGCCGTGCGCGTCGGCCACCGCGCGCGCCGCCGCCAGATCCTCGACGCATCCGAGATGGTTGGGGTACTGGACCAGCAGCGCCGCCGGTTCGCCACCGGCCGGCCACGCCGTGGTGCCGTCGACCAGGTCGACGTCGACGAGGTCGTGACCGGTGCCGGCCGCGAACGTGCGCATCGTCTCGCGCCACGTCGGGTGCACGCCGCGGCTGACCCAGACGGTGCTGCGACCGGCGGCGGCCACCGCCAGGTTCACCGCTTCCACACACGCCGAGGCGCCGTCGTAGAGCGACGCGTTCGCCACCTCCAGCCCGGTGAGCCGGGCGACGAGGGTCTGGTACTCGAACAGCGCCTGCAGCACACCCTGTGCGACCTCGGGTTGGTACGGCGTGTACGCGGTGACGAACTCGGTGCGGTTGGCCAGTCGCCGGATCGCCGACGGGATCTCGTGGTCGTAGGCACCCGCGCCGGCGAAGCAGACCAGGTCGGGGCCGCACGCGCGGTTGGCCGCGCCGAGCCGCTCGAAGCGCGCCAAGGTGTCCGGTTCGGAGAGCCCGGGCGCGATGTCGAGGCCCCCGGCCAAGCGCAGCGCCGACGGGATCGTCTCCCACAACTCGTCGATCGACGACAGCCCGCAGAACGCGAGCATCGCCGCGATGTCGGCGTCGGTGTGCGGGACGTAGCTCGGCATCGGGCGCCTACGTCGCCGGCCGGGACACGAACGGGGTCTTCACGATCCGGGCCGGCATCGGTTTGCCGCGCGCGTCGACCGCGACGGTGTCGCCGATGTCGACGGTCGGCGGGACGAACGCCAGCGCGATCCCGCGCTCGAGCGTCGGCGAGAAGTTGCCGCTGGTGACCTCGCCGATCACCTCGTCGCCCGACAGGACGGGATAGCCGGCGCGCGGCGGCTGGCGTCCATCCACCTCGAGCCCGCGCAGGCGGCGCGACACGCCGCGCTCGCGTTCCGCCTCCAGCGCGGCGCGGCCGCGGAACTCGCCCTTGCCCCACGCCACGACCCAGCTGAGGCCGGCCTGCAACGGCGTGATGCCCGGGCCCAACTCGTGGCCGTGCAGCGGCAGGCCGGCTTCGAGCCGCAGCGTGTCGCGCGCGCCGAGGCCGGCCGGCACCACGGCGGCGTCGAGCACCGCCTGCCACACATCGACGGCCGCGGCCGCCGGGACCGCGATCTCCACGCCGTCCTCGCCGGTGTACCCGGTGCCGGCGACGACGCAGTCGGCGCCGAGCACGTCGACCCGTCGCACCGCGAAGCGCGGCACCGCGGCCGCGTCCGCCGACACCGCCGCGAGTCGCGCGCGGGCGTCGGGGCCCTGGACGGCGAGGATCGCCCGCGACGCGGTCACGTCGTCGCCGGGCACGACCGCGGTGACGCGGTCGGTGTTCGACGCGTTGGGCATCACGTGGAAGTCCGACTCGTCGACCCACCAGACGATGATGTCGTCGAGCACCGACCCGTCGTCGTCGAGCAGGTGGGTGTACTGCGCCTGGCCGGGACCGATCTTGTGCAGGTCGTTGGTGAACGCCGCCTGCAGCGCGTCGAGGGCGTCGCCGCCGGTGGCCCGGACGGTGCCGAGGTGGCTCACGTCGAACACCACCGCGCCGGTGCGGCACGCCCGGTGCTCGGCCAGCGTGCCGGCCGGGTAGGCGAGGGGCATGTCCCACCCGCCGAACGGCACCAGCTTCGCCCCGAGCGCGCGATGGGCGCCGTCGAGCGGCGAGCGGCGCAACGTCATCGCCGGGGACATTAGTGGTCGGGCCGGAGCTACTCGTCGACCGCGAAGGACAGCGCGACCGGCTCGGTGTCGTCGACCAGGACGTCCTGGCTGGGCGCCTCGAGCCCGTACTTCACGAGCAGGTTGAGGTAGTCGCGCTGGTAGAAGATCTTGACCTTCACCTCGGGGTTCAGCTCGCGCAGGCGCCGCACCTTCCGGTTCTTCTTGGTGACCAGCTTCTGGTTCATCGTCGTGATCTCGATGAACAGGTCGTAGGCCGGCAGGAAGAAGTCCGGCGTGAAGGCCTGGGTCGGCGAGCCGTCGCGGCCGCGCTCGAGGACGAACGTGCGGGGCTCGTACTCCCAGTCGATGCCGTAGAAGTCGAGCAACTTCGCGAACTGCCGCTCGGAGTTGTGAGCGAAACGAACGTGCTCGTGCGGCAACAGGCGACTAGCCCCCGGCTTTGGCCACCCGCGCCGTGGTGGGCGCGGACGCCGTGGGCTTGACCTCACGCGGAGGGAGCTCGGTGATCGCGGCGTCGATCTCGCCGACCATCCCGCCCAACGGCACGATGTTCAGGACGCCCTGTCCTTGGCGGACCAGGTCGATGAGCTCGCCGTCACTGTGGGCCAGCACGGAGCCGCTGCCGTTGAGGACCAAGCTGGCGCTGGCGATGTCCTCCCCCAGGTTGCCGCGCAGGTATTCGATGGCCCGCCGGGCCGACTGCAGGGAGACGCCGGCGTCGAGCAGGCTCTTGATGACCTTCAGCTCGACGAGGTCGCGGTAGGAGTACACGCGCTGCGTACCGCTCCCCCGGGCGTCGGCCAGGGAGGGGCGGATCAGGTCCGTGCGGGCCCAGTAGTCGAGCTGGCGATACGTGATGCCGACGATCGTGCAGACCTGGGGACCGCGGTACCCGTCTTCCGGCATCCTTGCCGCCCTCCTCGAGACTTCACAGGCGCGTAGTTACGACCGTGTCAGTCGAGGGTACGCCCCACTGCCGGGCAGGTCAATCAAGCAGTCCGCGGTGATCAGCTGGCGAAGTCCTCGGGGTTGACCTGCTCGAGGAACTCCCGGAACTTCTCGACCTCGACGTCCTCGTCCTCGTCGGTGACCAGCACCCCGGCCTCGTCGAGCACCGCCTCCTCGGCGAACAGCGAGGTGCCCAACCGCGCCGCGAGGGCGATCGCGTCCGACGGCCGGCTCGACACCACGATCGTCTTGCCGTTGCCGGTGAGGGAGAGCTCGGCGAAGAAGGTGCCCTCCCGCAGCTCGGTGATCGTCACCCGGTCGAGCGTGAACCCAAGGTCGGTGAGCATGTCGCGCATGAGGTCGTGGGTCATTGGCCGCGGGGTGACGACACCCTGGAGCGCGAACGCGATCGCGGTGGCCTCGACGGCGCCGATGAAGATCGGGAGCACCCGGTGCTCGCCCTCGGCCTCGCGCAAGAGCACGATCGGATTGTTGGTCGGGAGTTCGACCCGCACCCCGACGAGATGCATCTCGACCACGGCTCGACCCTACCCCCTGTAGAGCTGATGGACGTATGCGTCGGGGTCGTCCCGGAGCACGCTGATGTCGCCCGCGAACACCTCGTCGAGATTGCGGTAGCGCTCGGCGAAGTCGAGCCCGTAGCCGAGCACGAACTCGTCGGCGATCTCGAAGGCGCGGAAGCGCAACGGCGTCGGAACGATGCGGCGGACCGACTTGTCGAGCAGCGCGCAGGTCTCGAGCGAGCGCGGCTCGCGGCGCCCGATCTCGCCCAGCAGATACGTGAGCGTCAGGCCGGTGTCGATGATGTCCTCGACCAACACCACGTCGCGCCCGAGCACGTCGCCGTCGAGGTCCTTCACGATGCGCGCCCGACCGGTGTCGGCGGCGTACTTCGAGATCGCGAGGAAGTCGACCTCGACCGGCACGTCGACGGCGCGCACGACGTCGGCGAGGAAGGGCACACTGCCCTTGAGGACTGCGACCAGCAGCACCCCGTCGGGATAGGCGTCGGAGATCTCCCGCCCGACGCGTGCGACGCCGTCCGCCAGGTCGTCCCTCGTGAAGAGGACGCGCGCTTCGGGCAACCCGTTACTCGAGGTAATCCTTGAGCGCGACGCGCAGCATCGCGGCCCGCAACCCCTGGCCGAGCTTGGCCAACTCGCCGAGCGTCTCGACGGCCTGCACGCGCGCTTGCGGGTTCCGCTGCTTCATCATCGGCATGACGACCTGCTCGAAGAAGCTCGCCTCGCGCTGCGCGCTGTTGAGGTACATGCGGAGGTGTCGGGCCTCGACGCCGTGACGGAAGAACCCGGCGGCGAGGTTGGCGGTGATCATCGCGTCCTCGTCGTAGTAGACGGTGCCCGCGACGGTGCGGCCGGCGAGCAGGCCGAAGCGCTCGAGCTCCTGCACCTGCGCGGTGTCGAGGCCGGCCGCGTTCGCCAGCTCGCCGATGGTGAGGCTGGCGCCCGACGCGCCGGCGTCGAGCGGATCGGGCCCGTCCTCGCCGGTTGCCAGGCCGCCGGGCAGCGAGCGGGCCCGCTTCGACT
>JAODBK010000077.1 GCA_025463925.1 Acidimicrobiales bacterium | reverse complement strand
GCGCCGCGGTGGCGGCCAGGCGGCCGTCGGGGTCGGGGAGGGACCAGCGCGCGGCATCGGCGCCGAGCGCGGCGGCCGCGCCGGTGACCTCGGGGAGATACACCTCCTCGCGGAAGAGCCGGCCGTCGTAGACGTCGCGGAGGCCGCGCTCGGCGTCACCGCGGTAGCGGTCGAGCACCGGGCGCGTCCGGGTGGATCGTTGGGTCAGCGCCGCCGATCCACCGGCGCCGGCCAGCACCAGCGCGACCGCGCCGGCGCCGGTGCGGCCCTCGAGCGTGGTGCCGAGGCCCGGGACGACGGCATCGGACGCGATCACCAGCACCACATCGGCGGAGCCGGCCGCGACCGCGTCCCAGCCGGCGAGCAAGGCGTCGATGCCGGCGTGGGCCGAGCCGCTCACGAGCGCGCCGCCGACGGTGGGCGACAGGGACAACGAGCCGGTGAGGAACGCCAGGCTCGGCCCTTCGGCGAACGGCGGGCGCGACGTGCCCCAGTACACCGCGCCGACCTCGTCGGCCGCGATGCCGCCGGCCGCCAGCGCCCGCGTCGCGGCAGTCCACGCGAGGGTGAGGGTGTCCTCGTCGGGCCCGCAGGTGGCGACCTGGCCCCGACCGGACGAACCCCACGCGGCGCCGACGTCGGCCGCCTGCAATCGCAGCGATGGCGCGGCGACGCCGACGGCAAGGATGCGGACCGGGCTCGTCACGAACCTGACTCTACCGTCAGGGTTCGCGGGCCACGGCAGTGGCCACGGTCTGGGGACCTTGCGGGAGGACGCACACCCGCCCGGGCCGTCCGGCGCGGCGGGCCTCGTCCACCGACGCCGCCACCGCGGCGGTGACGTCGGCCACCGGCTCGAGCAACGCCGCCCGCACCTCGTCTGCGCTGAGGCCGTCGCTGCGCAGCTGCACGCGCGCCGAGCCGAGCACCCGGCCCAGGACCTGGGCCTGCCACCGGTCGAGCCCGCGCGGCGCGGCGGCGTCGACCAGCTCGGCCGGTGTCGCGGCAGCCGCGACCAGCCGGCCGAAGTCACCCTCGGCCGGCACCCCATCGACGCAGGCCGCCGCCATGACCACCGTGCCACCGGGCGCGACGACGCGCTCGGCCGCGGCCATGCCCTTCACCGCCTGGTACAGGTTGCGGTCGAGCGGGTGGCCGCTGTTGGTCGAGACGACGACGTCGAACCGCCCCGGCACCCGTCGTACTGCGGTCCGCTCGACGAACCGGCAGGCGGCGTGGTGGTCGTCGAACACCGAAGTGACGGCGCGGGCCGAGTTGATGGCGACGTCGACGGTGAGGTGCGCCGGGCAGCGCGCCGCCGCGGCCCGGACGAAGTCGTGCACCGGGTTGCCTTCGAGCACCGTCCACGTGGCGTTCGGTGACGCGATGCGCGCCGGGCTGTGGGCCTCGAGGATCGTCTCGAGGCCGGCGAGGCCCGGGCACACGCCCTTGGGCCCGCCGCTGAAGCCGGCGAAGAAGTGTGGCTCGACGAACCCGGTGGCGATGCGGACGTCGGCCGCGACCCATCGCCGGTCGAGCAGCACCGGCGCGCCATCGACGCGGCCGACGTCGACGTGCTCGCCGTCGTCGGCGTCATGGTCGTGGATCGGCCAGCTGCCCCACACCTCGGGACCGACCAGCGCGGCCATCTCGTCTTCGGTGGCTCGACGATGGGTCCCGGTCGCGCAGAGCAGGGTGACCTCGTCGGGGCCGAGACCGAGCTCGACGAGCGCGGCGAGCAGCGGCGGGAGCACGGTCGCGTTCGGCATCGGCCGGGTGAGATCGGGGAACGCCACCGCGACGCGGGGCCGGCGCGTGCCCGATGCCGCGATCAGATCGGGAAGCCGCCGCCGCACCACCGCGGCGATGGCGGCCCGCTCGTCGGCGAGGCCGGGCAGCTCGTCGGGCTCGACGACCACGGCGTCGTCGGGCACCTCGACGTCGAGCCCGTCGGTGCCGTAGGCCAGGTGGACCCGCATGGCGTCACCGTACGCATCGCCGAGATCAGACGTTCCATTCCGACAGGTCCAACCGGAGCATCGTCTCGGCCACGCGGTCGGCCAGCGGGCGCCGGATGCGGTACCGCGCGACCAGGTCCTCGTCCGGTCGCACGCGCGCGACGATCGGGTTGATCGACTCGAGCGGGTAGTCGTCGGGGCGGGCCAGCGCGACGGCACCGATGCGGCAGGCACCGGCGGACGCCGCCTCGCCGCTGCGCCGGAGCACGACCGGCCCGCCGGCTGCGGCGGCGAGGATCTCGAGCCACAGCGCGCCGGCCGTGCCACCACCGGCGGCGACGACCCCGTCGATCGTCCCGCCGAGGGCCGCGAGGCATCGGGCCACGTCGTCGGCGACGGCCTCCCACAGCGAGCGAGCCAGGTCGGCCGGCCCGTGGGCCGCGGTGAGGTTGGCGAACGACGCCCGGGCACCCGGCTGCCACCACGGCGCCCGGGCGCCGTTCAGCCACGGGAGGGCGACGACCCCGCGCGCCCCGGGCGGGCTGGTCGCGGCGGCGTCTGCCAGCTCGACCACGGTGCGACCGGTGAGCCGACCCAGCCACTCCACCGCGCTGCCCGCGGCGGAGAGGCCGGCTTCGAGCACCTGACCGGCGAGCGCGCCGGCCGTGACGACGAAGCCGGTGGGCGGCGCGCTCGAGGTTTCGTCGATCGGGACCGACACGTTGGCGGTGGTGCCCCACGACACCATCGGCATGGCGGGGGTGGCACCCGTGCCGAGCACCTCGCAGGCGCGGTCGCCGGCACCGACCACCACCGGCACGCCAGCCGGAAGCCCGAGGGCCGCCGCCGCGTCTGCCAGCAGCCCGCCGGCGACGTCGGTCGACGCCCGAACCGGCGGGAGCAGGTGGGCGAATGCCGCGGCGGCGTCGCCCGGCGTGGTGCCGTCGGGCGCGTAGCAGCCGGTGCGCGACGCGAGCGTCGGGTCGGTGACGACCGCGCCGGTCATGCGCAGCACCATCAGGTCGCGCGGCGCGAGGACCCAGTCGGCGTCGCGCAGCCGCTCCGGTTCGTGCGCCGCGAGCCAGCCGAGCTTGGCGAGCGTCGTGCCGGCGCCGGCGCGCCGGTCCGACCAGAGCAGCGCCGCTCCGATCGGATCGCCGGCACCGGTGACGGGGACGAACGTCTCGCGGGCGGCCGAGAACGCGATGGCTTCGACGTCGCGCCACGCCCGGTCACCTGCCATCGCCCGGCAGGCGCCGGACGAGTCGACGACCGACGACCACCAGTCCGCCGGGTCCTGCTCGGCGCGGTCGGGCTCGGGATGACGCGTGGTCACCGCGCCGCGTCCGATGCCGATGGGTCCTTCGCCGGACCACAGCACCGCTTTGGTCGCGCTGGTGCCGAGGTCGAGCGTGAGAATCACTCGCGGGTCGCGGCCAGGACCTCGTCGGCCGGTCGCCGCCCGTGCACCAGGTCGGCCGCCAGCGCGCACATCGCCGCCGGGTCGGGATCCTGGTAGATCGCCCGCCCGATGGCGAGGCCGGCGGCGCCGCCGGCCATGGCGTCGGCGACTTCGCCGAGCAGCGCGGCGCGATCCCCGGCGCGGCGCGGGCCGCCGAGGAAGAGCACCGGCGCGCCGACGCTCTCCACGATCCGGTGGACGGCATCGACTCGCGCCGGCCCCGGCACGACGTCGGCCGGCACCGGCACCTTCAACAGCGGCGCGCCCATGTCGTGCGCGATCACGGCCGCCTCGACGATCCCACCCGTGGTGCGGTCGATGGCGCCGGCGACCCAGCCGAGCGGCTCGATGAGCGCGTCGAGACCGAGCGAGCGCGCCTCCTCGAGGACCCGGCCCAGCAGCTCCAGGGCGTCGGCGGTGACGGGATCGGAGCGGTCGATCCGCGTCATGTGCTTGATGCCGGTGCAGCCATCCGCAGCGGCGCGACCCACCGACGCCACCAGGCGGTCGTCGAGCTCGAACGGCGTGCCGGCCAGCCCGGTCCGGTTGATCGAGAGGTAGGTGTCCTTGCCGGCGAGCGAACCGTCGCCGACGAGGTCGGCCAACGGCTGCACGGTGGCGAGGAGCCCGTCGGCGTGGGGGAGCGCGGCCCGCAGCGCGCCCACCAGGTCGGCGTAGCGCTCGACGGTGAAGACGCCGCGGGCGCGGTGGTCGGCCGCGAGGATCACGCGGGGCCGGACGCCTGCCATGGCGCTCACCATACCGACCCCCGGCTTGTGCCCACCTTCACGAATGGGTACCTTGCGTTCGCACATCGCGCCCGTGCGGTGCTGGACACATCGGTCCGGCCCGGGTGCGGGGCAGCACGGGTCAGGGCCCATGGTCCGCCGGTTGCGACCTGCGAGTCGCCGCTGCCTTCGACGTGAGCACGCCTGGCGTGCCGCGAGATCCTGCAAGGAGGCGCAGCCATGCGCGTACACCGTTCACGCCCGTCCGTTCTGGCATCCCTGGCCGTCGCCGGCGCCACCCTCGTCGGCACCAGCGCGGCAACGGTCGCGGCCGAGGTCGCGACCGCGCCGGCCGCCCATGCCGCGGCGCCGCCCACCGACGAGAACTTCGCCAAGCTCCGCTGGTGCGAGTCGCACAACGACTACTGGGCCAACTCCGGCAATGGCTACTACGGCGCCTACCAGTTCTCGGCGAGCACCTGGCACTCGCTGGGCTACTCGGGCACCGCCAACCAGTGGCCGTGGTGGGTGCAGAACGACGCCGCCGCGAGGTTGCAGTCGCAGCGCGGGTGGTCGCCCTGGCCGGCCTGCGCCCGCGCCATGGGCCTGAATTAGGCCGATCTCGGCGGATCTACCCGGACTCGCCGAGCCAGAGCTTGGCCAGCGCCGAGAAGTCCTCGCGGCCGTAGCCGGCGGCGATGGCGTCGGTGAGCACTTGGCGCGCGACCGCGGTGCCGGGCACCGGCACCGCGTTGCGCGCCGCGTAGTCGAGCGCGAGGCCGACGTCCTTGTTCATCAGCTCGGTCATGAAGCCCGGCTTCCATCCGTTGGACGCCGGACTGTCCGGCAGCACGCCGGGCACCGGCAGTCGCGTGCGGACCGCGACGCAGTCGCCGGTCGCGTGCGTCAGCACCTCGACCAGCCGAGTGAGGTCCACGCCCGACTTCACCGCCAGCGCGGTCGCTTCCGCGGTGGCGACCATCTGCGCGGCGTAGATGAGGTTGTTGCAGAGCTTCACGACCTGGCCCATCCCGGGGCCGCCGACGTGGACGATCAGCGCGCTCACCGCGTCCAGCGCCGGCCGGGCTTGCTCGAGGGTGTCGTCGCCGCCGCCGACCATGATCGTGAGCGTCCCCTTCTCGGCGCCGACGGTGCCGCCGCTGAGGGGGGCATCGAGGTACCGCGCGCCCGTCGCGGCGATGCGCTCGTGCTGCTCGCGCTCCACCGCGGGGTCGATCGTCGAGGTGTCGACGACGATCGTGCCGGCACCGAGCGCGCCACTCGCGAGCAGCGCGTCGTTGACCGCCACGACCTCGGGCGAGTTGGGGACGCACAGCAGGATCACGTCGGCGGCTCGGGCCACGCCCGCGGGGTCACTGCCGTCGATGGCGCCGGCCGCGACGGCGGCGTCGACCGGGCCGCGGCTCCGTGACGCGACGGTGACGGTGTGGCCGGCCTCGACGAGGTTGCGCGTCATGGGCAGCCCCATCGCGCCGAGGCCGATGAACCCGACGTTCATGCCCGCACCCACCTCGGGAGGACGATCTCCTCGCCCGCCGGTTGGAAGACGACGCGGACGGCCTCGCCGATCGTGATCGTCGCCGGATCGACGGAGTTGATCGACGCGTCGGCATCGGCGATGAGATTGCCCACCATGCGGAGCGCCGGGTCCTCGTCGAGCGCGACGACGATCACGTTGTACGGCGCGACGGGCATGAACGCCGGCAGGAGCGGCGGGTGGGGGACGATGAACGACCACACGGTGGCCCGCCCGGACATCGCTTCCCATTCGACGTCGAGCGACTGGCACGCCGGGCACATCGGCCGAGGCGGGAACCGCCGGGTGCCGCACGCCGCGCACCGTTGCACGCGCAGCTCGCCCAGCGCGGTGCCGTCCCAGAACGGCTGGCTGGTCTCGTCGACCGCGGGCAGCGGCGCGTTGTCGATCATCGGGCTCATCTCGCCGCCGTCAGCAGCAGCGCCGAGGTCGGGACGCCTTCGCCGCTGGTGACCAGGCAGGTCTCGGCGCCCTTCACCTGGGACGTCGACGTGCCGCGGATCTGGCGCACACCCTCGGCGATGAGGTTGAAGCCGTGCACGTAGGCCTCGCTCATCCCGGCGCCGCTGGTGTTGGTGGGCAGGCGGCCGTCGGGCCATTCCAGCCCGCCGTCCTCGGTGAAGGCCGCGCCTTCGCCGCGCCCGCAGAAGCCGTACCCCTCGAGCGACAGCGGGATCAGCGGGCTGAACGCGTCGTAGATCTGCGCCACGTCGACGTCGCCGGGCGTCAGGTCGGCGTTGTGCCAGAGGACCTTGGCGCAGGTCCACGCCGGGCCCATCAGCGGGTCGTCGCGGAAGTAGTTGGTCATCACCTGGTGCTGCTGGTTGAGGCCCTGGCCGAAGGCGTGGATGACCGCCGGCGGCTGGCGCAGGTCGCGTGCTCGCTCGGCGCTGACGACCACCGCGGCAACCGCGCCGTCGGTCTCGAGGCAGTTGTCGAACAGGCACAGCGGCTCGCTGATCCAGCGGGCGTCCAGGTACTGCTCGCGCGTCATCGTCTTGTCGTGCATGGTCGCCGCCGGGTTGCGGTTGGCGTGCTTCCGGCTGGCGAGCGCGACGTTGGCCAGGTGGTCGCGGGTCGCGCCGTACTCGTGCATGTAGCGCCGGGTCAGCATCGCGATCTCGTCGACCGGGCGGAGCAGGCCCCACGGCCGCGACCACTGCCACGAGCCGCTGATCCGGTTGCTGACCTGGGCCCACGGTCGGGATGTCGCGGCGCCGCGCTTGCGGCTCCGCCAGGTGATGGCGACGTGGCACTGGCCCGTGGCGACCGCCATGGCCGCGTTGCCCACGACACCGCAGCCGGCGCCGCCCCCGTACCCGATCTGGGAGAACCACGTCACGTCGCCGAGCCCGACGTTGCGGGCGACCTCGGCCTCGATGTTCTGCTCCATGGTGTAACTGCACATGCCGTCGACCTCGCCGGGGTCGATGCCGGCGTCGTCGAGCGCGGCGGTGATCGCCTGGCAGGCCATGGCGAGCTCGGACTCGGGCAGCGACTTGGCGAACCTGGTCTGGCCGATGCCGGCGATCGCGGTGCGGTCCTTGATGGTCACGGGCCGCTCATCATGGCTGACTCGCGTGTCACCTTCCACCGCGGCCCCGGGCGTTTTGCCGCCGTCCACCGGCCGTACGGGCCGGTCATCGGAGGGAGAACCGTTGGCCATTGACGTTGATGACCCCGATGCGATGACGACCCCCGAGCCTTGACGCCAACTGGTCCGGTCGGCACGCTCCCTGTGTTGGCGCCGATCCGATGCGGCCCCCAGAAAGCCGAGACCTGATGACAACACTCATGATCTTCCACGAGGTCGATGACGTCGACCACTGGCTCGCGTCACCGAAGCGGCGGGAGTTCTTCGGCCCGCTCGGCATGACTGCCCGCACGTTCGTCGATCCCGAGAAGTCGAACCGCGTCGGCTTGGTCGTGGAAGTCCCCGATGTGGAGACGTTGCAGCGGGCATTGGAGACACCGGACGCGGCCGATGCGATGAAGTCCGACGGGGTGCGACCGGAAACCATGGTCATGCTCGTCGAGTCGTAGGTCGGTTACCAGCCCTTGAACTCGGCGGGGCGCCGTTCGATGAACGAGGCGACGCCTTCGGTGGAGTCCTGCGTCGCATTGTTGAGCTCCTGGCCCCAGGCTTCCTCGGTGAACGCGGTGAGGCGGTCGCTCTCGAAGCTGCGGTTCACCAGGCTCTTGGTGATGCCGATGGCCCTGGTCGGCGCAATCGCGAGCCGCTCGGCCCACTCGGTGAGCGCCTTCTCGAGCTCGGCGCGGGGGACGACGCGGTTGGCGATGCCGAAGCGCTCGGCGTCGGCGGCGCCGATGTCGTCGCCGAAGAACATGATCTCCTTGGCCCGGTGGGTGCCGACGATGCGCGGCAACAGGTAGATGCCGCCGGCGTCGGGGATGATCCCGCGGCGGATGAAGACCTCGATCAGCCGCGCCTCCTCGGCCATGATCACGAGGTCGCACGCCAGCACCAGGTTGCAGCCGCCGCCGGCGGCAGTGCCGTTGACGCCGGCGATCACCGGCTTCTCGCAGTCGAGCACCGAGTTGATCAATCGCTGCCAGCCGACGCGGATCATGCGGGCGACGTCGCCCTGCACCCGGTCGGGCGCGCCCTCGGGCCGCGCCGGTTGCGGCGGGCCGCCGCCGCGCAGGTCGGCGCCGGTGCAGAACGCCCGCTCGCCCGCGCCGGTGATCACGACCGCCCGCACGATCGCCGACGCGCTGATCTCGTCGAGCCAGTCGGCGATCTGGTTGCGCATCGCGTAGGTCATGGCGTTGCCGGCGTCGGGCCGGTTCAACGTGATCCACGCCACGCCGTTGCGGTCGTCGCGGATGACAGCGTCGTCGTCGGGCACGGCTACTCCTTGGGAACGATCAGGGCGTCGAGGGCCACGGCTCCCTTGGGCCGCACCACGAGCGGGTTGATGTCGAGCTCGGCCACGTCGGCCGAGAGGTCGACGGCGAGCCGTTGGACCTTCATGATCACGTCCACCAGCGCGCCGACGTCGGCCTTCGGCCGGCCGCGCGCGCCGAGCAGCAAGGGGAGGCCCTTCAGCTCCTCGACCATGCGGCGGGCTTCCGCCTTGTCGAACGGGGGCACACGGAACGCGACGTCGTGCAGCACCTCGACGAACACCCCGCCGAGGCCGACCATGACCACCGGGCCGAACAGCTCGTCGTGGGTCATCCCGACGACGCACTCGACGCCGTCGCCGATCAGCTCGCTCACGATGACGCCGTCGGCGCCCGGCGCCTTCTCCACGAGCTCGTCGAAGGCCGCCCGCACCTGCTTGGCCGACGTGAGGCCGACCTTCACGAGACCGAGGTCGGACTTGTGCAGGAGCTCGGCGCCACACGCCTTGAGCACCACCGGGAAGCCGATCTCCTCGGCCGCCGCGACCGCCCTCGTGCCCCGAGTCGCGAGCACGTGGTTCGGCACCGGGATGCCGTAGGCGCGCAGCACCGCCATCGACGAGAGCTCGTCGGGCGCGATGCCGGCGGCGCGCGCCTTGGCGGCCGCGGGCGACGGGCGCAGCACCGGCGTCTCGAACGGCGACCGATATCGGTGGCGGAACGCGTGGTAGTCGAAGTACGCCTTCGCGGCGCCGACTGCATTGGCGAACGTGCGGAACACCGGGATGCGACCCGGCAGGAGGATGTCGGTGTAGGTGTCCTCGTTGCCGACCGGCGAGCCCCAGACGACGAACACCGGCTTCTCGGTCGTCTTGCTGGCTTCGACGATGTCCTTGGCGAGACGGTTGCCCATCGACGGCAGCGCGCCGGTGATCGGGCAGATCAGCATGTCGCAGTTCGGGTCGGCGAGGATGACGTCGAGGATCTTGCGGCCGCGCCAGTCGGCCGACGGCGCGCCACCGTTGTCGACGGGGTTCGACACCCGCAGGTACGGCGGGATCCACTCGTGCAGCTGCGTCTGCGTCCCGGCGGTGAGCTGCGGCAGGTGCAGCCCGGCGGCCGCGCACAGGTCGGCCATGTGCGCGCCGGTGCCGCCGCTGATCGAGTACACGACCACGCCGCCCGTGCGTGCTTCGGCCGGCGGCTTCGTGCGGGCGAACATCGCCGCGGTGTCGAGCAGTTCGTCGAGCCCGTCGACGCGCGTGATGCCGAACTGGCGGAACACCGCACTGGTGACCGCGTCCGAACCGGTGAGATGGCCGGTGTGCGCCTTCGCCATCGAGCGGCCTTCGTCGGTGCGCCCGACCTTGACGCAGGTGACCGGCACGCCGGCGCGCGCCGCGGCGTCGGCGGCGAGCATCAGCGACCGACCGTCCTTGAACCCTTCGATGTAGCAGGCGATGGCGCCGACCTCCGGCTGCCCGGCGAAGTAGCCCATGAAGTCGGCCGACTCGAGATCGGCCTCGTTGCCGGTGGGCGCCCAGTGCGAAAGGCGGATCCCCAGCTCCTGGCCCTGGAAGATCGGCCGGCCCTGGTGGCCGGACTGGGTGATCAGCGCGATCGCCGGGCCGTCCAGGTCGTCGCGGAAGAGCTCGAACGCGTTCAAGTTGGTGTTGGGCCCGAGCACGTGGATGTCGCTGTCGGCGATCAGTCGTTCGAGGGCGGCCTGCTTGGCCGCGCCCTCGGTCCCGGTCTCGGCGAACCCGGCGGCGAACACCACCGCGAAGCGCGCCTTCTTGTCGATGACCTCGGGCAGCACCTCGACCGCGTCGCCGACGAGGATGCAGGCGAGGTCGACGTCGATCGGCACGTCGAGGATCGACGGGTAGCACCGGTCGCCGTCGATGCTGTCCTTGTTGGGGTTGACGGGGATGACCGTCGCGCCGTGGTGCTCGGCCCAGGCCTTGATCTTGCGGTACATCGCGGCGTTGGGCTTGTTGGGCGTGTCGGACGCGCCGATGACGGCGACGGCGCGGGGGTGGAAGAACCCGTCCAGGTCGATGGGACGCAGCGCGACCGGGCGGCCGGTGACGTCCAACTTCGGCTTGGTGGGCAACGGCGATCCCTTCGCGTTCTCCGACACGCGTGTCAGGTTCGTCACCCTACCGTGCGCCATTCCCACACCGGCAGTCGAGACACGCGGCGGCTGCCGTCGTCGGTGACCTCGATCGCGAGCTCGGCGCGGAAGCCGCCGACGCCTTCCTCCCAGACATAGGGCTCGATCAGCAGGAGCATGCCGGGCTCGATCACCATCGCCGCCTCGGCGTCGCGCGGGAGGTCGGTGCCGGCCAGCGGCGGCTCGATGCTCGCCCATCCGACCCCGTGCGCGACGTAGAGCGGGAACGGCCACGGCGGCGAGCCACCGTGCCACCCGTCGAGCGCCGCCTCGCGCAGGTCGACGGCCGTCGCGCCCGGCCGCACCGCGGCTTCCACGCGTTCGGCCACGGCGCGCCACGCCGACGACAGCCGCCGCTCGGCCGCGTTCGACTCGCGGCCGACGACGAACGTCCAGCCGACGTCGGTCATGTAGCCGTGGTGCAGGTATCCGGCGTCGAGCGCCAGCAGGTCGCCCACCACCAACGCGCGCGACGAGGTGAGCTGGCGGTAGGGCGGGTGGCCGAGCCACGCCCAAGGCGCGTCGCGCGCCGACTTCGGCAGGACCGTCCACACCTGGTCGATGTGCGGATCGGTGAGGCCGGCGCGCACCGCCTCTTCGGCGAACACGCCACTGACGTCGCGCTCGGTCATGCCGACGCGGATGCGCGGCATGGTTGCCTTCACGGCCAGCTCGGTGAGCTGGTGGCCCTCGATCAGCACCGCCTGCTCGGCCGCGGCGCGCGGGCGGCGCGCGGCGGCGAGGATCGGCCCGGCGTCGACCACCTCGGTACCGAGGGCGCGCAGCTGCTCCATGGTCGTCAGGTCGACGCGGTCGACCGCGACCCGCCCGCCGGCCGGCAACCCGGCGTCGAAGTTGTACGTGTCGAGCTCGCCGGCGAGGTCGGCCTCGTCGTCCCACTCACCCTCGACGAAGCGGCGGGCCGCCATCGTCGTGAGCAGCCAGGTGTCGACCCGGGCGGCGTGGCACGCCGCCTCCCAGCGCGACAGCCGCGGCCGCCACAGCTCGTCCGGGTCCTCGCGGATCATGGCGACAGCAACTGCGGTCCGTCGGGCGTGAGACACACCGTGACCCCGCGGCGCCCGTGCTCGACGAGCAGCACCGCGCCCTCGACCGCGACCGCCGGCTCCCGGCGTCGGCCGACGCCCCACACTGCGACGCCGTCCGTCGGTCGGGGGAGGCGGCCGTGACCGAGCCGGGCGATGGTCCGCACGATCGCGTCCTCGTCGCCCGGTCCGGTGCGGGCGAACCCGGCCCAACCGTCGACCTCGACGCCGGCCCGGTCGGGATGGAATCGCTCGAGCGGGAACCAGGGCGACGACGTCGCGCCGGCGGCGACGAGATCGTGGGCGGCGTGGCACGCGCGTTGCAGCGCGGTGACCTCGCGCCGCTCCTTGGGCGCCATCGCGCGGGCGAGCATCGGCGACGCGTCGACCAGCGCCACCGCACCGGTACGGAGGACGGCCCGTACCGCGGCGACGCCTCCGGGCGAGCACGTGTCCATCCCGACGCGGCGCGCGCCGTGGAGCAACGGGGGCAGCAGCCGAGCCAGCATCGAAGGATCGAACGCCATCGGATGCACGCGGTCGGGCGGCAGCACGCCCCACGCACCGTCGGCGTCGGGTGTGATGACGTGGGGGTAGCCCGACTCGGGGACGACGACCGCCGGCGACGGCAGGCCGCCGTTGTGCACGCCGATGCGACGCGTCTCGCCCAGCGCGAACGCGGTCGCGGCCGCCGATGCGAGCAGCAGCGCGTCGAGCCGGGCCTCGGCCATCGCCGCTTGCAACCGCGCCCAGGGTGGAGTCATCGGCGGCGACGCTAACGTCCGGCGCGGTCGCCGGGCGGCGATCGTCAGAGCAGGCCCAGCACCTGTCAGAGCAGGCCCAGCACTCGTCAGACGAGGCCCAGCACTCGTCAGACGAGGCCCAGCACCCCGGTGAGGTCGCGGGCGCGGTGCGCGCCCGGCACCAGCGGTGGCGGCGCCGGGCGATCGTGGTCATGGCCGTGGTCGACGTCGCGCCACACGTGCAACGCCACCGGCAGGCCGGCGGCCAGCGGCCCGCTGACGTCGCAGTCCCACGAGTCGCCGACGAAGATGGCGTCGGCGGCGTCGACACCGGCCGCGACCAGCGTGGTCTGGTAGATGCGCGGGTGTGGCTTGCGGGCGCCCGCCCGAGCCGACGTGACGACGACGTCGAGCAGTCGGTCGATGCCGGCCGTCGCGAGCGCCCGGTCGAGATCCCAGTCCCAGTTCGAGCAGACCACCACGCGGATGCCGGCCTCGCGCAGGCGGGTCAGCACCGCCTCGACCTCCGGGTACGCCAGCAGCGTGAAGGCCTTGGTGGCGTCGTACAGATCGTCGACCAGCGTGTCGATGTCGTCGGGTCCGACGCCACAGGCGGTTGCCATCCGGGCCAAGCGGGAGCGTTCCCACGCGATGTACCGCGCCCGGTCGAGGGAGTGCTCGACGTGCTCCTGGCCGTCGAAGACCTCGGTCCGCCATGCCGCCCGCGCCGCCTCGTCGACGTCGTACCCGTGCTCGGCCAAGACCTGCTCGTGCGTCGGGCCCCAGGTCTCGGCCCGCGCCAGCGTGCCGTAGAAGTCAAAGAGGACGGCCTTCATCCCCGCCATGATGGCCCGCTGATTCGTGCACTTCGGACTAGTCCGTCGATGCCGCCGAAATGGTCCCAAAGGCGCATAGCCCGCGATCGTCTTGGAACCGATACTGGAGAGAGCGCAGCACGTGGCCGAAGGGGGCCCCGATGACCGACAGCCGAATCCAGTGGTGCCCGACGGCCGAAGAAGTGACGCAGATCGTGGGCGAGCTCCGGCCGGTCATCACCGCGATCTGCGAACGCCAGATGGCCGAGCTCGAACTGCTCGGCGCGGTGTTCCCGGGCCGCAACTAGCTCGACCACGAGCGCTCGTAGCCCTCGACCGCGACCCGGCGGCCGGCGGTGGTGAGCTGCAACGGCCGGCGAGCGTCGATGTTGACCGCGACTTCGTCGGCGAACCCACCCGGGCCGGCGGCCGCGCTGCGCTCGACCGCTTTCGGCTGAGGCCCGTGGTGCACCCCGTGAGGGTGGAAGGTGAGCATCCCCTCCTTGATCCCGGCCCGACTGAAGAACTCGCCGCGGTGGTAGAAGATCACCTCGTCGTAGTCGATGTTCCGGTGGTAGAAGGGCAGCCGCAGCACCGCGGGATCACTCTCGAGCGGACGGGGCGCGAACGTCGCGACGACGAAGTCGCGTCCGACCCACGTGGTGTGCGCCGACGGCGGCAGGTGGTACCGGGCCGATGACACCGGTCGGAAGTCGTCGACGGACAGCCGCATCGGCGCGAGGTCGCCTTTCCAGCCGACGACGTCGAACGGATGGAAGGGATAGGTCACGGTCGTCACCTCGCCGTCGCGCAGCACCCTGATCGGGAACTCGCCAGCCTCGTCGACCGGCTCCGGCTCGGGCACTTCGAGGACCGCCGGGTCGAAGAGCGCGTGGCGCCCGAGCAACCCGCGGTCGGGGAGGGCGACCGAGCCGCCGACCGCTTCGACGGTGAGCAGGTCGGTCGGGTCGACGGCCGCGAACCGGTGCGTCGTGCCGCGCGGGACGACGAGGTAGTCACCGGCGCGGTATGCCAGCGGGCCGTACTCGGTCTCCAGCCGACCGGTGCCGCGGTGCACGAGGTAGACGAGATCGCCGTCGGCGTCGCGGAGGAACCAGTCGGCGGTGCCCACCGGCCGCGACCACCAGCCGATGCGGACGTCGTCGTTGCCGAGCAGCGTCGTCGGCAGGTCGGCGGCCTCGACGCCGGCCGTGTCGAGGGCCCACGGGCGCAGCGGTCCGTCGAGCGAGGTCCATGCGGTCGGCGGGTGCAGCCGGTACAGGTGGCTCGCCGCTCCGGCGAAGCCCTCGCGACCGTGCTCCTCCTCGACCGTGCCGGGCGGCAGGTCGGCGTGAGCCTGGCGCGAGGTGCGGCCGCGGATCCATTGCGGACGGACATGGTCGGGCATCGCACCTCCGCGGTGATGACGGTGGTGGAATCGTACGGCGGTGACCCCCGACCACCACGACCACCAGCACCTCGGCGAGCTCGACCTCGGGACCGACCGCGCGACCCGGGTCCGGCGGCTGCTCGCGCTGGCCATGGCGCCGTGCCTCGTCGCGACCGCGGTCGCGCTCGTCGTGATGTGGCCGGCGCATGCCAAGCACCGGTTGCCGGCCGGCCAGGACACGCCGGTGGACCTCGTGCATGCCAGCGTCACCAAAGTCGTGTCGACCACGTGCCAGGGCGGCGCGCGCCGATGCGACACCGTGACCGTGCAGATCACCAGCGGGCCGGACGCGGGGGACACCCGCGACCTGCCGCCGCAGTCACCCGGCGCCGGCGTGCCGGATCTCCGCGCCGGCGACAAGATCGTGGTTGGGCGATCGGTCGATGCAACCGGCCGCGTCGACTACTACTTCTCCGACTACCAACGCTCCCGTCCGCTGCTGATCCTCGCGCTGATCTTCGCGGTGTTCGTCGTCGCGATCGCGCGGTGGAAGGGGCTCGCCGCGGTCCTCGGCGTCGGCGCCACGTATCTCGTGCTCGTCCGGTTCGTGCTGCCGTCGTTGCTCGATGGCCACAGCCCGATCGGTGTCGCGCTCGCCGGGTCGGCGGTCATCGTGCTCGTGGTGGTGTACGCCGCTCATGGGGTGAACACCCGCACGACCACCGCAGTGCTCGGGACGCTGGCCAGCTTGGCGTTGACCGGGCTCCTCGCGTCGGCGTTCGTGCACGCGACGCGGCTCACCGGACTGTCGTCGGACGAGGCGACGAGCCTCCAGACCGCGGCCGGCAACGTGCCGCTCCAGGGCCTGGTGCTGGCCGGCATCATCATCGGCTCGCTCGGTGTGCTGAACGACGTGACCGTCACCCAGGCGTCCGCGGTGTGGGAGGTCTACCTCGCCAACCCGTCGCGATCGCTGGCCGAGCTGTACCGGTCGGGCATGCGGATCGGGCGCGACCACATCGCGTCGACCGTCTACACCCTGGTGCTGGCGTACGCCGGCGCCGCGCTCCCGTTGCTGCTGCTGTTCACGTTGACCAACCGGCCCTTCGGCGACGTGATCACCGGTGACGTGGTCGCCGAGGAGATCGTGCGGGCACTGGTCGGCAGCATCGGGCTGGTGGCGTCGGTGCCGATCACCACCGGCCTGGCCGCGCTGGTGTCGCACCACGGTGGCGGGACCGAGGTCGGCACCTAAGCTGCTCGCATGCCGCCGGGCGCCGAGGTGAACGACGACGACCGGGCGATGGTCGCGCAACTGCTCCAGCGCCACGCGGTCGACGGCCGCCTGACGCTCGGTGAGCTCGCCGAGCGCGTCAACTCCGCGTACCGGACCGACGTCTGGCCGGACCTGCAGGCGCTGCTCGCCGACCTGCCGGTGGTGCCGGCGTCGCCCCCGCTGCCGGCGGTCGCGCCGCCAGCCCGCCGGCCGCCGCGGCGGAAGGGTGACCTGGCCCGCGTGGCGTTCCGCGTCCACCTCGGGATCTACCTCTCCGTCATCGCGTTCCTGATCGCCGTCTGGGCGCTCACCGGGGCCGGCTACTTCTGGCCGATCTGGCCGGCGTTGGGCTGGGGTGTCGGGATCGCCGCCCACGGCTTCGCGTGCGGCGGTGTCAGTCGGCTGCACTCCGGCTGAGCGCGCGATCTGTCGCGGTCTCGCCGCGTGTCGCCAGCCAGGCGAACGTCAGGCCGGTGACCGCCCAGAACGTGACCTGGCCGGCGATGGACGACAGCCGGAAGCGCCACAGCAACTGCGCCGGGAGGCCGACACGATCGGTGAACGGCGGCAGCAGCGCCAGGCCGACGCCGACGAGCGTGGTGTAGACCGCGGCCGTGCCGGCGGCCCGCTCGGCGTCGGGTCGGGCGCGCGCCCGCAGCCAGCGGAAGGCGCGCCACGCGGCCCACGTCGACACCAACGACCACGCCAGCATCACGAGGTAGAGCGTGGTGCGGCGCCCGATCGTCGCCGGGTCGCCGACGCCCGGCGGGTTGGCGGGGTACTTCAGGAACGGCACCAGCGCGATGGTGACGAACGCCACCGCGGCCAGCGTGATGACGCGGCGGGCGTCGCCCGGCCCGGCCATGCGGTGGCGCACCAACGCCAGCGCGACCGCGAACATCACACCGAGCGCGACGCCGAAGATCAACGCCGCGACCATCCCGCCGATCTGCTGGGTGACGCGCGTGAACATCTCGCGATGACCCGCCGGCGCCGGGTCGAGGCGCGCTTGCAGCGCGACGGCGCGGCCGATCGAGTCCTCGCCGAGCACCCGCAGCACGATGGCCAGCGCGATCCCGCCGGCGAGGCCGGCGAGCGCACCGCGCTTCATGAACGTTCCGATCACAGCTGTCTCGCTTTCCGGGCTCGGGGGGCGGGCCCGTGTTCGACCCACCCCCGCGACCCGAAGACGCGCCCTAGTGGCAGGGCAGGCCGAAGAAATGGCGGCCGTCGTGGAAGAACTCGTGCGCGACCCTCGCCCCGCGGGCCAGGGTTGCGCCGTTCTCCATCGTCACGAGGTAGACCGCGAGCACGGCCAGGGCCACCGCCAGCCACGCCCAGATCGGCACGCTGATGGCGCCCCCGTCGAGCTCGGCTCGGTAGACGTCGTCCAGTGTCATCACCTCCCTCCGTGCGAGTGTCCGTGGTCGTGGACCGGCTGGCCGACGCGGTGCTCGTAGCCGGGAAGCGCGGTCCGGTAGACGCAGCAGTCGCAGTTCATGCGGGCGCCGCCGTCGAGCGCCTCGGCATGGCGCTCGAGCACGAGGCGGGCGATGCGCCCGTCGGCGCCGAGGTACGGACCGTCGCGCACCTCGACCCCAGGATTGGTCGCGGCCCATTCGGCGGTCTGCACGCGGATGCGGTCGACCAGCACGCCGGTGAACAGGAAGTACGGCACCACGACGATCCGCGTCGCCCCCAGCGTGCGGGCGCGGTCGAGCGCGTCGGCGACCGACGGCCGGGCGAGGCTGACGAACGCCGGCTCGACCATCGCCAAGTGCCGCGAATCCCAGAGCAGCCGCGCCACCTTGTACAGGTCGGCGTTGGCGTCGGGGTCGCTCGAGCCGCGGCCGACGAGCACGACCGCGGTGGTGTCGGCCTCGTCCTCGGTGATCGCGTCGCGCACGCGGTCCTCGGCGACCGCCAGGACGAGGGGATGGATGCCGAGGTCGCGCGCGTACTCGAACCGCACGCCCGGATGGCGACGGCGGCCGCGGTGCAGCGCCGCCGGCCCGTCGTTCTTGAGGTGCCCGGCCCCGAGCAGCACGAGCGGAACCGCGGCCACCGACGACGCGCCCCGCTCGACGAGATCGTCGATCGCGGTGTCGAGGTCGGGCGTGGCCAGCTCGATGAAGCCGCAGCCGACGGCGAGGTCCGGTGCCTGGTCGCGGACGGCGGTCGCGAGCCGCCAGTACTCGGCGACGCCGGCGGCCGAGCGGCTGCCGTGGCCGACGAGGAGCAGGGCCGGGTGGTCAGTCACGGGCACTCCTTGCGATGGCGTTGAAGGCGGCCGCGGCGACGGCGCTGCCGCCCTTCTCGCCGATGTTGGTGATGGCGATCGATGCCAGCGGGCTCTGGCGGAGCAGCTCCTTCGACTCGGCGGCGCCCACGAACCCGACCGGCAGGCCGATGACGAGGGCCGGGCGCGTCCGGCCTTCGTCGACGACCGCCATCAGCTCGATGAGGGCGGTCGGCGCGCAGCCGACGACGAAGATGGCGCCGTCGCGGTGCTCGGTCGCGCCGATCCGCATCGCGGCGGCGCTCCTGGTCGGCCGGCCCGCGGGGCCGACGTGGTCGAGGAAGCAGCGCCGGTCGACGCCGCTCAGCCCGACGCGCGTCATCTCGACGTCGGTGACCACCGGTGCGCCGGCGCGCATCGCGGCGATGCCGGCGTCGACCGCGTGCTCGCCGACGACGGTGGTGGTGGCGTACTCGACGTCGGCCGACGCGTGGATCATCCGAGCGACGACTGCGGCGGCGCCGCCGCCGAGGTGCGACAGGTCCACCCGCTCGCGCAGGATCCGGTAGCTCTCGAGCTCGATCGGATGGATGGCGGTCACGCCGGTACCTCGGTGATGGCGTCGCGGGGGCAGACCTCGATGCACGCCAGGCAGTCGGTGCACCGGTCGGCGACGACGGTGGGCCGGTGCCGGGCCGGCACCAGTGCGCCCTCGGGACACGTCACGAGGCACAGGCCGCACGCGGTGCACCGGGCGTCGATCGTCAGCACCGGTAGCCCCGGGGCGTGACCATGCGGCCGGCGACGAGGGTGGTCGCGGTGGAGCCGATGATGACGCACGTCGTCATGCCGACGGTGTGGGGATCGAGGTCGGCCAGCGTCGTCAGGCTGGCGCGTTGCCCGGGCCGGGCGGCGTCGGTGACGACGCCGACGGGAGTGTCGGGACGGCGGTGCGCCAGCAGGATGGCGCGGGCGGCGTCGAGCTGCCACGGCCGACCGCGGCTGCGCGGGTTGTACAGGACCACGACCAGGTCGGCGTCGGCGGCGGCTCGCAGGCGGCGCTCGATGGCGGGCCACGGCGTCAGCAGGTCGGAGAGGCTGATGGTGACGTGGTCGTGCCCGAGCGGCGCGCCAAGCACCGCCGCGGCCGCGAGTGACGCGGTGACGCCCGGGACCACCTCGACGTCGATGTCGTGGATGGCGCGGTCCAGTTGCTCGAGGTGCTCGAGGGCCAGCGACGCCATGGCGTAGATGCCGGCGTCGCCGGAGCACACCAGCGCGACGCCGCGACCGGCCGCCGCCTCGGCCACCGCCTGCTTGGCCCGGATCGCCTCGTCGCCGATCGGCGACCGCACGATCTCCTGCGCGGCCGACAGCAGATCGGCGCACTGGTCGACGTACGGGCCGTACCCGATCACCACCTCGGCGCCGCGGACCGCGGCCTCAGCCGCGGGGGTCCGGTGCCGGGCGTCGCCGGGGCCGAGCCCGACGACGGCGAGCCGGCCGCGGGGCCGGGCCCGGCGGGCGATCGCGACCGTCGCGTGGGCCGACGCCTGCTTCGGCACGACCAGCTCGCCTCCGTCGCCGGCGGCGAGGATGGCCGCCGCCTCGGCCACACTCGACGTCCCGACGGCGTCGCGAACCACGGCGCTCGGCGTCGGCACCGCGACGTCGCGCAACGCGGCCGCGGTGAACGTCCGCACCGGAAGTCCGAGCGCCACGATGCCGGGCTCGGCCGCTTTGAGGTCGATGGTCGCGACTTCGCCGACCGACGCCCGCGCCAGCCCGCCCGACGCCAACCCGTCGTCGAGCAACGCGTCGATCTCCGCGCCCGGCGCGCCGCTCGATGCCCCGATCCCGACCACCAGCGACGGCGGGTGCAGCACCGCGACCCCGGCGGCCGGCTCGACGACGAGGTCGGTCACCATCACCGCCGGCTCCTGCCTGGTCGAACCGGCGGATTCCGCAGGCTCGACCGGGCAGAACCGAAGGGGCCAGTCGAGCTGGTTCACGACGTGGACCGGGCGGCCGTCGAGGATGGCGGTGGTGACCGCGGCGACGTCGCCCGACGCGACGAAGCCCGGAAGCTGATCGAGCGCGGCCGAGCCGACGGCGTCCGACGCGGTGGTGATCACCGGTTGGCAGCCGTCACCGAGCAGGCCGGCGATGCGCGTAGCGAGCGCGTTGCCGCCGCCGGCGTGGCCACCGGTGAGCGCGATCGCGAAGCGGCCGGCCTCGTCGACGCACACGACCGCCGGATCGTGGTGCTTGTCGTCGAGCAGCGGCCCGATGATGCGGACCGCGGCGCCGGTGGCGAGGAAGAGGACGAAGGCGTCGGCGTCGCGCCAGCGCGTGCGGATGGTGGCGGCGGCGTCGCCGTGCACGTGCTCGCACGCCAGGCGCGCCGCCAGGGCCCGGCCCCGCTCGGTGACCGTCACCGCGATCACGCCGGGCCCCACGCGACGAAGACCGGGTTGTCGGCGGCGAGCCGCCAGCCGCCGTCCGGCAGACGCGAACCGTGGCTCACGCCGACCTGCACGAGTGATCCGAGCCGCTCGGCCGCCGCCGCGGCCCGGTCGAGCGCGGCGTACGTCGCCACGACGACGCCACCCGGCCGCAGCCGGCCGATGACGGCGTCGAGCACGTCGATGCCGCCGCCGCCGACGAACACCCGGTCGGGATCGGGCAAGCCGGCGAATGCGCCCGGCGCGTCACCGTCGACGACCTCGACCGAGGGCGCGTGCTCGGCGACGTTGGCGGCGAGGAGTGTCGTGTCGCGGTCGATCGCGATCACGCGCAATCCCGGCGCGAGGTCCGCGCACTCGACGGCGACGCTCCCGCTGCCGGCGCCGACGTCCCAGAGCACGCCGGTGGCGGGCAGCGCAAGCTTGCCGAGCGCGACCGCCCGCACCTCGGCCTTGGTGATCATCCCGTCGCGGTGGGCGAACGCCGAGACCGGCCGGCCCCATGCCAACGTCGGCGCGGCGGCGACCGTCCCGCCGGGCGCGAGCAGCACCACCACCGACAACGGGTCCCACGTCCCGGCGGCCAGGCCGTCGAGGTCCGTGCGGGCGACGGCCTCGCCGGCCAGACCGAGGCGCGAGCACACCGCGACCTGGCGCCCGCGGCCACCCAATGCGAGCAGCTCCTTGCCGAGGGCCTCGGGTGGCGCGTCCGGCGACACCAGCACCGCCGCCTTGGCCGCGGTCAGGACCGCCCTAGCGGCGTCGCCGAGCGGCCGCCCGTGAGCCGAGACGACGACGGCGTCGTCCCACGGGAGGCCGAGCCGCGCGAACGCCAGCGACACCGAGGACGGTGCCGGATGCACGTCGAGCAGGTCGGCGCCGAAGCGCTCGGCCAGCGCCCGCACGATGCCGAAGAACCCGGGGTCGCCCGACGCCAGCACACAGACCGAACCGGGCGTGCCCGCGATGGCGTCGAGCACCCCGCCGATGTCGGCGCCGACGGTGAGGGACGGCGACCGGCCTTCGAGTTGGCGCCGGCCACCGACATACAGGTCGGCCGGGGGAACCGGCCCGGCCGCCGGCAGCCCGATCACCGTGATGCGATCAGGCACGAGCGACCACCGCATCTCCGTCGAAGTCGACCATGACGACGTCGACGTCGAGCCGCCCGTCGACGTGGGCGCGGCAGTTGGTCGCGGCTCGTCGGCACAGCTCGGCCAGCGGCTCGGTGGCACCGCGAGCCATGCACGCTTCGAAGAAGTGACGCGCCGTCGCGGTCTCGGTCGCGGCGTCGACGATCTCGCGTGGTGCACCAACCGCACGGGCCGCCGACGCCAGCAGCTCGCCGTCGACCTTCGAGCGGTGGAAGTGCGTCATCATCACGCCGGCGGCCAGCTTGGCGATCTTGCCGGCCATGCCGACGAACACGACCTCGCGCATCCCCGCGCCGGCGGCGCGCCGCAGCGCGATGCCAGTGAAGTCACCGACCTCGACGATGCAGACCGGCGGCAGTCCCGGGCGCAGCCGGGCCGCGGCCCGCTCCGAACGGCTCCCGGTCGCCAGCGCGATCGCACGATGGCCCTGGGCGGCGGCCACGTCGACCTGTTGCACCACCGACGCCCGATAGGCCGCGGTCGAGAACGGCCGCACCACGCCGGTGGTGCCGAGGATGGAGATGCCGCCGACGATGCCGAGGCGCGCGTTGGACGTCTTCGCCGCCATCGCGTCACCACCCGGCACCGACAGCACGACCCGCAGCGGCCGATCGGTGACGTCGGCCAACGCCGCGAGGATCATCCGACGCGGCACCGGGTTGATCGCCGGCGCGCCCACCGGCAGGCCGAGGCCCGGCAGGGTGATCGTGCCGACGCCGGGTCCGGCGGACAGCGACGTCGCGGCTGCGGCGTCGGCGTCGGCGTCGGCCCACGTCACCGACGCCGTGACGTGGGCGCCATGGGTGCAGTCGGGGTCGTCACCCGCATCCTTCACCACGACCGCGACGTTGCTCGGCCCGCCGGCTTCGACGCGGAACGTCGCGCGCGTGCCCCCGGGCAACGCGATGTCCACCGATCGGGGTCGGGTGCCCATTGCGAGACCGGTGGCGGCCGCCTTGGCGGCCGCGCTGGCGCAGGTGCCGGTCGTCCATCCGGTGCGCAGGCCGCGGCGGCGGGCCGCGACCTCGGCGCTGAGGTCGGGCTCGAAGGTCGTCACGAGCGCACCCGCTTCCGGAACTTGTGCGAGAACGTCGGCGAGTAGAGATGGCTGCGCGCCACCGGCCGATCGTCGGCCAGGGCGTCGCCGACGATCACGAGCACCGTGGTCTTCGTGCCGGTCGCCATCAGCGACTCGGCCAGCTCGCCGACCGTCGTCCGCACCAGTTGCTCGTCCGGCCACGACGCCCGCACCGCGAGGACAGCCGGCGTCTCGGGCGAATAGGCGCTCCCGATCGCCAGCAGCTCGGCCTGGAGCTCGGCCGGGCGGGCCGCCGACAGGAAGATCGCCATGGTCGCGCCGTGCGCCGCGAACGCCGCGACCGACTCGCGCTCGGGCATCGACTCGCGCGTCCGGCCGGCCAGACGAGTGAGCACCACGCTCTGGCTGACCTGGGGAATGGTGAGCTCGCGCCCGGCGAGCGCGGCCGCCGCCGCCAGCGAGCTGACGCCGGGCACGATCTCGAAGTCGCGACCGCGCTCGACGCACCAGTCGATCTGCTCCTGGATGGCGCCGTACACCGACGGGTCACCCGAGTGCAGGCGAACGACCCGGCCGTCGGGTCGTGCCGACTCGTACACCGCGAGCACGTCCTCGAGCGTCATCGCCGCCGAGTCGTGCACGTCGGTGCCCGGCCGGCAGTGGTCGAGCAGGGCCGCCGGCACCAGCGACGAGGCCCACACGACGACCTCGGCCGACGCCAGCCGCTCGCGCCCGCGCAGCGTGATCAGGTCGGGCGCGCCGGGCCCGGCGCCGACGAAGCTGATCACCGCGTCACCGCGTCACCGCGTCACCGCGGGCGGTCCCGGTGGGACGATGACCGTTGCCAAGTAGGTCGCCGGCCGATCGGCGACGTCGGCCACTGGCGCGAGCCGCTGGCCGGGCAGACCGAGCAGCTCGCCGACCATCGCGCCGTCGAGACGGCCGGCGTCGGCCAATCGCTTGGCGATCTCGGGCAGGTGACGGCCGCCCTTGTAGACGACGACGGCGCGCGTCGGATCGGCCAGCGCGGCCTCCACGTCGGCGGTGCCGTCGAGCGCGGTGACGAGGGCGAGCGACTGCGTGCCGTCCAGCACGACGGTGCCGGAGCGGGCGGCCAGGTCCTGGAACGCCATGATCCCCGGCACGGTGCGGATGGGAACGTCGGGGCGGGCCGCCCGCACCCCCTCGGCGACCGAGGAGAAGGTGCTGTAGACGTTGGGGTCGCCAAGGGTCGCGAAAGCCACGACCTCACCGTCGCCGAGCCATGCCAGCAGCCGGCCGACGACCTCGGTCATCGCCGCCTGGCGCTCGGGCCCGGCCGTCATGGCGAACACGACCCGCTCGACGTCGACGTCGGGCGCCGCGCCCCGCACGATCGATTCGGCGCGGCCGACGGCGTCGACCGCGAGGCTCGGCGCCACGACGCGGTCGGCGGCGCGCAACGCGTTGAGGGCGCGCACCGTGACGAGCTCGGGGTCGCCCGGTCCGACGCCGACGCCGATCAGTGCGGCTGTCACTTCGCGTCCTCGTCGCTCGCCTGCGAAATCGCCCGGGGACTGGCTCCCGGTCTCCTCGTGCGAGAAGCGCCGGACACAGTGGTGGGACCGCGCCGGGCTCGCACCGGCTGCCCGTCTTGGCGACGCAGGGACTCTAGCGACTCGCGCCGGCGATCGGGACCGACGCCGCGGCGGCGCCGACGAACCGCTCGGCGAGGTCGGGCCGGCCGCCGAGGTGAAGGTGCAGATACGACGCCAGCAGCGTGGCCGACGCGAACCCGGCGGTGCCGCGTCCGTGCCGGCCGGCCAGCATCAGCGCGTCACCGGCCGGGTCGAGCGTCGAGTAGTGGAACTCGTGGCCGCGCAGCTCGCTGCCGGCCGGGCCCAGCGGACTGCCCGCGGCCGCCCGCACCGTCGCGGTGCGGTAGCCGAGGGTGAGCCGGTCGGTCATGCGGCCGTCGGCGGGGATGGCGCCCGCGAGCCGCCGGCCGTCGAGCGAGCGGGCGAGCCAGAGGAGCCCGCCGCACTCGGCCCAGGTCGTCAGGCCACCGCCG
>JAODBK010000053.1 GCA_025463925.1 Acidimicrobiales bacterium | reverse complement strand
GTGCTGTGTCTCGACGATGAGGTTGCGGGCGATGGTGTGCTCGTCGGTGAGTGCCTGACCCACCGTGTTGATGGGGGCGCACGGGATCGCAGCCGCCGAGAGGTCGGCGATCCACTCGTCCACGGTGCGCCGTAGGAATTCCGCCTCGAGCAGCGCGATGACCTCGTCCTTGTTCTGCTGGCGCACCCCGAAGCCGGAGAATCTCGGGTCCGTGGCCCACTCGGGGTGGCCGAGCTCGTCGACCAGCCGGACCCAGAACTTCTCCTTGGCACAGCCGACCACCATCCAGCCGTCGCTGGCCTGGAAGGCCTGGAACGGCACCAGGGAGGGGTGCGCGGAGTGTCGGGTTCGGACCGGCTCGAAGCCCTCGTTCAGATGCCAGGCCGCGGGATAGTTGAGCATCGCCACAGCGGTGTCGAAGAGGCTGACGTCGCAGTCCATGCCGACGCCGTCGCGCCGGGCGGCGTGCACCCCGGCGAGCAACGCCGTCGCCGCGACCAGCCCGCCCGAGTAGTCGACGAGCGAGAGCCCGGACTTGGCCGGCGGGCCGTCGGGCTCGCCGGTGATGCTCATCCAACCGGCCATGCCCTGCAGCACGTAGTCGTACCCCGGCTGGTCGCGCCGCGGCCCGGTCATCCCGAACCCGCTCAGCGAGCAGCACACGATGCGGGCGTTGACGTGGCGCAGGCCGGCATACGTGATGCCGAGCGATTCCGGCACGTCGCCCCGGAGATTGGAGTACACCGCGTCGCTGACCCGCACCAGATCCTCGAGCACGACGCGCCCAGCGGGGTTGGCCACGTCCAGGGTGATGCTGCGCTTGTTGCGGTTGAACGTCTCGAAGAAGAGCGAGTGCGGTCCTTCGCGGAACGGCGGCACGAAACGCCCGACGTCGCCCCCGGTGTGCGGGTCCTCGATCTTGATCACGTCGGCGCCGAGGTCGGCCAGGTGGACGCTGCCGAACGGCCCGGCGCCGTACTGCTCGATGGCGACGATCCGCATGTCCGCCAACGGCCGCATCGGGGCACCATACGCGCCGGTGCGCGACCCGGGTGCAGTGGGTAAGGCCTGGGCCATGGCCGACAACCAGCTCATCGCGATCTTCCCGGACGAGCCTGCGGCGCGGGCCGCGGCCGAGGACCTCACCCACCTCGGTGTCCCTGCCGACGCCATGCGCACCGACACCGACCCGCCGCTCGAGAAGATCGCCCGAGGCATCGCCTTCGGCGTGACGGTCGGCGCCGTCGTCGGCGCCGTCGTGTGCGTGCCCTTGGCCTTCATCCATGTCGGTGGGCTCGCGTTCGGGTGGCGACTCTTCTGGGCGGTGGTCATCGGCGTGACCGCCGGCGGCGCGGTGGGCTTCGTCGTCGGCGGTGGCTTCAGTGCGGGTGACGAGACCGACCAGCTCGGGCCGCATGAAGGCGTCCTCCTCGCCGTCGCCGACAGCCGCGATGAGGTGGTCGAAGCGCTGGAGCGGCACCACCCGATCCGCATCGAGCGCCGGGCGGCGCCGGGCCCGCACCGGCAGGCCGGCGGCCTCGGGCACGACCTCGGTCAGAAGCTGCGCGAGGGCACCGGCTCGTAATCGCCACGCGGCGCGCCAACTCCGAGACTGACTACTTCAGCCGCTCACCGAGCCAGCGGTAGGTCGTCTCGCCCCAGCGTCGAGTGATCTCGCACGGGAACGCCATGAATCCGTGCGGCAGGTCCGGGGCGACGAACAGCTCGACCTCGTTGCCGGCCGCGGCCCAACGCGAGGCCAACATCAAGGTGTCGTCGAGCAGGTGGTCGCAGGTGCCGACGCTCATCAACGCCGGCGGCAGGTTGCGGAGGTCGGCGAAGGCGGGCGACACCGCCGGGTCGCGGCGCTCGTCGTCGGTGCGGCCCGGGAGGTAGAGCTCGCCGAAGAACGCGATGCCGTCGGGATCGAGGATGTCCGGCCCGGCGTGTGGCCGGATGCCCCGCTGGCTCGGCGAACGGCCCCAGTCGTAGACGCCGAACACGAGGTTGACGCCGTCGACGTGGTCGATGGCGCCGAGCTCGTCGCGGATGCGCAGCGTCACCGCGGCCGCCATGTAGCCGCCGGCCGACTCGCCGCCGATGATCACGCGGTCGGACCCGAACTCGTCGGCGCCCTTGGTCAGCAACCACTCGGCGACGGCCACGCCGTCGTCCGGGCCGGCCGGCCAGGGGTGCTCGGGCGCCAAGCGGTAGTCGACCGACACGACCGCGACCCCGAACCGGCGGCAGAAGTCGGCGTTGCCGATGTCGCTCATCTCCGGTGCGCCGAGGATCATGCCGCCGCCGTGGAAGTGCAGGTAGACCGCGGACGCGCGGCCCTCCGGGACGAACACGCGGCACGGCACATCGGCGATCTCGCGCTCGATCGCGTCGGGCGACGGCGCGTACACCTTCGCCATCTGCGCCCGCGCCTGCTTCACCCGCTCGTCCCGGTCGGCAGGAGGGTTCGACCGGTCGCCGATGACGTCGGCCAGTGCCGCGAAGTTCTGGGTGACCGCGTCGCGGGCCTCGGCCCGGAGTGCATCGATCTCGTCCGACCACAACCGCATCCTCGCCCCTCTCGTCGCCACGCTCTCTAGAGTCTGTCGCGTGACACCGACCGCTGTCCCTGTCGATGCCGAAGAGCTCACGCCGGCCTGGCTCACGTCAGTGCTGCGCCGGCACGCGCCGGATGTCGAGGTGACCGCGACCGAGGTGCTGGACTCGCACTCGGGGACGACCGGCCGCGTCAAGCTGCGCCTCACCTATGCCGGCGATCGTGCCGAGCTGCCCGACACGCTGTTCTGCAAGATCGCGCCGTTCGATCCGCGTCAGCGGACGTTCCTCCGGCACACCGGCATCGGCGCGATGGAAGCGCGCTTCTACGACATGGTCGCAGGCGACGTGCCGGTCCGGGTGCCGCGCGTATGGCACGCCGAGACGGGCGACGACGGCGCGTTCGTGATGGTGCTCGAGGATCTCGACGCGTCGGGTTGCACGTTCCCTCGCCCGGCGGACCCCGACGTGGACGAGCGGGCGGCCTCGACCGTCGAGGAGCTGGGCCGGCTGCACGCGCACCACTGGGAGGACGACCGGTTCGCCGGTGACCTCGACTGGGTGCCCGAACGGGCCGGCTTCGGCGCGGGTGGCGGCAAGGATGCCGGCGCGGCGACGGCCGCCGGCAGCTTCATCCGGTTCGCGCTCGAGCGGTTCGCCGACGAGATGCCGTCGTCCTTCGAGGCGGTCGGGACGCTGTACGCCGATCGCGCCGGTGACGTGCTCGACCTGTGGGACGAGGGCGAGCGCACCCTGATCCACGGCGACCCGCACGGCGGCAACCTCTTCACCGACCAGGGCCGCACCGGCTTCTTCGACTGGGCCATGTTCAGCCGCTCACCGGGGATGCGGGACGTGGCCTACTACTGCTGCAACTCGATCCCGACCGACGTCCGTCGCGCCATCGAGGCCGACCTGCTCCGCCGGTATCTCGGCACACTGGCCGGGCAGGGTGTGGTGTTCGACGCCGGGTTGGCCGAGCGCCAATACCGGCTGTTCGCGGTGTTCTCGTGGGTGTCGGCGGCCTCGACCGCGGCGATGGGGGACCGCTGGCAACCGGCCAGCCGGGCGCTGGCCGCCATGGAGCGCACCACGACCGCGGTGGAGGATCTCGACTCGGTGGGCCTGCTGGAAGAAATGTTGGGCTGACGCGCACGGCGCGGCCGCCGCCCCCGTTCCCGAGTCGGGAGAGCGGGTCGAGGAGGTGAGTGCAGCGATGCACGAAGACCTCGGGCCGGCGGAGGCCGAGTTGGCGGAGGTGCGCGCCCGGATTCGCCGGCTCATCGACCGGCGAACCTGCGGCGGATGGGTCGCCGACGAGGAAGCACTGTTCGGCCAGTTGTGCCAGGCCGAGGAGAAGCTGCTCTACGAGGCCGGTGCGAAACGGGCGCTGAAGTGCCGCAAGGCCCGGGGGGCGTCGACGATGCGGTAGCCGGCGAGGTCACGGGCGCGGGTCGCCACGTCGGTGCACACCTCGATGACGTAGTCGATGTGGCTCTGCGTGTAGGTGCGACGCGGGATGGCGAGCCGCACCAGGTCGAGCGGCGCGGCGCGCTCGGTCCCGTCGGGTTGCAGTCCGAACATGACAGTGCCGATCTCGCAGGCGCGGATCCCACCTGATTCGTACAGCGCGATCGCGAGCGACTGTCCCGGGTACTGCAGCGGAGGAACATGCGGCAGCAGCGAGCGGGCGTCGATGTAGACCGCGTGGCCGCCGATGGGCTGCACGACCGGCACGCCGGCTCGGAGCAGCGCGTCGCCGAGGTAGCCGGTCGAGCGGATGCGGTACCGGAGGTAGTCGTGGTCGACCACCTCGCGCAGCCCCTGCGCGATCGCCTCGAGGTCGCGCCCGGCCAGGCCGCCATAGGTCGGGAAGCCCTCGGTGAGGATGAGCAGGTTGCGGCACTGCTCGGCCAGCCCGTCGTCGTGCATCGCCAACCAGCCGCCGATGTTCGCCAGCCCGTCCTTCTTGGCGCTCATCGTCATCCCGTCGGCCAGCGACGCGATCTCGCGCACGATGTCCGGCACCGCCCGGTCGTGCTGGCCGGCTTCGCGCTCCTTGATGAACCACGCGTTCTCGGCGAACCGGCAGGCGTCGAGGAACAACGGGATGTGGTGCGCGTCGCACAGCGACCGCACGGCCCGCAGGTTGTCGAGCGACACCGGCTGCCCTCCACCGGAGTTGTTGGTGATGGTGACGAACACCACCGGGACGTCGGCGGCGCGGGTGCGGAGCAGCTCGCCGAGACGGTCGACGTCCATGTTGCCCTTGAACGGGTGGAGGTTCGCCGGGTCGAGACCCTCGGCAATCACCAGGTCCAGCGCCTCGGCGCCGGTGGCCTCGACGTTGGCGCGCGTCGTGTCGAAGTGGGTGTTGTTCGGAATGACCTTGCCGGCCCCGCCGATCACCGTGAAGAGGATCTTCTCGGCTGCCCGTCCCTGGTGGGTTGGGATCACGTGGCGGAACGGGAACAGCGCGTGGACGCTCTCGCGGAACCGGAACCACGACGGGGAACCGGCGTAGCTCTCGTCCCCGCGTTGGATGCCGGCCCACTGGTCCCGTGACATCGCGCCGGTGCCCGAATCGGTCAGCAGGTCGATCAGCACGTCGTCGGAATGGAGGGCGAACAGGTTGAAGCCGGCGTCCCGAAGTGCCGCCCGCCGTTCTTCCTCCGTGGTCAACCGCAGCGGCTCGACCGAGTGGATCCGGAAGGGTTCGATGATCGTGCGGAACGGCATGGTCAGCCTCCGAAGATGTGCTCGAAGATGGCGACATCGGCGGCGTAGGGCTCATCGGCGCGCGGCCACGGGATCGCCAGCTCGGTGACGCCGACGTCGGCATAGCGGCCGGCGGTGTCGCGGAAGCGCTCCGGCGATGCCAGGCCGGCGTCGAGCTCGGGGCCGAGATGCACCAGCTTGCCGATCGTCGCCGGATCGCGGCCGACCGACGCGCAGGCATCGGCGAGCTTCGCGATCTGACCGGAGACGATCGCCGCGCCGGTCGGGGCGTCGGTCGCGCCCGATCCGGTGCGATCGCCGGTCGTCACCCAGGTGTCGCCGAAGCGCGCCGCCACCTGCATCGCCCGCGGGCCGACCGCGGCGACCGCCATCGGCACGCGCGGCAGCTGGGTGCAGCCGGGGTAGGTGCGGGCCTCGTCGGCGCGGTAGTACCGCCCGGTGTGTGACGCCGCCGGCTCGCGCAGCAGGAGGTCGGTCAGCTCGACGAACTCGGCGAAGCGCTCGGCCCGCTCGCGGGGTGACCAAGGTTCCTGGCCGAGCATGGTGGCGTCCCACCCGAGGCCGCCCGCCCCGATGCCCAACGTCAACCGGCCGCCCGACAGGTCGTCGAGCGACACCAGTTCTTTGGCGAACGGCACCGGGTGACGGAAATTCGGCGAGGCGACCAGCGGACCGATGCGGATGCGGGTCGTCTCGAGCGCGGCCGCGGCCAGCGTCGGGACGGCGCCGAACCACGCCGAGTCGCGCCGCGATCGCCAGGCCAAGTGGTCGTAGGTCCACGCGTGGCCGAAGCCCAGCTCCTCGGCCCGCCGCCAGTCGTGCCGCTGCTCGCGCCACGGCGTCGCCGGGAGGATCACGGCGCCGAGCCGGATCCCTAGATCCACTTCTCGCGGCGGCCGTCGATGAGCGGCGCGATGGTCGCATCGATCGTCGGGCCGTCCGGGTCGCGCCGGTGGAGCCGGGCGTCGTGGGCCATGCCGGGCACGGTACCCGTGCCACCGGCCGGAGCGGCGATACGTTGACCGCCGATGGCCGGCGCCAGCCAACCCGACCTCTCGGTGACGGACTGGGCGGTGCTCGGCGTCATCGGCGAAGGACGCACGCACGGCTTCGCGGTCGGCCGCGAGCTCGGCGCCGGCGGCGACCTCGGCCGGGTGTGGACCGTGCACCGGCCGATCGTCTACCGATCGCTGGCCCACCTCGAGCGGGTCGGCCTGATCGAGCCGGTCGCTTCGGTCGCCGGTGCCGGCGGACCGCAGAAGACGGTGATGCGCATCACGCCGGCCGGCCGCCGCCGGCTCCGGCGCTGGCTGGAGGAGCCGGTCGACCACGTCCGGGACGTGCGGTCGCAGCTGTTGTTGAAGCTGGCGCTGCTTGATCGCGGCGGCCGCGATCCAGCCGTCCTGGTTCGCCGGCAACGGGCCACGATCGCAGCGGTGGTCGAGCGGCTGGCCGCCCAGGCGCGGGCATCGACCGGCTTCGACGCCGTGGTGGCGCGCTGGCGGCTCGAATCGGCGCGGGCCGTGCAACGCTTCCTCGCCTCGCTCGAGTGAGTCACGCTAGTCTCAGTGCGACTACCCATGAGCGCACACCGAGCACTTGCCGCGGCGGCCGTCCTCTGCGCGATGACCGCGGCCTGCGGCTCGGCCGCATCCGGGGCGAGCGGCCCCGTCACCGTCTTCGCGGCGGCGTCGCTGACCGATGTGTTCGGCGCGCTGCCCAAGTCGGACGTGCGTCCCACCTTCGACTTCGCCGGGTCGCAGGCGCTCGTCACCCAGATCCAGCAGGGCGCGCCGGCCGACGTGTTCGCGTCCGCCGACCAGAAGAGCATGCAGAAGCTGGTCGACGCCGGCCTGGTCGAGGCGCCGAAGGTCTTCGCCCGCAATGCCCTCGAGATAGCGGTCGCGCCCGGCAACCCCAAGCACGTCAGCGGCCTGGCCGATCTCGCGCGCCGCGACATCGTCGTCGTGCTCGCCGACTCCTCGGTGCCGGCCGGCAACTACGCGCACCAGGCGCTGGCCACCGCGGGAGTCACCGTCCATCCGAAGTCGCTGGAGCTGGACGTGAAGTCCACGCTGGCCAAGGTGACGTCGGGCGAAGCCGACGCCGCCATCGTGTACGCGACGGACGTCAAGGCGGCCGGCGCCAAGGCGAGTGGCGTCGAGATCCCGACCGCGCAGAACGTCATCGCCACGTACCCGATCGCGGTCGTGAAAGCGACGAGGCACCACGCCGCGGCGCAGGCGTTCGTCGACGCCGTGCGGTCGTCGTCCGGCCAGCGGGCGCTCGCCGACCGGGGGTTCCTGTCCGCGGCGTGAGCCGCCGGCCGCCGGGGCCCGTCGTCGCGGTCGCCGTCCTCGCGGTCGCGCTGTTCGCGCTGCCGCTCGCCGGCCTGCTGTGGCGGGCGCCGTGGCGATCGGCGTGGCGCGAGTTGTCGAGCCATGACGCCTTGACCGCGCTGCGGCTGTCGTTGCAGACGTCGGTGCTCGCAACCGCGGTAGCGGTCCTGCTCGGCACGCCGCTCGCGTGGGTGCAGGCGCGCGTCGCCTACCCAGGTCGGTCGGTGGTGCGGGCGGTCACCATGCTGCCGATGGTGCTCCCACCGGTCGTCGGCGGCGTCGCCTTGCTCCTGGCCCTCGGCCGGCGCGGCCTGGTGGGGCGGTACCTCGACGGCGCGGGGGTGCACCTGCCGTTCCACCTGTCGGGTGCGGTGGCCGCCGAGGCGTTCGTCGCCATGCCGTTCTTCGTGCTGACGTTGGAAGCGGCGCTGCGGTCGGTCGACCCGCGGCTCGAGGAAGCAGCGCGGACGCTGGGGGCCGGCCCGTGGGCGGTGTTCACGCGGGTGACGCTGCCACTGGTCCGACCGAGCCTGGTCGCCGGCGCGCTGCTGTGCTGGGCGCGTGCCCTCGGCGAGTTCGGCGCCACGATCACGTTCGCCGGCAACCTGCCGGGCCACACCCAGACGCTTCCCCTGTTCGTCTACGTGAAGCTCGAGGGGTCGAGCCCGGACGCCGCGGTGATCCTCAGCCTCGTGCTGCTCGCGGTGTCGCTGGTCGTCCTCGTCGGCCTGCGCGAGCGATGGCTGCGGGCACTGTGACGCTCAGCGCCGACGTCGCCGTGCAGGTCGGCCAGTTCGCGCTCGCGGTCGACCTCACCGTCGACTCCGGCGACGTGGTCGGCATCGTCGGGCCGAACGGCGCTGGCAAGTCGACGCTGCTCCGGGTCCTCGCCGGACTCCTGGCCCTCGACGCCGGCCGGGTCGCGCTCGATGGTGTGGTGCTCGACGACCCGGCGAGCGGCGTGTTCGTGCCGCCCGAGGCCCGGCCGGCCGGCGTGGTGTTCCAGGACTACCTGCTCTTCCCGCACCTCAGTGCGCTCGACAACGTCGCGTTCGGCTGCCGCCGGCGCGGGGTGCCGCGGCGCGAGGCCCGCCGCCGGGCCCGCGAGTGGCTCGACCGGATGGGCCTGGCCGACCGCGCCGCGGCTCGGCCGGCCGAGCTCTCGGGCGGCCAGGCCCAGCGGATCGCGCTCGCCCGCGCCCTCGCGACCGACCCGGCGCTGCTCCTGCTCGACGAGCCGTTGGCCGCGCTCGACGCCCCCACGCGCCGCGATGTCCGGCGCGACCTGCACCACCATCTCGACGCGTTCCACGGCGTGCGGCTGCTGGTGACGCACGACCCGCTCGACGCGCTGACGCTGGCCGACCGCATCGTGGTGATCGAGGACGGTCGGGTCGTCCAGACCGGTCGCCCCGACGAGATCGCGGCCCAGCCCCGTTCCGCGTACGTGGCCGAGCTCGTCGGCACGAACCTGTTCCGCGGCACCGCGGCCGGCGGCGTGGTGCGCACCGCGTCGGGCGCCGACCTCGCAGTGGTCGACACCGCGGCGGTCGGCGCAGTGTTCGTCGTGATCCCCCCGGCCGCGGTCGCGCTCTACCGGACGCGGCCCGACGGTTCGCCGCGCAACACCTGGCCCGCCACGGTTGCCGGCGTCGACCGCTTGGGTGACCGGACCCGGGTGCGGGTCACCGGCCCGCTCACGCTGGTCGCCGACGTCACCCCGGCGGCCGCGGCCGAGCTTCCGGCCGAGGTCTGGGTGGCGGTCAAGGCCACCGAGATCCAGGTCTACCCGGCCTGACGGGCATTGCACCGGGCAGGAGCCGGGGTCAGGGACGCGAGAAGGCCGGGCTGCGGTTGCCGTCCGGTTTGACGTACGGCTGCTGGAGCTCCTCGTAGGTCGGTCCGACGCGGTCGGCGATCGGGCGCAGCGCGTCGAGGTCGAAGCCGTACAGCGCGGCCGCGTTGCCACCCACGAGCTGCTGCAGCTCGCCCGCGCCGACGCCGGCGAAGGCCCGCCGGAGCCCGGCCCGGGTGTCCGGGAACGTGCTCTCGTCGTGCGGGTAGTCGCTGCCCCACATGAACCGGTCGACGCCGATGGACTCGCGTGCCGCCGCTTCCACGGGCGACGGGAAGCTCACGCCGACCCAGCAGTTGCGGGCGAAGTACTCGCTCGGCTTCATCGGCAGCAGATCTTCCGGCCCGTACTTCAGCTCGCCGATGCGGCCGGTGTGCGCCATCTGCGCGTGGAACGCGTCGAGCGACGCCAGCATCGGCGGGATCCACGATCCGCCGGCCTCGGTCAACGCGAACCGCAGACGCGGGAAGCGCTCGAACACGCCGCCGACCAGCAGGTGCATCAGCGGGCGGCGGGCATAGAACGACTGCTCGGCCACCCACAGCACGCCGGCCGCCTGGTACGGCCCGTAGTCCGGCACCCCGCCGCCGCCCGAGTGGGCGTTCACGACGACGCCCAGCTCCTCGCACACCGCCCACAGCGGGTCGTACTCCGTCGCGTACAACGGCTTGATGTGCGGCATGTCGTCGGGCACCTGGTGGACCAGCACCCCGCCGCGCAAGCCGTGCTCGTGGCACCAGCGCACGTCGGCGATGGCGTCGTCGACGTCGACGAGGAAGACCTGCCCGATCCCGGCCCGCCGCTCCGGGTACGCCGAGCACCAGTCGGCGAGCCAGCGGTTGTGGGCCCGGATGCCGACGAGCCGCAGCGCGTACTCGTCGGGCTGCGGCGGCCGGGCGATCACCGCGCCGGTCGGGAAGAAGGGCGGGATCGTGTTCGGGAAGACGACCTCGCCGACGATGCCATCGGCCTCGAGGTCGGCAATGCGGCGCTCGTCGTCCCAGTTGCGATCGCGGGTCCCGGTGGTGAGGTCCTTGAACGGGTTGCGGTACCGGTCGCGCCACGCGTCGAACGCGTCGAGGTGCTCTGCCTCGAGGTACGACCGGTACTGCTCGTGGTTGCCACCGGCGTGGCAGTCGGCCGAGATCAGGACGATGCGCTGGGAGCTCGTCATGAGATGTACGCCGACGCGGTGGCCCAGATGAAGTCAACGTCGTCGTCGGTGAGGCTGTGGTTGGCCGGCAGGATCAGCCCCTGCTCCATGACACGGTCGGCGTTGGGCAGCCCGCCGGCGGGCGCGCGGTGGGCGATGCCCTTGAACGCCGGCTGACGCAGCACGTTGCCGGTCCAGACCATGCGGGTGTCCACGCCGTGGGACTCCATGTGCTGCTGCAATTCGCCCCGCCGCACCCCGGACTCTGGTCGCACCAGCACGGGGAACATGTGCCAGGCGGTGTCGAGGTCGGCGAGCGTGCGGGGCAGCACGAACACGTCGGGCCGCGTCCCGAAGTGGGCCGACAGGCGGGCGAAGTTGCGCTTCCGCGCCGCCAGGTTGCCGGGGAGCTTGTCGAGCTGCACCACGCCGAACGCCGCGCTCAGCTCGGACGGCTCGAAGTTCCAGCCGACCTCGTCGAAGATGAAGAGGTTGTCGTACTCCAGCCCGTCGTCGATGTGCGAGAAGAACCGCTTCTCGACGCCCTTCTTCGAGCCGAAGAGCTGGACCTCGGACCGCCGGCCCCAGCGGCGCAGCAGCAGGCACTCGTCGGCGAGGTCGTCGTCGTCGACGCAGACCATCCCGCCGGTGCCGGCGGCAGTGATGATGTGCGAGAGGGCGAACGACGTGACGCTGATGTCGGAGCGGGTGCCGGTGGGCGTGCCTCGAAGCGTCGATCCCAGCGCGTCGCACGAGTCCTCGATGACCCGCAGGTGGTGGGAGTCGGCGATCGCGCGGATCCGGTCCCAGTCGGGGGCATTGCCGATGAGGTTCGGCGCGAGGATCGCCTTCGTCTTCTCGCCGATCATCGGCTCGATGGCGTCGACGTCGATGTTGTACGTGTCGGGCTCGACGTCGACGAACACCGGCACCAACCCGGCCCGCACGAGGGGCGCGATGTCGGTCGAGAACGTCACCGGCGAGGTGATGACCTCCTCGCCGGGGTTCAGGCCGAGGAGCTCGACCGCGAGATAGAGCGCGGACGAGCCCGAGTTGCACATGATCCCGCGTCGCTTCCCGAACAGCTCGGCGACCCGCTGCTCGAACTGGCGCGTGTGCCGGCCGATCCGCAGCGCGGTGGGCCCGCCCCGGAGGACGCCGACGACGGCGGCGATCTCGCGCTCGTCGTGGACACTGCCGGCATAGTCGATCCGGCGAACGTCGGCCATCACACCTCCAGCTTGAACACGCTGACGGCGTTCTCCCGAAGGAACTTCGGCCAGACGTGGTCCTTGAACGGCACGTTCGGCAGCTCGGTGAAGATGCGCTCGAGGCTGAGGCCCATCGGGTAGTAGCCGGCGTACATGATCTTGTCGGCCCCGCGCGTGTTGGCGTAGTCGACGATTGCCTTCGGGTAGTACTTCGGGGCGAACGCGCTGGTCATGTAGTACAGCCCGGGCCACTTGAGCATGAGCTTGACGGCCAGCGCCTCCCACGGCTCGGCGCCGTGCCGCATCACGATCCGCAGCTCGGGGAAGTCGTAGCAGACCTGGTCGAAGTGCATGACGTCCTGGCACGCGCTCGGCAGCCGCGGCCCGGCGATGCCGGCGTTGGCGACGATCGGGATGTCGAGGTCGATGCACGCCTGGTAGATCGGGTAGTACCGGCGGTCGCTCACCGGCACTTGCGGGTTGCACCCGGCCGGGAAGGTCGTCACCGCGACGATGCCGTGCTCGTCGTACGCCTTCCGGATGCGGCGGACCGCGCCGGTGATGTCGTTCGGGTCGACCTCGAGGGTCGCCCGGAAGCGATCGGGGTGTTCCTTGAGCGCCCGCACGGTGACCTCGCCGCCGAGCCCGACGAAGCCGATGCCGACGTTCCACTTGTCCATCTCGCCCAGCGCGACCTCGATCGGGTCGGCGCCTTCCTCGAGATGGTTGGGCACCTGCTTGAACATGTACTCGGCTGGGAACTCCATGTCCTTGCTGCCGGCGTCCTTGGCCAGTGCCCGCAACGTGTCGTAGTGCTTGCGGGCGTTGGCGCTCGGGAACCCCAGCATCAGGTCGATGGCGGCGACATCCATCTATCCGGCCCTTTCCTCGTCGATCGACTGGTAGTGCGAGGCCCGCAGGTCGTCGACGAGGCGGGCCAGCAACCTGGCCAGCGCGGCCCGGTCGGCCTTCGACCACTGCTCGAGCACGCCGTCCATGTGGGCCTGGGCCACCTCGGCCAACCGCCGGCGCACCGCGGCGCCGCGGGGCGTGACCCGCACGACCGTCACGCGACCGTCGGCCGCGCTCGGCCGGCGCACGACGAGCCCGTCGTGCTCGAGCTGGCGGATCTGGCGGCTGGTGGCGGCCGGGTCCATCTCGGTGCGGCGCGACAGGTCACCCAGGGAGAGCGGGCCGTCCTCCTGGATGCGCCGCAGCAGCACCGCGCCCGGCGGCGACACCACGACGCCCGCGGCCGCGGCCCGGCGGGTGTGCACCTTCCGGCTGGCGTTCAGGCGGAACAGCATCTCCAGTGAGCGTTCGATGCCGTCCGTCGTGTTCCCCACCGCCGGCACCCTAGGAACAGTTCTAGGACTCAGTCAAGTAATTGCCATCGCGTTGGCCACCATCGAGAGCATCGTGTACTGCCCCACGACGAAGATCATCTCCACCAGCGCGCCCGGATCGTGATCGCCGGCCAGCGCGGCCCACGTCGTCGGGCTGATCGTGCTGGTGTCGTGCAGCTCGTCGGCGGCGAGGAGGAGCGCGGCGTCGCCGTCCGACCAACCGTCGGCGCGGGGGCCGATGGCGACGCGCTCGATCTCCTCGTCGGTGATGCCGGCGGCGCGCGCGAACTCGACGTGCTCCCGCCACTCGAACGCCGACTGGCAGCGATGCGCGGACCGCAGCGCCAGCAGCTCGTGGTCGCGGTGCGACAGGACGCCATTCATCGCGAGTGCCGCGGCCCATGTCAGGAACGGCCCCAGAAGTGCCGCCTGATGGGCGAGGACCGCGATCGTCGGCGGCGGCCCGCCGGACGTGGTCGCCGCGGCAGCCAGGTCGAGCAGCTGGGTGACTTCGTCCGGTAGTTCGTCTCGTGGGATCAGCGGCACTCGCATGCCGCAGGTGTAGCCGACTGCGGCCACCCCGGAAGGACGGGTCAGCCCGGCATCGAGAGCGGTTGGGCCGGGGCGTCGGCGACCCAGCACTTGCACTTGGAGCGCCACGAGAGGGTGCGCTCCTGCTGGACGCCCTCGTAGCGGCCGGGCCCGAAGCTGACGTCGGGGAAGTAGTTCATGGGCTGGTTGCGGATGGACGTCAACCCCGCTTCGAAGGTCGCCGTCGTGAGATTGCGACCGGCGCCCTGCAGCGCCTTCAACAGCAGCTGGCTTTCGTCGCACGCCAGCATCACGTAGACGTACGCCGCGGTCTCGTGGCCGCCGGGTGGCGGTGGCGAGAGATGCGCACCGGTGTACCGGTTGTAGTCGTCGAGGCACTGCCGCGCCGACGGAGAAAGGGGCGCGCCGGTGGTCAGGGTCCCGCGATCGGTGACGGTGACCGCAGGACTGCCGTCGAACTGGTCGGCCGGGAAGTTCTCGGCGTTCAGGTACGTCGTGTAGCCGTTGTAGTCGCTGCCCATGTAGTGCGGGTGGTAGCCCTGCGCGTCGGCCTGCTGGAGGAAGCCCAGGTCGGAGGTCATGAGCACCACCAGATCGACGCCGGCCGAGTGGAACCGTTGCACCGCGAGTGCATCCTCCGGGCCGCCGTTGGCGTTCCCGGTGGTTGCGGAGGCGGTGATCTTCGAGCCGACCCGCTGCAACGGCGCCCGCAATCCTTCGTCGACGAGCTGCTGGCTCGCCGGGTCGTTGGGGTAGTACACGCCGATCTTGCGGTTCTGGAGCAGTCCCTTGTCGCGCGCCCAATACACCAAGTTGGTCATCTGGTCGGTGGACGACAGCATGATCGTGTACAGGTTCGGTGCCGCCTGCCGGTACACGGCGTTCGCCGGACCGTCGGACGTGATCACCGGCGTGTGGTTCTCGGCGGCGACGCAGGACGCGCCCTGTTGGTAGAAGTACTCGGGCGCGACGACCGCGAACACGTGATCGTCCTGGATCATAGCGGCGCACGCCGATCGCTGTTGCGAGGCGTCGAGGACGCTGTAGTCGTGGAAGGCGAACTTGATCGTGCGGCCGGCGACGGGCAACAGCCCGCGCCGCGTCCACCCGGCGAGCACCGCGTTCCATTGCGCCCGGACGTCACCCACGTCGTAGTCGGGGCCGAGGTACTGCACGCCGCTGAGGTTGAGGTACGCCACGCCGACGGTGATCGTGGTGTCGGTGACGCCGCGCGCCACGCCCGACGACGTCGCGCCGGCGGCACCTCCTGCAACGGCCGCGCCGCCCGCGACGGTCGGGCCGGCGCCCGTTCCGCCTGACGGGCTCACTCCGGCGCCGCCGGCCGACGACGCGTCGGTCGCGCCCG
>JAODBK010000035.1 GCA_025463925.1 Acidimicrobiales bacterium | reverse complement strand
GCAGCTCCCGCACCGCGCGACGGCCCTCGACCTGGTCGCCGCCCAGGCCGCGCGGCGCGCCGGCCCGCGCCTTGCCTACGCCGGCTCGAGGAGCGCGACGGCCCAACAGGCCACCCCCTCTCCGCGGCCGAGCGCGCCGAGGCCCTCGGCCCGCTTCGGCTTGACGGACACCGGGCCGCCGACGGCCGCCGCGAGCCGGTCCTGCATCTCGGCGATGTGGGGCGCGAGCGCGGGCGCCTCGGCGACCACTGCGCAGTCGACGTTGCCGACGGCCCACCCGGCAGACCGGACGTCGGCGACCACCGCGGCGAGCAGGCCCATGCTGTCGGCGCCGGCCCAACGGTCGTCGCTCTCCGGGTACCGGCCGCCCAGGTCGCCGAGCCCGGCGGCCCCGAGCAGCGCGTCGGCGACCGCGTGCGCGATCACATCGGCGTCGCTGTGGCCGGCGAGCCCGGGCCCGGGGACCATGACGCCGGCCAGCACCAGGTGGCGGCCCGGGTCGTCGGAGAACGGGTGGACATCGAAGCCCAGCCCGATCCTCATGCGCGGTCGCTCTCTGACAGTCGCTCGCCGTCGTGCAGCAGCGCGGCCGCGACGACGAGGTCGTCGGGACCGGTGAGCTTCAGGGCGCGCGGGTGGCCCGGGACGACGTCGACCCGACCGCCCGCGGCCTCGACGAGGGCGGCGTCGTCCGGCGCGTCGGCATTGCCGGCGTGGGCCGATCGGAGCGCGGTGGCGTCGAAAGCCTGCGGGGTCTGCACCGTCACCAGCGCGGTCCGGTCGATCGTGCGGACGACTTGGCCACCGGCAACCTGCTTGACGGTGTCGGCAACCGGGAGCCCGGGCACCGCGGCGTCGGCGCCGGCGCGCACCGCGGCGACGACGGCCGCGAACAAGGACCCCGGTGCGAGAGGCCGGGCGGCGTCATGCACGACGACCACACGAACGTCGTCGGGAACGGCGCGCAGCCCGGATCGGACCGACCCCGAGCGGGTGTCGGCGCCGGCCACCACCGCGTCCACCGACACCTCGGGTTCGCCCGCCCGATCGGCCGGCACGACGAGGACGACGCCGTCGGCGACGGTACGGGCGCCGGCCACCGCCCAATCCAGGACGCGTCGGTCACCCAGCTGCTCGTACTGCTTCTGCGAGCCGAACCGCTCACCACTGCCGGCCGCCACGACGACGGCCCACACGGTGGGTGCTACGGCAGGGCCTCGTCGAGCTTCTGCTCGGCCTCTTCCTCGCTGACGCCGATGGCAAAGGTGAGCTCGGAGACCAGGATCTGGCGGGCCTTCGTGAGCATGCGCTTCTCGCCCGCCGAGAGGCCCTTGTCCTTGTCGCGGATCGAGAGATTTCGGACGACTTCCGCGACTTGGTAGATGTCGCCGGACTTCAGCTTCTCGACGTGGTTCTTGAAGCGCCGCGACCAGTTCGTCGGCATCCGCGCCTCCTTCTTTCGAAGGACGGCGAAGACCTCCTCGACCTCCTCGTCGTTGATGACCTCCCGGAGGCCCACCTCTTCGGTGTTGTCCGTAGGGACCATCAGCGTGAGATCGCCGTACGCCAGCCGGAGCACCAGGTACTCCCGGGTGGATCCGAAGACCTCCCGGTTCTCCTTGCGCTCGATCACCGCTGCGCCATGGTGCGGATAGACGACCTTGTCGCCGACGTCAAAGGACATGGTTCTCCCGGAGAAAGGGCAGGTGGGTTCCGATCCCAGGGTGCCAGACATCCCGAGGGTCGACAAACCGAGTGTGCGGCCGGAGGGGCGGTCCCCATACCCTTGGCCGAATGGTGGATCCGTCCGTGCTCGCGGGCACTCGGCTGTTCTCGGCGCTCCCGCCCGACGCGGTCGCCGAGGTCGCCGGCCATGCCGTCGAACGGCATCTCGGCCGCAACGACGTGCTGTTCCGCGAAGGCGAGACCGCGGCCGACATCTACGTCGTCACCTCCGGCCGGATCGCGATCGCCAACCGATCGCCCGATGGGCGCGAGTCGCTCGTCGCGCTGATGGGGCCCGGCGATCTGTTCGGCGAGATGAGCATGTTCGACGAGCAAGGGCGCTCGGCCGATGCCCGCGCCCTCGAACCGTCGACCGTCGTCGTCGTGCCGTTCGGCCCGGTGCGCCGCGCCGTCGACGCGCGACCGGAGACGCTTTGGAGCATGGTCGCGTTGCTGGTCGAGCGGCTGCGGGCCGCCGACGAGGCGTTGGCCGACACCGTGTTCCTCGACGTGCCGGGCCGGACCGCCAAGCGGCTGCTCGAGCTGGCCGGCGAGGCCGACGAGTTCCAACTGCCGATCACCCAAGAGGAGCTGGCCGGCATGGTGGGCGCGTCGCGCGAGCGGGTGAACAAGGCGATCAGCCAGTTCGTCCGGCTCGGCTGGCTGACCCAGACCGACCGCCGGTACACGATCGTCGACCGGATCCAACTGACGCGCCGGGCGCGTTAGCGGTTGAGGAAAGCGAAAGCGCGGGCCCACGCGTCGGCCGCGTCCTTGGCGCGATGCACCGGCCGCGTCGGGTCGTGCACGAACCCGTGGTCGGCCTCGGGGTAGACGACCACTTCGACGTTCGGCAGGGCGCGCAGCGCCTCGATGTCCTCGGGCGGCGTCCAATGGTCCTTGCCGCCCACGATCGCGAGCACCCGAGCCGCGCCCGGCTTGGCCAACTGGTCGAGCGGTTCGACCGTTGTCGGCGACCGCCACCCGTCGGGCGTGCGGACCATCCCGTAGAACGCGACGGCCTTGTCGAAGCGTCCGGTGCCGGCGGCCTTGAGCGTGTACATCCCGCCCTGGCAGAAACCGATCACCCCAACCGGCTCGGTGTTCAACGCGTCGGCGGCGTCGACGATGTCGCGCAGCCGGGCCTCGTCGTCGATCGGCGTCGACAGCCGTTCCTCGACGGTGAGTGACTCACGGCCCGGGTACGGCTCGGGCGCGCACACCGCCCATCCGTGCTCGGTCGCGAGACGCGCGCACATGTCGTCGAACAGCGGCCGGAGCCCCATGATGTCCGGGAGAAGCACGACGCCGCGCGTGGGCTCGCCGTCGGGACGGGCCAACTCCGCCGGACACCCGGAAGGCAGCGCGATCCGCATGACGCAAGAAGTTAGTTGTACCGGTCGAGGATCGACGTCTCGGCCAGGCGGGACAGGCCCTCCTTGATCGCCTTGGCGCGGGTCTCGCCGACGCCCTCCACCTCGTCGAGATCGTCCACCGTCGCGCGCATCAGCTTCTGCAAGTTGCCGAAGCGCTTCACGATGCGGTCGATGACGGCATCCGGCAGGCGCGGGATCTTCGAGAGCAGGCGGTACCCGCGCGGCTGCAGGCCGGCGTCGAGCTCGCCGGAGTCGGCGGCGAGGTGGAGCACGCTCACGACCGCCTTGAGATCGAGGATGTCCTCGGTGCTGAGGTCGGCCAGTGCGTCGAGCGCGTCGGCCAAGTGCCAACTCGAGTCGTCGCGGAAGTAGTCGGCGATGACCATCCGGCGGTCGTCCTCGACCCCGCCCATCAGCTCCTCGAGCTGCAGCCGAATGAGGCGACCGTCCACGCCCAGCTCGACGATGTAGCCCTCGACTTCTTCCGCGATCCGCCGGACCATCTCGGCGCGCTGCAGCACCGTGACGACGTCGCGCACGGTGACGAGGTCCTCCACTTCGAGGGCCGACAGCGCGCCGGACACGGTGTCGAGCCGGTTCTTGTAGCGCTCGAGGGTCTGCAGCGCCTGGTTCGCCCGGTTGAGCAACCGGGCGATCGGCTCGAGCGGATGCTTCAGGTCGCCGCGGTACACCGCGATCACCGACATGTCCTCCGACACCGAGATGACCGGCACGTCGATCGACCGGGCGACGCGCTCGGCGGTGCGGTGGCGGGTACCGGTCTCCGACGTCGGGACGTTGGGGTTCGGAACGAGGTGGACGTTGGCGCGTGCGATGCGGCTGGCGTCGGCGGCCAGGATGATGGCGCCGTCCATCTTCGCCAGCTCACTGAGCCGTTGCGGCGTGAACTCGGCGTCGAGCAGGAAACCCCCGGAGCAGATGGCGAGCACGTCGGGGCCGTCGCCGACGACGATCAGCCCGCCCATGCTGGCCTGGAGGATGCGGTCGAGGCCCTCCCGCAACGCCTGACCCGGCGCGACCTGCGCGAGAGCATCGTTGAGCGCCTGGTCGCGGCGGCCGGTCGCCACGCCGGCGATGCTACCGGACGGCCGGCGAGAGCCGGGTGGCCGCGACCGCTTCCGCCAACGTCGCGACCCGGGTGACCGCGATGCCGGCGGGCGGATCGGGCGCGCTTGCCGGCACCAGCGCGCGCGTGAAGCCGAGCCGGGACGCCTCCGCCAAGCGCCGCGGCATGTGCGCTACCTGGCGCAGCTCACCGCCGAGCCCGACCTCGCCGCACGCGACCAGCTCGTCGGGCAGCGGCACCCCGGACGCCGCCGACGCCAGCGCCAGGCCGATCGCGAGATCGGCACCCGGCTCGGTGACGCGCACGCCGCCGACGACCGACACGTAGACGTCGGCCTTGGCAAACGCCCTGAGCTCGACGCGCTCCTCGAGCACCGCGAGCAGCAGCGCGAGCCGGCCGCCGTCGAGGCCTTGGGCGGAGCGGCGTGGCATGGGGATGGCGGTGCCCGCGACCAGCGCCTGCAGCTCGACCAGCAGGGGGCGGTGCCCCTCCATCGTCGGCACCACGACGGAGCCGGCGACACCCGCGCGACGGTCGGCGAGGAAGAGGCCGCCGGCATCGGGAACGCCCACGAGGCCGGCCTCGCCCATCTCGAACAAGCCGAGCTCGCCGGTCGACCCGAAGCGGTGCTTGGCGGCCCGCACCATCCGCAGCGCGTGGTGACGCTCGCCCTCGAACGACAGCACGGTGTCGACGACGTGCTCGAGCACGCGCGGGCCGGCGAGCGTGCCTTCCTTGGTGACATGACCGACGAGCAGCACGGCGACGCCGCGGGCCTTTGCGATCTGCACGAACTCGTGCGCACACTCGCGCACCTGCGCGACCGAGCCGGGCGCCGAGCCGAGCTCGGGGTCGGCGACCGTCTGGATGGAGTCGACGACGAGGTAATCGGGCTTCACCTGGTCGATGGCGGCGATGACGTGCGGCATCAGCGTCGCCGACACCAGCCACAGGCCGTCGACGGCGTCGAGCCCGAGGCGCTCGGCCCGCAGTCGCACCTGTTGCTTCGACTCCTCGGCGGTGACGAGCAGACACCGGGCGCCGGCCGCGGCCAGCGCGCCGAGGGCCTGCAACAGCAGCGTCGACTTGCCGATGCCGGGCTCGCCGCCGACGAGGGTGACCGACCCGGGCACCAGGCCGCCGCCGAGCACGCGGTCGAGCTCGCCCAGGCCCGTCGGGCGGGCCGCCCACTCGGCGACGTCGACGTCGGCGATGGGCACCGGTCGATCGGGCGCGGCCAGGTCGAGGGTCGACGGGGCGCGGCGCGGCTCCTCGATCTCTTCCACCAGGGTGTTCCACTCGCCGCACGACGGGCAGCGTCCCTGCCACCGCGCCGACGCGCCACCACACTCGGTGCACCGGTGGACGGTGCGCACCTTCGCCATGCAACGGAGGCTACGCGGAGGGTGTGACAGCGACGGCGATCCCCGCCCGTCCCGCCCCGCGGCGTGGCGCCGCGCTACCCGCCGTTCTTGTCGTCGATTCGGGACCGATTCCGTCGCCTTGCCCGGAAAAGAACGAGGGGTGCGGTGATGGCGAGCAGCACCGCGGTCGCGGCGAGCGCGATCGGGACCTTGTTCCACTCCACTGACGACGCGGTGAGCGTCGACGGGGGGTCGCCGGGCTTCGGCGTCCACACCACGCCGCCCGAGACGGTCAGCGGCGCGTTCGACGTGACCTTGCCCGGGAGGTGGGCGACGACTTCGGTGCTGATGGCGCGGTCGGCGGCGGCGACGAGCTGGCGCCGGATGGCGTCGGCGTCGGCACCGCCCTGCGCCAGTTGCTGCTCGAGCGCCGGATCCGAGAGCGCCCCGGAACCGCCGGAGAAGTCCACCGTCCAGCGCAGCGACAGGCGCGTCTTGAACAGGGAGTGCTTCCGCTCGAGCTTCAGGTCGCGGAAGAGCTTGCGCCCGACCTCGCCCGCGACCTGCTCGCCCTGCGCGGGCGTGGCGAACGGCTTGGCGGCCCGCACCCACGTCAGCCCGTCGGACTCCTTGCGCGGCCCGTCGACCGTCCAGCCCGCCTTGATGAGGTCGGCCGTCTGCAACTGACCGCCAACTTGGCGCAGGGCGTCGTCGTCGAAGCTGACGGCGACCCGCACGACTCCCGACCCGTCGCGGTGCATGTCGACGCCGGTGTGAATGCCGATCCGGCACGCCGAAAGGACCAGGAACAACAACGAGATGCCGATCGGTGCGAGCGCAGAGGCCCGGCGCTGCCGGTCCGGACCCCGCGGGCGCCGCGACATGGCTGCGAGAACTGCCTACGTCGTGCGGACGATGAGGATCGAGCGGCCAATGTGATGGCTCACCTTGTTGGGCACCGATCCGAGGACGAAGCGCGAGGCGCCGGTCATGCCCCTGTTGCCGACGACCAAGAGGTCGTAGTCGCCGGCGTCGGCCACCTCGACCAGCGCGCTGGCGGCGTCACGCCCGTCGACGACGGTGTCGATCTCGACGCCCGCGTCGGCGTGGCGGGCCGCGGCCTCGTCGACCACCCGTTGCGCGGTCTGGGCCCGGCCGGCGGTGAGGATCGTGAGCCGGGCGCCGGTGGCCTTCGCGACGTCGACGGCCCGGGCCACCGCCTCGGCCGCCGTGCTCGACCCGTCGGTGCCGACGAGGATCTTCTCGTACACGAGCGGTGAACCTACCCTGCCGTCAACAGCGGGTCCCGGCGGCCGGGGGCGCCAGCGCGATGAGGTACATCTCGACCGCGGCGTCGATGCACCGGTTGCCGCTGGAGTACGCGGTGTGGCCGTTGCCGTCGCGGCTGAGCAGCACCGCGCCCAGCTGCCGGGCCAGCCCCTGCGCCCACACGAACGGCGTCGCCGGGTCGTGGGTGGTGCCCACCACCAGGAGCGGCGGCGCGCCCGGTGCCGACAGCGGTCCGGCCGCGCCCTGCGGCGGCACCGGCCAGAACGCGCAGGGGAGGCTGAGGTACTCGGTGATCCGCCCGACCGTCGGCGCGACCTGCTCGATGGCGCGGGCGTCCGACTCGTAGACCGCCGGGTCGGTCGGGTTCGGTTGGTCGAGGCAGTTGACGGCGTTGAACGCCGCGAAGGTGTTGTCGTAGGTGCCGTCCTCGTGGCGGCCGGTGTAGAGGTCGGCGAGCACCATGAGCCCCGAGCCGTCACCGCGCTGGGCCAGTGCCAGGCCGGCCTCGAGGTTCGGCCACAGGCGAGTGCTGTAGAAGCCCTGCACGAGGCCGATCAGCGCGAGCGTGTGCCCGAGCTGCCGGTTGCCCGGTGCCCGCGTCGCCGGGAGCGGCGCGGCGTCGATGCGCGCCAACAGCTGGTGCACCGCGCCGATCGGGTCGGTGCCGGTGACGAACGGGCAGGAGGGGTGGGCCGCGCAGTCGTCGAGCACCGTGTGGAGTTGCTGCTCGAAACCCTCCGACTGGAGCCGGTTCATCTCGGTGGCCGACACCGTCGGGTCGACCGCGCCGTCGAGGGCGAGGGCGCGGATGTGGGTCGGGAACTCGTTGGCGTAGGTCGCGCCGAGCAGCGATCCGTAGGACTCGCCGAGGTACGTCAGCTTCTGGTCGCCGAGCGCGACGCGGATCCGGTCCATGTCGCGCGCCGCGGCGCGAGTCGACACGAACGGGAGGATGGCACCGCTGGTGCGCTGGCAGGCCTGGTCGAACTGCTTCACGCCATCGGCCAGCGCGGCCCGCTCGGCGTCGTTCCCCGGCGCGAAGTCGAGCGCGAGGAGCGCGTCCATGCGGGCGCCGTCGACGCACTTCACCGCTTGGCTCGCCCCGACGCCGCGGGGATCGAATCCCACGATGTCGAACCGGTCGCGGAGGCCCTTGCCCATGTAGGTGCGCGCTTGCCGGGCGAACTCGATGCCGGACGCGCCCGGACCGCCGGGGTTGATGACCAGCGAGCCGATGCGGTGCGCGGGATCGGCCGCCGGCAACCGGATGAGCGCCAGCGGGATCGTGCCGGGCGTCGTGCCCGAATAGTCGAGGGGCACCAGCAGCGACCCGCATTGGAACCCGTCGCCGCAGTCGGCCCACGTGACGTGGTCCGCGATCGCAGGCGCGGTCGACGGGCTCGATGTCGGCGCCGTCGACGGTGGTGCCGCCCGGTCGGTGGGTCGGGCCTTCGTCGACGAGCAGCCGGTCGCGACCAATGCCACCAGCGCGACCGAGGCCGCCAGTCGGCGGCCTCGGTGCACGGGCGTGGTGTCGCAGTTCAGTCGGCCGGGCTGGCCGGGCCGGCTTCCGCCAGCTCGACCGCTGGCGGCTCGAAGCCCTCGACCGACCGGAAGACGATCTCCTCGTCCTCGGCGTCGACGATGATCGTCTCGCCGGCGCGGAACTCCTTCCAGAGGATCCGCTCCGACAACGGGTCCTCGACCGACCGCTGGATGGCCCGGCGCAGTGGCCGAGCACCGAGCGACGGGTCGTACCCCTTGTCGGCCAGCAGCAGCTTCGCCCCTTCGGTGAGCTCCAGGCCGAGACCCTGGCCCTCGAGCTGCGTCCGCAACCGCTTGATCATCAGATCGACGATCTGGGTGACTTCCATCTTCGACAGCTCGTGGAACACGATCGTGTCGTCGATGCGGTTGAGGAACTCGGGCCGGAAGTGCTGCTTGAGCGCCTCGGCGACCTTGGCCTTCATCTTCTCGTAGCTCACCGCCTCGTCCGCCCGGGCAAAGCCGATCTGCGCCTTGCGCAGGTCCGCGGTGCCGAGGTTGGAGGTCATGATCAGCACGGTGTTCTTGAAGTCCACGGCGCGGCCCTGCGCGTCGGTGAGCCGGCCGTCCTCGAGGATCTGCAACAGGGTGTTGAAGACGTCGGGGTGGGCCTTCTCGACCTCGTCGAACAGCACCACGCTGAACGGCTTGCGCCGCACCGCTTCGGTGAGCTGGCCGCCCTCCTCGTAGCCGACGTAGCCCGGAGGCGAGCCGACCAACCGGCTGACGGTGTGCTTCTCCATGTACTCGGACATGTCGAGTTGGATCAGCGAGTCCTCGTCGCCGAACAGGAACTCGGCGAGCGTCTTGGCGAGCTCGGTCTTCCCGACACCGGATGGGCCCAGGAAGATGAACGAGCCCGACGGGCGCTTGGGGTCCTTCAGACCGGCGCGCGTGCGGCGAATGGCCTGGGAGACCGCCTTGATGGCGTCCTCCTGGCCGATCACCCGCTTGTGCAGCTCCTCCTCCATGCGGAGGAGCTTGGCGGTCTCCTCCTCGGTGAGCTTGTACACCGGGATGCCGGTCCAGAGGGCGAGCACCTCGGCGATCGACTCCTCGTCGACCTCGTCGAACAGGTCGATGCCCTCGACCTTGAGCTCGCGCTCCTTCTCCGTCTTGCGCTCGAGCAGCGACTTCTCCTGGTCGCGCAGCTTGGCCGCCTGCTCGAACTTCTGGTTCTCGATCGCCTGTTCCTTCTCGTGGCGCACGCGCGAGATCTCGTCCTCGATCTCCTTGTAGTCCGGCGGCGTCGACATGCGGCGGATGCGCATGCGGCTGCCGGCCTCGTCGATGAGGTCGATCGCCTTGTCGGGAAGGTGGCGGTCGGAGATGTAGCGGTCGGACAGGTTGGCGGCGGCGACGAGTGCCTGGTCGGTGATCGTGACGCGGTGGTGCGCCTCGTACCGGTCGCGGATGCCCTTGAGGATCTCGATGGTGTGGGCCACCGACGGCTCCTCGACCTTGATCGGCTGGAACCGGCGCTCGAGGGCGGCGTCCTTCTCGAGGTGCTTGCGGTACTCGTCGAGGGTGGTCGCGCCGATCGTCTGCAACTCGCCGCGGGCGAGCATCGGCTTGAGGATCGACGCCGCGTCGATCGCACCTTCGGCGGCACCCGCGCCGACGAGCGTGTGCAACTCGTCGATGAACAGGATGATGTCGCCGCGGGTGCGGATCTCCTTGAGCACCTTCTTGAGGCGCTCCTCGAAGTCGCCGCGGTACCGGGAGCCGGCAACGAGCGCGCCGAGGTCGAGCGTGTAGAGCTGCTTGCCCTTCAGCGTCTCGGGCACGTCGTTGGCGACGATGCGCTGGCTCAGGCCCTCGACGATCGCCGTCTTGCCGACGCCGGGCTCGCCGATGAGGACCGGGTTGTTCTTCGTGCGCCGCGACAGCACCTGCATGACGCGCTCGATCTCGCGCTCGCGCCCGATGACCGGGTCGAGCTTCTTCTCGCGCGCCATCGTCGTGAGGTTGCGACCGAACTGGTCGAGCACGAGCGAACCGCTCGGCGCCGACTCCGAGCCCGAGCCGCCGCCGGTGGTCGCGCCCTCCTTGCCCGACTGGTAGCCGGACAGCAGTTGGATGACCTGCTGGCGCACGCGGGACAGGTCGGCACCCAGCTTCACCAGCACCTGCGCGGCCACGCCCTCGCCCTCGCGGATGAGGCCGAGGAGGATGTGCTCGGTGCCGATGTAGTTGTGGCCCAGCTGCAGCGCCTCGCGCAGGCTCAGCTCGAGCACCTTCTTGGCGCGCGGCGTGAACGGGATGTGGCCGCTGGGCGAGCTGCCGCCCTGGCCGATGATCTCCTCGACCTGGTTGCGCACCGCCTCGAGCGAGATCCCCAACGACTCGAGCGCCTTCGCGGCGACGCCCTCGCCCTCGTGGATCAGCCCGAGCAGGATGTGCTCGGTGCCGATGTAGTTGTGGTTGAGCAGGCGGGCTTCCTCTTGCGCGAGGACAACGACCCTGCGGGCTCGGTCAGTGAATCGTTCGAACAACTATCGCCTCCTGACACGGGAGGTCCGTGTCGTCAGTCTATGACGCCTGGCCTACTACCAACACGGACGTAGCCGAGTCGATTCCGATTTCTCTCCCGTCCTGGCGTAGTGTCCCGCCGTGGCCGACCTCGCCTCGCTCGCCACTCTCCGCTGTCTCGGCGCCGATCTGGCGCGGGTTGAAGAGACATTGCGGGCCTCCGTCATCACCGAGGATGCCCTGCTCACCGAGATCGCAAGCCACTTGATCCACGCCGGGGGCAAGCGGCTCCGCCCGGCCCTGGCGCTGACGGCAGCCTACGCCGGACTGGGCGATACCGACGCGCCCGAGGCCGTGATCCGTGGTGCCGTCTCGGTCGAGCTCGTCCATCTGGGCTCGCTCTATCACGACGACGTGATGGACGAGGCCGCGAGCCGACGGGGCGTGGACAGCGTCAACGCCCGCTGGGGCAACCTCCGGGCCATCCTCGCCGGCGATTTCCTCCTCGCCCGGGCGTCGGAGCTGGCATCCTCGCTCGGCACCGAGGTGTCGGCGCTGCTGGCGGCGACGATCGGCCGGCTGTGCGAGGGCCAAGTGCGCGAGCTGGCCCACGCGTACGACGTCGGGCGGACCGAGGACGCGTATTTCGCGGCCATCGCCGGCAAGACGGCGTCGCTGATGGCCACGTCGTGCCGGGTGGGCGCCCTGGCGGCGGCGCTGCCCCGGCCGACCGTGGATGCCCTCACCGCCTACGGACAGAAGATCGGCATCGTCTTCCAGATCGTCGACGACATCCTCGACGTCGTGGCCACCGACGAGCAGCTGGGCAAGCCGGCGGGCAACGACCTGGTCGAGGGCGTCTACACGCTGCCGGTGATCCGGGCGCTCGCCGCCGCCGAGAGCGGGGCGCTGCGGGACGCGCTGGGCCGGCCGATCGACCGCACCGAGTCCATGCGGGTGCGCGACCTGGTGCGGTCCAACGGCGCCGTCGCCTCGGCCGCCGACGTGGCCCGGGCTTATGCCGTCGACGCCGCCGATGCGCTGGCGCCGCTCGGCCGTGGCCCCGTCGTCGACGCGCTGGGCACGCTCGGCGACGCCCTCATCGACCGGATCCCCGCCGTCCTGGCCTGACCGGTTTCGGTTTCTGCCGCCCCGCGAGCGCGGATTACGCGCTGGCGCGGAGGGAAAAGCCGGAGGCGCGGTCGAGGAAGTCGCCGACGATCCGGTTGAAGGTGCCGGCCTGCTCGACCATGACGCCGTGGGCCGCGCCGGGGATGATCGCCAGCTCGGCACCGGGGATGCGCTCGGCCAGCTCCTCGCTGTCGCCCATCGGCGTGAGGATGTCCTGGCTGCCGACGACGACGAGTGTGGGCGCCGCGATCGTCGCCAGCTCGTCACGCATGGCGTCGTCCATCGACAGGATGGCCCCGACCTGCGCGGCGAACGCCGCCGGCGGCGCCGAGGAGATGAGCGGGGCGAGCAGGTTGGCCGACAGGCTCAGGCGGCGGCGGTTGCGCGGGCCCACCAGCCACCGGAGTGAACGGTTGCCGAGGGCGCGCATGCCGTGGGTGAGCGCGGTGTCGGCCCACTCGCCCAGCAGCCCGACCCGCCACGGCTCGTGCCGGCACGCGGTGCAGGCCAGCACCAGCGAACGCACCCGGGCCGGATGGCGGACGCCGAGGATCTGGGCGATGACCCCACCCATCGACGCGCCCATCACGTGGGCCGATTCGCACCCGGCGGCGTCCAGCACCGCGACCGCGTCGCCGGCCATCGTCTCCAGGTCGTAGGGGCCGTCCGGCTTGTCCGACCGGCCGACACCGCGGTTGTCGAAGGTGATCACCCGATGGCGCCGGCCCAGCGCCCGCCGCTGCAGCAGCCAGCCGCGCGCATCGGCGCCCAGGCCCTGGATCATGAGGAGCGGCGGGCCCGAGGCCTCGCCGGAGACCTCGAAGTGGATCCGGGTGCCGTCGTCGGCGACCGCGAAGGGCATGGCCCCATTGTTTACCGTCCGGTAACCCTTTGGAAACGGACCCACGTCACGTTCTCGTCGTGGATTCGGCACCGATTCGGTGCGCGAATCCGGAAAAGAACGCGAACGGCGCGCTCGGGGGTGGCTCAGCCGAGCACCCATCTCGGGGGAAAGGCCTCGTCGAGCAGGGCCTGGACGGCCTCGCGGGCGCGCTCGGCCAGCTCGGCCAGCGCCAGCGGCGACGTCGAGACCGGGCGCCGGACGGGCTGGCCGATGACGACCCGCCAGCGGCCGGTGATCTCGCCGCCGATGACCGCGGCCGGGATCACCGGCACCGCCATGGCGAGCGCCGGGGCCAGGGACTCGGGCGCGATGTGGCCGGCGCGGAACTTCTGGCGGTTGCGCCACGCCGGCGACAGCGGGAGGGCGACGAGCTCGCCGGCCCGCAGCAGCCCGGCGATCTCCTCCGGCCGGTCGATCGCCCCGCCCAGCCGGCGGAGCACCGGGCCCGCCGGCGCCAGGTCGGGCAGGCCGACGACCCGGGGATGGCGGCCGGACGCCCGGCTGATGCCCCGGATCAGCGCGACCGGCTCGCCCACGCCGAAGCGGCGACTGGCGACGAGGACCGCCGGGCCGTCGGCCGGCAGGTGCTCAGCGCCGTCGACCCGCACCCGGACGAACAACCGGAACAGCGGGTCGATCAGCTCGATGAGCTCGGGGTCGTGGCCCCATGGGTCGACCGCGTAGCGGCCCGACAGCCGGTGGCGCAGCAACTCGACGGTCGACGTCGTCACGCCGCGGCGTCGTCGGCCGACGGGCGGAGCGCGGTGATGGGCGCCCACTCGAACAGGGCGCGCAGGGTGTCGGGCGTGGTGTGCGCGGGCGCGACGCCCAGCACGTCGCCGGCCCGGCCGCCGTCGGCGGTGCGGCCGCGATGAAGCAGCTCGAGCACGTGAGCCGGCACCGGCGCGCCGGCCAGTGCCGTGACACGACGCACCAGGGACCACTCGGGCCCGATCAACGGCAACGGGACCCGCCCGCCGACACGCGCCGCCTGCCATGCGGTGACGGCGCCCGGACCGACGACGTTGACCGGCTCGTCGACGCGCGTCAGCAGTGCCGCCACGATCGCTCGCGCCGCGTCCTCCTGATGCAGCAACGAGAACGGTGGGTCGGCCAACAGGCTGAGCGGGACGATCGGGAGCCGGAGGAACCGGCCGAGCGGGCTCGGGAAGTGCGGCCCGACGACCGGCGCGAGCCGCAGGGTCGCGACGGTCGCACCGGCGACCCGGGCTGCCTCGGCGGCGATGCGCTCGGCATCGAGCAATACGCGGCCGAAGGGCGACGTCGGCGCGGGCGGCACCTCCTCGTCGGGCACCATCACCGAGCCGCGTGCCCGGCCGTACACCTCGATGCCGGACCGCAGCACGATGCGGTCGAGCTGCCCGGCGTCGGCCGCCGCGCCCAGCGCCGCGACCGTGCCCGCGTGCGTGCG
>JAODBK010000117.1 GCA_025463925.1 Acidimicrobiales bacterium | reverse complement strand
GATCTCGGCCATTGCGGTCAGCCTGCATCTGTCGCGGCCGGAGGCATCGATGCGGGGGTTTGGATGGCTGCTGCTGATCCCGGCCGGGATTCTCACCGCGGCGATCGGCGGCGAGATGATGATGCCGCAGCGGCTGCCAATGATGACACGGCTGGTCGGCAGCAATTCCAGGGTGTGCATGACCGCGATTCCGCTGCTGTCGTTGCCGATCCTGGCGGGCGCGCTGACCGGGCTGCGTCACGGCGCGCCGGCGCGGCCGGCCCTCGCCGGCGCCATCGCCGGGCTGTTGTCGGCGGGGCTGGCGGCGACGCTGTACGCCTCGCACTGCACCGATGATTCACCGCTGTTCGTCGCGACCTGGTACACGATCGCGACCGCGCTGGTCACCGCGATCGGCGCGCTGGCCGGATCGAAATTGCTGCGGTTTTGATTTTTCGCTTTCACCCTCGCCTCCAGGGGAGGGTAAGCAAGAAGGTCAAGCCGCCGGTACGTTCTGCTGCATGCGGTGGAAGCGCAGCACCTGCTGCGCGGTCGACGGCCGCAACCGTTCGTAGGTGTCTTTGCACGCCGCAAGATCGGTCGGCTCGCCGCCGATAAGCGTGTCGCGCATGTTGATGATCGCCCTGACGGTCGACCACGACATCGCGCCGACCTTGGCCAGGATCATGACGCCCTCGGCCCGGGTTTCGATCATCATGTTCTCGGCGATCGCCACCGGCACATTGGCGATTACTGCGATCGATGCATTGGTTTCGTCGAATTTGCCGGCCTCGGCGAATGAGGCCACCTGAAATTCGTCGAGCCGGCCGTCCGCGTATAGCGACTTGATGAGCGCGTGGGCGATCTCGGTATTGCGGGTGACCGCCGACGGCGCCGAACGCGCACGCCGCGTCGCCTCCTTGACGGCGGTCGGCACGTCGCCCGCCTGCTGCGGGTTGGCGGCCTCGAGCCGCTCCCGCACGGTTTGCGATGCCTTGGCGAGCAGTTTCAGATAGAGGTGCCGCGGAATGGTCGGGCGCAAGCCGACGCAGGTCGCGAGGTTGTCGTCGCCCTCGGCGCGGTTGACGAGGCGCGTAAAGCCGCGCTCGGTGAATTCGGCGCCTGGATTGTTGACGGTGCTCTGGATCACCTCGTCGTTGCCGCGCTGCACCAGCACATCGGTGACCGCGCCGCTCAATACTTTTCGGATCGAAATCGCCATCAAATGCGCCTGGCTCTTGCTGCGCGCATTCTCGATCAGGGTCTTGTCGTCCAGGCGCGCCGATTGCGACAGCACCGGGCCGGCAACCTCGATCACGTCGTCGAATGCCAGGGCCCGGATCGTGAGCGGCGGTGCGGTGTCGACCGGGGCGAGGCGGTTGGCCAACAGCGCCTTGGCGGAGGTTTCGATGTGATCGATCAGGCACTGGAAGACATCGTCGAACACCCCGACCTGCGTGTCCGAATAATCCACCGCGCCGTTGATGAAGAGATCCGTCACCCGGCGCAAGGTTTCGACCCGGCGCGCAACGGTTCCGTGCGCGAGCGTGGACTGCAGCTCGTCGAGCAGACTTTCAGGGGCGGTTGCGGACTTCGAACTCATGACTCTATCCTGGAGTGTATGCCGGTGACGGATTCTCCGTCCCCGGAAACTGAAACAATGTCGGGTCAGGCGCTGGCAATGCGATTGCGTCCCCGTGCCTTGGCTGCGTAAAGCGCGTTGTCGGCGCGTGCGAGCAATGTGTCCGGGCTCTCGTCCGGATTCAGCGTCGCGACACCGGCGGAAATCGTCACCGTCATCCCCGCCGCGAACGCGCTCCAGTCGAGATCGGCGATAATGGCGCGCAGCCGGTCGAGGGCGCGCACGCCGTGGTCTGTCGCCATGTCGGGCAGCACCAGCAGGAATTCCTCGCCGCCGTAGCGGCCGAACCGGTCGACGCTGCGGATATTGGCGAACATGGTGATGGCGAATGTCCTCAAGACCTCGTCGCCGGTCGGGTGGCCGTAGGCGTCGTTGATGCGTTTGAACCAGTCGAGGTCGATCAGTGCGATCGAGCAGGGCGATCCGCCGCGGCGGGCGCGGGCGATCTCCTCGTCCAGCATCCGCATGATGCAGCGGCGATTGAACGCGCCGGACAGCTCGTCGAGTTCGGCCAGCTCTACGATGCGCTTGTAGTCTTCCTTGAGCTTCAGCCCGCTCTGGTACAGCGATTGCTTCATCGAGCTGGAGAACATCCCGACGAACATGCAGCGACCGATGGTCAGGATGAACACCAGCATCGTGGCGACGCGCTCGAGATAGGTTTCGTGCGGCATCGAGATCGGTTTGTCGGTCAACAGGAACAGTAACGCCAGGCCGAGCGCCATCGTCGTCCAGATCATCATCGTCTGCCGCGGCGTCGAGCGCAGCGAAGAGAAACCGAACACGACGAACAGGGTGCACAGAAACATCACGCCGGCTTCCGGCGCGAGCCAGGTGAAGGCGAGCGCGACAAGCATGCAGGCGGTCGACTGCGGCGCGACCAGATAATGATCCTTGAAGCGCTCGTTGAAGCCGAGTTCCGACAGCAGGATGGCGAAGCCGATCAAGGTCAGGCCGCAGCCGGCATAGGCCGGACCGATGATGGTCGGGATCGTGCCGGCATAGGCATAGAGCAGCAGGACC
>JAODBK010000018.1 GCA_025463925.1 Acidimicrobiales bacterium | reverse complement strand
CAGGCGGCGCGCGTCGGCCGCTCGCACGTGGGCCGGCGGCCAGGCCAAGACGACGTCCATGGCGTCGAGCACCGCGGCGACGACGGTGGCCCACCCGACGCTGCTTCCCGACGACGGGGCCGCGACCAACGGGAAGCGCTCGAGGGCGACCCCGAGCTCGGCCGCCGCGACCAGCCCCAGCGACGACAGCCCCAGCGACGACAGCCCCACCGCGGCGCACCACGAGCCGGCGGCCGACGGACCGGCGAGCAGGGCGAGGGCCAGCGACGTCGCCCCGGCCACCGACACGACCGACCCCCGCCGCAGCCCGCCGTCGGGCAGGATGCCGGCGAGGGCGGGCAGCACCGGCAGCAGCCGCCCGTTCGACGGCACCACCGCTTGGCCTCGGCCCGCGATCTCCCGCAGTTCCTCCCGGGACGGCGAGTCGTCGACAGGCCAGGCCACCGCCATGGATCGACCGTATCGAACGTGTGTTCGATGTGCAAGGGGCGGGCGGGCGACCCGGCCCGCGGGCGATAGGTTCGCGACCGTGGATGATGCAGACGTCATCGGCCGCATCGACGAGCTCGTCGCCGAGGAGCACCGGCTCGAGTCGCAGGCGGACGGCAAGGGCCTGAGCGACGCCGAGATCACGCGGCTCCGCGACATCGAGGTCGGCCTCGACCAGTGCTGGGACCTGCTCCGGCAGCGCCGGGCCCGCCGGGCCTCCGGCGAGGATCCCGACTCGGCCACCGTTCGACCCGCCGGCGAGGTGGAGGGCTACCTCCAGTAGCCCGCTTCTCCGGTCACGAATGTCGGCCGCGCCCACAGTCGTGACCGCAAAAGCGCTCTGAGACCTAGGGGAACAGGCCGCGGGCGGCGATGGCCTCGGCGACCCGCTCGATCGCCAGGCCGAACGCCGCCCGGCGGAGGCTGACCGACAGCGCGTCGGACTTGGCCCACACCGCGGTGAAGGCCTCCTCCATCCGCCGCCGCAGCCGGAGCGCCACCGTCTCCTCGTCCCACGCGTAGCCCTGCCGGCTCTGGGCCCACTCGAAGTACGACGCCGTCACCCCGCCGCCGTTGGCCAGGATGTCCGGCACCACCGTGATCGAGCGCCGCTCGAGCACCGGGTCGGCGTCGGTGGTGGTCGGACCGTTGGCCGCCTCGACGATCAGCTTCGTCTGCAGCCGCTCGGCGACCTCCGGCGTGATGGCGTCGGCCAACGCCGCCGGGACGACCAGCTCGCACTCGAGGCCCCACATGTCGGCCTCGTCGATGGCTTCCCCGCCGGCGAACCCCGCGACCGATCCCGTCGCGTCGACGTGGTCCGACAGCGCGAACGGATCGAGCCCGCCGGCGTTGGCCACCGCGCCGCCGACGTCGCTCACCGCGACCACGCGCATGCCGGCCGACGCCAGCAGGAACGCCAGCGGCCCACCGACCTTGCCGAAGCCCTGGATGATCGCCCGGCTGCCGACCAGCGGGATGTCGAGCGCCGCGAACGCGGCCCGCGTGCACACGACGACGCCGCTCGACGTCGCGCCGGCGTGGGCGCGAGTACCGCCGATCGCCAGCGGCTTGCCGGTGACCGCGCCGGGCATGTCGACGCCCTGCGCCATCGAGATGGTGTCCATCAACCACGCCATCACCCGCCCGTCGGTGTTGACGTCGGGCGCGGGCACGTCCTTGTCCGGACCGAGCAGCGGCATGATCTCCCACGCGTAGCGGCGCGTCAGCCGTTCCAGCTCGTGCAGGGAGAGCTGTCGCGGGTCGCACCGGACTCCGCCCTTGGCGCCGCCGAACGGCAAGTCCGCGACCGCCGTCTTCAGCGTCATGTTGGCGGCCAGCGCGGTGACCTCGTTGGCGTCGACATCGGGATGGAAGCGGATGCCGCCCTTGGCCGGGCCGCGCGTGGTGTCGTGGTGCACGCGCCATCCGAGGAACACCTCGACGCGCCCGTCGTCCATGCGCACCGGCACCGACACCTCCAGGACGCGCTTCGGGTGGCGCAGCAGCCGGTGGATGTCGGGGTCGACTCCGGTGAGCTTGGCGGCGTCGTCGATCCGCTCGAGGACCTCGGCCCAAGGATCGCGGGGCATCAGGCCCCAATGTTCCCTTACCGCGCCGCGGGAGTCACGCCATCTCGATCGGGCCGGTAGTAGATGAAGAGGTTCTCGAGGATGTCCTTGAGACCGGTGTCGTCGAAGCCCTTCTTCAGGTCGACGGTGATCTCGTTCGAGTAGATGTGCACTGCGTCGACCTTGCCGGTGGCGATGAGGCGGCGAGCCAACTCGTCGGGCGGACGATGGCCGGTGATCTCGTCACGGTCGCGGTACCGCTCGTGGCCCATCCCGGTGAGGGTCCGGTCGATCTCGAAGCGGACCATGCCGGGTCGGTGCGTCGGCTTCTCGACGGCGGTGATCGGCTGGCCCATGGCGAGCGGAGCGTACCGGTGGATGCCCGAAGCGCGCACAACCGGGGCATACCATCGGCCAATGCCCGACCAGGCGACCGAGCGGGTCCCCTACCGGACGATCATCGCGACGATCGCGCTGGTCATCGTGGCGTACGCGCTCGTCAAGCTGTCGATCCTCCTGTTCCGCATCGAGATCCTGCTGGTCGTGGCGGCGTTCTTCGCCACGGTCCTCAACCCGCCGACCGAGTTCGTCATGCGCCATGCACGCGTCCGGCGCGGCGTCGCCGCGCTGCTCGTCTTCCTCACCGGCGCCGTTCTCGTCGGCGCGATGCTCTACGCCTTCATCCGGCCGATCGTCCACGAGGGCAGCAAGTTCGGGAACAACTTCTCGACCTACGTCGACGACGCCAAGGCCGGCCGCGGCACCGTCGGCCACGTCGTCAAGCGGTACAAGCTCGACGACTGGGTGAACCGCAACAAGAAGAACATCCAGAACTCGCTCCAGCACGTCGGCACCGGCGCGCTCAAGGCGGCTCGGAGCGCGGCCGTCGTCGTCGCCGAGCTCCTCACGGTGTTCGTGATGGCGTTCATGATGATCATGTACGGCCCGGGGATGCTCGAAGGTGGCGTGGGCATGCTGTCGCCACCAACCGAGAAACGGGTGCGCGCCATCGGTCGGGATGCCAGCCGCGCCATCACCGGGTACGTCTTCGGCAACCTGCTCATCAGCGTGATCGCCGGCATGGTCACCTACGTCTCGCTCTGGATCCTCGGCGTCCCGTTCCGCGGCGTGCTGGCGCTCTTCGTCGGCTTCGCCGACCTGATCCCCCTCGTCGGCGCCACCCTCGGCGCCGTGCCGACGATCGGCGTGGCGTTCCTGCACTCGACGACTGCCGGCATCGCCATGATCGCCGTGTACATCGTCTACCAGCAGATCGAGAACCACGTGATCCAACCGGCGATCATGGCGAAGACGGTCGCGATCAACCAGCTCGTCGTGCTGGTGGCCGCGCTGATCGGCGCCGAGCTGCTCGGGCTGGTGGGCGCGCTGCTGGCCATCCCGGCAGCCGGCGTCATCCAGGTGATCGTGCGCGACGTCTACGACGAGCGGCAGCGCCGGCTGAAGCCCGAGCCGACGGTCGGCGCCGACGAGATCCCGGTGTCGCACGTCGAGGCCGGGGACTAGTGCCCAGCGAGTTGGTCGAGGTCGAGGGCCACATCATCGACTCGCTCATCCTCGCCAAGGTGCTCGACGTCATCGTCGAAGCGGGCGCCGACTACCGCATGGTCGACGTGGAGATCGGCAAGACGAACGTCGACCCCAGCCGGGCGCGCCTCGAGGTGAGCTGCGACGACGAGGAGACGCTCACCAACCTGCTCGAGCAGCTGAGCATCCACGGCGCCAACCGGGTGACCACCGCCGATGCCCGGCTCGAGACCTGCACCATCGACGGCGTGCTCCCCGCCGGCTTCTACTCCACCACCAACCTGCCGACCCAGGTTCGCCTCGGTGGGCACTGGACCGACGTCGAGAACCCCGAGATGGACTGCGCGCTCGTCGTGCTGGCCGACGGGCGCATCCGCACCGAACCGATGCACCGCGTCCACCTCGGCGATCAGGTCGTCGTCGGGCTCGACGGCGTCCGCGTCACCGCGCCCGAGCGGCCCCGCGGCGCCAACCCGTTCGAGTTCATGAACTCGGAGGTGAGCTCGGAGAAGCCGAAGGAGCTCGTCGTCGCGCAGGTCGCCGAGCGGATGCGCCGGGCCCGCGCCGACGGCCGGCGGATCCTCGCGGTCTGCGGGCCGGCGGTGATCCACACCGGAGCCGGTCCGGCCATCGCGCGGTTGGTCGCGGCCGGATGGGTCGACGTGCTGTTCGCCGGCAACGGGTTCGCGACCCACGACATCGAGTCCAACGTGATGGGCACCTCGCTCGGTGTGCTGTTGCGCGAAGGCCGGCCCACCGAGCACGGCCACGCCAACCATCTGCGCGTCATCAACGAGGTCCGCCGTCACGGATCGATCGCCAGCGCGGTTCGCGACGGGCTCGTCACCGGTGGCGTGATGTACGAGTGCGTCACCCACGGCGTCCCGTTCGTGCTCGGCGGATCGGTGCGCGACGACGGCCCGTTGCCCGACGTCCACACCAACGTCGTCGAAGCCGCCGACGCCATGCGCGCGCAGCTGCCGGGCGTCGGTGTCGCGTTGATGCTGGCGACGACGCTCCACGCGATCGCCACCGGCAACCTGCTGCCGGCGGGCGTCGAGACGTTCTGCGTCGACATCAACCAGGCGGTGGTCACCAAGCTGGCCGACCGCGGCAGTCACCAGGCGCTCGGGATCGTCACCGACGTCGGGCTGTTCGCGCGCGACCTCTGCGATCAGCTCTGCTCGCCCGGCTGATGGCGGAGCCGCTCACGTGGGGGCGCCGGTACCTCATGTGCCCGCCCGAGCACTTCGGCGTCCTCTACGAGATCAACCCGTGGATGCATCGGGAGGTGCAGGTCGACCCGGACGAGGCGCGGGCCGAGTGGGACGGCCTCGTCGCCACGTTGCGCGACGCCGGCGCCGAGATCGACCTCCTCGAGCCCGTCGAAGGGCTGCCCGACCTCGTGTTCACCGCCAACGCCGGCGTCGTCAACGGGACGCAGTTCGTGCCGGCCCGCTTCCGCCATCCCGAACGGCAGGCCGAGGTGCCGCACGATGTCGCCTGGTTCCGGTCGCACGGCTTCACCGTCGACGAGCTGCCCGACGGCGTCCACCACGAGGGCGCGGGCGACGCCCTTCCCTTCCGCGACGTGCTGCTGTCGGGCTATCGCTTCCGGTCGGACGCGTCGTCGCACGTCGCGCTGTCGCGCCTCACCGGCGCCGCGGTGCGCTCGATCGAGCTGGTCGACGCCCGGATGTACCACCTCGACCTCACGTTCTGCCCGCTCGACGACGAGCGGGCGATCGTGGCGCCGACGGGCTGGGACGCCTACGGCCGCCGGGTCGTCGAGGCGCTCGTCCGGGAGCCGCTCGTGCTGGAACCGGACGAGGCGCTCTCGTTCTGCGCCAACTCGGTCGTCGTCGGCCGCACCATCGTCATGCCGGCGTGCCCGCGGCGCGTCGGTCGCCAGCTCGAGGCCTGGGGCTTCGACGTGGTGGTCGTCCCGGTGGCCGAGTTCCTCAAGGCGGGCGGCGGCTGCCGCTGCCTGACGCTGGCGCTCGACGTGAAGCTCGGCCCGCTCGCGTAGCGTCGGCGGGCGAGATGGCGTGGGTCGGGTTCGCACTCGGGTTGTTCGTGCTGCCGTTCGTCTCGACGAGCGTGCTGTTCACCCTCGTCATCCCTCGCGCCATCCCGTCGCGCCTGTCGGTGTTCGTGAGCCGGCGACTGGTCCGGACCGCGTTCTTGTTCGTCGCCAACCGGTTCGATGACTTCGCGCGCAAGGACCGCGTCCTGGCGCTGTCCGGGCCGATCTCGCTGCTCACCCTGCTGTTCGTCTGGATCGTCGGCTACCTGTTCGGCTTCGCCCTCCTGCTGTGGCCGCTCGCCGGCCACTCCTTCGCGACCGCGCTGCGCGAGGCCGGCTCCTCGATGTTCACCCTCGGCTTCGCGACGTCGCCCCACAGCGCAGCGTCGACGGCGGTCGACTTCGCAGCGGCCGGCACCGGTCTGCTGGTCGTCGCGCTCGAGATCGGGTACCTGCCGACGATCTACGCGTCGTTCAACCGGCGCGAGACGCTGGTGACCGTCCTGCAGAGCCGCGCCGGCGTGCCCGCGTGGGGACCGGAGATCCTCGCCCGGCACCAGCTCGTCGGGCTGATGGCCAACCTGCCGGCGTTCTACCGCGAGTGGGAGTACTGGGCGGCCGACGTCGCCGAGAGCCACGCCAATTACCCGGTGCTCATCACCTTCCGGTCACCCCACCCGTTGCGGTCGTGGGTGCTCGGCCTGCTCTCGGTCCTGGACGCCGCCGCGCTGCAACTTGCGCTCGACCCCGCCGCCGCGCCCACCGACGCGCGCCTCTGCCTGCGCATGGGGTTCGTCGCGCTGCGCGACATCGCCAACGTGCTGAAGATCCCACACGACCCGGACCCGCGGCCCGACGCGCCGCTCGACCTGACCTACGACGACTTCCTCGAGGGCGTGCGACGGCTCGAGGAAGTCGGTTTCCCCATGGAGCGGTCGCCCGAGGAGGCGTGGCCGCACTTCCGTGGGTGGCGGGTGAACTACGAGTCGATCAGCTACGCGCTGGCCGATTTCACCGTGGCCGCGCCGGCACCGTGGTCGGGGCCGCGCTCACGCGGCGGGACGATCGAGCCCCTGCGGCCGGTCGACCGCACGCCCGAGGATCCGGAGGGCCACCGCAACACCGTCAACGGCCGCTGGCAACGGCGCGACTGACCCGGCGCTCGACCGCACATCGGAAAATCAGGGGCGGCGGCCGAGCATCGCCAACAGCTGCGCCTGCGGGTCGGCGTCGGCGCCGACGTCCTGCCGGCTGCCGAACATGCCCGACGCGGCGAGCAGCTCCTGCTGCGGCTCGACGACCTCGCGGCACGCCGCGACCAGCGCGGGATCGAGCGACGGGTCCTGGCCGGTGGCCGTCGCCAGGTCCCACCCGTGGATCACCACGTCGATGAGGCGGTGGCCGGCGTAGATCTCGCCCGGCACCGGCCCGTAGGACACCGCGACCGGCGCTTCCATCGCGCCCGGCGCGTTGAATGCCGCCGCGGCCTCCTTGGCCGAGGCGTCGTACGAGCCGAGCGGATCGTCCCCGACCCGGTCCCCGTCGAGCCGGTCCCCGACCTGCTCGATCGTCTGGCCCTCGACCAGCGGGGCCACCCACTGATTGCCGCCGATGACGTGGTTCAGCAGCGCGTGGACGTCGTAGTCCTCGCACGGCGTCGGCAACGACAACTGGTCGGGCTCGATGTTGGCCACGTATGACCGGGTCGCGGCCAGCGCCAGCTCGTGGAGCTTCGGAAGGTTGAGGGCCATGGCCGGAAAGGCTACGACTCTTCGCGGCTCCGGGCCCGGGTCGCGACCCGCCAGATGAGCACCGCGAACCCGATCGAGATGACCGCCAGCGTGATGTGGACCACCTTGAACCCGGTGCTGTGGTTGTCGCCGGCGATGTTGCGGACGAACGTCACCCACACGAATGCCGTCCACACCGCGGCCGCCCGGAGGACCATCGAATCACGCCAACGCATCGCCCGACGGTAGCCTCCGCTCCATGCCGGACGACATCACCGAAGCCGCGTTCCGCGCCGATGCGCTCGCCTTCCTGGAGGCCAACGCCGAGCCGCGTCGGGACGTGACGCTCGCATGGGGCGAGGGCAGCGACAGCGTCAACCTCCTCACCGAGAAGACGCCCGAGGAGGAGCAGGCCGAGCTCGTCGAGGCCAAGGCCTGGAAGGCGACGGAGTACGACGCCGGCTTCAGCTTCATCACCGGCCCGGCGCAGTACGGGGGGCGCGAGCTGCCGGGTTCGTTCGCCCGGGCCTACGACGCCGTCAAAGCCGGGTTCCGGACGCCGAGCGAGTCACCCTTCAGCATCGGGCTCGGCATGGTGGCGCCGACGATCCTGGCCCACGCGACCGAGGACGTGAAGCAGCGCTACCTCAAGAAGCTGTGGCGCGGCGACATCGTCGCGTGCCAGCTGTTCAGCGAACCGGTCGCCGGGTCGGATCTCGCCGGGTTGCAGACGCGCGCCACCAGGGACGGCGACGAATGGATCGTCAACGGCCAGAAGGTGTGGACCTCAGGCGCGCAGTTCTCCGAGATCGGCGAGATCATCTGCCGCACCGACCCCGACCTGCCAAAGCACAAGGGGCTCACCGGCTTCGTCGTCGACATGCACGCGCCCGGGGTCGACGTGCGGCCGCTGCGCCAGATGACGGGCGGGGCGTCGTTCAACGAGGTGTTCTTCACCGACGTTCGCATCCCCGACGACCACCGGCTCGGCGACGTGAACCAGGGCTGGACGGTCGCGCTCACGACGCTGATGAACGAGCGGGCGTCGATCGGCGCCGGCGGCGGCGGTGGCGGCGGTGGCGGCCTCACCCGGATCCTGCAGCTGGCCCGCTGGCTGGGTCGCACCGATGATCCCGTCGACCGCCAGGCGCTGGCCGACCTCTACATCCACATGACGGTGGCGAGGTACACCAACCAGCGAGGCCTCGAGCGCATCAAGTCGGGTCAGCTGCCGGGGCCGGAGATGTCGACCGCCAAGCTCAGCCTGACGCAGAACTACCAGCGCATGGCGGCGGTCCTCAGCACGCTGCTCGGGCCCCGGCTCGTCGCCGACACCGGCGAGTGGGGCACGTACGCGTGGAGCGAGCTGGTCCTCGGCGTCCCGGGCATGCGCGTCGCCGGCGGCACCGACGAGGTCATGCGCAACATCGTCGGCGAGCGGGTGCTCGGGCTGCCGAAGGAGCCGGCCGCCAACTGACGCCGGCCGAGGGGTGCTGGCATCCCTCGCCGCCGGAAGCCGCCTCCCTTTCCCGGACGGCGCCGCCGGCGCACACTGCACCCCGTGGTGGCCGCGGTGCGATTCATCGAGGCTCGGCTGCTCTCGCGCCGGCGAGCGCCGATGCTGCTGCTCGTCGCGCTGCTGGCGCTCGCGTCGGGCTCGGTGATGGCGACCGCGGCCGGCGCCCGCCGGGCTTCGACGTCCTACGACCGGCTGCTCACCTGGTCGCACGGCGTCGACGCGCTCACCGGCGGGACCGGCGCCGGCTCGTCCGAAGAGGCCGACGCGGTGCTCTCGGCCGCGGCCCGGCTGCCACAGGTCGAGTCGACCACCCGGCTGCTGGTGTCGGGCGCCGGCGTGATGCTGGCCGACGGGCGGCCGCGGCTCCTCCCCCAGGTGTTCCCGATCGCGCTCGACATGACCAATCCGGTGATCGGGCGGGTGAAAGTGCTGCGCGGCCGGCTGCCCCACCCGTCGGCCGTCAACGAGGCGGCGGTGGGATTCGTCGCCGCCGACGTGCTCTCGCTGCACGTCGGCGACGTCGTGAAGATCCTGCTCGACGCCGACGATGTGAGCCGGGTCGAGCCGGTCACCGTCACCGCCATCATCGCCGACGCCGGCGGCTTCCCGAGCCTGACGGGGCGTCCGGATCCGATCATCTACCTCAACACCGCCTTCCGCGAGGCCCACCCGGAAGTCGTCGACTGGACGAACGGCACGCTCGCCATTCGCCTCCGCGGCGGGGCGCGTTCGTTCGAGGCGTTCACGGCCGCGGCCGACGCCGCGAACCTGCACTTCGACAACATCGCGTCAGCGGCGGACGGCGCCGTCGGCGTACGGCGTCTCGTGTCGGTCGAGGCGCGCGCCCTCTGGCTCCTCGGCGGCATCTTCGGCGCCACCGCACTGGTCGTGCTCGCGCAGATCTTCCGCCGGAGCGCGGCACTGGTCGCCGACCAGTTGGCGATCGTCGGTGGGCTCGGCATGTCGCGGCGCGACCTCGTCGGCGCGGGCATCGTGCGCGGTGTGCGAGTCGGTGCGCTCGGCGCACTCGCCGGTTCCGTCGTCGCGGTGGCCTGTTCGCCTCTGCTGCCGGTCGGCGTGTCGCGCACCGCGGATCCTCATCTCGGCCTGCACGCCGACCTCGTCGTCATCGGCATCGGCGTGCTGACCACGTTGCTGTTCGCGATGACCGCGTCTGCCGTCGCTGTCGGCCTGGCGACCCGGCGCTCGGCGGCGCGGTACCGCCCGGCCCGTCGGACCGCGGCGGCCATCTCGAGACTCGATCCGGTGACCGCGACCGGCGCCCGGATGGCCCTCGGTTTCTCCGAGCGTCCGATGGACCGGCGCGCGCGGAGCGGATTGCTCGGCGGGTGCGTCGCCGTGGCCATGCTCGTCGCGACGATGACACTGGGCACGAGCCTGCACCGGTTGCTCGGCGATCCTCGCCTCGCCGGCGGCACCTGGGACGTCACGCTCGTCTTCGAGGACGCCGCGCAGGCGAATGCCGCGCGGGCCGCTCTCGGACACGACCCGACGGTCGCGGCGACGGCGCGCGGTGGCTGGGGCGAGCTGGTCGTCAACGGCACACCGGTCTACGGCATGCTCTTCGAGCCCGACACCGGCATCGCGCCGGCGATCGACCGGGGCCGCGCGCCGGCCGCAGTCGGCGAGATCGCCCTCGGCGCAGGTGAGCTGTCGCGGCTCCACGTCGCCATCGGCGACACCGTGCGCGTCGGCCTCGGTCCCAGCGAGTCCTCGGACTCGCCCGCGCCGGCCGGCGAACCGGTCCGTGCCGTCGTGACCGGGCGATCGGTGCTGGCGTCGCCGGTGTACCGGACGCTGAAGCAAGGTGAAGGCGGGGCGATCACCACCGCGATGCTCGACCGCCTGGGCGCACCGCCGGCGAGCACGCCGGGCTTCTTCGTGCGACTCCGACACCCCGAACGGCTGAGCAGTGCGTACCCGGTGCTCACCGAACGGCTGCACCCGGACTACGCCTTCACCCGGCCCGACAACGCGGCGGTCGCATCGCTCCGACGGATCACCGGCCTCGTCGACGCCTTGCTGGGCGTGCTCGCAGCGCTGGCCGTCGTGACCATCGTCCACCGCATCGTCGTCACGTCACGACGCCACCGGCGCCATCTGGCAACGCTGCGGAGCCTGGGCTTCACCCCGTCGCAGGTGCGCCGTTCGGAGCTGGTGCAAGGCGGGATCGTCGCGGTGATCGCCGGCGTGGCGGCGATCCCGATCGGGATCGTCGCCGGACGGGTGGCCTGGCGCCAGGTCGCCGACTACCTCGGCGTGGTCCCTCGCCCGATCATCTCGCCGCGGCCCACCGCCGGTGTCGCGCTGATGGCGCTGGTCATCGGCGCGGCGGTCGGCGGGTTCGTGGGCGCACGGAACAGCCGCGTGCGCGCCGGATCGTTGCTGCGGACCGAATGAGTCAGGGCGCGGTCGTCGCCGGCGCAGTGGTCGCCGGTGCGGTCGTCGTCGCGGCACCCGGCTGCATGGCACCACCGTTGTCGTTGGTGCACGCCGCGCCGAGGACACCGAACAGCGCGGCGCCGACCAGCACCACGGCGCGATGGCGAGCTCTCACGGCACCCTCCTACCAGAGCGACTGCTGATTGCTGGCGCGCGGCACGCCCGACCACGGGATGTGGTCCATGAACACCCATGTCCGTCGGTGGATCGACGTGGGGCCGAACGCGGCCAGCGCCGCCTTGTGACGGGGGCACGGGTAGCCCTTGTTCCGGTCGAAGTCGAACGCCGGGAAGTGCTCGGCCTCGGCGCGCATCAACCGGTCGCGTACGACCTTGGCGAGCACCGACGCCGCCGCGATCGACAGGCACGTCCGGTCGCCCTTCACCAGCCGGCGGGCCTGGCCGCCGGCGACGAAGTCCCACGTGCCGTCGACCAGCACCGCGTCCGGCGCCGACGGCAGGGCCAGCCCGGCGATGGCGCGGCGGGCGGCGAGCTTCTGCGCCGCCGACATGCCGAGCTCGTCGCACTCGACCTGGCTGGCGTGGCCGACGGCCCAGGCGGCGCACCAATCGCCGATGCGATCGAACAGGCGCTCGCGCTCGGTCTCGGTGAGCAGCTTCGAGTCACGCACCTTGTACACCCGGCGGTCACGGGGCAGGACCGCGGCGCCCACTGAGATCGGCCCGGCCCAGGAGCCCCGGCCCACCTCGTCGACGCCCACGACCCACTCGGCACCCTCGTCCCACAGCGCGCGCTCGGTGACGAGGCCGGGGATGCCTCGGCGGATCTGCCCGCGCGTCGGCCGCTGGATCGCCAAAGCCATGTGCGTCGAACCGTAGCGCGGCGGCCTACCGCCGCAGGGTGACGCCGGCCGGGCCGGCGAGGACCTCACCGACCACGACGAACCCGGCGCCGGCCAGCCGGTCGACCGCCGACGGCGCCACCGACGCCAGCAAGCCGCCCGATGTCTGCGGGTCGTACGCCAGCGCGACCAGCGAATCGGGGACGCCATCCGCCACCGCGACCTTGCCTTCCAGGTGCGCCCGGTTGCGGGCGTCCCCGCCCGTGCGGGTGCCGGCCTCGGCGGCGACCAGCGCGCCGGCGTACCGCGGGAGCCGGCCGGCGTCGAACGCCAGCGTCGCGCCCGAACGCTCGGCCATCTCCCACCCGTGGCCGAGGAGACCGAACCCGGTGACGTCGGTGACCGCGTGCGGCGGGTCGGGCAGCGCCGACAGCGCCTCGGCGGCCGCCCGGTTGAGGCGGCGCATCACCGCGATGGCGGCGGCCTTGTCCTCGTCGCCCGCGCCGGCCAGCACGATGCCGGAGCCGATCGGCTTCGAGAGCACCAACGCGTCACCGGGCAACGCCCCCGCCTTGGTCCAGACGCGGCGGGGGTCGACGACACCCTGCACGGCCAGCCCGAAGATCGGCTCCTCGGACCGGATGGTGTGGCCGCCGGCGATCACGCCACCCGCCTCGACGACCACCTCGGCGGCCGCGGTGAGGATCGCGCCGATCGCCTCGACCGGCAGCCGCTCCGGGAAGGCGGCGACGTTGAGGGCGATCTTCACCTGTCCGCCCATGGCGAAGATGTCGCTGCACGCGTTGGCCGCCGCGATCGCACCGAAGTCCGCCGGGTCGTCGACGAGCGGTGGGAAGAAGTCGGTCGTGGAGACGAGCGCGAGGTCGTCGGCGAGCAGGAGCACCGCGGCGTCGTCGAACGGCGCCAGCCCCACCAGCAGTCCGGAGACCTCCGCCGAGGGGCCGCCCGCCACCGTGCGGAGCAGTCCCGCGAGCGGGGCTGCGCCCCACTTCGCGGCACAACCACCGCACGACGTCCACTCCGTCAGCTTCACATCCACGAAACCCAGTATTCACGCTGCGGGGGTTGATCGTCGGCGCGCCGCGGTCGATGATGGAAACCGGACAAAGGGGGTGCCCGTGGCAATCACGACACTCGAGCAGCTCCAGGATCACGATGAGGCCCTGGCGGCAGGAACGCGCGTCGAGGTTCGCAGGCGGTTCGACGACGCCTGGTCGCACGGCTTCGAGGTCGCCGACGTCACCGCCTCCGGCTACCGGATCCGCCGCCTCTCCGACCGCATGATCCTCCCGGTCGAGTTCGTGTTCGACGACGTCCGCAAGGAACGTCGTCGCCAAGGCATGTGGTGGTACTGACCGCCCGCGTCTAGTCCCGCACGGCTTCGATGAAGTCTTCGATCGGGATCGCGACCATGGTCTGCGTCTTCAGCGTGCCGCGTGCGCCGAGCGCGACCGCGACCTTCGCGAGTGCCTTCTCGTCGGGCGCGTCGAGGATGTTCAGGAAGTCGTAGCTGCCGAGCAGCGCGTACTGCTGCTCCACCCGGACACCCATCGCCTCCACTTCGGAGTTCACCGCGAGCAGTCGTTCCGGGTGCGAACGCAGGGTTGCCATGCCGTCGGGACCGAGCGTGGAGAGCATGATGTACTTGGGCATGCCATGAACGTAACCGACACCCGCCTCATGGTTCGCGGGGCTCCACGGCCGCGATGGTGCCGGCCTCGTCCGGATCGGTGTCGGTGTCGAGGAACGCGTCGATGAGCTCCGACGCGATCGCGGGCGACGTGAGCCGCAGGCCGAAGGCCAACACGTTGGCGTCATTCCACGTGCGCGCGCCGCGCGCCGTCTCGGCGTCCGTGCACAACGCGGCGCGAACGCCGGGCACCTTGTTGGCCGCGATCGACACCCCGGTGCCGGTCCAGCAGCAGACGATCCCGCGGTCGGCCTGACCACCGGCGACGGCCTCGCCGACGCGGCGGCCGACGTCGGGCCAGGCGTCGTCCTCGACCCGCAGCACGACCTCGTGCCCGCGCTCGGCGATGGCGACGACGACCGCGTCCGTGACCGGAGTCCGCTCGTCGGTGCCGAACGCGATGCGCATGCGTGCTGACCGTACCCTGGGGCCATGGCCGACCCGCCCCGCACGATCGCCGTCGTGCCGCACACCCACTGGGACCGCGAGTGGTACGCGCCGTTCCAGGCGTTCCGCCTCCGGTTGGTGCACCTGCTCGACGAGTTCCTCCCCCGCCTCGAGGCCGACCCGAGCTACGCCCGCTTCCTGCTCGACGGGCAGATGGCGGTGGTCGACGACTACCTCGAGGTGCGGCCCGAGGCGGAAGACCGCATCCGGCGGCTGGCCGCCAGCGGCCGGCTGGCGATGGGCCCGTGGTACGTCCTCATGGACGAGTTCTGCGTGTCGGGTGAGACGATCGTGCGCGACCTGCAGCTCGGCATCGAGCGGGCGGCGGCGTTCGGCGGGGCGATGAACGTTGGGTACCTCCCGGACATGTTCGGCCACGTCGCGCAGATGCCGCAGATCCTGCGGCTCGCCGGCTTCGGGCACGCGGTGGTGTGGCGCGGCGTGCCGTCGAGCGTCGACCGCACGGCGTTCTGGTGGTCGGCACCGGACGGTTCCACCGTGCGAGCCGAGCATCTCTGGGTCGGCTACGGCAACGGCGCCGCCATGCCGGACGACGCCAAGGCGCTGGTCGCGCGCATCCGGTCGCACGAAGCCGAGCTCGGCGACGCGCTGCCGGCCGGCGCGCCGATGCTCTGGATGAACGGCACCGACCACCAGGCGCCGCAGCGATGGCTCGGCCGGGTCGTCACCGAGGCCAACGACCTGCAGGACGACTACCGGCTCGTCGTCACGTCGCTGCCGGAGTATCTGGCCGACGCGCCGGTCACCGGCTTGCCGTCGTGGTCCGGCGAACTGCGGTCGGCGGCCCGGTCGAACCTCCTGATGGGCGTGCTGTCCAACCGCGTCGACGTCAAGCAGGCGGCCGCCCGCGCCGAGCGCGAGCTCGAGCGACGCGCCGAGCCGCTGAACGCGCTCTTCGCGCCGGCCGACCACTGGCCCGGCCGGTTGCTCGATCTCGCGTGGCGCGAGGTCATCCGCAACGCCGCGCACGACTCGATCTGCGCGTGCTCGGTCGACGACGTCGCCGACGCGGTGCTCCACCGGTTCGCCGAAGCAACGACCGCGGCCGCCGGGCTGGCGCGCCATGGCCTGCGATTCCTCGCGGCAACGCTCGCCGAGCGCGGTCCCCACGCCGTCAACCCGTCGGCGCGCGCCCGGTCGGGCCTGGTGGAGGTGCGGTTGCCGGGCGGCGCCGCCGCGGCCGGGCCGAACGAGCAAGTGGTGTGGTCACGGTCCGACGCCGTCGTCGAGCGCGAGACCACCGGCGCGGGGCTGTCGATCGCGCTCGGCCAGTTGCGCAACGACGAGCTGGCCGACGGCCTCGACTTCAGCTCGATCGACGTCGAGGACAGTGACGGGACCATCGACGTCGTGCTCCGGAGCGGTGTCGGCCGGGCGCAGGTGGCGAGCACCGCGGCGAGCATCAACGATCTCTACGCCTTGGCCGGCGGCCGGCGGACCGACCGGCTCCGCATCCGCGTCGAGCGCGACGGCTTCCGGCGGTCGCTCGTCCGCGTCACCGGCGCACCGGGCTTCGGTTGGCGGCACATCGAGCCGGCGGCGACGCTCGACGTCGCGCCGGCGCGGGCCGGGCTCGAGCCTTCGGCGTGGCTGGACAACGGGATCGTGCGGGTCGAGGTCGACCAGGAGTCGGGGACGTTCGCGATCAACGGGCTGGCCGGCTTCGACCAGCTCGTCGACGACGGCGACCACGGCGACACCTACAACTGGTCGCCGCCGGCCAACGACACCGTCGTCCACCATCCGGCGTTCGTCGCCACCGAGGTGGCCGACACCGGCCCGCTGCGCGCCACCCTGCGCGTGGTGCGATCGTTCGACTGGCCGGCCGCGGTGGTCGGCGACGAGCGGGTGGGCACCCGTCGCACCGAGGTGACGACCGAGATCGAGTTGCGCGCCGGCGAACACGTCGTGCGGGTCACGACGTCGCTCGACAACCAGTCGCGCGACCATCGGATGCGGACCTGGTTCCCGCTGCCCGCGCCGGCGACGACTTCGCGCGCCGAGTGCGCGTTCGCGACCGTCGAGCGCGGCCTCACCGCGGAAGGCGGGCCCCACGAGCTGCCGCTGCCGACGTTTCCGAGCCGCCGGTTCGTCCAGGCGGGCGGCCTCACCGTCCTCCACGAGGGCCTGCTCGAGTACGAGCTGGTGCGGATCGAGAACGGCGCCGCCAGCGCGCTGGCGCTCACGCTGCTGCGCTGCACCGGCCTGATCTCCGGCACCGAGATGGCGGCCCGCCCGCTCCCGGCCGGGCCCCCGATCGCGGTCGAAGGCCCGCAGCTCCCCGGCCGCCGCTCGTTCCGCTACGCGCTGTCGGTCGACCCCGACGCCGATCCCTACGCGCTGGTCGACGACGTCTTCCTGCCGATGGAGGTCGTCACCGGCGTCGGCCAGGCCGACCGCCCGCCCGAAGGCACCGCGCTGACGGTCGACGGCGCCGAGGTCTCCGCGCTGCGCCGCGACGCCGGCGGCGCGCTCGAGCTGCGGGTGTTCAACCCCCGGCCCGAACCGACGACCGTGGCCGTCGACGGCCGCCGCGGCTGGCTCGTCGACCTCCGCGGCCGCCCGCTCGCGCCCTTCGACGGCTCGTTCGTGCTCGCCGCGTGGGGCATCGCCACCGCGCACCTCGCCGAATGAGCCGTGCGACGAAGACCTCAGCCCAGTGGGTCGGGACGGCACGGCTGGTGGATCAACGAGCCGCATCGCGGGAACGCGGCGACGCGGTTGGCGTCGTTCGGCACCAGCGGCAGCACCAGGCGCGAGACGTGGGCGGCGTCGTGCAGGACGGTGTCGACCGCCGGGTACGGCGACGGCGCGAACGCCCACAACTCGGGCAACGCGGTCGGCGCCTGCACCCACAGCCGGACCCGTGAGCCCTTGCGGATCAGCGCGCCGAACGGGAACAGCTCGACCCGCACCATCGTGGCGGCGCCGGGTCGCAGGTTGGCGGCGTCGGCCGCCTGGTGCGTCTGGTACGGCCGCAGCGCGGTCGACAGGAGCGGGTCGAGCTTGCGGTGGGACGCCTTCAGCCAGCCCTTCTGCACGTAGACCTCGGTGCCGTCGGGCCGCACCTCGGTGAGCATCACCTCGAGGTCGGTGTCCGGCGCCGAGGACGACAGCCAGAGGTCCACCGACGCCGACCCGAGGAACGTGCGATCGGCGGCGAACGGCGCGCTCGTGTACGCGAGGAACGAGCCGGGCGCCGGCGGGCTGCTCCACAACGCGTACGAGTCCGGCAAGCCCGACGACCCGTACTTCGGGTTGCCGATGCTCTGGCCGCCGGCGTCGACGAAGGTGTCGCCGCCCTCCGCCGCGGCCGGCGGCGCGGGCCGCAACGCGCCACCGGAGCGGAGCGCCAGCGCGAACGGCGCGAGCTGCTGGTCGTGCGTGCGCCACTTCTCCGACCAGTGCGCCATGCCGGTGACCCATCCGGGAGCGCGGGCACCGTCGCGCCCCGCGTCCCACCACACCTGCACGCGCGGACGCGTCTCCCACCCGTTGGCCTCGCCCTTGAGGAAGTGGTCGTAGAACCGCTCGAGGTCGGCCAGCTCGGTCTTCGTGCGGGCCATGCCGTGGTCGCCGTTGGTGAGGGTGGCCCACCAGTTGCTGCGACCCATGTCGTCCAGGCGCGCCAGCAGATCCGTGTTGCGGCTGCCGAGCTGCTCGTCCTGCCAGGACAACGTCGCCAGCATCGGGACCTGGATGCGATCGAGGTGGGTGTCCGGCGACCGCTCGCGCACCAGTGCGTCGTCCCATTGGTGTTGCAGGAGCTGCACGAACGGGTTGGTCGGCAGCCCGGTGGCGCCCGCGGTGATGCCGCGCCGGCAGCCGGCGTCGCCGGCCGCGACCTGCTTCGGCGACGACTGGAACTCGTAGCTCGGCTGGCCGACGAAGCTCCACAACGACGAGAACCCGTCGTTCATGATGCCGCCCGGCCGCGCGATGTCGCGGTACGCGTCGCCGAAGAAGTGGCCGGGCGCGATGGCGGCCAACCCGGGCGGGCGTTGCTCGGCGACGAAGAGCTGCGTGATGCCGGGGAAGCTCTTGCCGATCATGCCGACCTTGCCGCTGCTCCACGGCTGCGACGTCACCCACTTGATGACGGCCGCGCCGTCGGTGGCCTCCTTCGGTTGGAAGAAGTCGAAGGTGCCCTCCGAACAGCCGGTGCCGCGCACATTGACGCCGATGTACGCGTATCCGCCGTCCTTCACCACGAACTGGTCGACGTACGCCGCGTCCGGGTTGGTGCCCGGGTCGTAACCCGAGTACTCGAACAACGTCGGGTAGGTCCCGGACTTCGCCGGCCGCACGACCGTGTACCGCAGCTTCACCCCGTCGGCCATGGCGAGATATCCGGATTGCCGCACCGGTGGCGGCGGGGGCGCCGCCGCCCGCGCCAGCGGCACCACGCCCGTCGCGGCGAGCGCGACCAGGCAGACGACGACACGACGGCGCACCGCGAACCATTCGGCGCCCGCGGCTCACCGGCCTGCCGGCATCGGTACTGTCGTCGCGGTCGCCATGCGCCGGATCACCGCTCTCCTCGCCCTCCTCGCCACCGTCACCGCGCTCGCCGGGTGCACGTCGGGATCGTCGAAGAAAGCGGTCGAGCACCTCCCGGCGGTCGCGCCACACTGCGAGCCGCTCTCGGGCGGCGCGTGCCTCCTTCCGTTTCCCAGCAACGCGTTCACCGCGTCGGACCCGTCGAGCCCCACCGGGCGCCGGCTCGCGCTCGACGCGTCCGTCATGCCGAAGAACACCGCGGGCACTCCGGTCGACCCCGCCGAGTGGAACCGGGCCGACGGCTTCAGCCCCGGGTCGCCCATCCTCGTGATGGTCCCGGGCTTCGATGCCGCCGCGGCCCACCTTCCGGCGCCCGGCACCATCGCCACGTCCGAGGCACCGGGATCGGCGATCGTGCTCCTCGACGCCACCACGGGGACGCGCCAACCGTTCTGGGTCGACGCCGACCCGTCCGGACTGCTCACGATCCGCCCGGCGATCGCGCTGCACGAGGCGCACCGGTACGTCGTCGGGCTGACGCGCAACCTGGCTCCGGCGGCGACGTGGCCGGCCTTCCTCGCCATACGCGACGGCACCCGCACCGACGCGCCCGCCGTCGAAACGCGCCGAGCCGCGATCGGCGCCGCGATCGCCGACCTCACCAAGGCCGGAGTCGCCAAGGCTGATCTCGCGCTGGCCTGGGACTTCACCGTCGCCAGCGCGGCCAGCCTCGCCGGTCGCCTCTTGCACATGCGCGACGACGCGTTCGCCTCACTCGGGAGCAATGGCGGCGCGCCGTCGTTCCACGTCGACAAGGTCGACCCGGCGCCGACGCCCGATCTCGCCCGGCGGGTCACCGGCACCTTCACCGTGCCGCGGTACCTCACCGGCGACGGCGGTCCCGGGCAGCGGTTCCTGCTCGGCCCCGATGGGCTGCCGACGCGCAACGGCAACCAGCAGGCGAACTTCGTGTGCGTCATCCCGAAGGCGGCGGCGTCAAAGCCGGCGCAGGCCATCGTCTACGGCCACGGCCTGCTGGGCTCGGCCAGCGAGGTCGACGGTTTCGGCCCGCTGGCACAGGCCGGCGACGCGGTGCTGTGCGGCACCGACTGGATCGGCATGTCGAGCGCCGACATCCCGAACCTCATCAGCGTGCTCGGCGACCTCACCCGCTTCCCGACGGTCGTCGACCGCCTCCAGCAGGCGGTCCTCGACATGCAGTTCCTCGCCCGGCTGCTGAAGGACCCGAAGGGGTTCGCGACCGATCCGGCGTTCCAACTCGGCGGTCACCCGGCGATCAAGCCCGGCGAGGTGTTCTTCAACGGCAACAGCCAGGGCGGCATCCTGGGCGGCGCCGCCACCGCGGTGTCCACCGAATGGACCCGCGCCGTGCTCGGCGTGCCCGGCATGAACTTCTCCACGCTGATCCCGCGCAGCGTCGACTTCAGCCGCTTCGCGACGTTCCTCGGCGCGTCGTACCGGTCCGCGGTCGACCAGGCGCTCGCGCTGGCGCTCATGCAACTGCTGTGGGACCGCGGCGAGGCCGACGGCTACGCGGCCCACATGACCGACGATCCGTATCCGGGCACGCCGAAGCACACGGTGCTGCTGATCGAAGCCTTCGGCGACCACCAGGTGGCCAACGTGACGACGCAGGTCGAAGCGCGCACGATCGGCGCCCGCATTCATCAGCCCGCGCTCCAATCGGGACGGACCGGGGCCGGCGACCCGTACTGGGGCCTCGACCCGATCCCCGCGGGCGCCTATCCGGGCAACGCGCTGGTGGTGTGGGACTACGGATCGCCGGCGCCGCCCGACGCCGCGACGCCGCCGACCGACGGGAACGACCCGCACGGCTCGGGTGCCGCGGAGCCGCGCGTCGCCGCACTGGCGCTGGCGTTCTTCGCCGGCGCGCTCACCGACGTCTGCCACGGCCAAGCCTGCACGTCGACGGTGGGCGGTTAGACAGTCGGCGTCTCGTCGTCGGCCGCGGTCTCCAACGCCGACGGGCGCCGCGACCGCTTCACCAGTTGCGACCGCTTGGCCCGCACCTTGCGGGCGACGTCGCTGGCCGGTCGGCGCCCCTGCGCGTCGTCGGCCCGGAGCAGCACCACCGGCGCGGTCCACCCGATGCCCTTGAGCCGTCGCGGCCGCATCGACTTCCACGCGAACCCCTCATGGCCCTCGAGGGTGTCGTGCACGGCCTCGTCGGTGACGACGCTGCCCGGGTACGCGATGTTGACGAGCCGGCTCGCCAGGTTCACCGCGGGCCCGAAGAAGTCGCCCTCGCGCACGATGGCGGCGCCCCGCGCCAGCCCGACCCGGACGTCGGACAGGGTCTCGTCGTTGGCGTAGGTCTCCGACAGCGTCAGCGCGATCTCGGCCGCGGCGGCGACGTCGTCGGCGACGAACATCACCTCGTCGCCGATCATCTTCACCACCCGCCCGCCGACCCGGCCGACCACGTCGAACGCCAGCGACTCGAACCGGTCCACGACGTCGGCCAGCTCGGCTTCGTCGAGCGCCTGGCTCAACACCGTGAACCCGACGAGGTCGGCGAAGCCGACGGTGTGGATGACGTGGTCGGCGTCGCCGCGCCGCGCCGCTTCGGCGCGCTGCAGCGCCGCCGCGAGATGGCGCCGGTGCACGTATGCGAACGTCTCGGCCCATTGCGGCAACTGCTCCTCGAGCAGGTCGATGAGCACTTCGTCGGCCTCGTCCTGCGACACGCCGGCCCTGGCCAGCTCCTCGATCCGGTCGCTCAGCACGTCCACCTGCGCGTCCGCGATGCGAGCCAGCGACGAACCCACCACGCGCGTCAACTGCGTCGTCACCCGCAGGTCGGCCCAGCCGTCCTCGTTGGCGCGGCGGACCCACCCGATCGCCTCGAGGTCGGCGTCGGTGAAGATGCGCTGTTCGGTGTCGGTGAAGCCGAGGGCGCGCCAGAGCCGGCGCAGCACCTCGACATCCGTCTCCGCCTTCTCTGCGATCTCCTCGCTGGTGTAGCGCGGCTCACCGACGATGATCCGCTCGACCGCGAGCTGGAACAGCGTCCCGGTGCGCTCGGCCTCGTCGATCTCGGCTTCCGGCACGCCACGCGCGAGCAACTTCTCGCGCAGGCTCACGAGAAGCCTCCGGCGGCGGCCTGCAGCTCGGGCGGCGTGGCCAGCAGCGCTTCGCCGCGCGCCTCGGTCGACGACCAGGCCGGGTCGAGGCCCCGCGCGGTGAGCGTGACCGGTGCCGAGCCGTCGCCGCGCCGCTTCAGGTCCCACAGCAGCGCCGGCCGGTCGCCGTGCCAGCGCACCGCGAACGACATGAGGCCGGCGTGGGTCGGTGCGTCGTGCACCTCGATGCCCTGCCCCAACCAGTGGTCGGGAAGCATCGAGCACAGCGCCAGCCCACCGTCGACCTCGCGCACCAGCAGGGCCCGCACCATCGACAGGAAGTCGGCCGCCGCCCAGCCGTGATGCCCGTCGCCCATGCAGCCGCCGCCGAGCTGCGGGTGGATCGCCTCGGGCCACGTCCACGTCGGCGTGGCCGCGCCGAGCAGCCACTGCAGGCGGGCCAACGCCCGGCGGTCGCCGGCATCGAGCTCGGCGAACGCCAGCTGCATCGTGAGATACGTGCCGAGGCCGGTGTGACTGATGCCCTGGAAGAACGCGTCGCCGATGCAGAAGCGCTCGCGGATGACGTCGGCGGTGGCCGCCATGCGGGGCTCGTCGCCGCGGTACAGCGCGAGCGGCCAGCACGCGACGAGCGATCCGATCATGGCCGGGTCCAGATGGCGGCGCGGCCCGGCCGGGACCGCGGCCCCGCCCAGCTCGGCCGCGACCCGCGCCATCGACCGATCGAGCGCCGCGCCGAGCGCGGCGGCCCACTCCTCGGCCGCGGCCGCCTGCTTGTCGCGCCCGAGATGGCGGAGCATGGCGGCGCCGTCGAGCAGGCCGCGCCACGACCAGAACGAGTCCCAGTAGTAGTGGTCGAACGGCCCGAGGTGCTCGGCCGAGATGCCCGGTGGCATGAGCCCGGCGACCTCCTCGTCGCGGCGGGCGCCCCGGAGCTTGCGCCCGATCCAGCGCACGGCGCGCGACACCGAGTCGCCGTCGGCGACCAGCTCGCCGGTGAGGCGCCAGTGCTCCGCCATCGACCAGAGGGCGGCGCCGTTCGAGTCCCACTCCTGCCGCTGGCTGAAGAAGAAGCCGTCGACCCGTTGGCGGTCCTGGAAGTGGCTGATGACCTCGGTCGCCTCGCCGTGGAAGCCGTAGCGGTCGAGCGCGGCCAGCATGTACGCGGCGTCGCGGAACCAGAAGCGGTGGTACGTCGCCGGCCCCGGCGTGATCTCGGTGCCGTCGTGCAGCAGCAACAGGTACCGGCGGTTGGCGTCGACCGCTTCGGCCAGACGCGCATCGGGCAGCACGAGCCGCATCCCGCGATCCGTCTGCACCCGCCACCCGCGCGCCACCACCGCGCTCGGGGGCAGGCCGCCCGCGGGGATCTCGGGCATCCGCTCGACGCGCCGGCGCGCCAGGCGGCGTCGGCGGGTCCGCCGCTCGGCCACCAGCGGCAGCGCGACCTGCAACGTGGCCTGGTGCGCGAGCGGGAACAGGAAGGCTGCCTGCGCGAGACCGGCTTCGCAACGCAACGGATCGGGCAGCGCATCCGCGGCAGTGCCGCGGAAGACCTCGGCCGCCGAGTCACCGCGCCGGAAGGTGGAGCCGGTGGCGCGCGATGGCGGCCGCGGGAAGAGGAGCGCGGGTCGGCCGTCCACGGTGACGGTGCGGTCGTGGAGCGCGACGCGCTCGACCACCGCCAACCCTTCCGGGTTGTACGGCCGGACAGCCAGCGCGATCGCCACCGGCAGGCGCGACGCGTTCTCGATCTCGATGACGACGTACTCCTCGTCGGCCTGTACCGCGTACGCGCGATGGATCACGTCGCCACCCGGTACCCGCATCGCGGTCTCGACGATCGGCGCGCTGTCGACCAGGCGCTGGCGCACGCCCGAGTCGCGTGACGGCACGTGCCAGCGGTCGTCGGCACCCACCCACCAGTCGAGCGACCAGCCGTCGTACCACGGCGTCACCAGCCCCCGCGGGTCGACGATCGCCTCCCACGGCGAGGCGACGTTGCCGACCATCGTCCAGTTGCGGTTGGTGATGTTGGCGAGGAACGGAAGGTGACCGCGCGGCACGAATGCCGGATCGCGTGGGTCGACCTGCCGCTCGAGCCAGTAGGGCCACACCCAATCCACGCCGAGCTGCGAGGCCGCCCGGGTGCGCAGCGCCCGGAACACGGTCCGGGCGCCGATTGGCAGGAGCTCGGTCGGCAGCTGCACCTCCACCGTCTCGCCCAGCCGCTGGAACGTCGTCAGGTGCCGGACGATGTCGTCGGTGATGCGGAAGCGCCCCATGGCCCGCCTGAGCAGCCAAGTCCGCAGCGCCATGCCGGAAGGATAAGCCCGTGTTCTGACAAGCCAGAAGGTCGGTTGGTACCGTTTCCCGATCTCGACGGCGGGTTGAGGAAAGGCTGGTGGGATTCACATGCGCTCACGAGGACGTTGGGCGGCTGCACTCTCCGCAGTCGCGATCGGGGCGGTCCTGCTCCCGTCGTCGGTGTCAGCAGCGACCGGGGCGACGCCTCCCGTCGGCACGTCCGATCGCATCGCGGGCGCCGATCGCTATGCGACCTCGGTGGCGATCTCCAACAAGTTGCCACTCGGACCGCACTACGTCGTGCTCGCGCGCGGCGACGTCTTCGCCGACGCGCTGGCCGCCTCGCCGGCGACGAACGACCCGGCCGGCCCCGAGTTCGCACCGGTGCTCCTCACGCCCGGCGCGGCGCTCGATGCGCGGGTCAAGAACGAGATCGACCGCCGCCTCGACCCGGGCGACAGCGTGCTCATCATGGGTGGCGACGCGGCGCTGAGCCCGAGCATCGACGCCGCGGTCGTCGCCGGCGGCTACAAGGCCATCCGCCTCGTCAGCTACCTCAACGGCACCGGCCAACCGGTCGACCGCTTCGACACCGCGGCAGCACTCGCCGAGAGTCTCCAGTCGGCTCCGACGACGAAGCTCTCGCAGATCATCGTCGCCAGCGGCCTCAAGTTCCCGGACGCGCTCTCGGCATCGTCGTACGCGTCCATGAATGGCATCCCGGTCCTCCTCGGGACACCATCCGGCATGCCGGCGGCGACGCAGAAGTTCCTCAACGCCCACGCCGACAATTCGACGACGGTGCACGTCATCGGCGGGCCATTGGCCGTCGCGCAGCCGTCGGCGCCCGCGGGAATCAGCGTCGTGCCTCATGCCGGCACGGACCGGTACCACACCGCGACACTCGTCGCCAAGGACCTGCTCGGGCTCAACCCGTCCACCTCACAGTCGTTCGACAACCTCGTGCTGGCGCGCGGTGACGACGCCGGCGGCGGTGCCGACGCACTGAGCGGCGGCCCGCTGTCGGGCTCGCTCGGGTCACCGCTGCTGCTCACCGACCCGAACACGGTGCCGGCGCCACTGCAGAGCTACATCTCCGGGCTGGGTTACGACCGCCCGCTCGAGCCCGCGAACTCGTATCTGCTGGGTGGAACGGCGGCGATCACCGCCGCCACCGCAACGTCGTGGTCCAAGCTGCTGAACGGGCTCCTTCCGGTGGCCGGACGGTCGGCGACGTACCGCGACACCGTGTCCGGAAGTTCGGCGGCGCCCTCGACGTCGACGGTGAACGGTTGCCAGGCCAGCCAGCGCCAGCAGGTCTTCACGCTCGATGCCGCCGGCGACATGCCCGGCAAGCTCACCGTTACGGCACAGTTCTGCGCGGCCACACCGACGCTGCCGCCGATCCCGCCGCCTTCCTCGGAGACGGAGACGGTGCTGCCCGGGACGGCGGTCAGCTTCACGCCGACCGGAGGCGTGGCCTCCGCCGGGAAGGTGATCGGCGGGTTCGCGGCCAACGACGTCGGGCAGCCGCCCGGCGTGCAGACGGCGCGCCGCACCACGATCGACTTCGTGATCGACACCGCCAACCTCGTCGGCCACTTGAACTTCGTCAACAACGGCGGCAGCGCCATCAGTGACGGCGTGCTCGCCGTCGTCGGTGCCGCGACCCGTCAGAGCTTCGACGGCAACTTCAGCGGGACACTGCCCAGTGCCGGGAACTGCGATGGCAGCATCGGCTTCAACGGTGCCCTCGGCGTGAACACGTTCAACATCGTCGGGATGACGTGGTGCAAGCTGGCCAGCAGCGACAGCACGGACATCTACCGCATCAGTGGCGGCGTCGTCATCGGCGGCACCTACACCGGCCAGGTGATCGCGGGCGTCCGGCGCGCCGGCGACCTCGGCCTCCAGATCCGCACCGACCAGGGTCTCGTCGACATCTACGCCGCCCTGAGTGGCAGTCCGCTCCACGCCACCGGCTCCCAATCGCCGGGGATGGTGCAGCTGATGCCGGAGAACCAGACCGGGCTCGGCGTCTCCATCGCCGGCACCACGGCGGACAGCGACTCCGGTGGCTGCCCCGCCGGCACACCCAACACCGCCAGCGGGCTGAAGACCGGCCACACCTTCGCCGCCGGCGTCGTCACGCCGCACTTCCCGGGCACGCTCAACATCCAGAACGTCCGCGAGTGCCAGACGGATGCCGGCACACCCGGGATGGGTGTGGTCGAGCCCACCGACGACGGTGGCAACGGGTCCAGCCAGTGCCAGACCCTGGGCGATCCCAACACCAGCCGCACCGTGCTGTACACGATCAACACGCCGTCGGGGCCGAAGACGTTCCGGGGTCGCATCATGACGAGCACTTACTCGGGCGTCGCCAACCGCATCTACGGGCTGACCCTGCTGATCGAGGAGAACAACACCCACCAGGCGGACTGCCCGATCCCGGGTCAGTCGAAGAACGTCGTCGACGATCCCGGTCAGTCATTCACGATCGTGCGCCTCATGGTCACCGTGAACGGCACCAACAGCGCGATCACGTTCGCCCGCTGAGTCATTGAGTCGCTGAGTCGCTGAGCAGGGCCCGGCCGGGACGACCGGCCGGGCCTCAGCGGCGCTGGGGGTTGATGCCGTCGAGCTCGGCGCCGGGGGCCCGCATCATCAGCGGCGGCACGATCTCGGCCGCCGACTTGCCGCCGTAGAGCACGGCGACCACCTGCTCGGCGATGGGCATGTCGACACCGACGCGCGCCGCCAGGTCGGAAACCGCCTTCGACGTCTTGACGCCCTCGGCGACCATGTTCATCTCCTTCACGATCTCGTCGATCGTGCGGCCGCGGCCGAGCTCCTCGCCGACGTGGCGGTTGCGGCTCTGGCGGCTGATGCACGTCGCCACCAGATCGCCCATGCCGGCCAGCCCGGAGAACGTGAGCGGCTCACCGCCCAGCGCGCCGCCGAGCCGGCTCAGCTCGGCCAGGCCGCGCGTGATCAACGTAGCCCGGGTGTTGTCGCCGAAGCCCATCCCGTCGGCGATGCCGGCGGCGATGGCCATGACGTTCTTCAACGCGCCCGCGATCTCGCAGCCGATGACGTCGTGGTTCGTGTAGACGCGGAAGAACTCGGCCGAGAACAACGGCTGCAGCTCGGCGGCGATGTCCATGTCGGTCATCGCGATCACGGTGCCGGCCGGATAGCCGGACATGACCTCCTTGGCCAGGTTCGGCCCGGTGAGCACGCCGGTGCAGTGCCCGGGCAGCACCTCGTCGATCACCTCGGTCATCCGCTTCAGCGATCCCTGCTCGACGCCCTTGGTGAGGCTGATCACCGGCACGCCCGCGGCCAGGAAGGGTGCCGCCTCGGCGAGGATCTCGCGGAAGCCGTGCGACGGCACGCCCATCACCACCGCGTCGGCGCCGGCGAGCGCCTCCTCGAGCGAAGCCGTGGCCTTCAGCTTCTTCGACAGCCGGAACGCCGGGAGATAGTCCTCGTTGACGTGGGTGGTGGCGATCGTCTCGGCCAGCGCGGGCCGGCGGGCCCAGAGCGTCGTGGCGACGTTGCGGATGGCGATGTTGGCCACTGCGGTTCCCCACGAGCCGGCCCCCAGCACCGCCACCTTCGTCGCCATCGGGGCGAAAACCTAGACTCGTCAGGGCATGACCCGCGAGCCGTTCGTCATCGCGCAGTTGTCGGACCTGCACTGCGGCTCGCCCTATTTCGACAGCCAGCTGCTGACGACCGCGGTCAAAGAGGTCATCGGGCTCGATCCCGACCTGGTCGTCATCGGCGGCGACCTCACCGCCGAGGGCTACGCCGGTGAGTTCCGCATGGCCCAGACCCACCTCGATCCGCTGTTCGAGGCCGGGCTCACCACGATGGTCATCCCCGGCAATCACGACTCGAAGAACGTCGGGTACCTCCACTTCCGCGACACCTTCGGCCCCGGCGACGTCGCCGACAAGGGCGACCGCGTGATGCGCCTGCGGGTCGGCGGCGACGAGCACCCGATGACCGTGCAGGTGGTCGCCATCGACTCCTCCAAGCCCGATCTGGCCGAGGGCGAGGTCGGGCGTGAGCGATACCTCTGGATCCGCCAGCAGTTCGCGATGGACGCCGACTTCAAGGTGTTCGTGCTGCACCACCACCTCGTGCCGGTGCCGGGCAGCGGCCGGGAGCGCAACACCGTGTGGGACGCCGGCGACGTGCTGGCGCTGCTGGCCGAGCTCAAGGTCGATCTGGTGCTCTCGGGCCACAAGCACGTGCCCCACATCTGGCTCCTCGACCACATGCTGATCGCGAACTCGGGGACGGTGTCCTCGCACCGCGTGCGGGGGTACACGCGGCCGTCGTACAACGTGATCGAGATCTCGCCCGACCGCGTGCGGGTGACGTTGGCGTACCCGGGCACCGGCCAGCGACTGGCCGGCGAGCTCGACCGGGGCCGCATGGCGCTGCACACCAGCCCGGAGCTGGCGAGCATGTTCAACAAGACGAGCTGGAGGCCGTGATGGAGCAGACCCAGTTTCTCCGCCTGTTCCAGTCGTCGGTCGACCCGGCCGACGTCGAGGACGTGCGCAAGCTCTTCGTCGCCGACGTGGTGCCCACGTTCACCGCGCAGGCCGGCTGCCTCGGCATCGAGCTCGCGGTCAACATCGAGAAGAACGCCGGCGGCCTGGTCGAGGGCACCGCGGTGTCGCGGTGGACGTCGCTCGACGCCATGGAGGCCGCGCTGCGCGCCCGCGCCGTGATCGACACCCTCGTCCGGGTGCGCCAGCTGCTCCGGCAGGAGCCGGTCTCGAAGGTCTACGAGGTCCTCGCATAGGTGGCCGTGGGCTCGCCCACATGGGTGCTCGTCCCGGTGAAGACGTTCGCGGAGGCCAAGGTGCGGCTGGCGCCGGCGGTCGGCCCTGACGAACGGCGGCGGTTGGCCGAGACGATGGCCGCGCACGTCGTGCGAGCGGCCGGCGCGCTGCCGGTCGCGGTCGTGTGCGACGACCCCGAGGTTGCCGAGTGGGCTCGCCGGGTGGGCGCCACCCCGCTCCCCGAACCCGGCCGTGGCCTGAACAACGCGGTGGCCGCCGGCGTCGAGAAGCTGGCGTCGTTCGGCGCGGCGCGCGTGATCGTCGCCCACGCCGACCTGCCGCTGGCAACGGACCTCGGTTGGGTCGCGCGGTTCCCCGGTGTCACGCTCGTGCCGGATCGGCGCGACGACGGCACCAACGTGGTGTGCGTACCGGCGACGTCGGGCTTCTCCTTCGCGTACGGCCCGGGCTCGTTCCTCCGCCACTCGGCCGAGGCCCGCCGGCTCGGTCTGCCGCTGCGCGTCGTCCGGGAGCCGGGCCTCGGCCACGACGTCGACATCCCCGCGGACCTGCTCGGCGCGCACTGACCCCCACGGCGGTTCTGGACATCGTTGGTGTCGCAGAGCGACACCAACTGCGGGGAAAGCCGGCGCGGGCGCCGGCGGGAAAGCGGGCGGGCGCCGGCGCGAACGAGGGGCCCCGGAGGGCCCCTCGTCGGAATGCCTGAAGCCGGGTCGCTACTTCTTGACGGCCCGCTTCGTGGCCTTGCGGGCCTTCTTGACGGTGCGCTTCGCAGCCTTCTTGACCGTGCGCCGCTTCGCCGCCTTCTTGGCGGGAGCCCGCTTCTTCGCGGCCTTCTTGACCGTGCGCCGCTTCACCGCCTTCTTGGCGGGAGCCCGCTTCTTCGCGGCCTTCTTCGCCGGCGACCGCTTCTTCGCGGCCTTCTTCGCCGGTGCCCGCTTCTTGGTGGTCTTCCGAGCGGTGGTCTTGCGCGCCGTTGTCTTGCGCGCGGTCGTCCGCTTCTTGGCCGCCTTCTTCGCGGGTGCCCGCTTCTTCGTGGCCTTTCGGGCCGTGGATTTCTTGGCAACTGCCATGGGATTGCCGCCTTTCAGCGCCTCAGCGCTTCTTCGAGGCCTTGGAGGCCTTCTTCGCGGCACCCGCCCGCTTGGCCGGAGCCTTCTTGGCGGATGCCTTTTTGGCAGGACCGGCCTTCTTGGCCGACCCGCTCTTGCTGTTCATGGCCTCCTTCAGCACCGAGCTGGAGGTGAACTTCATGGCCTTGGAGGCGGCGATCTTCATTGGCGCACCAGTGCGGAGGTTGCGTCCCATCCGCGCTTGACGTTGCGTCATCGAAAACGAGCCGAAGCCCGGCCACGAGACTTTGTCGCCGCCTTTCACACCCGTGGTCAGGGTGTCGAAGAACGCGCTGAGCACGCTTTCGACTTGACCCTTTGCGACGTCAGTCGCGTTCGCGACTGTGTCGATCAGGTCCGACTTGTTCACCAGCGCCTCCTGTTGCATTGGGGAAGTTCTCGATAATCACAACCGATTGCGCGCCATCAATCAAGCATTTCTCCATGAGGCTCAGGGGATTGCGCGTTGTCACGCGCGACGTCGCAGCGAAAATTCCCCGTAGTTGCAACGATTTTCGGCGCGCGCGCACGCGATACGTCGATTCATGGTTTTTCACCGCGCGTGGCCGACATCGGCATGATCAGCACGCAATCGCGACAACGCGGCATTGCTCTTGCGCGCGTCGACGACCGACTGAGAAAGGCCGTGACAGCATTACCAGATGCAAGCGCGCACCACGCGGATCGTGTCGCGCGAACGACGTGACTTCGCCAACCGTCGCCGGGCGCGCTACAAGTTGTTCACGACCGTGACGATCTTCCATCTCGTGATGCACGACGCGACCGGTGCGACATGAAGCGGCTGAAATACGCCGCGATCGCGGCCGGCGCGCTGTTCCTCGTCATCGTCTTCCTGGTCGTCGTGCTGAACCCTGACCCGAAGGCCACCGTGAACCGGCCGTTCACCGCCCAGGAGAACGTCAAGCCCCCGGCGGCCGGCGTCCCACCTTCGGCGAAGTCGGTGAGCGGCATCTACCGCAGCATCGGGCAGGACGTGCTGCAGCTCCGAGCGGACGGCCAGTTCACCCTGACCGACAAGCACGGCGCCGACGGCGGCGTCTTCGGGCTGGTCGACGGCCGCTTCGACGTGAAGACGACGCGCTGCGGCGACGTCCGGGGCACGTACGTGGTGATCGTCACCGGACCGCAAGAGGCGGGGCGGGCGGCGCTGCAGTTCACCGTCCAGGACGACGGGTGCCTCGATCGCCGGACAACCCTGACCTCGAAGCCCTGGGTCTACGCCAACAGCTGACCGACCAGCGCGGCCAGGTCGGGGGCCACGAAGGCCGGCGGCGGGTCGAGCGGGCTCGCCTCGGGTGTCACACCGGTGAGGACGAGCCCGAAGCGCACACCGAGCTCGGCGGCCATGCGGCCGTCGGTGTCCGGCCGGTCGCCGACGAACACCGCGTCGGCGAGCAGCGGCCCGAAGCGGTCACGCGCCAGGTCGGCCATCGGCCGGTACGGCTTCCCGGCGACCGTCGGCGTCACCCCGCCGGCGAACGCGACGGCGGCAAGGATCGAACCGCCGCCGGGGAGCAGTCCCTCGGGTGTCGGATAGGTCGCGTCGTCGTTGGTGCCGATCAGCCGGGCGCCGCCGTGCACCGCGCGGAACGCGCGGGTGAGGCCCTGGTAGTCGAACGAGGTGTGCCAACCGACGACCACCGCGCTCGCCGGCGCGCGATCGACGATCGCGACGCGGCGCGCCGACAGCGCCTCGACGATGCCCGGTCCGCCGGCGATCAACGCGGTGTCGCCCGGTTGGAGGAGACCGGCCGCGGCCATCGCCGACGTCAGCAGGTCGCCCGCGTCCGCCGGCACGCCACACCGCGCCAGCTTGTCGACGTAGTCGTGCACCGTCGAGAAGGAGTTGTTGGTGACGAACGCGACGGTGTGGCCCTGTTGCCGGAGCCGCGTGACGGCGTCGGCCGACCCCGGGATCGACTGGTCGCCGAGCCAGATCACCCCGTCGAGGTCCAACAGCCACAGCACGGCGGGTCACTCTACCGATCGAACATCTGTTCGCTACACTCCGGGAATGGCCGACGGGTTCGCTGGCGGCTGGCCGAGGACGACGGCGGCCAGGGCGTCCTCTTCGACGACGACCCCGCGGCTTGGCAGCGCGGCGTCGGCGAGTTCCGCGGCATGGAGTTCCTCCACGTGAAGGCCAAGAAGGTCATCAACGAGGTCCCGGCGGCGTCGCGCATGCCGTTCCGCTTCACCATCAACGCGTACCGAGGCTGCTCGCATGCATGTGCGTACTGCTTCGCGCGGCCGACGCACGACTATCTCGGGTTGAACATCGGTGACGACTTCGAGCGCAAGATCGTGGTGAAGGTCAACGCCGTCGAACGGGTCCGGGCCGAGCTGAGGTCGCCGAAGTGGCAAGGCGAGCCGATCGCCATGGGCACCAACACCGACCCGTACCAGCGGTGCGAGGGCAAGTACCGGCTGACCCGCGGGATCATCGGCGTGCTGGGCGACGCCCACAACCCGTTCTCGATCCTCACCAAGTCGTCGCTGATCCTGCGCGACCTCGACGTGCTGGTCGATGCCGCGCGGCGTACCGATGTGCGCACGAGCTTCTCGATCGGCACGATCGACGACGAGGTGTGGCGGCTCACCGAGCCGGGCACACCCCGGCCGGTCAAACGGCTGGAAGCGGTCCGCAAGCTGAACGACGCCGGCATCGGGTGCGGCGTGCTGGTCGCGCCGATCCTGCCGGGCCTGTCGGATCGGCCCGAGCAGATCGCGGCGGTGGTCGAGGCGTGCATCGACGCCGGCGCCACGTCCATCGGGGCCATGGGCCTCCACCTGCGGCCCGGCGTGCGCGAGCACTACCTGCAATGGCTCGAAGGCGCCCGGCCCGACCTCGTCGACCTGTACCGCGAGCGCTTCGACGGCCGCGCCTACCAACCCAAGTCGGTCCAACACGCGATCAGCCGCGTCGTGGCCGAGGTCACGGCTTCGGCCCGGTCGAACCGGCGGTATCGGCCGGTTCGACCGGCCAGGAGCACGGGCCGAGCGCCGGCCGGAGGACATCCGGAGGCGGGAGTCGAACAACAACTGCCGTGGGGACGGACATCGCCGAGCTGAAGGCCGAGGTCGACGCGATCCGGTGGTATCACGCCATCGACCTGGGCAACGGAGTGCGCACGCCCGGCCTCTACGACCCCGCCGACAAGGTCGCGCGCTACCACATCCCCGCCGATCTCAGCGGCCGGACCGTGCTCGACATCGGCGCGTGGGACGGCTTCTTCTCGTTCGAAGCCGAGCGCCGGGGAGCCGCGCGCGTGCTCGCGACCGACTCCTACGCATGGAGCGGCACCGGCTGGGGCAGCAAGCGCGGCTTCGAGCTGGCCCGGCGGGTGCTCGAGTCGAAGGTGGAGGACCACGACATCGACGTCATGGACCTCACGCCCGAGCGGATCGGCACCTTCGACGTCGTGCTGTTCCTCGGCGTGCTCTACCACCTGCGTCACCCGATGCTCGCCATCGAGAAGGTGGCCAGCGTCTGCGACCACCAGCTCATCCTCGAGACGCACGTCGACTGCGTCGCGCAGCGCAAGCCGACCGTGCGGCTCTACAACTGGATGGAGCTCGACGCCGACACCACGAACTTCTGCGGCCCCAACCCGGCCGCGGTCGCATTGATGCTGTACGCCGCCGGCTTCACCCGCGTCGAGATCCAGCCGCCGGCGTCACGGCTCTACAACGTGCCCAAATGGGTCGCGACGCGGCTGCTGAAGCGCGGCCATCGCATGGTCTTCCACGCCTTCAAGTGACGGACCTGGACGGCATGGGCGCCCGAATGCCGCGCCGGCTCGGCGTGCTGGTCGTGGTGACGGCACTGGTGGCCGCGCTCCCGGCGATGGCGCACCGCACCGCGGCCCGAGCCGTCGACTCCCCCGTCTGCACCCCCCGACGCGGCAAGGTCGCGACGGGCACGATGCTCACGTACGCCAAGGCGCCCGACCGCACCGCTCGACGCCAACCGTGGATCGTCACCTCACCAGCGATGAGCGGGCGCACCGAGAAGGTGAACGTGTTGGTGCCGGCCGGCTACTCGCCGACCGCGGCGCCGTACCAGGTCCTCTACCTCCTGCACGGGCACGGCGGAAGCGCCAACGACTGGTGGTCCAAGACCGGCACCAACGGCGATTCACTCGAGAAGATCGTCGGCGGGCTGCCGCTGATCGTGGTCATGCCCGACGGCGGCTACGACGGGTGGTACTCGGACTGGTACGGCGTCGACGTGGACGGCCATTCCGGCGCGGCCGCGTCGGCACCGGCGTGGGAGACGTTCCACACCGCCGAGCTCATCCGGTTCATCGACACCACGTACCACGTGCGGAAGGACCGCGGCGGGCGTCTCATCGCCGGGTTGTCGATGGGCGGCTTCGGCGCGCTGAGCTACGCGGCGCGGCACCCCGACCTGTTCGCGGCCGCCGGCTCCTTCTCCGGTGCCATCGACACCCGCCTGTTCGATCCGGTGGAGCCGCTCGTCCAGGCCACGGCCGCCAACGCCGCCGACCGCCAGCCCCCCGACCAGTGCGTATGGGGCGACGGCATCACCCAGAAGCAGAACTGGATCGACCACAACCCGGCCGACCACGCCGCGACCCTCGCGACGATGCCGTTCTACGCGTCGAGCGGCGACGGCTGCCTGCCCAGCACCTTCAATCCCGACCCGGGCGCGCCGGCGGCGTGCCAGGCGCAGGGCGTCCTCGATCCCGCCAAGGCCGGCGGCATCTTCACCGAATGGGGCGTGCGCCAACAGAACGAGTCGTTCCGGCAGAAAGTGTGCCCGCAGCCGACGAGCTGCCGGCGCGCCACGTTCCACTTCTACTCCGGCGGCATCCACGACTGGCCGTTCTGGCTCGCCGAGCTCCGCACCTTCCTCGCGTGGGCGCACACGACCGCCCGCGTCCTCTGACCGCTACAGCGGCGCGAAGTCCTCGCCCTCGGGTCCTTCCTCGCCGTACTCGAACAGGGCTACCCGACCAGGCGCGACGCCGAACCCGCATCCAGGAGCAGCCGGGCGTGGCCGCACGATCGCAACGCGGTCGCCGGGCACGCGGTGCCGACCGGGCCGACCAGCGCCTGCCGCACCGCCTCGGCCTTCCGGACCTCGGGCACGATGGCGAGCACCCGTCGGGCCCGAAGCAGCGCGGGGATCGTCACGGTGATCGCGTGTGTGGGCACGTCCGCCACGGTGGCGAAGTGGCCCTCGCCGACCTGCTGCCGCCGGCACGCTTCGTCCAGCTCGACCACCTTGACGTCGAGCGGGTCGTCGAAATCGGCGACCGGCGGGTCGTTGAACGCGAGGTGGCCGTTCTCGCCGATGCCGAGGCAACAGAGGTCGACGGGGTGCTCGGCGAGAAGCGCGGCGTAACGCGAGCACTCGGCCTCGCCGCCACCCGGGTTGCCGCCGTCGACGTAGTGCGTCGCCTTCGGATGCACGACGTCGGCCACCCGCTCGCGGATGTAGCGACCGAAGCTCGCCGCGTGATCGGCGCCCATCCCGAGATATTCATCCATGTGAAACACAACGACTCTCGACCAGTCGACGGGCCGCCGAACCAGCTCGGCGAGGAACGCCAGCTGCGAATTGCCGGTGGCCAACATGACGTTGGCCTCGCCCCGGTCGGCCAGCGCCGATGCGATCGCCGCCTCGGCGTCGTCGGCGGCCATCCGGCCCAGCTCGCGACCATCAGTGGCGACGTCGACAACAAGGTCACCGACGGTCAGACGGCGAACTGAACCTGACATGGCCGTCATGCTACGTTCCCGCGCATCCGGTGAGCGCTGACGACCAGCCGCTGCTCGACTTCGCGGTCCCCGACGAGTTGCTCTCGGAGGCGATCGCGCACGGCGGCGCGGGAACCGCAGCAGCAGTGGCCGACCTCCGGCTCATGCCGGGAACCGGCGATGGCAAGCCGCCGCCGATGTTGCCGATCCTGCGGGAGCACGGCGTCGCCGGGGTCAGCCTCTTCACCATCGCCGCGCTCGTCACGCTGACGATCGACAACGGCTTCGCGCTGCTCGGTCCCGACATCCAGAAGTCGTTCCACATCAACGACGCCGCGCTGGGCGCGGTGGTGTTCGCGGCGTCGGCCGCGCAGTTCATCTTCGCCCTGCCGATCGCGCTCGCCAGTGATCGCGGCAGCCGCATCAAGATGGCGGCGTTCACCTTGCTGCTGTTCGCGGTCGTCGTCCCCTTGATGGGCCTGGCCAACTCGGTGTGGGTGTTCGCCGGGCTGGCGGTCATCTCGGCGATCGGGCACGGGCCGCGTGACACCACGCACATGTCGTACCTCACCGACGCCTATCCCACCGAGGCGCGCGCCCGGATCTTCGCGTACCACAGCGGCGCCGACCCGATCGCCCGCACCATCGGCATCTTCATCGTCGGCACCATCGCGTCGGCCACCGGCAGTTGGCGGTGGTCCACCGTCATCGCGCTGCTCGGGATCCCTGTGGCGCTGGCGATCCTGCGGTTGCGCGAACCGGCCAAGGGCCTCAACGAGTCGAGCCACATCCTGAAGCGGTCGGGGCTCGACGACGACGGCGCCGACGCCGGCGCGCCCAAGGTGCTGTTCGGCTCGGCGTTGCAGCGGCTGCTCCGCATCCGCAGCCTGTACTGGCAGCTCGTCGCCGTCGCGGTACTCGGGTTCGCCGGCACCGGCATCCCGCTCTTCGGCTCGCTGTACCTCAAGCGCACGTGGCACCTCGACGCCGGCCAGCGCGGCCACGTCTATCTCGTCGTCGGGCTCGCCGCCTTCCTCGGCATCCCCGTCGCCGGCTTCGTCGGCGACCGCATGTTCCGGCGCCGGCCCGAATCGTGCCTCGTCCTCGCCGGCGCCTGTCTGGCCGCGTTCGGCACGATCTACGCGGCGTCGCTGTACGCGCCGAACCTTTGGGTGGTGACGGCCGGCTGGTTCCTCGCCGAGTGCATGCTGGCCCCGGTCGCCACCGCCATCGCGCAGACCGTCGCCGCCACCGCGCCGCCTGACATGCGCAGCCTCGCCTACGGCCTGTTCGGGATCTACGCGCTGGTGTTCGGTGGCTTCACCGGCGCGGTGGTGCTCGGCGCCATCAGCGACGCGACGAGCGCGCGCTTCGCGCTGGCGCTGATCGGACCGGTGTGCGTCGTCGGTGGTGCGCTGCTCGCGATCGGCAGCCGGCACGTCCGCCGCGACATCACCCTCGTGATCGAGGACACCCTCGAGCGGTACCAGGAAGGCCGGCGCCGCCAAGCGGGGGGCGCGGTCCCGGCGCTGCAGGTGCACCACCTCGACTTCAACTACGGGACCCAGCAGGTGCTGTTCGACATCAGCCTCGAAGTCGCCGAGGGCGAGGTGGCAGCGCTTCTCGGCACCAACGGCGCCGGCAAGTCGACGCTGCTGCGCGCGGTGTCGGGCCTCGACCATCCGACCCGCGGCACCATCCGCATCTTCGGTTCCAACTCCACCTACCTCGAGGCCGAGCAGGTCCTCGGGCTCGGCGTCGCCATGCTGCCGGGCGGCAAGGTGACGTTTCCCAACCTCACGGTCGCCGAGAACCTCCGCGTCGCCGGCCACTCGATCCGGCGCGACGGCCCGCGACTGCGCGCCGCCGTCGACGAGGTGTACGAGCGCTTCCCGGTGCTGGTCGAGCGGCGGGACCAGCGGGCGGGCACGCTGTCGGGCGGCGAGCAGCAGATGCTCGCGCTCGGCCGGGTGCTGCTGACGCGGCCGCGCATGCTGTTGATCGACGAGCTGACACTGGGGCTGGCCCCGAAGATCGTCGAGGGCCTGATCGCGACCGTCCGCCAGATCAACGCCGACGGCGCCACCATCCTCCTCGTCGAGCAGAGCGTCAACCTCGCGCTCACCCTCGCCGACCACGCCTTCTTCCTCGAGCGCGGCCAGGTCCGCTTCGACGGCCCGACCACCGAGCTCCTGGCGCGCGACGACCTCCTCCGGCCGATCTTCCTCACCGCCGAGGTCACCGTCTGATGGTCGCGTTCTCGATCCCGGCGTGGACCGTGGTCGCCGGCCTGGTGAACGGCCTCGGCTACGGGTTGCTCGCGCTCGGACTGGTGCTGATCTACCGGTCCAACCGGGTGCTGAACTTCGCGCACGGCCAGCTGGGTGTGACGTCGGCGGTGTTGCTGTCGAAGCTCGTGGTCGACCTCGGCATCAACTACTGGCCGGCGCTGGTGTTCGTGCTGATCGTCGCCGCGGTCATCGGCGCCGGCACCGAGTTGATCCTGCGCCGGCTGTTCGACCGGCCGCGCCTCCTCGTCATGGTCGCCACCATCGGCTTGTCGCAGGTGCTGTTCCTGCTGACGCTGGCGCCGTTCATCCGTCCGAAGACCGCGGCGTCCGCCTACCCGCTGCCCTTCCACTCCGGCTTCACCATCGGCAACGGCCTGGCCGCCCATCACTTCACCGGCGCCGACGTGCTGACGCTGATCGTCGCGCCGCTCGCCGCACTGGCCCTCGCGGTGTTCTTCGCCCGCTCGCCGCACGGCCTGGCCATGCGGGCGATGGCCGAGAACGCCGACTCGGCGCGCCTCGCCGGCGTCTGGGTCCGCCGGACGTCGACGCTCGCGTGGGTCATCGCCGCGCTGCTGTCGGCGGTGACTGCGATCCTGGCCGCGCCGGCCAAGGGCAACGGCTTCGTGGAGGTCCTCGGGCCCGACCTCTTGTTGCGGGCGCTGGCCGCGGCGCTCATCGGCGCGATGACGAGCCTGCCGATCGCGTTCGCCGCCGGCATCGGCATCGGCGTGTTCGAGCAGGTGATGGCGTGGAACGTCCACTCGGACCCCGCGCTGCAGACGATCATGTTCGCGGTCCTGATCGCGGCGCTGCTCGTCCGGGTGCGCGGGCTGCGCACCGGCGCGCGCGACGAGGAGCGGTCGTCGTGGCGGTTCGGCGTGGCCGGGCGCATGGCGGGCGCCGGTGGTGTCGAGGCGCTGCGGCGGCAGGTCGGTTGGGCCGGCGTGGCGCTGGCGATCGGCGCCGCCGCCGTCCTGCCGGCGCTGGTGTCACAGGGCCGGGCGTTCCTGCTGTCGCGCATCTTCGTCTTCGCGGTGATCGCGGTGTCGATCACCGTGCTCACCGGATGGGCCGGGCAGCTCTCGCTCGGGCACTTCGGCCTCGTCGCGGTCGGCGCGATCGTCGCCAGCCGGCTCGCCCCGCACTGGCCGTTGCCACTCGTCCTGATGGTGGCCGGCCTGATGTCGGCTGCGGTCGCGATCCTCGTCGGCCTGCCGGCGCTGCGGATCAAAGGCCTCTATCTCGCGGTCAGCACGCTCGCCTTCGCGCTGCTGATGCAGACCGCGGTCCTCAACACGCCCTGCTGGAAGTCGCCGCTGTTCGGCTTCCACGCATGCACCGGCCTGCCCGACCCGGCCTCGCAGTACATCGCCCGCCCGAGCATCTTCGGCATCTCGTTGGTCTCCGAGCGGGCGTTCGCGTGGTTCGCGCTGGCGGTGCTGGTGGTCGTGCTCGGCATCGTCCGGGTCTGGCGCGACCACGGCCTGGCCCGGGCGTTCGTCGCGGTGCGGGAGAACGAGATCGGCGCCGCCGCCATGGGCATCCGCGTGGCCCGCACCAAGCTCCTGGCGTTCGCGCTGTCCGGGTTCCTCGCCGGTGTCGCCGGCGTGTGCTTCGCGCTCGTGACGCAGCGGTTCAAAGCCGACGCGTTCAGCGCGTCGCAGTCGATCCTCGTCGTGTCGATGGTGATCATCGGCGGCCTGGGTTCGGTCCAGGGCGCGGTGCTCGGCGCGGTGTACCTCATCGGCTTGCCGGCGGCCTTCGGGTCAGGAGTGACGACGCAGTTCGCGACGAGCGGCATCGGCCTGCTCGTGTTCATCCTCTATCTGCCGGGCGGCCTGGCCGCGGTTCTCACGAAGCTGGGCGACGCGGTCACCGGCTTCCTCGCGTCGCCATCCGAAGACGTGTTGCCGGCCGCCGACATCGTCGAGGTCGTCACCTCATGACCGGGCGCGCCGCCCGGCTCGTCATCGACGACGTGCGGGTGTCGTTCGGCGGGGTGCGGGCGCTGGACGGGGTGAGCTTCGCGGTCGAGCCCGGCCAGATCGTCGGCCTCATCGGACCGAACGGCTCGGGCAAGACGACGCTGCTCGACGTGGTGTCGGGCCAGTTGCGGCCGTCGAGCGGCCGCATCGTGCTCGACGACGAGGACCTGGTCGACTACCTGCCGGCCGACCGGTCGGCCACCGGCCTGGTGCGCTCGTTCCAGGACTGCCGCCTCTACCCGGAGCTGAGCGTCGAGGAGACGGTGATGGTCGCGTTCGACGGCCGGCGCCGCACCGGCGTGCTGTCGACGACGTTGCGGCTGCCGGGCGCCCGGCGAGCGGAGGCCGAGAAGCGTGACAAGGTCGACGGGCTGTTGTCGTCCCTCGGGCTCACCCGCTTCCGGCGCCATCAGGTGGCCGAGCTCTCCACCGGCACCCGGCGCGTGGTGGACCTCGCGTGCATCCTCGCCGCCGAGCCGCGCCTGCTGCTGCTCGACGAGCCGACCGCCGGCATCGCGCAGCGCGAGGCCGAGGCATTCGGGCCGTTGTTGCGCCGGCTGCACGCGGTCACCGGTGCGACGATCCTGCTGGTCGAGCACGACGTGCCGCTGACCGTCGCGCTGTGCGACCGGCTGGTCGTGATGGAGGCCGGGCGGGTCGTCAGCGCCGGGCCGCCGCAGGACGTGCTCGAGGACCCGGCCGCGATCGCCGCCTACCTGGGGGCGTCGCACGAGGCGCTGGCGCGGTCCGGCGCGGCCGCGACGACATGAGCTCGAGTTGGGGAGGCATGCTGTGAACCACATGAGCGATGCACCGCTGCCGGTTCGCCTGCGGCGCTTCTGGCGGCTGTTCCGGACCGGCCCGGTCGCGCACCGCGCCCTCGGTCTCGCGTTCGCCGTCGTGCTGCTCGCCGACGTCGTGAGCGCGGGGGTGCGGACGGCGTCGGATTCGACGTCCAAGTCGGCCAGCAAGGTGAAGGCCGGCACGCCGAACCCGGCCGGGCTCGGCCCTGGCGGCTCGTCCGACGTGACCGGCGGCGCCGC
>JAODBK010000067.1 GCA_025463925.1 Acidimicrobiales bacterium | reverse complement strand
TGGTCGAACCCGCGCCGCCGGCGGCGCCCGCCGCTCGTCGGCGCCCACGTGACCACGTCGACCGTGCTCGGGTCGACCAACGCCGCCATGGCGTCGGCCAGGCGGGCCGCCACCGCCCGGGCGTTGCGGTACTTCAGCCGCGTGACCAGCTCCCGCCCGGCCCCCTCGTACGCGAACACCGCGTGGCAGCGCGCCAGCCCCGGCGGTGTGGGCAGCGCGGGCGGCGGCCGCAGCCCGGCGGCGCATGACGGGCACGGCGCCGGGCCGGGCGCGCCGCAGATCGGGCAGCTGGTCGGGAGCAACACCCGTCCGAACCTACCGACGGGGTGCGACAACGACCCCTTCTCGGAATTGCCTCGTCGGCCGGAACCGCGGGATGGGAGCCTACGGCGATGGCCGTGACCGTTCGCGAGGCGACCGCCGACGACGTCGAGGCGTGGGCCGAACTGATGACCGCGGTCGCGACCGAGGGGAAGTGGATCGGGCTCGAGGCGCCGGTCGACCAGCGCATCATCCGCGGCCACTTCGTCGACCGGCTCGGTGCCGGTGATGCGGTGACGCTGCTGGCCGAGGCCGACGGCGCGCTCGTCGGGACGCTGAGCTTGCACATCAACCATGGCATCGCCGACGTCGCCATGGCGGTCGCCGACGGCTGGCGGGGCCAAGGCCTCGGGACCGCGCTCATGACGGCCGCCGTCGCCTGGTCGCGCGACCGCGGCGCCCACAAGCTGGCCCTGCAGCACTGGCCGCACAACCACGCCGCGCACGCGTTGTACGAGCGGTTCGGCTTCGCCGAGGAAGGCCGGCTCCGCCGGCACTGGCGCCGCCGCAACGGCGAGCTGTGGGACTCGGTGGTGATGGGCCTGGTGCTCGACGACGCCTCGCCCGGCTCTCCCCACCTCGACTGACCGCTGGGCGGCGGCGGGCGAACGTCAGTAGCGGTACTGGTCGGGCTTGTACGGGCCCTCGACGGGGACGCCGATGTAGTCGGCCTGCTGCTGGGAGAGCTGCGTGAGCTTGACGCCGAGCTTGTCGAGGTGGAGCCGGGCGACCTTCTCGTCGAGGTGCTTCGGCAGCACGTAGACGCGGTTCTCGTAGAAGTCGGTGTGGGTGAAGACCTCCAACTGCGCGAGCACCTGGTTGGTGAAGCTCGACGACATGACGAAGCTCGGGTGACCGGTGGCGCAGCCGAGGTTCAGCAGCCGGCCCTCGGCCAGGACGATGACCGAGTGGCCGTCGGGGAAGACGAACTCGTCCACCTGCGGCTTGATGTTGACCCGCCGCACGTCGGACATGCGGCCGAGCCCGGCCATGTCGATCTCGTTGTCGAAGTGGCCGATGTTCCCGACGATGGCGTTGTGCTTCATCCGCTTCATGTGGTCGGCCAGGATGATGTCCTTGTTGCCGGTGGCGGTGACGAAGATGTCGGCCCGGTCGATCACCGACTCGAGGGTGGTGACCTCGTACCCGTCCATCGCCGCCTGCAGCGCACAGATCGGGTCGACCTCGGTGACCACCACGCGGGCGCCCTGGCCGCGCAACGACTCGGCGCAGCCCTTGCCGACGTCGCCGTAGCCACAGACGACCGCGAGCTTGCCGCCGATCATCACGTCGGTGGCCCGGTTGATGCCGTCGATGAGTGAGTGGCGGATGCCGTAGAGGTTGTCGAACTTCGACTTCGTCACCGAGTCGTTGACGTTGATCGCCGGGAAGAGCAGCGTGCCCGCGGCGGCCCGCTGATACAGGCGGTGCACTCCTGTGGTCGTCTCCTCGGTGACGCCCTTGATGCCGTTGGCGATGTTGGTCCAGCGGTTGGGGTCCTCCTGCAGGCTGCGGCGCAGCACCTGGAGGATCACCTTCTCCTCGTCGCTCGTCTCGTCGGTCGGGTCGGGCACCTTGCCGGCCTTCTCGAACTCGACGCCCCAATGGACGAGCAGCGTGGCGTCGCCGCCGTCGTCGAGGATCATGTTGGGCCCACCACCGTCGGGCCACTGCAGGATCCGCTCGGTGCACCACCAGTACTCGTCGAGGGTCTCGCCCTTCCACGCGTAGACCGGGATGCCGGCCTCGGCGATGGCGGCCGCGGCGTGGTCCTGCGTCGAGAAGATGTTGCACGAGGCCCACCGGACCTGGGCGCCGAGGGCGATGAGCGTCTCGATGAGCACCGCGGTCTGGATGGTCATGTGCAGCGACCCGCTGATGCGGGCGCCGGCGAGCGGTTGGCTGTCGGCGTACTCGGCCCGCAGGGCCATGAGGCCGGGCATCTCCTCCTCGGCCAGCTGGATCTCCTTGCGCCCGAAGGCGGCGAGGGAGAGATCGGCGACCTTGTGGTCGTGGTCGTGATCGATGGTGGTTGTCATCGCTACCTCCGCGCGCGAACGGACCGGACGGGCTTCCGCCGCGAGCTGGGGCCACCCGGCCCTCTCAGGTCAGCTCTCGACCCCGGCATGTTACCCCTTGGCCAGCGCCGCCTTCAGGTCCTCGAGCACGGGGATCGGCCCGGGATCGATGCCCTCCATCAGCGCTAGGTGCACCGACACCAGGTCGCCGATGAGGACGAGGTCGAGCAGCTGCGCCAGCTGGCCCTCGCCCTCGGCCACCACGTCGGTGACGCTGGCGACGACCTCCTGAAGCAGCTCGGACACGAGCTCGAAGCGCCGCGACACCTGGGGGTGCTCGAAGTCGTGGCGGAGGTTGACGAGTGAGATCGCCTGGCGGGTGAGGTCGCCGTGCTGGCCCCAACCGCAGATCTCGTTGTGGCACAGCTCGGGATGCTGCGCCCAGAACGCCGGGCTCTTGGCGTTCTCGTTCACCTGCGTCTTCCACCGCATCGCCGCGGTGCCGCCGATGCCGGTGTCGCCGTAGACCAGCGGGATCGTGCGGGCCAGCCGGTGCGCGATCTCCTCGGCCAGCGAGCCCGGCTTCACCAGCCGATCGCGACGGGACGAGAGCTGCTCGACGGCCAGGTCGATCCATTGCGAGGCCCCCGGGAACAGCCCGACCTCCTCGAGGATGACGAGCGGCGGGATGGCCACCGCGCCGAGCGCGGCGCGCGGCATGACGATGCCGCTCGGGACGCGCACCATCGGCGCGCCCCAGCTCTCCGCCAGGTGGGCCAGCTCGCCGCCCTGGGTGACGATGACGACGCGGCCGCCCTGCACCGCAGCTTCGCTCAGCGCCTCGATCGTCTCCTCGGTGTTGCCCGACGCCGAGATGGCGAAGACGAGGGTGGTCTCGCTGACGAAGTTCGGCGGGACATAACCCTTGGTGACGACGACCGGCACCGGGAGGAACGGGCCGGCGGCGCTGACGAGGACGTCGCCGGCCACGCCGCTGCCGCCCATGCCGAGGACGAGGACGTTCTCGATCTCCTCGTGGCGCGGGAGGTGGTCGAGCCCGCGCGCCGCCTCGGCGGCGGCGGCCACCTGCTCGGGCAGCGACGCGTGCGCGTCGAGCATGCCGAGTGAGTCGAGGGCGACGCTCACTGCTCGAACGTCGGCGCCACGCCGTCGGCCTCCGCCTTGGCGAGCAGGCGGGCGTGCTCGGCATCGTCCACCATCTCCGCCTCGTCGATGAGCATGTTGGGGATGTCGTCCTCGGTGACGGCGTACCGCCGCTTGAGCCGCGGGTTGTAGAGCGACCGCTCGTCGGCGAAGTAGAGGAGCGGGCCCTTGTCCTCCGGGCACGCCAGGATCTCGAGCAGGCGGGAATCGAGCGCCATCAGTGTTCCTTGATCTGTCTTATCCCTCAGACTCATGTGCTGTAGCTCCACCGAGTGAGGGCTCTTCTCGAGTAGTTGGTTCACTGTAGTCAGACCCCCTGATTCGCCTGCTGGCCAGGTTGTTGCGCCACGTTCATGGGTGCGGCGCCCCTCGGCTGCGGGGTTCGATGCACATGGAGGTCGCGGAGCTGATGCGGGGCAGGCGGGTGGTCGATGGTTCGTCCGGAGGGATGCGAGAACCGGAGCGGAGCGAAGGCGCGGAGCACCATCGACGGCCCGGTCGCCTCCGGCAATGGATGTGTGGATTGGTGAGCATCGGCTCAGGCGGAGGAGGTTCGGGCAGCCGACTCGGACCGTCCGGCGCCTGGTGAGAACCGCCCTAGTGCCGGCAACAACGGACGGTCCGTGTCGGCGCGCGCCCGAGGCGATCCCCGACGCGTCTCGTGTGCTCGGGTGGCTGTGAAATTGCGACAACGCGGACACGATCACGACCATTCGAATGCGCGAAACAGCAACCGCAAGATGCCGATATCGCGGTGGCCTGTTGAAGACGCGTGTGGGGTCGGGTCAGTAGCGTTATGGCATTACAGAGATTCGTGATGTCCTCGCTCAGTTGGGGGTCACCGAACCGGAGGTGGCGGCGGCTGAGGCCAACGGCACGCTGCTGGCACTCGCGGCGGAGCGATTCTTGCTTCCGGGCGAGCGTGTATATGACCATCGCGAGCTGGCGGAGCGCACCGGGACTCAGCCCGATGATCTCGCGCGGTTGTGGCTCGCTCTCGGCTTCGCGGGCATGACATCGGACGAGAAGCGCTTCAGCGAGGGCGACGTTGCGATGATCCGCACGCTTGTCGCTGACGGCACCCAATTGTCGGAGTACACGCTGCACGAAGCCAGGGTGATCAGTTCGTCGCTAGGGCGTATCGCCGAGGTGTTCGTCGACGAGATGTGGGATCACCATCGGACCGCCGGTCAGTCTGACCACCAAGCCCTCGGAGAGATGGCCGGCGTTGATGTCGGTCGTATCGAGCGGCTGTTGATGTCGCTGTTGCGTGCGCAACTGGTCGCGGCGATCTACCGCCGGGCGGCGCTGCACGACGAGACACAAGGCGCCGGCCAACCGACCCTCGCGGTCGGGTTCGCGGACCTCACCGGTTTCACCGAGCTCTCACAGGGCTGGTCACCTCAGGAGCTGACCAGGGTCATCGTCAGCTTTGAGCAGCGGGCGTTCGACCTGATCGCCGAGCGTGGTGGACGTGTCATCAAGACCATCGGTGACGAGGTCATGTTCCTCTTCGACACCGCGGCCGCCGCGGTCGAGCTGGCCCTGCAGCTCTGCGTGATCGAAGGCGACGACGTCCCGCCGCTGCGGGTCGGTGTCGCGCTCGGTCCAGTACTGATACGCCAAGGCGACTGCTACGGACCGACCGTCAACCTCGCGAGCCGTGTCACCGGCGTCGCCCGCAGCGGTGAGGTCGTGGTCGATGACGCAGCCGCTCACGCACTCGCCGGCGATCCTCGATTCAGTCTCACCCCACTCGGCAACGTCGCGCTCAAAGGGATCGGCGAGGTCCCACTCAGCCAAGTCCACAGCACGCGATAAGTGACATGCCGCGATGCGCTAGGCGGAGGGCGCGTCGTTCAGGGCCGCGGTGGCAGCCTCAAGGTCGTCTTCAGTAACAAGGACGGGCACGCCCTGGGAAGGTGACGGACCCGTAGACGGTGTCAGACCCATAGGACGAAGCTCGCAGTCCCTCGGCCCGGAGGCGAGCGACGAGTACGTCGGCTTCCATGCGGGGCACGCGGGCGAGTTCAACGATGCGACCGGCGAACTGGTTGGTCGATGGGTGTTCACCCTCCGGGATGGGTGGCTGGTCCACCAGCAGGACACGACAGTCGGAACCGACGGAGAACCAGGCCGATACTCCGCGCCGCACTTCGGACACCAGGCCATGGGCACCATCGTCCGACCGGTGCGCAGGCCATCCGCGTTGTGCTGCGGTGCGCTTCTGATGTCCCGGCGTTCGAGGCCGGTCAGTCCGTTCGGGCGGCGTCGAACGCGGCCAGGACCTTCTTGGGTGCAACTGTCCGGAACGCCTCCTCGCAAATCGCGGCGACTTCGCCCCATTCAACATCGGCGTCGAGGCGAACACCGAGCCAGCCGCGTCCGCCAACGTATGGCGGACGGAAGAACCGTTCCGGTTCGGTGCGCAACAGCTCCTCCTGAGCGCCGGGCGGTGCGGCACACCACAGGTGCGGGAACTCATGGTCGTGATGGCCGTTGGGCCAGAGCATCACGAACTGCTTTCCGACGAAGAACGCCGGTGCGCCGTGACTTGGCCGCTCGGTGACCCCAGGCAGCGCCATGCAGATGGTCCTGACGCGACCCTCGACGCCAGTTCGAGTCACCACGGGCACGATAACAAACTGCCCCAAGCCATCCGAGTTGTGATGCGAAGTAGTGCGCTACCGAGGTCCGGAAATATCGCGCACCTGGTGAAGCGGTTGAGTCCCGACCTCGATCGGATCGTTCGCGGGTTTGAGAGGACTCACTTCGCCCGCTTGCTCGCTACCGCCAGGTCCTACGACAGCGCCGTAGCAGTACAGGCCGCGATGCGCTATCTGAACCAGAGGTAGCGAGCAATGGACATCGTCATCGCGGCACGATGGTTGAGTGACCGGGCAAGACGTGCTGGGTGAGCGGACGCATCGGTTCAATGCGCCGGTCTCGGTCATCAAACAGCGGCGCTCGGCTTAGATCGCGCTGCCGATGTTGTTCAGCAAGTTGTTGAGGCTCGCGCCGAAGAACGAGACCGCGCTCAGCGCGACCATCGCGATGAGGCCCACCAGGAAGGCGTACTCGACGAGGCTTGCACCATCCTCGCCGCGGTCAACGCGAGCCGCGAGCTGACACCACAAAATCGAAAATGTCGTCACCGTTCTCCCCTGCGATCGGCAAAACCCCGATGACGCGACCTTGGCACCTCGTTGGTGGCGCGCAACAGGGTCGATCGCACCAAAAGGCGAGTACCGCACGAACGGTGACACCGCTAGTCAGGCGGGGTCGCAGGAGACCGACGCAGCCGGACCGCCTTGGCGATCGAAAGGAAAATGAGCGCGTCTGCGGTTGCCCCGGCCGTCATGCCCACAACAACCACGACCGCTTCAACCGCGTTCTGCCAACGCGGCGCAGCGCTCGTCGGGTCGAAACCGAGGATCGCGAAGATTAGAAGGAGCGTGACCTCGACGAACGGCGCTGCTGGGAGCGCCGCGACGAAGGCCACGACGGTCCACGCATTGTTCTCGCCAGTCGCCAGAGCGACCGTCCACAGCGCGAGGACTGCGGCCGCGTAGACGTGCACCCAGCGAGGGACCGCTCCCGACGACAGACTCTGCCGCACGGATCGAGGATGCCGCACCCGATCGCAACATGCCGCTCCCGAGCGACCGACCGCGGCGCGACATTGACCCAATGGCTGGCCACGAACGCCGCGTAGTCGAGGGTGAGATGTTCGGCAAGGTCAGTAATCCGCTTGGTGGCGGCCAGTGTGGTCGCGTGCGTCGGCGTGCTTGGGCCTTCGGCACAGATGGCGACTGCATCTTCGGCCGCGAGCCACGGAAGCGCCACGCTCTTGAATCCGTCCTCGGAGGCCACGGCGGACCGGGGCCGGTCCTGCCTGCCAACTGCCCATTCACGCCCAGCGCTGTCCCTCAACCATGTCAGCGCACGGCGGTCTTCTCCGGCACCCAGAACGCCAACGGAAGTTGGGGCGGTGTGAACGCCACCGGCACCGCCGTCTTCTCCCAGGGCGGGACAACGCTCTACACGGGGTTCCTGCACTTCTGGGTGGCGATGGCAACAACGGCGGCGTCTGCCCGCCGAATACTCCACCCACAGCGCAAAGCGAGTGCGGCGTCACGCTCGACTACCGCGGGACAGGTGCCCTTGGCCGTCTCGCCATCCACGCTGACGGGCACACGACCACGAACAACCTCAACTTGACCACGGCGAACATGCAGCACATGAAGTTCACCTGCTCGTAACGGCAACGGGCCGGTCGCAGCGGCCCAGATGTACCCGATCTATGACGACCGTTGGACCCGCTCGCAAACATGCCGAACGAGTGCGCGCGTTCGTGCCTATGCGCTCGTGACTTCGGTGCGCACCGCTTCGTAGCCATTCGGCTCAAAGACCAGTGTGGCCAGGGCGCGCCCGCGGAGTGTGACCTCGTCTACGACAACCCAGCTCTGCGCCTCGCCAGCGGACCGGGCCACCGCCTCCTCACTCGCGAGAACACGACCGAGGTGGGTCTTGGCCTCCTCGGTGAGACGAGCGGCCTCGTTCACCGGGTCACCGGTCACGGTGTACTCGTAGCGGTCCTCGGCACCGATGTTGCCAGCGACGACCTCGCCGGCCGAGACGCCGATGGCCGCATCAAGGCCGGTCTGCGTTGCCGCCAGCGCCAGCAACTCCCGGCGAATGGTTCGTGCTGCTCGCAACGCCCGCCGGGCGTGGTCCGGCTGATCCGCGGGCGCGCCGAACACGCACAACGCGCCGTCGCCTTGGAACTTGTTCACCCACCCGCCCTCGGCATCGACGGCCCGCACAATCACCCCGAAAAGCCGATTGAGCATCGCCACCACCTGGTCGGGTGCGCGGGTCTGGGCCAGCGTCGTCGAGCCAATCAAGTCCACGAACAGCACGCTGACCTCTCGGCGCTCACCGCCGAGGGCAACGCCCGCCGCGAGTGCCTGCTGGGCGACCTCGGTGCCGACGTGGCGGCCGAACAGGTCTTGGAGGCGGCCACGCTCGCGCAGGCCCACAACCATGTGATTGAACCCGGCCTGGAGCAATCCGAGCTCCCCGGCGTCGTCGACGCTGACATCGACGTCGAGGTCGCCGCGCTGGACGCGATCAACCGCGTGGCGGAGCTGCCGCAGTGGGTCGGCCAGCGAGTTGGCGGCGACGTACAGCACGATGAACCCCGCAACCAGGCCGCTGGCCACGAGGAACCAGATGGCCGCCGCGCTCGGCGGCCGGTTGGCCGGTCGCCCGAGGAAGGTCAGCCCAATGCTGACGAGGAACACGTCACAGCCCAGCGCCCACGACAACAACAGCTTGGCCCGAACCCCGAGCGAGCCGGCCCGCTCGGGTACGTCGCCGGCCAAGGCGAGCGCGAACACCGGCCGAAGGACCCGTTCTGCGAGGAGATACGCGATCGCGCTGGCCGCCAGGCCGCCGAGGCCGATCGACAGTGAGGTCCGCAGCGTGAACGCCAGCCCGCTGTGCTCATACACCCCGTCGAGGAGTCCCCAGATGACCGCGGCCGCGATCCATGGCAGCAGACCTTCGAGTGCTTCGCGCAACGGAAGCGAGAGGACTCCCCTTTGCTCTGACGGCGACGGTGGACGTCCTTCGGCAAGCCAATCCGTCGCGCGGCAGTAGATGTGATGGCTGCGGACCCCGCAGACGACCATGGCGATCGGGAGGTAGAGCGCGAGTGCCACGACGTCGGGGGTGGCCATCGTGTGGCCTCGGAGATTGGCGTTCGTGAGTGCGCCCGATACGACCGCCAGCGCGACCCCGCCGAGGTGGGCAAGGCCGATGCGGTTGCCCATCGCCACACCGACTTGCTTGCACACATCTGATGAGCCCGGAGGGGTCTCTGTCACAGCATGAGCCTTTGACGGACGGGCCGGCGATTCCTGCGTGACGCTCGCCACAGGGACAAATGGCCCGACCTGGATGTGCCATCAGTTCGCGGCTGAGTTGAGGAACGTCGTCACGTCGCTTGACGACCGAAGTCGGAAGAAATCGAGATGTGCCCACGCCTCGTCCGACATGGCCTTGCCGTACATTTCGCGGTAGGCGTGGTGCTGTGTCCAAGCCCATGCGACGATCGACTTTGCGGGGTCTCGTGAGAGCAGATTCGCCCATCGCTCTCGATTCCCGTTCCACAGCTCGCGGCGGAAGATCACTCGCCCGAGGGTGCGCTCCATGATGCGGCCCATGACCACTCGACGAGGGAGGTCGAGCCAGACCACCGTGTCGGCGCGATGCCAAACGAGGTCGCGCACAACGGCGTAGTTTCCGTCGACGACCCAGCCATCGGCGTCTGTGGCCTCGGCCACTCGATCCCGGAACTCGGTGTCTACGAGTTCGCCCCAGTTCGGTTGGTGGAAGATCGAATCGAGTTCGATGTACGGCACTCCGATACGGCTGGCAAGTCCCGTGGCGAAGGCCGACTTGCCCGATCCGGAGTTCCCCACGACCGATACACGGCGCACGCCAGCCATGGTTGCATCCGGTGCCCGGCTCGGCATCCCGACTATCCGCTGTGTGCCGAAGCAGTGCGCTACCGGCCGTGACGGCTCGACAGTCGCCAGAGGTTCAGGCCCACGGCTACGAACATTGATCCGACGACTACCGCTGTTCCGTGGCCGCGGACGAGGCCGGTGACGACCATGACCGCGCCAAGCCCCGAGAAGGCGACGACGTAGAAGGTCCGCATGATCGGGGCGAGCGGATGATCTGGCCTGCCGAGGGTTGACACGCCTCCAGTATCCAGCCCATCCGCGATGCGCTACCGCAGCGCGGCACCACCCGCGCACTTGCTGATGGAGCGAAGCAGGTGGGCCTCCGGGCGTCGGTGAAGTCTCTCGACTCATGGAGATCGTAGGCAGCGGTGCACTCGGGGCTGACGCCGCGGTCTCGGCAAACAGCCGGCACGGCGCCGAGGCGATCGCGGTGGAACCGCTCGCGATCGCGCCGATCGTCGGCATCGCGGTTGCAGTGACGGTGCTGCTCGTGGCGGTCTCCGGACGTTACGGGTACCACCGCGATGAGTTGTACTTCCTCGCCGCCGGGCATCACCTGGCTTGGGGGTATCCGGACCAACCTCCGTTCGTCGCGCTGCTCGCTCGGCTGCTCTCGGCAATCGCGCCGGGCTCGGTGTCGGCGCTCAGGGTGCCGTCCGCGGTGGCGGCCGGATCGGTTGTCGTGCTGGCTGGCCTGAGCGCTCGCGAGCTGGGCGCAAGTCGGTCCGCCCAGGCGCTGGCGGCGGGATCGATGGCGACTGGTGCGGTGTTGCTCGGAACTGGCCATCTCCTCAGCACCGCCACGTTCGACCTTCTGGCCTGGTCGTTGCTGCTGTGGCTCATCGCGCGGTTGTTGCGCAGCGGCAATCAACGGCAGTGGATCGTCGTCGGCGTCGTGGCGGGCGCGGGTCTCCTTGACAGCAACCTCGTCGCCTTCTTGCTCGGCGCTGTCGCGGTCGGCCTGGTCCTCGTTGGACCACGCGACCTGTTCCGGTCACCGTGGCTGTGGGTTGGCGGCGTCATCGCCGTGCTGATGTGGGCGCCCTACCTCTCCTGGCAAGCAGGCCACGGCTGGCCCCAGTTCGCGATCAGTCGCTCTATCGCTGCCGGCAATTCCGGCTCGTCCCAGCCGCGGGCGCTCTTGTTGCCAGAACAACTCGTGCTATTGAGCCCATATGTAGCTCCGATCTGGATCGCGGGATTGGTGGCGTTGTTTCGCGACCCCCGGCTGCGCCGGTTCCGCGCTATCGCTGTCGCCTACGCAGTGCTCAGCGTCATCTTCGTGGTGACCGGTGGCAAGTCGTACTACTTGGCGGGCATGTTCCCGATCCTGCTCGGCGCCGGGGCCCAGCCGGCGATCGATTGGCTCAACCGCGGACGGCGAAGCTTGCGATGGACCGCCATCGTGAGCGGCCTGGCGCTCGCCGCCGCCGGATCGGTCATCGCCACGCTCCCCGTTTTGCCGGTTACGTCCTTGCACAACAGCCGGATCGTGTCGTTCAACTACGACACCGGCGAGACGGTCGGTTGGCCCACGTACGTCGGCGAGATTGCCGACGCGTACCGCAGCCTTCATCCAGCCGACCGTCGGGCAACGGCGATCGTCGCCACGAACTACGGCGAGGCGGGTGCCATCGACCATTACGGCCCGGCGCTCGGCCTGCCCCACGCGTACGGCGTTCACAACGGCTACTGGTACTGGGGGCCTCCGCCAGACTCGGCGACGGAGGTGTTGGCGGTTGGCTTCAGCGCGAACGAGCTGGGACGGTTCTGCTCGGACTCGACCCTGGTGGCTCGGCTCGACAACGGCGTGCAGTTCAAGAACGACGAGCAGGGCCGCCCGGTATGGCTCTGTTCCCGGCTCAAGGGACGATGGGGCGCGCTGTGGCGGGATATTCATAATCTCGGTTGACGATTGCCAGTCGGTGGCAGCCAGACCTGCTGGAGTTGATCCGGTTCCGTGGATATTCCCGATGAGGGCTGAGCCCTCGGAGAGGATGTCCCCATGGCCAAAGGACAACGGTCCCAGCGCCTCTCCTCGCCGGAGTTCAAAGCCGAGACCGTCGAGCTGATCCGCTCGAGATGTGCCGCGGTGCGCTACCGAGGAGGGGCGCTCTCGGCGATCGGTTGAGGCACGCATGAAGGGTCCGGTGACAGTCCGGGCAACGCGCCGCGAGGTTGCGTTCAACATCGTGAGCCGTCTCATGCTGCCGCTCATCGCCGGGGTCGTTCTTTCGCTCAGCACGGACCAAGCCGGTTGGACATTGGTCGGCCTGTTCGTCGGCGCTGTGATCCTCGTTGTCTGGCTTCTCGCAACCGACTCGACGCGGTGACGCCCACCCGCCCGCTAAGTGCCATACCAGGTCGGCCGCGCGAGCCTTTCAACGATGTCGGTCGCAGGAACTGCCGCGTACGTCGGGGAACGTGACCTGCCGCCTCTTGTGAGGCGCGCCATCGACCTCGCGCAGCGGCTTGACTTCGAGTACTCGTGCCGCCCGGAGCAGGGTCGGCTGCTGAGCCTCCTCGCGAGAGGTCGAGCGAGCGGGGTGATTGGCGAAACTGGGACCGGCTGTGGGGTCGGCCTGGCCTGGATGGTTGACGCGGTCGATGTCGACACCCGGCTCATCAGCGTCGAGCACGACCAGCAACGCGCCGACGCAGCCGCTGCGCTATTCGCGAGCTATCCGAACGTGACCGTCGTAGCGGGCGATTGGCGTGGTCTCCGCACCCATGGACCGTTCGACCTCCTGGTGTTGGACGGTGGTGGTCATGGCAAGGCTGATGGCGAGATGGTCGAACCACGCACGTGGCTCGCAAACGGCGGGACGGCCATCGTTGACGACCTCACGCCCATGAGCTCCTGGCCGCCGCAGTGGGAATGTGAACCGGACCTGGCCCGTCTCCGGTGGCTTGAGCACCCTGATCTTCTTGCGACCGAGGTGCGACTCGCGCCCGACCTGGCAACGCTCATCGCGCAACGTCGAGGGTGACAGGGCCGACCTGGATATGCTGCCGAACTCGGACGGCCGCGTCCATGGCCGAATGGCGTCCCGCCGTGCGCGTGTTTCGGATTGCCGTGCCCGCGATGGACATCGGCAGGGCGCGGTTGTTCTACGAGGCGGTACTCGCCATCGAGGCCGACGACACCGTTCCGACGCGCCTCTACTTTCATTGCGACGAAGTGATTGTCGCCTTGATCGACGGGTCCGTGGAAGGCCGCGGCGAGTTCGCACCAACGCCGGACAACTTGTACTTCGCCGTCGACGACCTCGACGGCGTCTACAACCGCGCCCTATTGGCACAAGCGCGGATCACCTCACTGATCGAGGTGCGCCCTTGGGGCGAGCGATCCTTCTACTGCCTGGATCTCGACGGCAATCGATTGTGCGTCGTCGATGACTCGACGCTGTTCCTAGGTCGTGGCGCGGACTGGTCCTAGCCAGCCCAGTGCCCGCCCGCTATGTGCCGTACCCGACCGGCCATGGACCAGACTTTGCAGGTGGCGGACGATCTCAAGCATCGACTCTGCGAGGCGTTCTCGTGGGACGTTGGCAAAGACGGCGAGTACGCCGACCCGTCGGGCTGGTGGCGTGACCCCACTCTGCTTGGCGACACGGCGGCTGCCCTCGCCGCCCTTCACGGCGGGGACCGACCGACCGTTGTGGCCGCAGTCGAGGCGACGGGGTTCATCCTGGGCGCGGCGGTCGCACTTCACCTTGGCGTGGGCTTCGTCGACATTCGGAAGGACAAGCGCCGCGCTCTTGAACCCCATGAGTCGCTGCTCCGCTCAAGAACGCCGCCCGACTACGACCAGCGTGACCTCGTCTTGACCTTGAGGCGCAGTCGCATCCAGCCGAGTGATCGTGTCCTCGTGGTAGACGATTGGATGGCAACCGGCGCTCAGGCCACAGCCGTACGCGATCTGGTTGAGCTTGCCAAAGGCCAATGGATTGGTGTCGCCTTGGTCGTGGAGGACGTGCCTGCCGAGGTGCGCCGGAGACTCAACGTGCGTTCCCTGCTTCGGAAGCCGGTCCTGCCCTGGTGGCACGCGTAGAACCCATCCAGGATGTGATGCCGCTACCGAGCGAGTCATTCCGGCATTACCGAATGAGTGGCACGACACTCTGATGGCAGAGTGGGAGCGTGATTCGTCGCGATCGCCGGTCGGCACTTCGCCGCGGGGTTGACGACGTTCGAGGTCTCAGCGAATGGGTCCGCGGAGAGCTCTACGGCGTAAGAGAGGGCGCTTGGCGGACGAGGGCCACAACCGCGGTCGCGGCCGCATCAGCGGAAGAGGCGTACCGCCTGAGCGATCATCTTCCTGAGTTGTGGAATGAGACCAGTGCGAACTGGAAGGGCCACCTCGACAACGTGTGGGCGTTTCTCGCAGGAGACGCTGGACAGCATTACCAGCTATCACGCGCCATCGCTGAGTTCCTGACGAGTCCGCTGAACCACAACGACGGTCAGTATGGCCCTGACGACTTCGACCGTCCGTGGACGGTTGCGAGCTACTCCGCCGTCGCGTCGGCCGTGATGTGGGGCGTCGATTTCGCGATCACTTCGACGAACCAGGTCTTTGAGTGCATCGATCTCTCATACGGGGACAAGTTCCCGGCCGAGCGCCTTTCCCAGGTAACGCAGCAGGTCAGGTCTGCCCGCGAACGGATGTCAACCGTCGTGGCAGCGTTCGGTCCGGGACAGCGGGGACTAACCGCGGAGGTCCTCGCGACCATCCGATAGGTGCCGCTCTGCGTGCGCGCGTCACCGACTGCGCCAATAGGGCGACGACCGTGCAGTACAGAAACTCCCGGCGATGAGACCATGGGCGAATGCTCGGTCACGTCGGATTGAACGTTCCCGACCTCGGGGCCGCCAAGGCGTACTACGACCATTTCATCCCGCTCCTCGGATTCGAGGAGTTCTTCACGGCCGAGGATGAATTCGCATTCCGACCGGCGGGTGGCAAACCCGGTACGTACCTGTTCTTCTATCCGGCCACGGAGCTTGGCGACTACTCACGTAATCGCGGCGGCCTCCAGCATCTTGCTTTCTCGGTGAAGAACCGCTCGGCTGTGCGAGAGGTCCACTCAGCGGTGTTGGAAGTTGGCAGTGAGGTACTACACCCGCCGCAGGATTTCCCTCAGTATCCGCCGCCCTACTTCGCCACGTTCTGGCTCGATCCGTTCGGCTTCATGCTCGAAGCGGTATGCCACTACGACCGAGAGTAGGCGATGGAATTAGCCAGCCCTGTGGCCACGTCCGGTCGTCCCAAGCACCGTCGCGGACCATCGTGGTTGTGCCGAAGTAGTGCGCACCGCGTCCGGCATCCTGAACGGGTGCAAGTGTCCGTGTTGGTTCGTGATCAGCGAGTATGCAACAGCTGATGCGACAACCTTTGGCAGTCGTGACGGGGGCCAGGCGAGGACTTGGTTCAGCACTTGCTCACGAGTTGGCAGGTCGCGGATACGCGCTGGCCGTGTGCGCAACCACGGCCCCCGACTTTCCCGGTGCGCTCTGTCGTGCCGTCGATGTCGCAAACGAGGCCGCTGTCGAACAGTTCGCAACTGAAGCATTCAGCCAATTCGGACGCATCGATCTCTGGATTAACAACGCTGGCATCCTCGGGCCTGTCGGGCTCCTCGGATCGACAGACTCTGACGCCTGGAGTCGGTGCTTCGAGGTGAACGTGCTCGGGACAGTCAACGGCAGTCGAGCATTCCTTGCGCGCCGATCAACCGGCGGAACCCTCGTCAACATCGCGTCCCGTGCGGGCGTCGACGGCGCGCCCGGTCTCGCCGCCTACAGCGCCACGAAGGCCGGGGTCATTGCCCTGACGAAAAGCATCGCTGCCGAGGAGCACGCAACGGCCCTCCGTGCGCTCGTGGTCATCCCACCCTCGATCGATACCGACATGCAGCACACGCTGCTGGCCCAGGACGAGAGTGCCTTTCCAGGCGTCGTGCAATCCCGAGCACGACGCGACGTCGGGGGCATCTTGTCGGCGACCAGCGCTGCCCGCGCGATCCTCGACGTCGTACTCAACGCCGACTCTCGCGGACCAGTGTTGGACCTCACCGGCGACAGCGGCATAAATGCCGATCTCGGCCGCCACTCGCAACATGCCGTCGTGAGCGAGGACGCCGCAGTCGATCCGCGTTCGCTCGTCGAATGTCCGGTCTGTGCTGGGCCACTTCAACCAGGTTGGTTGGTCGGCGGCACCGGCCGGTGGGCGGATGAAACGAGCAAGTGGAACCGCTTCGCCATCCCGATCCTCGCTGGGAAGTTCTACCAGTCAGCCACGCGATGTCGTCGGTGCGAAGTGATCATCCTCGGTAGGTCCGCCCGCTTCAATCGTTGGCGGTGACCATCCGTAACGTGCCGAACTAGTGCGACGCGATCCGGTTAGAGGATGGCCGTTGCGACGGTCACGAGGCCGAACATGGCGACCGAGAAGATGAAGACTGCCAGCGCGATATATGCCCATGGCAGTGGCGGGCGACGGCGGTGACCGCGTTCGTTTATCGAACGCGCCATCTTCTCGAAGCCCTCGATCTCACCTGCCGGAGAGAACGGGTTGTGCTGCCATCTCCACCGCGCACCGACCTCATTGGGAACCCTGGGCAATCGTCGTCTTGGCTTCCGTCGCCTGATCCCCGAGGAACCCATTACCGTCATTGTCCCACTGGCATGGCGTCCGGGAAGTGCCGCCGAAGTGCGGCGCGTCCGACATGCGTCGAACCGGCGCGGCCAATCGGCGACCAGGACTTGGGCTTCGAGCCGCGCGCGTCCTGCCGACTACCCGTCTCCGAGGATTTGGTCCAGTTCCGCCACGGTGTACGCGACCGCGTCGTCATACGTCATGCGCGCGCCATGGTTCGCGGCCGCTTCGTACTTCTCTTCGCCGAGTGCGTTTCTGAGCGCGGTGATTGCGCGGTCGTGGAGGGCCGCCTCGGCGCCTGCGACGGCCGGAAAGCTCGACGCGAGTGGTCCCCGCTCGGTGAATCCGCTCAACGTCGCAGCGACTTCGAGTTGCTGCTTGGCGAGTCCGAGGATCTCCGCGAGATACCACTGCGAGCTCAGGACCGACGGTCGGTTGCTGACAGCGATCGACTCGGCCAGCCCGGCGCGCATCGTCTCCAGCGCTTGGCGCAGGTCGCCGAGACTGCTCTCGATCCGGGCGCGCAGCTCGAGTACGTCCGCATGAATGACGTCGCTGGCGCCCGACGCGATCACGCTGAGGCATTCCTCGATGGCGAGGAGCGCGCCACGTGGGTCATCTTGCCAACGCACGATCGCGTCGCCGTAGAGCGCAACGCTGAGCGTCGTCGGGTTGCCGAGCTGGCGAGCTTCCGCGACAGCGGTCGCCGCCTCGTGGCGCCCACGGTCTTGGTCGCCCCCGAGCCAGGCGAAGATGCCGAGCACAGATCGCATGGCGACCGCGCCGTAGCCGTCTCCGAGCTCGGCGACACGCGCGATGTTGTCGGCGAGCCCGTGGCTTGCTTCCATCATGTCGTCGCCGCTCTGTGCGACGCATCGCCCGATGAAAGCCATGGAGTACTCGGGCGCGTCGTCAGGAACACCATGCGAGAACGCCGCGTCGGTGAGCGCCCGCGCCGCGTCGGTGTCACCGCGCGTCGTCGCGGCGAATGCCGCAGCACCCAGAGCCGAGAAGCGAAGGCCGGCAGGCGCGCTCAGGGCGACCGGAGCGGCGCGCTCGGCCCAGTCACCAAATGCAGTGGAGCGCATTGTCGACACGACGGTGCCGAAGTAGGCAATCGTCTGGACGGCGAGCAACTGATCGGACGGGTCGTCGCGCTCGAGTGCCCATCCGATGGCGCTGCGCACGTTGTCGAGCTCAAGAAGCGTCCGGCAGCGCGCCGATACCTCCTGATCGCTCCGGAGCTGTGGTCCAAGTGTCGCGGCGAGCTGCGCATAGTGCCGGGCGTGAAGCCGGCGAAGTTCGTCAATGTCGGCATAGGCCTCTAGCTTGTCGAGCGCGAAGTGTCGCAGCGTCTCGAGCAGCTGGTATCGCGTCGTGCCGTCGTCGGCCCGATCGGCGCTCAGCATGGATTTGGCCACAAGCTCCTCGAGCGCGTCGAGGACCGCGAAGCGATCGACTGCGGCGCCGGCGACAACCGCCTGCACGGCAGCCGCGTCGAAGCTGCCGACGAATAGGCCGAGGCGGTCGAACACGTCGCGCTCCGATTCGCTCAGCAGCGAGTAGGACCATTCGACGGCCGAGCGAAGCGTCTGGTGACGCTCGACGGCACGGCGGCGTCCGCCGGTCAGCAGCCGGAACCGCTCGTCAAGCAGTTCGGCGATGTCGCGCGGCGACATCGCGGCGACGTGTGCGGCAGCGAGTTCGATCGCCAGCGGTATCCCGTCGAGCCGACGACAGATCTCCGCGACGGCACGCCCGTTGCGTTCGTCGACCAGGAACCTGGGGTCAGCGGCGACCGCGCGGTCAGTGAACAGCGTCACGGCATCGCATTGGCGCAACACCTCGAGCGGTACCTCATCGTTCGGCACTACGAAGGAGCGAAGCGGCCAAAGCTGCTCGCCGCGAATCCCGAGCCCCTCGCGGCTGGTCGCCAGCACGCGCACGCCGGCGCACTGGCCGAGCAGTCTGTCGATCAGGTCGGCGCTCTCGTCGAGCAGATGCTCGCAGTTGTCGATGATCACGACGAGACTCTTCCTCCGAAGTTGCTCGATGATGCTCTCGGCACGCGTCAGACCCGCACGCGGCGCGACGCCGAGCGCTACCGCTACCACCTCCAGTAGTGCATCCCCATCCTGCGCGCTCGCCAGCTCGCACAGCCAAGCGCCGTCTGGATACTCCACTGCGAGGTCCGCCGCGATCTGCAGCGCGAGCCGCGTCTTGCCGACTCCCCCAACGCCGGTGATCGTCACGAACCGACATTTGCGCACCGCGTTCGCCACCTCGACGAGGTCCGCTGCACGGCCGACGAAGCTGGTCAGTTCCGCGGGCAGATTGGTGGGGATCGCGTCCAGCGACCGCAGCGGGGGAAACTCACACCCCAGACCCGGCACAACGAGCTGGAACACGCGCATCGGGCGCGCCAGATCCCGAAGGTGGCGCTCGCCGAGATCAACCAGCTCACAGCCCTCAGGCAAGTGGTCACCAACCAGCTCGGCGGCCACGGACGACACAAGGACCTGACCGCCGTGCCCGACAGCCATCAGCCGCGCGCACCGATTGAGCGGCTGATTCAAATATTGGCCGTCGACGAGCACCCCGTCGCCCGTGTGGATGCCCATGCGCACCCGCAGCTGACCCGTCGCTCCCCAGCTGTGCGCGGCGAGCGCCAGCTGCGCGTCCACCGCGGCAGCGAGCGCCGCCCCGGGTGAGGCGAAAGCGCCAGCCATGCCGTCGCCCATCCGGGAGAACACCACACCGCCGCAGTTCGAAATCGCGTCATCGAGGATCTCGTCGTGGCGCGCCAACGCGACCTGCATCGCGTCGGGCTGCTCCTCCCACCGACGTGTCGAGCCCTCGATATCGGTGAATAGAAACGTCACCGTCCCCGATGGCAGCTGCGGCACGACCCAAACGATACGACCCCCACCCGACCCGCCACCGGTCCATTCGCTAGGCGGACGGGAGAGCCCGTATGTGCCTTGATTCCTTGATCAGCTTCAGGACCTCGGCCACGTGCTGGTCGCAGTCGGTCTTGGTCGCGGCTTCGAGGTTGAGTCGCAGGAGCGGCTCGGTGTTGGAGGGGCGCAGGTTGAACCACCAGTCACCCAGGTCGAAGGTCATGCCGTCCAGGTCGTCGGTCGTCGCTTCGGGGAAGGCTCGCGCGACCTGGTCGATGACGGCACGCGGGTCGTCGACCTCGATGTTGATCTCACCGGACTGGGCATAGCGCTCGAACGGCCGGCGCAGCTCCGAGAGGGGTTGACCGGCCTGGCTGAGCATCTCGAGCACGACCAGCGCGGCGATGAGACCGGAGTCGGCGCGGTAGTTGTCGCGGAAGTAGTAGTGGCCGGAGTGCTCGCCGCCGAACACCGCACCGGTGTCTGCCATCACCGCCTTGATGAACGAATGGCCGACGCGGGTGCGCACCGGGGTGCCGCCGTTCTCGCGGATGACCTCAGGCACGGCGCGCGAGCAGATGAGGTTGTAGAGGATGGTCGCACCCGGATGCTTGGCGAGCATCGCCTTCGCGACCATCGCGGTGGTCGTCGAGCCCGAGACCGGCTGCGACCGCTCGTCCACGAGGAACACGCGGTCGGCGTCGCCGTCGAATGCCAGGCCCACGTCGGCGCCGGTCGCCAGCACGCGCGCTTCGAGGTCGCGCAGGTTCTCCGGCTGGATCGGGTCGGCGGGGTGGTTCGGGAACGTGCCGTCGAGGTCGCCATAGAGGATCTCGACGTCGAACGGGAGGTCGCGGAAGACGACCGGCGCGACCAGCCCACCCATCCCATTGGCGGCGTCGGCCACGACCTTCAACGGCCGGAGCACCGACCGGTCGACGAAGGAGTGGACGTGGGCCGCGAAGTCGGCGAGCAGGTCCTGCTGCGTGATCGTGCCGGGGCGCTCGGTCGCCGGCGGCCCGCCGGCAACCACCATCGACTCGATCACCTCGAGCCCGGTGCCCTGCCCGATCGGCCGGGCACCGCTCAGGCACAGCTTGATGCCGTTGTACTGCGCAGGATTGTGCGACGCGGTGAACATCGCGCCGGGCGCGTCGAGCCGCCCGGCGGCGAAGTACATGAGGTCGGTGGACGCCAGCCCGAGGTCGACCACGTCGACGCCTTGGCCGGTGGCCCCTTCGGCGAACGCCGCGACCAGCTCGACACCCGACGGCCGCATGTCACGGGCGACGAGCAGCCGGGGCGCGCCGGCAAATGCCGCGAACGCCGCGCCGATGCGCCGGCACAGATCGGCATCGATGTCGTCGGGGTAGACGCCGCGAATGTCGTACGCCTTGAAGACGGAGCCCGCCATACGGAGCGCAGCGTAGTTGGGAGTTCGATCGGCCTATACCGTGGCGGCCGGTGATCACCGTCGTCCTGCCGGCGCACAACGAGGAGCGCTTCCTCGAGACCGCGGTGCGCGACGTGGTGGGTGGGCTCCGAGCGCGCCGGGAGGCGTTCGAGGTGATCGTGGTGGAGAACGGCTCGGCCGACGGCACCGCGGCCGTCGCCGAGCGGCTCGCCGCCGAGCATCCCGAGGTGACGGCGCGGCGCTGGCCGGCGCCCGACTACGGCCAGGCGCTGCGCACCGGCTTCCTCGCCGCCCGCGGCGACATCGTCGTCAATTTCGACGTCGACTACTACGACCTCGATTTCCTCGACCAGGCCGTGGCCCGCCTGGCCCAGCCGGACGAGCCGGTCATCGTCGTCGGCACCAAGCGGGGCGCGGGCGCCGAGGACACCCGCGCCTGGCCGCGCAAGGTCGTGACGTACATCTTCTCGACGATGCTGAAGGTCGGCTTCGGGCTGCAGGTCTCGGACACCCACGGGATGAAGGCGATGCGCCGGGCGCCGCTGGTTGCGCTGGCCGAGGCGTGCCGCTTCGGCACCGACCTGTTCGACACCGAGCTGATCCTCCGCGCCGAGCGGGCCGGGCTCGGCACCACCGAGATCCCGGTCAGGGTCGAGGAGACGCGGCCCTCGCGATCACCGATCGTCCGGCGGGTCGTTCGCACGCTGGTCGGGCTCGGCCGGCTGCGCGTCGTGCTCTGGCGCGACTGACGCGCCGGCGAACAGGTCGAGCTGCTCGCCGGCGCCGAGCTCGAACCGGTCGGCGCGGAACGGCTCGCGCCGCGTGAGCCACAGCGCGCCGGCGACGCCGATCAACGTCGCCATCCAGCCGGCGGCGTCGACCGGCGTCCAGCCGTAGTGCAGCGACACGTGGGTCGACGTCGGCACCACGACCATGAGGTTGGGCGCCAGCCGGTACGGGCCCTTGGCGCCCGACGCGTGCCAGTTCGGGAAGTAGGACGCCTTCACGATCACCGGCGAGCCCGGATTGTCGACGTCGAAGGAGATGCGGTCGTCCGTCGTGCGGATGTTGCTGACGGTCGCCGGTGACGCGACGGGGACGGTCGGCGCCGCCGACATGGAGTCGACGCGCGGCCATTCCGCCGGGCCCGAGGCCACGATCGGCTGATCGAAGTGGGCGTTGTCGACGTAGTGCGCGACGGCGAGGTCCTGCCACGCCTTCCCGCCCTTGGGCGCGTGCCGCAGCACCGACGGGAGCACGTCGAGCCCGGCCACGATGTCGGAGCCTGCGACCTGGTAGATCCGCCACCGGAACGGCTCGGTGACCGACTTGCCGTCAACAGTGTGCGTCACGTCGAACGCGTTGCTCTGGTCGATGAGGGTGAGGTCGCGGTCGACGTCCGCCTGGGTGACCGCGGCCCGCGAGAACGCCATGTAGTAGCGAACGCCCAGGAGCTGCAGCCGGCGCACGCCGTCGGCGATGTTCAACGACGGGTACGGCAGGCCGCGCTGCGGGTTGGACGGCTTGGCCGACAGGTACGCGGCGTCGAGGAAGTGGTACGGCGTGGTGGCCGATGATTCGAAGTACAGGCCCTCCATCGAGGCGATGCAGCCGTCGGTCCAGTACGGCAGCAGCATCATGGCCAACGGCGTGCCGTACCGGTCGAGCTCGCTCTCGTACTCCCACATGGCGCGGCCGCAGCCCTGGCGCTCGCCGACGCGTTGCATGGTGGCGATGACGTCGCGGTACTGCGGGTACGCCGGCTTGCGCTCGTAGCCGCTGTAGTTCCACTTCACCCAGCCGGGGATGAAGCTGGAGTCCTTCGGCTGCGCGACGAGGTGGAGCGCGTGCAACGGGCGCCCGACGATCACGAGCACCGCCACCAGCGTCACGATGGCGGTGCCGTGCCGCCACCAGACGTTGGGTCGATGGGGGTCGGCCGACACCAGCACCGCGAGCCCGCGGGCGACCTCGGCGACCGCGATCGCGGCGAGGAAGTACAAGCACAGGTACCAGAAGGGCAACACCCGTGCGTTCCACAGCCGGTGCGGCGGCGCGAACACGAACAGCGCGCCCGAGAACAACCCGACGATGGTGAGCATCATCCCGGCGCGGTGTTCCCGGGCCGTCTCGCCGCCGGTGCCGTCGAGCGCCACCGCCTGCACCCACCGGGTGTAGGAGATGGCGGCGCCCACCGCGGCCAGCGCCGCGATCCAATAGATGCTGTGGGGGAACAGGCCCTTCACCTGCTCGTCGATCTTGGCGATCTTCTCCCAGCCCATGTCGTTGGCGTAGGGCAGCCGCATCAGGAACGGGAAGCTCCAGAACGCCGCGATCAGCGCGCCGGCGGTCAGCGCGGCGCCGACGAACTTGGCTTGGCGCACGCCCGGGCGCAGCGCCAGGAGGACGATGGCGGCGACGACCGCGAACACCGTCGGCAGCAGGTGGCAGAGGCCGGTGGCCGCGAGCACCGCGGCGGCCAGGCCGGTGCGGCGACCGTCGTCGAGGCCACGCGCGATCAGTCCCAGGAAGACCAGCGCGAGCGAGAGGCTGATCGAGAACGAGAACTCACCCGCGAGCGTCGACGGGATGTTGCCGCCGTAGATCGTGAAGCTCCGGTCGAACAGGAAGAGCAGCGTCGACAGGCCGACGACGATGGGCCCCGGGTAGCGGAGGCCGGCCGACCGGGCGAAGAACCACGCCGCGACCGGCAGGGTGAGGATCCCGAGGACGGTGACCAGCTTGAACGCGATGTTGTAGGGCAGCACCGCGTTGAGCACGACGATCAGCAGGCTCGGCAGCGGGAAGTAGAAGTGCAGTGCCGGGAAACCGGCGTACCAGTCGGGTGCCCAGCCGGTGAGACGGAAGTGGTGGAGCAGGTGATCGCGCAGGTAGGCCGGGCCCCACACGTGGGCGCCCATGTCGCCGCCGGCCGGCGTGGTGTTGGCGAACAGCAGCCGCGGCTGCAGCTGGACGAAGACGAAGAGGACCGCGATCGCGAGGACCGCGCCGCTGATGATGGTGCCGAGCGGCGGCGCGTTGTCGCTGACCCAATGCCTCAGCCGAGGCAGGATCTCCGGCGTGTCATCGGGCGGCGGGGCCGCCGGCGACGGCGTGTCCTCGGTGACGACGGCCATGGCGCCACCATCGTGGCATCCACGGCGGTGGTCAGCCGCGCGGGGCGGGCCCGACCAGCTCGAGCAGGTTGGCCAGCGGCAGCAGCTCGCCGTCGCTGTCCCACCAACGGGTGTCGCAGCGTGAGCACGAGTGCATCATCACCTGGCGCTCGTTCACGGTCAGACCGATCTCGACCATCCGAGACTTCCGGCAACGCGGGCACGTCATGGACCTGCAATCGGCCGCCGCCGCCGCCTTGTGAGGGTTACCGCGAATGCACCAGCGAGATGAAGGCCAGCAGGTTGAAGAGGGCGTGGGCGACGATCCCGGGCCCGAGCCGCCCGATCCGATGGGCCAGGACGCCCAGCACGATCCCGACCACGAACAGGCCGGCGACCACCGTCCACGCCGACTTGGCCGGCACGTCGCCCTGGTAGTGGGCGAACCCGAAGACCACCGCCGAGACGACGATCGCGGCGGCCGCCGGAAACCGGCGCTCGAGGGCCCGCAGCACCAGCCCGCGGAAGAACAGCTCCTCGACGATCGGCACCGCCAGGACGGTGAGGACGAACGCCGCCGCGAGCTCGGCGCCGTGGGCCTGCTTGATCGTGTTGCCGACGTCCTGGCTGACCTTCACCGGGCCGGTGATCCCCCGGATGATCGCCACCACGACGGACTCGGCGAGGGTCGCCGCGAGCGCGCCGGCGGCCCCGATGACGGCGTCGACCGGGCGGATGCGCAGGCCGAAGTCCTCGGCCACGCGGCCGCTGCCCTTGCGGCGCGCCGCCCAGATCGGGACGCCGACGAAGCCCGCCCAGAGGCCGACCAGGCCCGTCGCCAAGTAGCCGATCGAATGGGTGTCGCCGGGGTTGAACGCCGTCCAGATGCCGAAGGCGATCGACGACGCGACGAGCGAGACGACGACGGCCAGGCCGACGTCGCCGAGGCCCCAGCGCGGTTGCCCCGGCCGGGACGATGACTCGGTCGGCGGTGGGTGGTCGGTCAGCTGGCGATGGGCGACTGGAACAACGAGCGGACCACGCGCGGCCGCCGGTCCTCGCGCGCCCATCCGATGGGCACGCGCAATCCGTCGGCGTGCGGGGCGCACAAGTCGTGGCTCGAGGGCTCCTTGTCGTCGACGAGGTCGTCGATCCAGGCGGTGCGGCTGGTGTAGTGGTAGCTCAGCGTGGCGGCCGCCGGCGCGCCGCACGCGGGCTTGTCGCACGAGCGGTGGGAGTCCATGGTGCGCCCAAGCTACCGGGCCGCTCTGGCCGAGGGATGTATGCCTCGGGCCGGCATCTACCATGCACGGCATGAGCCGCCAGCCGCCCCCGCCGCGGGCGCCGGGCGGGCCGCAGCGCAACGAATCCCGCCCCGGCGGCCCTGCCGGCCCGGGCGACCAGGGGTGGCGCAGCCCGATCGCGCTCGCCCTCTTCGGCGTGCTCGTCGTCGGCTTCCTGCTCGAGCTCCTGCTGTCGGGCTCCGGCAAGACGCAGACGATCACGTACTCGGATTTCCTCGACAAGGTGAAGGCCGGCCAGGTCACCAAGGTCGACATCGGAGAGGGCTCGACGTCGAGCCGCATCACCGTGAAGGCCAAGGACGCCACCGGCAAGGAGAAGACCTACGTCACCACCGGGCCGTCGAAGCTGCCCGACGACGACATCAAGCTCCTCCGGTCGAAGAACATCGTCGAGACCCACCACAGCCAGAGCGGCTCGGCGTGGGGCCCGATCCTCACCCTCGGGCTCCCCATCCTGCTGCTCGTGGGCTTCTGGTTCTGGATGAGCCGCCGGGCGCAGGGTCAGATGGCCGGGCTGATGTCGATCGGCCGGTCGCGGGCCAAGGTGTACACCACCGAGAAGCCGAAGACGACCTTCGCCGACGTCGCCGGGTACACCGGCGTGAAGCGCGAGATCAACGAGGTCGTCGACTTCCTCAAGCAGCCCAACAAGTTCCGCGAGATCGGCGCCCGCATCCCGAAGGGCGTGCTGCTCGTCGGTCCGCCGGGCACCGGCAAGACACTCATCGCGCGCGCGGTCGCCGGTGAGGCCGGCGTGCCGTTCATGTCGATCACCGGCTCGGACTTCATGGAGATGTTCGTCGGTGTCGGCGCCGCCCGGGTGCGCGACCTGTTCCAGACGGCGCGCAAGCAGGCGCCGTGCATCATCTTCGTGGACGAGATCGACTCCATCGGCCGCAAGCGCGGCGCCGGCCTCGGCGGCGGGCACGACGAGCGCGAGCAGACGCTGAACCAGATGCTCGCGGAGATGGACGGCTTCGAGACGACCGAGGGCATCGTGATGATGGCCGCGACCAACCGGCCCGACATCCTCGACCCGGCGCTGCTGCGACCCGGTCGATTCGACCGGCAGGTCGTCGTCCCCCTCCCGGACCTGGAGGAGCGGCTCCCCATCCTGAAGGTGCACTGCCGCGACAAGAAGATCGCCGAGGACGTCGACCTGGCCGTCGTCGCCCGCGGCACGCCGGGAATGAGTGGCGCCGACCTGGCCAACCTGGTCAACGAGGCGGCGCTGTTCGCGGTGCGGCGGGGCGCGCACGAGATCCACATGGAGGACTTCGAGGCCGCCCGCGACCGCATCCTCATGGGTCAGCGGCGGGAGTCGACGGTGCTGTCCGAGGCCGAGAAGGAGCACACCGCGTACCACGAGGGCGGTCACGCGGTGCTGGCCTACGTGCTCCCGCACGCCGACCCGGTGCACAAGGTGACGATCCTCCCCACCGGCATGGCCCTCGGCGCGACGCAGCAGCTGCCGGCGGAGGAACGCCACATGTACTCGGAGGAGTACATCGAGGACATGCTCTGCGTGATGATGGGCGGCCGCTGCGCCGAGCGGGTGGTGTTCGGCGAGCTGTCCACCGGCGCGGCCGACGATCTCCAGCGGTCGACCGAGATGGCGCGGCGCATGGTGCGCGAGTGGGGCATGAGTGAGCGGGTCGGGCCGATGGCGTGGGGCCAGCAGGGCGCGGTGTTCCTCGGCGAGGACCTGATGCACACCCGCGACTACAGCGACGACACCGCGCGGGTCGTCGACGAAGAGGTGGAGCGGATCCTGCGGGCGCAGGAGGACCGCGCCATGGAGAAGCTCCAGCAGCACCGCACCGGCCTCGACGCGGTCGCCAAGGCGCTGCGCGACGCCGAGACCATCGACGGCGCCATGGTCCGCCGCCTGGTCGACGAGGCCTTCGGCAAGCCGGTGCACGGCGACCCCGACGCCGCCCTCCCGGACGCCACCCAGTTCCTGGAGACCCCCGACCGCGCCTGACGGCGCTGGCGCGCTAGGAGGGGGCGTCGCGGCATTCGGCGACGGCGGCCCAGAGGTCGGCGGCCGAGGGCGGGCCGACGAAGGAGGCCCGCACGACGCCGTCGGCGTCGGCCACGACGGTGACGGGCACCGCCTCGATGAAGTAGCGGTCGTGCAGGTCACGGCGGGCGCCGGCCTCGACCTCCTGGACGGCGACCTCGGCCGACTCCAGCACCTTGGCCTGACTCACGGCCTTCTCGCACGACTCGCACGACGCCGACGAGAACACCGCGACGAACCAGGGCGCGTCGGGCCGGTCGAAGTCGGCCCGGTCGAGTTGCGTCGGCACCGGCCAGCGGCCCTGCGTCGGGGGCGCCGGCCGCCGGCGCTGCAGGACCCACGCCACCAGCGCGGCCACGACGACGCCGGCGACGGCAAGCACCACGCGCTCCACGACGCCACTATGCAGGAACCAGGGCGCTGACTGAGAATCTCAATCCGATGCACGAGGACACGATCGAGCCGGCGACCCTCGGGGCCACCCCGTCGTCGGCCGACGCGGTCGAGGAGCCCACGGTGGCGGTCACCCGCACGCCGGCCGTGCTCTCGAAGTGGCCCATGTGGGTGCTCGGCCTGGTGATCATGATCGACCAGGTCGACCAGAACATCGTGCGTGGCGTGGTCACGCCGCTGAAGGCCGACTTCGGCCTCTCTGACCTCCAGATCGGCATCCTCCTGTCGTGCTTCATCGCGGTGAACGGCGTCATCAGCGTGCCCGCGGGCTACCTGGCCGACCGGTGGAACCGCACCCGCACCGTCGGCCACACGATCGTCGCCTGGTCCGGGATCACCGCGCTGACCGCGGCGTCGCCCAACTTCCCGGTGCTGCTGGGGGTGCGGTCGGCCCTCGGCTTCGGCCAGGCCGTCACCGAGCCGGCGTGCGCGAGCCTGCTCGCCGACTACTACCCGGCCGAGCAGCGCGGGCTGGCGTTCTCGATCCAGCAGGCGCTGGTCTTCGTCGGCTTCGGCCTGGGGCTCGGGCTCGGTGGCTTCGTCGGCGCCCACCTGGGCTGGCGCGCCGCGTTCCTGATCGTCGGTACGCCGGGCGCGCTCATCGCGGTCGCGGTGTACCGGCTGCGCGAGCCGCGCCGCGGCGCCGCCGACCGGCTGCACCTCGGCCTCGACGCCGACGGCGGTGACGAGGTCGAGGTCACCAAGGGCGTTCTCGACGACGGGCCGCGCCAGTTCCTCCGCGACATGGTGGCCGGCCTCCGCGCCGACCTGCGGACGATCTGGGACATCACCACGATGCGGTACGCGCTGGTCGGCGTGTCGTCGCTGCTGTTCACCGTCACCGCGGTCGCGGCCGCGCTCCCCCAGTTCTACGAGCGCAACCTGCACGTCGCGAAGGGCGAGGCCGAGCTGTACGTCGGCGCGCTCATCATCATCGGCGGCATCCCCGGCGTGCTGCTCGGCGGGCGGGTTGCCGACCGCTGGGCCACCCGCATCCGCGGCGCCCGCATGGCCATCCCCGCGTACTGCATCATGGCCGGCCAGCTCGTCTTCGTGGCGTCGTATCTCTTCGTGCCGCTCTGGGCGGCGTTCGTCCTCGAGGTGCTCGGCGCCTTCATCATCACGCTGGCGGTGCCGGCGTTGCGGGCCGGGCTCTCCGACGCCATCCCCGCGAACCTGCGCGGCGCCGGCTTCGGCGCGTTCAACCTGGTCTCGGTGGTGCTCGGCCAGGCGGCGGCGTCGATCGTGGTGTTCGGGCTCGCCGGCGCCTTCGGCGGCAACCTGCGGGTCGCGCTGCTCCTCGTCAGCCCGCCGGTGTTCCTGGGGGGCCTGGTGTTCCTGAAGGCGCGCGACCATCTCGACGAGGACGCGGCCAAGATCTTCCAGGCGATCATCACCGCCATGCAGGAGCAACAGGCGCGCGACGCCGCTAGTTGAGCGCGACGCCGATCACCATCGCGGTGCCCGTCTTCGGGTACATGTCGCGCTCGACCACGACCGGCTGATCGGATTCGACCAGCAGCGGCACCGCGACCCGCTGCAGGTGATCGCCGAGGCGGAACGCCCGCCGCTGGCCGGCGCCGACCTCCACGCCTTGCAGCCCGTCCACCGCCAGCGGCTGCCCGTCGGCCAGCACGGTGACGTTCACGTGCGCCGGCGCGTCGCCGGTGTTCACCACGACGATCCACTCGTCGACGTTCTTGTCGGCCTGGCCCGCGGGGAATGCCCAGCGGCGCGCGTCCAACTGCGACCCGAGGGTGATCGCCAGGCCGCTTCGCGCCGAGGGCGGGCTGGCATCGATCCGCCGTTCGACCACCACCGGCACGCCGTTCACCGATCGCACCACGGCGGCGTGCGGCACGCCCTTCGGGATGCGGCCCTCCTGGTTGGCGGTCACGGTGAAGCGGCCTTCCGGCGGGATGGTGATGTCGAGCGGCTCGGCCTCGCCCTTCTCGAGCAGCAGGTCGACCTCGACGTGGGCCTCCTTGTCACCAGGGTTGAAGAACACGAAGTGCTCGTTGAGGCCGGGCACCACGTACCCCTCCGGGAACGTCCAGCGGGTGCCGGTCGCGGGCGCGCCCAGCGCGATCGACAGCCCCTTGCGACCCGGCACGCTGCCGTCGAACAGCTGCAGCCGGGCCGCGACGAACCGACCGACGCGCGCGTGCACCACGGTCGACACCTGCTCGCGCCGCCGCACCACGTCGTCGAGCACGATGACGCGCGTCGAGTGCGGCGCGACCGCCAGGCTCGTCACTGCCTCCGGAGCAGAGTGCCCGTCCTCGGTGGTGAACGACAGGTCCACCACCGCGTCCGCAGGGAACGGGTTGTCCAGCACGATGGCCTCGATGGCATCGCGCGTGGTCGCGCCTTCGGCGAAGTACCACGTGTCGGACGTGCCGGTCGTGCACGGGATGGTGGAGCTGCCGTAGGGCCCGAGCGCCACCCACTCGATCGCCGCTTGGCCGCCGTCCAGCGCCACGGTGGCCGAGGCGTACGTCGCCTTCAGCACCGCCGACGGCTTCAGCACGACGCGGGTGCGGGGCGGCACTTGCACCGGCACGTCGACGGGATCGCCCTGGCTCGGCTGGTAGGTCACCGTGCCGTTCAGCGCGGTGTCGGCGGTGTTGAGGATGACGATGCGCGCGTCGTTGACGAGGTTGGGCAGGTTCATCGCGCCCACGCAGTAGTACGTCGACGACAGCGCCGAGGCCGGAGCCGCGACCGGCTGCGCGCCACGGTCGAGCCGCCCGGCGCTCACCGGCGCCGTCGGGTTGCGCGGCCGCTCGACGCGGGCGTCGGCGACCGCGCCGGCCGCGATCATGCCGCCGAGCACGAGGATGGCGAAGATGCGCCGGGTCACCCGCCGACCTCCGGAGCCGGCAGCCGCTCCGCCTTCCGCCGCCGCCGCTCGCGACGGAGGACGCGCAGCACGAGGATCCAGAGGAACACTTCGAGCGCCAGCGCGCCATCGTGGGCGAGCGGCGTCCGGAAACGCAGATGCGCCCGGCCGCCGGCCACCGGCGACGCGAACGCGTTGGCCCACCCGAACGACCGCTGGCGGGCGACGCCATGGCCGTTCACCGTGAGGTGCCAGCGCGACGATGCCTCGGCGACCAGCAACTCGCCCCCGCCGGCCGGCAGCGTCCCGCCGAACGACGTCGGCCCGTCGCCCGGCAGCGCGGCGCGGGCCGCGTGCAAGTCGGCGCCGTGGGGCGCGACCGCCGGGGCCGAGCTGGCGCCGGGCAGGAGCGCCCGCACCGCGGCCCACGCGCGGTTCTCGTAGACGACGATGGCGGGGTCGGCGGGCCGCACCTGGAGGTCGACCTGGTCGGCCAGCGCGTGGAGCACCGTCGGCGGCGCCGGCCGCAGCGGCTGGTGGTACTGCGCCGGCGCGTCCCGCTGGACGACGACGATGTAGCGGATCGCCATCGGCGCGAGCAGATGGCCGAGGCTGCTGGTGTCGCCGCGACGGGCCGTCGCCAGCGCGTCGGCGATCAGCGCGGTCGCGCCCGACGCCGCGCCCGGCCAGAGATCGGTCGCGTCGGGCGGGCCGTCACGCGAGGTTCCGAACGCCAGGCCCTCGCCCCGCGGGCCGACCGGCCAGCTGCCGAGCGGCAGCACGGTCGGGTCGCCCAGCCACAGCACGCGGAACGAGCCGTGCGCCACCGCTTCGGTGGGCATCCAGCTCGTCGCTCCCGCCAGGTCACCGTTCGGTGCGCGCCACCGGCCGTCGGACGCGGCGACGACCAGCGGCAAGGTGCCGGCGATCACCGCGCCGCCGGCCACCACCGTCGCCACCTGCCGCCACCCGAACCGGTAGCCGGGGAGGTCGAGGTCGAACGCGGCCACGCCCAGGGCCACCGCGCCGGCGAGCGCCGCGGCCGCCGGCGCGAGGATCACCTCCGGCGACGTCACGCCACCGGGGATCCAGCCGCGGCCGAGGGCCCACGCGGCGCCGACGCACACCAACGCGACGACCCACAGCCGCACCGCCCAGGCGAGCCGCCACTCCCGTCCGAGCACGAGTGGGAACGCGGCCGCGACGAGGAACGCCCACCCGAAGAGGCCGCCCCCCACCGGCCCGGTGTGGAAGCGCAACAGGTCGGCGAACGAGAAGGCGCGCGCGATCGGGGGCCGGGCGCCGGCCAGCGCGGCCCACTGCCGGCCCGGCAGCGCGAAGTCGGCCGACCACGGGAAGAGCAGCAACGCCGCGCCGGCCGCACCCGCGACCGCGATGCCGATGCCGCGCAGCGACGCCGCGACGCGGCCGGCGATCACCGAGCCGACCATGGACGCGACCGCGACGAGGAGTGTCACCAGGACGAGGAGGGGGGCGAAGGCGGCCGCCGCGGCGACCAGCGCGGCCATCCCGGCGAGCTCGACGATGGTGGTCGACGGGCCGTCGTCGAACGGCGCGATGCGCGTCGCCCGCGCCAGTCGCAACAGCAGCCACGGCGCGACGGCGTACGCAACGAGCCCGGTCAATCGGCCGCGGGCTAGCGCGTCGTAGGGCACCGGCACCGCGGCATAGACGATCACCGCGACGAGCCGGGGGCGGCCGCTGCCGAACGGGCGGGCCAGGCGAGACGCGCCCCACAAGCCGACCGGCCAGACCGCGAGGATCAACAGCTTGCGCAGCAGGCCCACCGCGCCGCCGAGCACGAGACCGCCGAGGCCGAGGACCGCGAACGCAGGTGGCGCCGCCGCTTCCGAGCCCAGCCCCGTCGTCCGCCAGCCGCCGGCGACGTGCCGCAGGAAGGTGCCGGCCGACGGGAACGGCGCCAGCTCGCCGACCGCCGGGACTCGCCCGCCGATGAGGTGGCGGCTGCCGACGAGCAGTACGACGACGAGCGTCACCCACGCCAGCGCCGCGACCCGGCCCCGCTCCGTCCGCAACGACTCGGCGACGGCTTCGACGCGGTCCTCGGCGTGCCGGCCGCGCAGGTACGCGACGAGATGCGCGCTGCCGCGCGTCTGCAAGCGGCGCACTTCGCTGTCGGGCACGAGCCGCATCGCCCGCAGCGAACGACGTGACGGGCCGAGCCGTCGACCTTCGCGCAGCGCCGACGGCCACGCGCCGACGAGGGCGCGGGCATCGGACCAACGCCGGCCGAACAACGCGATCAGCGCCTCGACCAGCGTGACCAGCGCGGCCTGCGGCAGCACGCGGAGCCGGTGCGCCCAGCCGTAGTTCTTCAGGACCGTGCGGATCCGGGACCGCGCCGCGTCGGCAAGCGGCGGCCGCGGTCCGTCGGCTCCGAGGTGCCGCACTCGCGCCGCCGGCGCGACGAGGACGCGCGCGCCCGCGACCTGGGCGCGCCAGCACAGGTCGACGGCCGCGCCCTCGGCCAGCTCGGTGTCGAACCCGCCCAGCGCGTGGAACAGGTCGGCCCGCACCAGGAAGCACGTCGCCGGGACCGCGAAGACGTCACGCACACCGTCGTGCTGCTCCTGGTCGAGCTCACCCGGCTCGACCAGGGACACCGCAGCGCCGGTCTTGTCGACGGCCAGCCCGACCTCGAGCAACCGTTCCGGCCGCTCCCATTCGACGATCTTCGGCCCGACGATCCCGGCGTTCGACGCCAGTGCCTCCTCGACGAGCTGGCGCACCGCGTCATCGTCGAGCGCCGCGTCCTGGTGGACGAACACGAGGTAGGCCGCGCCCACGACCATCGAAAGGACCTCGTTGGCGGCGGGCTCCCAGCGCACCGGATCGGGCAGCCGGCGGTAGTGCGCGCTCGGCAGGATGCGGCCGATCGCAGGGTCGGTCGGGCTGGCGGCGTCGAGGACGAGCACCGACAGCTCGGGATAGTCCTGCGCGCCGAGGGCCGACAATGCCTCCTCGAGCCAGGCCCCTGGGTCGGAAACCACGACGACCGCCACCACCGGCGGTGCCGTGGGGCGGGGGTCCATTCGGCGGTCCAAGCTAGCCGGGACCACTGTGACCGACCGGGCAGTCTGCTTGCAACTGTTTATCAATATCGCTATGGTGGCTAGCGAAGGCGACGACCAGGCAGAGGAGATGGCCCATGGCCGACGTGCAGAAGACCCTGAAGGACGCCGCGTACGTCGCGGTCGGCCTCGGCGTGATCGGGTTCCAGAAGGCGCAGGTCCGCCGGCGCGAGCTCACCAAGCAGGTCGAGGATCAACTGAAGACTGCCGAGTCGCAGCTCTCGACGCAGCGCAAGCGGGTCGAGGAGCAGGTCGCCGTCGGCGCCGAGCAGCTCGAGAAGCTGACGAAGCAGTTCCAGCAGCGGATCGACCCGGTCCTCGACTCGATCGAGGAGAAGCTGCCCGAGGCGGCGCGCGGGCTCGTCAAGCAGGCCCGCACCGCGGCCCACTCGGCGCAGGATCAGCTGATCGCCCGGGCCCGGACCACCACCAACGGGGCTCAGGCCGCGGCGTAGTCGCCCCCCACGTCCAAGATCCGGCAAACGGGCGCCCTCCCCCGAGCGCCCGTTTGTCGCGTCCGGAGACGGTTACGCGACGACCGTGTCGATGTTGGCGCGCCACCAGTCGAGGGTGTCGGCCAGCGTGGCGTCGAGATCGATCCGCGGTCGCCAACCGGTGACCGACTCGAGCTTCGACGGGTCGCCGCGCAATGCCGGCACGTCGATCGGGCGCACGAGCGCGGGGTCGACCCGCAACGTCATGCGCCGCTTGCTGAGCGCCAGCATCCGCTCGGCGATCTCGCGCACCGCGAGGTCGACCCCTGAGCACACCTGGTACACCTCGCCCGGGGTGCCCCGCTCGACCAGGAGCCGGTAGGCGCGGGCCACGTCACGCACGTCGGTGTAATCGCGGCGCGCCGAGAGGTTGCCGACCCGAAGGCCGGTGGCGCCCTCGCGCTCGGCTTCCACGATCTGCTTCGCGATCGACGACACCACGAAGCGCTCGGACTGCCCGGGGCCGACGTGGTTGAAAGGTCGCACCCGCAGCACCGGCACGCCGTACCCGAGCCAGGCCTGCACGCCGAGGTATTCGGCCGCGACCTTGCTGACCGCGTACGGCGTCGCCGGGCGGAGCGGCGACGACTCGTTGAGGGGCAGCTCGTCCGGGCGCACACCCCCGTACATCTCGGCCGAACCGACGATGAGGACACGCGGCGTGCGGTCGATGGCTCGCGCCGCTTCGAGCACGGAGAGCGTGCCCATGGCGTTGACGCGGAACGTCTCGGCCGGCGCCATCCACGACTCCCCGACATGGGTCAACGCCGCCAGGTGATAGATCGCGCCGGGCCGGGCCTCGCGTACCGCGGCCGCCATCGCGTCGAAGTCGGTGACGTCGACCTTGGGCGCGACGACCTCGTCGTCCATGTCGCGCAGGTGGTCGAGCAGCCACCCGCCCACGAATCCCTGAGCTCCGGTGACGAGCACTCGCATTTCCCCGAAGCTACCCCTCGCGGCGACCGGAAACGGACCAGTACACGTCGGCGTGCGCCGACGCCGACGCCGCCCACGTGTGGCGCGACGCGATGGCCAGACCGGCGGATCGCCGCGCCGCCACATCGGGCCCACCTTCGAGCGTCGCGGCCAGCGCGTCGGCCAGCGCGACGCGGTCGCCGGGCGCGACCAGTGATGCCGCGTCGCCGGTCACCTCCTCCATCGCCGAACCGGTCGACGTGACAAGGGGCGCACCGCACGCCAGCGCTTCCAGCGCCGGCAGCCCGAAGCCCTCCGCCAGCGACGGGTACGCCACCACTGCGGCCTGCCGGAGGAGCGCCGGCACCGCGTCGTCGTCGACATAGCCCGGCCGGACGATCCGGTCATGATGCCGGGCCGCCGCGACCGCGGTCGCCGCTTGGCGCTCGCCCCAACCGCCGCCACCTGCGATCACCAAGGTGACGTCGGGCCACGCGTCAGCGATCCGGTCGAAGGCCGCGACCAGGCCGGGCACGTCCTTGCGAGGCTCGATCGTGCCCACGAACGCGACATAGGGCGGACGGATCCCGTGCCGCGCCAGCGCGGCCGCGTCCGCACCCGGCGCGTCCTCGTCCGGCCGGAAGCGCGCGTGGTCGACGCCGTGCGGCACCACGTGGACCGCGCCGCGCGGCGCGCAGATCGCGTCGAGGCGGGCCGCGGTCGTCGCGCTGACGCAGATCACCGCGTCGGCCCATTCGGCGGCTCGGCGGATGGCGCGGCGGAACACCGCGACCTTGGCCCGCTCGTGCCACTCCGGATGGTCGAAGAACGTGAGGTCGTGGATGGTGACGACCCGCGGCAGTTTCGACCGCTCGGGCATCGTGTAGTGGGGCCCGTGGTGCACGTCGACACCCAGCCGATCGAGCAGCCGCGGCAGCCGCAGCTGCTCCCACGCCAATCGCAGCGGCCGCGGCCCGGGCGCGTCGGCGATCACCTCGGTCCGCGGTGCCGCGGCGCGCCAGCGCGGCGCGTCGGCGCGGCGGCAGAGCACCGACAGGTCGACCCGGCCGGCGGCCTCGAGCGCGGTCGCCAGCTCGATGACGTACCGGCCGGCGCCACGAGGCTCGGGCGGGACCGCGGTCGCGTCCAGCGAGACGGCGATGGGGGTGCTCACGTCATCGTCCGCCAGAGCTCGACGTGCCGGCGGGCCGACGCCGCCCACGTCAGCTCACCGGAGCGCAGCAGGCCGGCGGTCACGAGCCGTGAGCGAAGCGCGTCGTCGGATGCGACCCGCACCAGGCCGTCGGCGATGACGTCGACGTCGAGCGGGTCGACCTCGAGCGCGGCGTTCCCCGAGCCCGGCAGGGGGCTGGCGACGACCGGCGTGCACGCCGCCATCGCCTCCACCGGCGGGAGGCCGAAGCCCTCGGCCAGAGGGACGTACGCGAGGAGGCGGGCTCTGGCGTAGAGCGCGGCCAACGTGGCCCCCGGCACCGGGCCGGCCAGCAGCACGCCGGGCTCCGGCACCGGCGCGGGACCCCAACCCGCCGGTCCGACGACGACCAGCGGCCACGAGGGATCGGGCATCAGGGGTCGCGCGGCGCGGAACGCCCGAACCAGCCGGGCCAGGTTCTTGCGGGGCTCGACGGTGGACACCGTGAGCAGGAACGCGCCAGTGACGCCGAGCCGCGTCAGCAGCGCGTCGGCGGCCACGCTGTCCGGCGGCGGCAGGTGGTCGCTGCCGTGCTCGACCACGTGCACCTCGCGGCGGGCCGCTTCACCGATCGACGCCGCGGTCTCGCTCGACGGCGCCATGAGCAGATCGGCGTCGCGCAGGACACGACGGAGCGCCCGCTCGTGCCATCGGCGGCCGCGAGCCGGGAATGCCTCCGGATGGTCGCGCCACAACACGTCGTGGATGAACACCGAGCGCGGCGTGCGCGACGGCGGCATCGCCAGCGTCGTGGCGTGCACGACGTCGGGCACCGGTGTCACGCGTGGCCGGAGCAGGCCGATCCCCCACGCGCGCGTCACGACCGACGCGGGGACGCCGGTGGGCCGCCACAGCGCGATGTCGGGCCCGTCCGGGAGCGCGGCCAGCCCGGCTTCGAGCCCGCGGATGTACGTCGCGATGCCGCCCGGCACCGGCCGGTCGAGTTGCTCGGCGGTGACGAGGACGCGCATCGCTCAGCGGGCTGCCGCGGCGCGGCGGTAGAGGTCGGCGAGACCGCGCGAGAACGCGGTCCACGAGTACCGGGCGACCCGCATCCGCCCGGCCTCGATCAGGCGCTCGCGCAGACCGCCGTCGTCGAGCAGGCGCGTGATGGCGCCGGCCAGCGCGTCGGGGTAGCCCGGCGCGACGAGCAAGGCGGCGTCGCCGAGGACCTCCGGCAACGCGCCGGCCGAGGTGGCGACGACCGGCACGCCCTCGGCCATGGCCTCGAGCGGCGGGTACCCGAACCCTTCGTAGACGGACGGGAACACGAACGCGACCGCGCCGCGCACCAGCGCGGTGCGCTCGTCCTCCGGCACCCACCCGCGGCGCTCGATGCGATCGCGGTACGGCGACCGCGCGACCGCGGCGGCGAGTTGCTCGGCGCCCCACCCGTCCGGCCCGGCGATGACGAGCCGGAGGTCGGGATGATCCCCGGCGACCGCGTCGAAGGCCCGCACCAGCGAGACGTGGTCCTTGCGCGGCTCGACGGTGCCGACGGTGCACAGGTACGGCGGGCCGGCTGGCGCGCGCATGAGCGCGACATCGCCGGCCGCCAGCTCGGACGCCATCGGCACCCCTGACGGGATGGCGACGACGCGCTCCGGGTCGGCGCCCAACAGCTCGACCACTTCGTCGGCGACCGCGCGCGAGGGCGTGTGGACCCACGCGCCGCGTCGCAGGGCCCGGCGGACGAGGTCGGGATAGGCGAGGGTGTCGCGCCGGCAGAGCTCGGGGTAGCGCACCGGCGTGAGGTCGTGGATCGTCACCACCGCGGCGGCGTTCCGCGTCGGGGGCACGACGAAGTTCGTCCCGTGCACGACATCGAGCGGTCCGGTCCACGACTCGATCGCCGGCCAGTCGAGCCGTCGCCACACCGCCCGCAGCGGCCGCGCCGGCATCGGCTTGTGGTGCGCGTGCACACCGGCCGGCAGCGCCCCGGCCAGCACTTGGCGGCCCCGCCACGTCAGCGCGTAGGCGGACACGTCGACGGCCAGCTCGTCCCGCTCGGCGACCAGCGCCCGGAGCGCGCCGAGCGTCATCGCCGCGACGCCGGTGCGGGCGCCGAGCAGCGGTGTCGCGTCGAGCGCGACCGACAGCGGGCGGGCGGGCATGAGAGTGCTGGCGCCAAGGCGCCGGACAGGTCAGCATTGCAGACGGGGTCGGGACCGGTTGTGCCGGCGGCGGAGCACACGAGAGGACGACGACACCCATGCGGATACGTGGCGTGGCCGCCCGGATGGCGGCGGGCGCGACAGTGGCGACATTGGCAGCGACGTTGGTGGCGACCGGAGCCATCGCGCCGTCGCCCGGCGCGCCGGCCCGACCCCGGATGGAGGGGCGCACCAGCATCGTCCGGCGCGGCCCGGTGCCCGCCGGCACGATGGCGTCGCTGCACACCGACATCCCCACCGAGATGGTGGGGATGTCGTGGGACGGCCCGCCGGACGCGGAACTCGAGGTCCGGACGCGCGAGGCCACCGGCGCGTGGAGCGCCTGGCAAGCGGCGGCGACCGACGACGACATCGGGCCCGACGCGACCTCGAAGGAGTTCCGGCGGCAGTCGACCGCCGGGCCGGTGTGGATCGGCGAGAACCGCCGCGAGATCCAGGTCCGCGTGAACCAGGGCGTCGTCGCCAACCTGCGGGTGCACACCATCCACTCACCCCAGGCGGCGACCCCCGCGGGCTGGTCGGTGCCCGGCGCGTCGGCCGAGCCGGCGCCTCCGGCGATCATCAGTCGCGCCCAGTGGGGTGCCGACGAGAGCTTCCGCACCTTCGCGCCCGGCTGCGACGGCACCGTGTCGTACGCGTCCACCGTTCGCAACGCGATCGTCCACCACACCGACAACACCAACAACTACTCGCCCGATCAGACGGCGTCGATCATTCGCGGCATCTACTACTTCCACACCCACACCAACCAGTGGTGCGACATCGGCTACAACTTCCTCGTCGACCGCTTCGGTCGCGTCTGGGAAGGCCGGTACGGCGGCATCACCAAGGCGGTCGTCGGCGCCCATGCCGGTGGCTACAACACCGGATCGACTGGCGTGTCGCTGATCGGCGAGTTCGGATCGGCGCCGGTTCCCGCGGCGATGTACAACGCGCTGCGGTCACTGCTGGCGTGGAAGTTCGGCTACCACGGCATCGACGCCGGCGGCCAGGTCGCGGTGGTCGCCGGCGCGTTCCCGGCGTCGAAGTTCCCGGAGGGATCGACCGTGGTGCTGCCGACGATCTCGGGCCACCGCGACGTGGATCAGACGTCGTGCCCCGGCCAGTTCGCATATGGGCTGTTGCCGCAGCTGCGCCGCGACGTCCAACACGACGTGATGACGGCGCCGGCGTTCCCGTTCGGCGGATGGACGCCCACGCCGGGCGGGGCCGGCGTGCTGACGCTCGACGGGTACGGCGACCTGCACCCGGCGGGGTCGCAGCCGGCGGTGGAACCCGGCGCGTTCTGGCCGGGCTGGGCCATCGCTCGGGGCGCGACCCGCGAGGCCACCGGCGGCTACGTCCTCGACGGCTGGGGCGGGCTGCACCCGTACGGCGGCGCGCCGGATCGGACCGCCGGCCTGTACCTGAGCGGGTGGGACATCATGCGCGGGCTGGCGCGCGGGCCGGTGGCCGACAGCGGCTGGGCGCTCGACGGATGGGGCGGCCTCCACCCGTTCGGTGGCGCGCCACTGGTGCAAGCCGCGTACTGGCCGGGCTGGGACATCGCGCGCGGCGTTGCGACCGGCGGTGCGCGCGCCGGCGGGTACACCGTCGACGGATGGGGTGGCGTCCACCCGTTCGGCGCGGCGCCGCCGCGGACCGGCTCCGCGTCATGGCCGGGCTGGGACATCGCGCGCGGGATCGCCGTCCGGCCCGACGGCGTGAGCGGGTACGTGCTCGACGGCTTCGGCGGCCTGCATCCCTTCGGCGGCGCGCCGGCGTTGACGGTGTTCCACTACACGGCAGGCAGCGACGAGGCGCGCGGCATCACGCTCAACGAGAAGGGCACGGGCGGATGGGTCGTCGACACCGTCGGTCGGCTCTGGCCGGTCGGGGACGAGCCGCAGGTCGCACCGTCGCTCACGTGGGGCGGGCTCAACCTCGGTCGGGCCGTGGTGGCCGCGCCGAGCACGACGCCGGCGACCACCCCGTAACATCCGAGCGATGACCGGACAGATCGACGCGACCGCGGGGGATGTCGTGGTGCTGGTCGGCACGACCAAGGGCCTGTTCGCGCTGACGGCCGGGCCGGACCGCGCCCGTTGGGCCCAGGCCGGTCCGTGGTTTCGAGGCGAGGAGATCTACGCCGCCGCGCTGGACACCCGGCATGCGCGCAACCGCCTGCTCGTCGGTGCCACCAGCTCGCACTGGGGGCCGTCCGTCTACCGGTCCGACGACCTGGGCGCGACGTGGGTGGAGCCCGAGCCCGAGACGCTCGGCTTCCCCGATCACACCGGCGCGGCCGTCGCCCATGTCTGGCAGCTGCAACCGGCGGGCGAGGGCCAACCGGACGTGGTGTACGCCGGTGTGGAGCCGGCGGCGCTGTTCCGCTCGGACGACGGTGGCGTGTCGTTCCGGCTGGACGAGACCCTCTGGAACCACGAGCACCGCCGGCAATGGCAGCCGGGCGGCGGCGGCCTGTGCCTCCACACGGTCATCCCGGATCCGGACGGCGGCCCGCGCCTCGGCGTGGCCATCTCGGCTGCCGGCTTCTACCGGACCCTCGACGGGACGACCTGGGAGGCGGCCAACGCCGGCATCCGCGCGCCGTTCCTGCCCGAGCCGACGCCCGAGTTCGGACAGTGCGTGCACAAGGTCGACCGGCACCCGTCCGAGCCGGACACGCTGTTCCTCCAGCACCATTGGGGCGTCTACCGCTCCGACGACTTCGGCGGGCAGTGGCGCGAGATCGGCGCCGACGACCTGCCGTCGACGTTCGGCTTCCCCGTGGTCGCCGACCCCAACCATCCGGGGACGGCGTACGTGCTGCCGCTGACGTCCGACGAGTTCCGGTGCACGCCCGACGCCCGGCTCCGCGTGTACCGCACGACCGACGGCGGCGACACCTGGCAGGCGCTCGAGCAGGGCCTGCCGCAGGAGAACGCCTGGCTCACGGTGCTGCGCGACGGCTTTGCCGCCGACGCGTTCGACCCCGCCGGCCTCTACGTCGGCACCCGCACCGGCGACGTGTTCGCGTCCCCCGACGCCGGCGCGTCGTGGCGCGAGCTGGCCCGCCACCTGCCGCCCGTCCTGTGCGTCAAGACGGCGGTGCTTCGCTGAAGGTCGTCGTCCGGCTGGCATCGGCGCTGCGGCCGCACGCCGGCGGCGCGCCGGCCGTCGACCTCGACCTGCCGCCGCCCGTCACCGTCGGCGCGGTCATCGACGCCCTCGCGGCCGCGCACCCCGCCGTCGGCCGCCGGCTGCGCGACGAGGCCGGCGCCATGCGGCGTCACGTCAACGTCTTCGTCGGCGCCGACAACGCTCGCGACCTCGACGATCTGCGAACCGTCGTGCCCGAGGGCGCCGACGTGGCGGTCTTGCCGGCGGTCTCCGGCGGCTGACCGCGGCGCGAAATCGGTACCAGTTCCCCGGTTACGCGCCGCGAGTCGGCGGGAGCGTCGCGATCACCGCGTACTCCTGCGGGCCGAACAGCACGTCGTTGAGCTTGGCGAACGCCTCGTTGACCGTCGACGCCCACGCCGGCGCGTCGGGATCGTCGACCAGCGGGAGGTGGTAGCCCTCGGCCGGCGCGTGCATCTCGAGCCGCACGTCGCGGAACCCGGCGCTCTCGCACAGGAACACCATCAGCGACGGGTGCAGGGGGCGCACGTGCGTGGGGTCGAGGACGTAGGAGTTGCCGAGCACGACGAGGGACGCCGGGTTGGGCGTCTCGGCGACGAAGAACCCACCGGGCCGCAGGCGCGTGGTCGCCAGGTCGATGAGCTCGAGCAGCACCGGCAGCTCGAGGTGCTCGATCACGTGGAACGACACGATGGCGCCGAGCGAGCCGGGCTCGCGCGCGCGGAGGAACTCGATGGCGTCGCCGTGGCGCACGTCCAGCCCGATGGCCTGGGCCTCGGCGGCCATGTCGGCGTCGAGGTCGACGCCGAGCGCTTCGACGCCTTCGGCGCCCAGCGCGGCCAGCAGCTCGCCCCGGCCGCACCCGATGTCGAGCACCGGCGCGTGGTCGCGCAGCAGGCCGAGGTACCGCTCGCGCTGGGTCGCCGCGACGGCGTCGGAGTCGCCGCGGAAGCGGCGCTCGAAGCCGAGGTAGTCGAACGCCGCCGAAGGCGCGGGTGCGGCGGTGGACGCGCTGGACAACGGCGCCGCCACGGGTGCAGGCGCGGTCGCCGACGCGCTCCGGGCCTTGCGCTCGAGCGCGGTGATGCGCTCGCGGACCTCGGCGAGCCGGGCGGCGGCCGCCGGGAGCCCCGACGCCGGCGCGATCGCCATGCCGAGCGCGTCGAGCGTCGCCTGCAGCGCCCGCAGCTCACCCTTCAGCAGCTCGACGTTGACCGCCAGCGCCGCGGGATCGGCCTGCTCGGGTGCGTCCAGCCGCTGCTCGACGCGCGCCACGCGCGGCAGCACCTCCGACCGGATGCGATCCCCGACGCGGTCGGCGGTGTCCTGCGCGGTCTCGTCGACGTACCACGCGATCGCCCTGCGGATGCCGGCCTTGGTCGCCGCCCTCGCCCGGGCCGACGGGGCGGCGCCCGCGGCGGCGTCGCTCGCGGCCGCGGCCGCCGGTGTCGCCGCCGACCCGGCCCCGACCTCGTCGCGCAACGCCGCGACCTCGTCGTCGCCCAACGCCGGATGCGGCACCGTCATGCGGTCTCTCCGACGACGCCGGCGACCGCCGAGTCGAAGCGGTCACGGATCCGCGCGACCGGCGGCGTGCACAGGTGGGCCAGGTCGTCGGTGAGCCGGCCGCGCCAGTCGTCCTCGCCCCACTCCACCAGGCCGAGCCGGCCGGCCAGGCGCCGGGCGGCGCCGGTGCGGTCGAAGGTGCGCTCGACCAGCCGCCGCGCCGACCGGCCGAACGCCGCTGCCCGTCGCTGGTCGTCGGCGAGGACCGCGGCCAGGTCGCCGAGGTCACCGGCATCGCCGACGAGCACGTCGACGCCGATGTCGGCGCCGACCGCGGCGGCGGTCGCCGAGTCGGTGACGCACGGCGCGCCCCATGCCATCGCCTCGACCAACGCCGCCGGATCGGCCTCGACGATGACCACCGACGCCAGCGCGTACGCGCTCTGCCGGTGGCCGTCGCCGACGGTGCCGGCCCGTACGATGAACCGTTCCGGCAACCCGTGCCGGGCGCGCCAGCGGGCCCGCACGAACGGCGGCATCGGCGGCACCGCGGACGCGTCGATCCCCGACGGTGGCGCCAGCACGTCGACGTCCAGCGCGACGTCGTCGCCGACGGTCAGCACCTCGCCGGCGGCGAGCGCGAGGTCAGACGCCGACGCGACCCACACCGCCACCGGCGCGCCCGACGCGAGCGCCGCCGACAGCCCGGCGGCCGTCGGCGCGGTCGCCAGCCACGCCGCGGGATCGTCGCGCTCGGGGTCGGCCCACACCGGCCGGCACCAGCGCACCATGCGCTCGAGGAGCCTCGGCACGCCGTCCGGGTAGCCGGGCGACACGAGGAGGCCGAGGAACGGCGGCGTCACGACGCCGCCTCGAGCAGGCGTTCGACGACGCCCGACCAGCGCAGCCCGGCGACGCGTTCGCGCCCGGCTTCGCCCATGCGGCGGGCCAACTGCTTGTCGGCCGCCAGGCGGTCATAGGCCTCGCCCAGCGCGGCCGGCGAGCCGTCGGTGACGATGCCGTTCACACCGTCGTCCACCCACTCGAGCACCCCGCCCGAGTCCTTGGCGGTGATCACCGGCTTGCCGGCGCCGAACGCCTGCAACGTGACGTAGCCGTAGTCCTCGTCGTGGGGCGCGTAGGCGACGGCGAGCGCGCCCGCGAACCGCTCGACCAGCGCGTCGTCGTCGACGAAGCCGAGCAGGTCGAGCCGGCCGGCCACCGCCCGCGCCGCCGAGGTCAGCTCGGCTTCGAGCGATCCGGTGCCGGCGATCGCGAGCCGCACGCCGGACGACGAATGGGCCAGCCCCTCGACCAGCGGCCCGGGCCGCTTGTTGCCTTCGAGGCGCATCGCGCTGAAGACGTAGTCGCCGAAGTCACCGGCGTGGAGGCGGTCGGCCAGCGGCGGCGGGTGGTACAAGGCAGTCGACGTCAGGCCGTTGTAGCGCAGGAGCCGGTCGCAGACCACCTCGGAGATGGTGAAGACGCGGCGGGCCTCCTCGAGCGCCCGGGTGTCCCACTCCGACAGCAGGCGCTGGGTCTCGAGCGAGTCGCCATCCAGTCCGAAGTCGGACCAGGCGGCGTCGGCGGCGTCGTACGCCCCACGGTGCTGGTGCAGCAGCCACACCACCTTGTTGGGGTGGCGCACGAAATAGCTCGGGAAGTTGGTCGCGATGACGACGTCGAAGGAGTCGGTGGGGATCAGCCGCCACGCCAGGGCCGAGTCGAACAGGCGCGGCCGTTCCCACGCCACCGGCAGTCGAACGAGCTCGGTGTCGTGCCCGGCAGCCCGGCAGGCTGCGACCAGATTGTCCATCAGCAGTTCGGCCCCGCCCCGGGCGAACGGCATCTGGGCGCCGCAGACGGCGATTCGCATGGTGTGAACTCCGTGGAGGTGAGCGCGTAGTGTAAGCACGCCCTTTTGCGCCCGCCGACCCGTGGAGCACTCCTGACGTCGATCGCCTCAGACGACGCCCTCGTCCGAGTCAACGCACCCCAGACCTTTTGGCGAGGTTTCGTCCCCGCGGTCAGGGACGTCTGGGCCTTCCGCGAGCTCCTCCTCAACCTGGTCCGCAAGGAGCTGAAGGTCCGGTACAAGAACTCGGTGCTGGGGTTCGCGTGGTCCCTGGCCCGGCCGATGTTCCTGCTGGCGATCTACTACATCGTGTTCGACAAGATCCTCAAGGCCGGCATCCCCCACTTCGCCTTCTACCTGTTCTCCGGCCTCCTGGCCTGGGACCTCTTCGGCTCGACGCTCTCGGCGGCCACGCTGTCGATCGTCGGCAACGCCGGCCTCATCAGCAAGGTGTACTTCCCACGGGAGATCCTGCCGCTCGCCGCGGTCGGCGCCGGCCTGTTCAACTTCGCCCTGCAGCTGCTCGTGCTCCTGGCGAGCCTGCTGGCCTTCCGGTACGACTTCTTCGGCCCCAACCTCCTGCTGCTGGTGCCGGCGCTGATCACGCTGGTGGTGTTCATGACCGCGTGGAGCCTCTTCCTGGCGGCGGCCAACGTGTACCTGCGCGACGTGCAGCACCTGCTCGAGGTCTTCCTGTTGTTCTGGTTCTGGATGAACCCGATCGTCTATCCGATCCAGTTCGTGCTGAAGCACAAGGAGACGTTCGCCGGCATCAAGATCACCACGATCTACTTCTTGAACCCGATGGTCGACGTCATCGTCAACTTCCAACGCGCCGTGTACAAGCACCTCTACGTCAAAGGTCAGACGACCTTGTACACCGGCACCTACGGGTCGTACCTCGCCCGCCTCGGCGGTGTCTTCGTGGTGTCAGTCGTGATGCTCTGGCTCGCGCAACGGTTCTTCGCGAGGGCCCAAGGCAACTTCGCACAAGAGCTCTGAACCCTTGGCCGTCGTCATCCGCGTCAGCGACGTGTCCAAGGAGTTCAAGCTGCACCACGACAAGTCGCTGAAGGAACGCATCATCAACCTCCGGCGCACCGAGACGATCGAGCCGTTCTGGGCGTTGAAGCACGTCGGCTTCGAGCTGGAGCAGTCGCACACCCTCGGCCTCATCGGCGCCAACGGCTCGGGCAAGAGCACGCTGCTCAAGCTCATCGGTGGGATCCTCACGCCGACCCACGGCTACGTCGAGCGGCGCGGTCGGATCGCGGCGCTGCTCGAGCTGGGCGCCGGCTTCCACTCCGACCTCACCGGTCGCGAGAACGTCTTCATGAACGCGTCGATCCTCGGCCTGACGCGCAAGCAGACCGAGGCCTACTTCGACGCCATCGTCGACTTCTCCGGGATCGAGCAGTTCATCGACAACCAGGTCAAGTACTACAGCTCGGGCATGTACGTGCGGCTGGCGTTCGCGGTCGCGGTCCACGTCGAGCCCGAGATCCTCTTGGTCGACGAGGTGCTGGCCGTGGGCGACGAGCCGTTCCAGCGCAAGTGCATGGAGAAGATCAAGGGCTTCCAGCGCGAGGGCCGGACGATCATCTTCGTCACCCACGGCCTCGACACCGTCCGCCAGCTGTGCGACCGCGTGATCATGCTGGAGAAGGGCGAGGTGCTGGTCGACGGCAAGCCCACCGAGGCGCTGCGCGCCTTTCGCGAGCGCTACGCGCCCGAGGTCGACGCCGACGAGGAGGGCGACATCCGGGGCACCCGCCAGATCGAGATCGTGGAGATGCGGTTCACCGACGGCGACGGCCAGCCCAAGGAGCGGTTCGAGCCCGGTGACCGCCTCGGGTTCGACGTGGTGCTCGACCCGCACGAGCCGATCGACGACCCGGTCGTCGGCGTGGCCATCTACAACCACCTCGACACGCTGATGTACGGCACCAACACCATGCTGCGCAACGTCGACCTCGGGCGGGTCGACCACCGCAAGCGGGTGCGCTTCGACTTCGGCCAGGTGCCGATGGTGGAGGGCCAGTACTTCGTCACCGTCGCGGTGCACAACCGCGACGAGACCGTGCAGTACCACTGGCTCGAGCGGCAGCTGTCGTTCAAGGTCTTCAGCCCCACCGCCGAGCCCGGCGTCATCCATTTCGAGACCACGATCGAGGTCGCCGACGCCTGATGGACCGGACCGGCACCATCGCGTTCGTCCCGCCGCGCTACGGCGACGAGGTCATCGGTGGCGCCGAGGCGGTGATCCGCGAGGTCGCCCACGGGCTGGCGGCGCGGGGCTGGTCGGTCGAGATCCTCACCACGTGTGCCCGCGACCACTTCACCTGGGCCAACGAGTACCCGCCCGGCGAGTCGGTCACCCCCGACGGCGTCGTGCTCCGCCGCTTCCCCACCGTCCTCGACACGCCGCGGGCCGAGCGGGCCCGGTACGAGCAGGCCATCGCCAGCGGCTGGCCGCTGACCCTCAGCGACCAGCAGCGGTGGATGAACGACGACCTGCGCGTCCCCGAGCTGTTCCACTGGCTGCTCGACCGCAGCGCGTCGTACCGGGCGATCGTCTTCGCGCCGTACCTCTTCTGGACGACCTTCGCCGGCGCGCAGGTCGACCCGGCGCGCACGATCTTGATGCCCTGCCTGCACGACGAGCCCTACGCGCAACTCGAGATCTTCCATCCGCTGTTCTCGGGCGCGCGCGGCCTCTGGTTCCTGTCCGAGCCGGAGCACGCGCTGGCGCAGCGGCTGTTCGAGCTGCCGGGCAACCAGGAGGTGGTGGGGTCCGGCATCGAGACGCCGGACGCGTACGACGTCGAGGGCTTCCGGAAGCGATATGGCATCGACGGCCGGTTCCTCCTCTACGCCGGGCGGCGCGAGGGCGCCAAGGGCTGGGAGCGGATGCTCGACGCGTTCGCCCGCGCCGTGCGCCGCCACGGCCTGCCGTTCTCACTGGTGACGATGGGCGTCGGTGACGTCCATCCACCCGCCGACATGGTCGACCGCGTGATCGACCTGGGCTTCCTGCCGGCCGGCGAGCGCGACGACGCCTTCGCGGCCGCCGACGGGTACGTCCAGCCCTCGGCGCTCGAGAGCTTCAGCCGCACCGTCATGGAGGCCTGGCTCGCCGGCACGCTGGTGATCGCCAACGGCGCCAGCGAGGTCGTCCGTTGGCACTGCGAACGGTCCGGCGCCGGGCTCACCTACGACGACGACCTCGAGCTCGAGCAGTGCCTCCTGTTCCTCGCCGACGCGCCGGAGGCGGCGGCCGCGCTGGCCGCCAAGGGCCGCGAGTACGTGCTCACCAACTACCGGCCCGACGCCGTCCTCGACCGCATCGAGTCCACGCTGGCCGAGTGGACCGAGAACCCATCGGGGGCCGGGTGAAGGTCCTCATGGTGTCGCCGTACCCGCCGGCGCGCGACGGGATCGCGGCGTACGCGGTGCAGGCGGTGGCCGGGCTCCGGGCCGCCGGCCACGACGTCGAGGTGCTGTCGCCCGGGCCGTCCGCCGCGCACCACCACCTCGACCTGGCCGGCCCGCGCGGCGCGCTGGCGCTGGCCCGGCGGGCGCGCCACTACGACCGCGTCGTGATCCAGTTCCATCCCGACGTCTTCTTCCCGGTCCCGTGCTCGGGCGGCGAACGAGCCGCGATCGCCTCGGCGCTCACGGTCGCCTTCCGCGCCGCGCGCGACCTCGAGGTGCGGGTCCACGAGATGGACTACTCCCTCGGCCGGGGGTCGTCGCCGGCCGCGGTCGCGCTGCGGATGATGTGGCGCGCGGTGCCGCGAGTCGTCGTGCACACCGAGGCCGAGCGGGCCTCGTTCCACGAGGCGTTCGGCGTCCCGTTGGCGCGCGTCGCACTGGCGGACCACGGCGCCGACTTCATGCCGCACACCACCGCCGACCGCGAGACGGCGCGGGCGTCGTTCGGCATCGGGCCCGACGAGCTGACGTTCCTGTCGATCGGCTTCATCCAGCCGCACAAGGGGTTCGACCGCGCCATCCGCGCCTTCGCGGCCAACGGGCTCGGCCACCGCGGCTGCCGCCTCGACGTCGTGGGTTCGGTCCGCCTCGAGGAGCCCGGGTTCCTCGCCCACCTCTCGGATCTCGAGCGGCTGGCCGACAGCACGCCCGGCGTCCGCCTCCACACCGGCTACATCAGCGACGAGGCCTTCGACCGCTGGATCGTCGCCGCCGACCTGCTCGTCCTGCCGTACCGCCACATCTGGTCGTCCGGTGTGCTCGAGCGGGCCGCGCTCTACGAGCGCCCGGTGATCGTCACGCGCGTCGGCGGGCTCGAGGCGCAGGCCGCCGGCCACGGCGGCGCGACCGTCGTCGACACCGACGCCGATCTCGCCGACGCGATGCGCGTCGCCGCCGACGAGGCGCTGGGCACCGCGGCCGCGGAGCGCGACGACGACTGGCCGTTCGATCCTGCGCGCGTCGACCGCGACGCGGTGATGACCGAGGTGCGCGCTCGCGCCGCGGCGTCACGCGGCGGCGTCCCGCCGGCGCGCGACACCGGAGCGGCCGACGGCCGCCAGGCACGCGACGCCCGCGAAGCCAGCGTGCCCCTGCGGCGCCTCGGACCGCTGTCGGTCCCGGCGCCGGTGTCGGGCCGTCCGGGGGCGAGCATCCTCAAGTCCGTCGTCCGGCGCCTCACCGCGTGGGAGGTCGACCCGATCGTCCACCAGGTCAACCGGCTCCAGCAGGCAGTCATCGAGGCGACGGAGCGGCTCGGTAACCTCCCCAAGGAGTGACCAGTCCCGCGACGACTGCCGAGGAGACGGCGACGCCAGTGGCGTCGAACGGAGCCGCCGGCATCGTGAGCGGCCTCCTCCGGGCGGCGAGGCCGAAGCAGTGGGCGAAGAACGTGCTGGTCCTGGCGGCGCCCGGCGCCGCCGGTGTGCTCACCCACCGCGTCGTGCTCGAGCGCAGCGTGGTCGCCCTCGCGGCGTTCTGCCTCGTCGCCAGTGGCAACTATATCGTCAACGACGTGGTCGACCGCGAGGCCGACCGCCGGCACCCGACGAAGCGGCACCGGCCGATCGCGTCGGGCGCGGTGCCCGAGCCGACCGCGCTCGTCGTCGGGCTGGTCGTCGGCGCGCTCGGGCTCGGGCTGGCCTTCGTCGTCGGGTGGAAGTTCGCCGCGGTCGTCGGCATCTACATCGCGCTCACGACCGCGTACAACCTCGGCCTGAAGCACGTCGCGGTCGTCGACATCGCGGTCGTGGCGTCGGGGTTCGTCATCCGCGCCGTGGCCGGCGGCGTCGCGGTGCGCGTCCCTATCTCGCAGTGGTTCCTCATCGTGGCGTCGTTCGGCTCGCTCTTCATGGTCGCCGGCAAGCGGTACGGCGAGCACAAGGACCTGGGCGATGACCGGGCGTCGGTGCGCTCGACCCTCGGCGACTATCCGCTGAGCTACCTCCGCTACGTCTGGATGACGGCGTCTGCGATCGCGATGACCGCGTACTGCCTGTGGGCGTTCGAGCAGCAGCACCTCACCAGCAAGGGCGGCCTGCCGCTGTACGAGCTCTCCATCGTCCCGTTCGTGCTGGCGCTGCTGCGATACGCGCTGCTCCTCGAGACCGGGCACGGGAGCGCGCCCGAGGACGTGATCCTCGGGGACCAGACGTTGCTGGTGCTGGGCGTCGTCTGGATCGCGGTCTTCGGCCTGGCTGTCTATGTTGGCAGCTGACCGTCGCCTGCTGACCGGCTGGGGCCGCACCGCGCCGACCGGCGCCGACGTGACCCACCCGACGCTTCCCGAGGATGTCGGGCTGGCGCTGAAGTCGGCCGGATCACGAGGAGCGATCGCGCGGGGCCTCGGCCGCAGCTACGGCGACGCCGCGCAGAACGCCGGCGGCACCGTGCTCGACATGACGGGCATGGCCGCACTGCGCGGGGTCGACGTCGAGTCCGGCGCGGTGACGGTCGACGCCGGTCTCAGCCTCGACCAGCTCATGCGGGCGGTGGTGCCGCTCGGCTGGTTCGTGCCGGTGTCGCCGGGCACCCGCCATGTCACGGTCGGGGGCGCGGTCGCCGCCGACATCCACGGCAAGAACCACCACGTCGAGGGCAGCTTCGCCGGGCACGTCACTGCGCTGACGCTGCGCACGCCCGACGGGCGCGACCAGCGAGTCGACCCGACGACGGATGCCGACGTCTTCTGGGCCACCGCCGGCGGCATGGGCCTCACCGGCGTGGTCACCCAGGCCGACGTGCAGCTGTTGCCGATCGAGTCGTCGCTGATGCTCGTCGACACCGAGCGGGCCGCCGACCTCGACGACGCGATGGCCCGCATGTCGACGGGCGACCAGCACTACCGCTACTCCGTCGCATGGATCGACCTCATGGCGCGCCGCGGTGCCATGGGCCGTTCGGTGCTCGCGCGCGGCGACCACGCTCGGCTCGCCGACCTGCCGGCGCGGCCCCGACGCGACCCGCTCCGGTTCGACCCGCGCGAGCGACTCGGCGCACCGCCGTTCGTGCCCAGCGGGCTCCTCAACCGGCTCACCGTCGCCGCGTTCAACGAGCTGTGGTTCCGCAAGGCACCGAAGCGGCACACCGGGCTCGAGTCGATCTCGGCGTTCTTCCATCCACTCGACGGCGTCCGCGACTGGAACCGCGTCTACGGCCGGCACGGCTTCCTCCAGTACCAGTTCGTGGTGCCGTTCGGAGCCGAGGACGCGGTGCGGACCGCGGTGGCGCGGCTGAGCGCGGCCCGCTGCCCGTCGTTCCTCGCGGTGCTGAAGGCGTTCGGGCCCGGCGACCCCGGGCCGCTCAGCTTCCCGATCGCGGGGTGGACGCTGGCGCTCGACCTCCCGGCGGCGGTCGACGGGCTCGGCGCGCTGCTCGACGGCCTCGACGAGCTGGTCGTCGCCGCCGGCGGCCGGGTGTACCTGGCCAAGGACTCGCGCCTGCGGCCCGAGCTGCTGCCCGCCATGTACCCGCGCCTCGACGAGTGGCGGGCGGTGCGTAACCGCCTCGATCCCAACGGGCGCATGGTGTCCGACCTGGCGCGCCGGCTCGGGCTCGTGTAACCGGTGCGCGACGCGCTCGGCGCCGTGCAGTCGGCGCTCGTCCTCGGCGGCGGCTCGGACATCGCGCGGGCGACGGTCCGACGACTCCTGACCGACGGAGGCTCGCGCCTCGGCACGGTCGTCCTTGCGGCGCGGCACGCCGAGTCCCGGTTGGATGCGCTGGCCGGCGAGCTGCGCGCCATCCGGCCGGGCCTGGTCGTCGAGCTCGTCGAGTTCGACGCCGACGATGTCGAGTCCCACGCCGCGCTGTTCGACGAGGTCGCGGCGCGCCACGGCGACATCGACCTCGTGCTGGTCGCGTTCGGCGTGTTGGGCGACCCCGCCGTGACCCGCGAGCAGACCGGTGAAGCGCTCGCCGTTCTGCACACCAACGTGCTCGGCTCGGCGTCGGTGCTGATGCTCGCTGCGCAGCTCCTCGCCGGCCAGGGCCACGGCGACATCGTCTGGCTGTCGTCGGTGGCCGGCCAGCGCGTGCGGCGATCGAACTTTCCCTACGGCGCGTCGAAGGCAGGCGGCGACGGTTTCGCCGAAGGGCTGGCCGACCATCTGCACGGCACCGGTGTGCATGTCATGGTGGTGCGGCCCGGATTCGTCCGCACCAAGATGACGGCCGGCCTGCCCGACCAGCCGATGACGACGACACCGGACGCCGTCGCGGACGCGATCGTGCATGGTCTCCGGACCCGCGCCGACACCGTGTGGGTGCCACCGGCGCTGCGCTGGGTCTTCGCCGGGCTCAAGCTGCTGCCGCGTCCGGTGTGGCGCCGGATCGACCGGTAGCCGCCCGCCCGTGACCGCGCGGCCCGACGTCGCGGCGTTCGACTTCGACGGCACCATCACCCTCGGCGACACCCTGCTCGGGTTCCTCGGGCGCCTCTGTGGCAACCGGGCCGTCGTCACCGCGCTGATGCGCCATGGCCCGGCACTGGCGCTGGCCGCCACCGGCCGCGCCGACGCCGACGCAGCCAAGGCGGCCGTCCTGGCCCGGCTCCTCGCGGGTCGTGACATCGCCGATGTCGAGCGAGTCGTGCAGCGGTACACCGACGACGTGCTCACCCGGCGGCTGCGCCCGGCGGTGATCGAGAAGATCGACTGGCATCGCGCGCGCGGCGACACCTTGCTGGTGGTGTCGGCGTCGCCGGAGCTGTACGTCGATCCGATCGCGCGCCGGCTCGGGTTCCACGCAACGCTGGCGACCCGCTTGGAGGTCGACCGGGACGGTCGACTCACCGGACGGCTCGTGGGCGCCAACGTGCAGGGCGCCGAGAAGGTCGCGCGTCTCCGGGCCCACCTCGGCGACGACCGGCCGGCTCGGCTGTGGGCCTACGGCAACTCGCGCGGCGACGCCGACATGCTCGAGGTGGCCGACGTCGCCACGATGGTCACCAGGCGCGGGCTGGTGGTGCTGCGGCACGACGCCGGTCGATGAGCACCCACCCGATCAGCACGACGAGGGTGAGGGCCGACCCGACGGCACCGGCGACGAGGCCCGGCGCGCGGTAGCTGAACACCACGTGGTGGGTGCCGGCTCCGACGGCCACCGCGAGGAACGTCGCGTTGGCCCGCACGACCTTGGTGGCGCGGCCATCCACTGACGCCCGCCACCCCGGGAACGTGCCCTGGCTGACGACGAGCAGCCCCGGCCGCACCGCGACCACGTCGGCCGAGACGCTGCTGGTGGCCCACACCTCGTCGTGCACCTCGCCGGCCCGGCCCGGCGGACCGGTCGGGCATGCGTCGCAGGACGCGCCGGCGTCGACCAGCGCGGTCGCGCCGGGGTCCCAGGGAAGGGTCGACGTGCCGTCGATCCCGGCGATGATCGACTGCCGGGGCCGCCGCTCGACCGCGCCGACGACGAACATGTCCGGGAGCCTCGGCCGGTAGTCGTAGCGGTTGAGCGGATGGTCGAGGCCCGCCACCGCGCGCGCCGGACCGAGCAGGCCACCGTCCGGCGGCAGCGGCGGCGTGGTGCGCGGGTCCTCCACGATCGTCGTGACCCTGAGCAGGTCGAGCAGGTGACTCGTGGGCCGCCACGCGTCGGCCGGTCGCGTCAACGAGCCGAAGTACGCCATGCCGCCGACGGCCCGCAGGTAGTCGCGGGGCGCCAGTGGGTCGAAGCCGTTGACCGAGCGGATCCCGGCGACGTCCGTCTCGTCGACGTACTGGGGCGGCGCGCCCGGGTTGATGCCGAGGAACATCCGGCGGTCGATGCCGCCGGGCGCGTCGATCACCGGCCCGTCGGCCGGCGTGGACGTGGCGGAGTACTCGCGTTCCATGCGCGTGATCGACGGCGACTTCGTCCGCCAGGTCGAGAACCAGCCGAACGCCAGCGCGTCGGCAACGACGACGAGCGCGGCGGCCCCGGCGGCGGCGCGCGGGAATCGCCTGAAGAAGAGGCAGCACACCGCGGCCAGCACCGCGGCCGAGCACGGCAGCAGCAGCGCCGCGGCGCGGGCGCCGCCCTTCACGACGAACGGGTGGACCGAGTGGAGGTGCGGCACGACGAGTGCGGCGGCGACCGCGATCCCTGCGGCGGCGCCGGCCCGCTGCAGCGCGCCTCGGCGCGCGTGGCGGTCGGTGGGCCGGCGGAGGAGGGCCACGCCGTAGGCCGCCAGCATCGCCACCGCGAGGTCGAGTCCGAGCGCGTACCTCGACCACGATCGGAACTGGCCGTACACCGGCAGCCGGTAGATGAGATGGCCGAACGGCGTGGCGTCGGCCATCGACGCGATCGTGCCGGCGACCGCCACGACGAGCAGCGCGATCACCCGGCGGTCGCGCTTCGCCGCGGCCAGCCCGGCGGCGCCGAGCACCGCGGCGGCGAGCCCGGGGTACACGCCGAGCTCGGTGAGGTTCCATTTGCCCCGGTAATGCCGGTCGAACGGGCCCGCCGGCGCGCCCTCGTCACCGAACAGGTATGGGAACGCCATCAGCGCGGTGTGGCTCGACGGGAACGCGTACGTGACCGCCTCGGCGTACGGCAGGTTGGAGCGATCGGTGGCGTGCAGGACGGCCGCGGTCGGCGCCAGCTGGATGGCGGAGATCCCGGCGCCGGCGGCGACGATGGCCCCGGCGAGCAGGATCGGTCGGGCCCGCGCCGCCGCGCCGGTCGCGTCGACCACGGACAGCACGATGGCGTAGAGCACCACCATCGCGATCGCCATGAAGAACATCTGGCTGTGGCCGGCGATCAGCTCGAGGCCGAGCGACGCCGCCGTCAGGAGGAACCGCAACGGTGTGAACCGCTCGCGCAGGAGCTCGAAGCCCAGCAGCGTCCAGGGCAACCAGGCGACGGCGGCGATGATCGACTGGTGCTGCGTGTGCGAGAAGAAGAAGCCGCACAGACCGAAGCTCAACCCGCCCACCACCGCGGCGGCGTCGTCGCCGGTGAGGCGGCGCGCGAGAAGGGTGGCGCCGGCGGCCGCCAACATGAAGTCGAACACCACGATGAGGTTGTTGGCGAACACCGGGCCGAGGCCGAGGAACAACCAGTTCGGCGGGTAGAAGGCCGCCACCTGGCCGGCCGCGAGCAGCGGGTAGCCCCCGAAGGCGAACGGGTTCCAGACCGGGAGGTGGCCGGCCTTCACGGCGCGCGCGGCGAGGATGTGCAGCGGCAGGTAGTGGTGGTACGCGTCGCCGTCGGCGAGCAGGCGGCGGCCCGCCAGCGCGTTGGCGAAGAGGGCGACCGGCGCCGCGATGGGGATCCACAGGCGCCTCGCCATCCGGCGGGATCCTAGGGGAGCACCGCATCCCGGCCCGGCCGCACGGGCTCCCCAAATCGGACGATTCGACACCTCCGGGGCCGGCGTGCTTGCCTGGCGAACTCCCCCAATCCCCCAACGGGCGCTCTCAAGTCGCGCCCGGGCTCTGCCGATACGAAATCTGACGCAATCGACAGCCGAAACGGCGGAAAGTTCCCATGCGGCGATTCCTCACGATCCTGACCCTGTCGACCATCGCGGCCCTGCCGCTGGCCCCGCCGGCCCACGCCGGGGCCGACCCGGCCGCGGCCGAGACCCAGTTCGCGCAGATCCTCAACAGCCAGCGGGCGAGCGCCGGATTGGCGCCGCTGTCGCTCGACCCGGCGCTGTCGACGCTGGCGAGGGGCTGGTCGGACTCGGTGGCGGCGAGCGGCAACCTCGTGCACAACCCCAACCTGGGCGGCGCGATCAGCTCGATCGTCCCCGGTTGGACGCGCTACGGCGAGAACATCGCGTACGGCCAGACCCCGCAGCAGATGAGCGACATGCTGTGGAACTCGGCGCCCCACAAGGCCAACATCATGGGCGGCTACAACCGCGTCGGCGTCGGCGTGGCGGTGTCGGGCAGCACCTTGTGGGTGACGTTCGACTTCGTGCAGGGCCCGCCGATCGCCACCGTCCCGATGCTCGCCGGCTGCTCGACGCCCGGGTACGTCCTCGACGGCTTCGGTGGGGTGCACTCCGTGGGCGGCGCGCCCACCGTGGGCGTGAGCGCGTACTGGTTGGGCTGGGACATCGCGCGGGACCTCTCCCTCACCCCGGGTCACAAGGGCTACGTGCTCGACGGCTTCGGCGGCCTGCACCCGACCGGCGGCGCGCCGTCGATCCCGGTGAGTGCGTACTGGTCGGGCTGGGACATCGCCCGCGCCGTCGCCGTCACCCCGGACGGGAACGGCGCCTACGTGCTCGACGGTTGGGGCGGCGTCCATCAGGCCGGCGCCGCGCCGGCGGCCCCGGGCAGCGCGTCCTGGACCGGATGGGACATCGCCCGCGACATCCAGGTCGACCCGACGACCGGCAACCGCGGCTACGTGCTCGACGGCTTCGGCGGCCTGCATCCCTTCGGCGCCATGCCGGCCGCGAACGTCTCGGCGTACTACCCGTTCGCGGTCGCCCGCAGCTTCACGATGCTCCCCGACGGCACCGGCGGCTACGTCACCGATCTGTTCGGCGGGTTGCACCCGTTCGCGGTCGGTGGCAACGCGATGCCGCCGGTGCTCCCGACGCTCGCCACCCTCCCCGGCCCGACCGCGACCGGCTCGATCGTCAATGGCACCACCGGCGCGGTCGTCACCACGACCGGGAGCCAGGTCGGCGTCAACGCGGCATGCGTGAACGGCTCGATGTTCCCGTGGGGCATCGCCCGAGCGGTCGCGCAGTAACCCTGCGGTAGCGTCCGCTCGTGATCGCGGCACTCGCCGGCGGTGTCGGCGCCGCTCGCCTCCTGCGGGGCCTGCTGGCCGTCGTCCCGCCCGAAGACGTGACCGCCATCGTCAACGTCGGTGACGACATGGTGCTGCACGGCCTGCGCATCAGCCCCGACCTCGACACCGTCACCTACACGCTGGCCGGCGCCGTCAACCCCGAGACCGGCTGGGGCCTGGTCGGCGAGACCTGGCAGGCGATGGACGCGCTGGCGCGCTACGGCGGCCAGACCTGGTTCCGGCTCGGCGACCGCGACTTGGCCACCCACCTGTACCGGACGCAGCGACTGGCCGAGGGAGCCGGGCTGGCCGCGGTCACCGCCGAGATCGCGTCGGCATGGGGCCTCGGCCTGCGGATGCTGCCGGCGACCGAGGACCGGCTGGAGACGCGCGTCGACGTCGTCGGTGAGGGCGAGCTCTCGTTCCAGGAGTACTTCGTCGGCCGGCGCCACGCAGTGCCGGCGAAGGCGGTCCGCTACGACGGCGACTCCGCCGCGCGACCGGGGCCGGGCGTGCTCGACGCGGTGGCCTCGGCCGAGCTCGTGGTCGTGTGCCCGTCGAACCCGGTGCTGTCGATCGGCCCGATCCTCGCGGTGCCCGGTGTCCGGGACGCGGTCGAGGCCCGGCGGGCCGACGCCGTCGCGGTGTCGCCGATCGTCGCCGGCGCCGCCATCAAGGGCCCGGCCGACCGGCTCTTGGTCGAGCTCGGGCACGAGGCGTCGGTCGTCGGCGTGGCTCGCCTCTACGCGCCCCTCGCCGCCACCTTGGTGATCGACACCGCGGACGAGGCACTGGCCGGCGCGGTCGAAGCCGAGGGCATGCGGGCCGTCGTCGCGCCCAGCATCATGCACGGTCCCGACGAGGCGGCGGCGCTGGCGCGGGTCGTGCTCTCGGCGTGATCTCGCTGATCCCGGTGACCGGCATCGGCGAGGTCGCGCCCGGCGACGTCATCGCCGATCTCGTCGCCGCGTCGCCGGTCACGTTGGTCGATGGCGACGTCGTCGTCGTCACGCAGAAGATCGTGTCGAAGGCCGAGGGCCGGCTGGTCGACCTCGACCCCGACGACCTGGCGGCGCGTCAAGTGCTCGTCGAGTCGGAGTCGAGGCGCGTGCTGCGCCGGCGCGGCGACCTGATCATCAGCGAGACCCGGCACGGGTTCGTGTGCGCCAACGCCGGGGTCGACCTGTCGAACGTCGAGCGCGGCAAGGCGGCACTGCTGCCGTTGGACGCCGACCGCTCGGCCCGCCGCATCCGCGACGGGCTGCGAGCCCGGCTCGGCGCGGAGGTCGGTGTCATCGTGTCGGACACGTTCGGCCGGGCGTGGCGGAAGGGTCTGACCGACGTGGCCATCGGTTGCGCCGGCGTCGCCGCCATCGTCGACCTGCGCGGCACCACCGACGGGCAAGGCCGCGAGCTGCAGGTCACGGAGATCGCAGTGGCCGACGAGATCGCGTCGGCGGCCGAGCTGGTGATGGGCAAGGCCGGAGGCGTGCCCGTCGCCGTCGTCCGCGGCGTCGACCCCGCGTGGCTGCGCGAGTCGTCCATCCGCGACGAGGTCGTGCGGCCCCCGGCCGAAGACCTCTTCCGGTGATCGACGCGGCAACCGTCGAACTGCGCGAGAGTGCTGGCGGTGGCGGCCATTCGCCGCTCGATCGGGGAGGCGACTGACCATGACGGTTGCGGTGCAAATGGACTTTGCCGGCGGCACGCTCGAGCAGTACGACGAGATCTGCGGAAAGATGGGGCTCACACCGAAGGGCCCCGGACCGGCTGGGGCGATCTCGCACTTCGCCACCACGACCGACGCCGGCCTGCGCGTCGTCGACGTCTGGGAGACGAAGGAGCAGTTCGAGAAGTTCGCACAGGACCAGATCGGGCCCTTCTCGCAGGAAGTGGGCATCTCCCCGCCGACGATGCAGTTCTTCGACGTCCACAACTACTTCACGCCGGGCGGGTAAGGGCTGCTGAGGTCGAAGTCGTTGGGCACGACGCGCGTGTCCCGACACATCCGGGCTCGCCGCCCGGACGGGTATCGGGCCTTGCTCGACGCGGAGGCCGTCCGAACGTGGATGGTGCCCCTGGAAGGCGGCTGACGTCGTCGTTGCGGGCTACGGCAACAGCGTGGAGACGTCGATCTCGGTTTCCTGAGGCGGGCTCGGGAACCCACCATCGATCCCCGCTTGCATGCGCGGCATGAGGATGCCGTCGCGGAACTGCTCCCAGCTCTGCTTCGACTCGTGCACGGCAATGATGGTCCACCCGCCGGGCGACGCCCCGGCCGCGTGGAAGAGCTGGCCGTCGGGCAGGCCGTTCGGCGGGTGCACCGCGGCGACCGACGCTTCGTAGTTCTCCTTGGTGCCGCCGGGAAAGTGGTGGACGATCGCAAACGCCATCGTGATCTTCTTCCGCTCGATTGATATTTTCCTACGAAACGAAATATAGTGGCAACCGTGGCGAAGTCAAGACCCCAACACGAGTTCCTCGATTCCGAGGAGTCGGAGTCATGGGGCGCGTTGATGCTGCTGCACCGCTCGGTCCTGGCGAGCCTCGACACCGAGCTGCGGCGGGCCCACGGCTTGGCCGTCACCGAGTTCGACGTGCTGATCACCCTGTTCAACGCGCCGGATCAGCGGCTCGGCATGTCAGACCTCGCCGGTCGAGCGCTGCTCAGCCCGGCCGGCACGACGCATCTGGTGACTCGCCTCGAGCGCGACGGCCTGGTTCGGCGCGAGGTCGACCCCGGTGACCGGCGCAAGTGGTTCACCGTCCTCACCAAGGAAGGTGACCGCGCGCTGCTCGCCGCCCGGCACACCCACAACGACGTGCTTCGACGGACGCTCCTCGCGGCGACGTCGCCCACCGACCGCCGGACACTGCGCCGCCTCTGGCGTCGTTTGTCGGAACAGCGACCGCACCCGGTGCCCGATCGCTCGTCCCGCCGGGCAGACTGAAGACCGTGCGAGCGGTGACCGTCGTCCCCGGCGTCGCCGGTTCGGCCGCGGTGACCGATGTCGAGGAGCCGGCCTCGGTCGACGGCCCGGTGCTGGTCGAGACCCTCGCGATCGGTGTGTGTGGCACCGACCTCGAGATCTGCCAAGGCCGGTACGGCGCGGCGCCGCCCGGAAGCGATCGGCTGATCATCGGCCACGAGTCGCTCGGGCGGGTGATCGCGGCGCCCGGCGGAACCGGGCTGGCGGTCGGCGACCTGGTGGTCGGCATCGTCCGGCGACCCGATCCGGCTCCCTGCCCGAACTGCGCCATCGGCGAGTGGGACATGTGCCGCAACGGTGCCTACACCGAACGTGGGATCAAGGAGCGCCACGGGTACGCCTCCGAGCGTTACCGCATCGAGCCCGGCTTCGCCGTGAAGGTCGACCCCGCGCTGGGAGATCTCGGCGTGCTGCTGGAGCCGACGAGCGTGGTCGCCAAGGCCTGGGATCACACCGAGCGCATCGGCGCCCGATCGGCGGCCTGGTCGCCGCACACCGTGCTGATCTGCGGCGCCGGGCCCATCGGGCTGCTGGCCGCCCTGCTCGGGATGCAGAAGGGCCACGAGGTCCATGTGGTCGACCGCGTCGTCGACGGCCCCAAGCCGCAACTCGTCGCCGACCTCGGCGCCACGTACCACCACGAACCCGTTGCCGCGCTCGCCGGGAGGGCCGACATCGTGCTCGAGTGCACCGGCGTGCCTCAGGTCGTCGTCGACGTCCTCGCCAACACGGCTCCCGATGCCGTCGTCTGTCTCACCGGCGTCTCGTCAGGCGGTCGAACCGTGCCGTTCGACGCCGGCGCGGTCAACCGGGAGATGGTGCTCGGGAATGCCGTCGTGTTCGGGTCCGTCAACGCCAACCGCCGCCACTACGAAGCCGGCGCCGATGCCTTGAGCGACGCGGATCCCCGGTGGCTCGGCCGACTCATCTCGCGGCGCGTCCCGCTCGAATCGTTCGCCGACGCACTCGAGCGCCGGCCCGAGGACGTGAAGACGGTCATCACCTTCGCCGCGTGAAGGAGCGACCCCACAGGAATCGAGGCTCAGTGGGCGATGTCATCCGGCGATCGAGACGGGCCATGCTAAGGCGACCGAGATGGCCCCGACCGAATGACAGCGCGCGCGACCAGAGTGACCAGCCGAGACGAACGCCGACGCCGGTCGGCCCTCGTCGTGATGGCCGCCATCATCATCGCCGCCGCGGTGGTGGCGATCGAAGCCGGGTCGGGGTCGCCGTCGCCCAAACCGACGACGTCGGGCGGTCCTTCGTCGGGCGCGACGCTGCTGCCCCAGAAGCCCGCGGTGGGCGCGCCACTGCACACCAACATCTACGCCGCCGCCGGAGCCGGGATGCTCAGCCCCGCCGTCGGTGCCGCGCGCTACCTGATCTACGTCCCCAACAGTGACGACTCGAGCGTCGACGTCATCGACCCGGCGAGGGACAAGGTCGTCGACCACTTCGCGGTCGGCAGGAACCCCCAGCACGTCGTGCCGGCGTGGGACCTCCAGACGCTGTATGCGACCAACGACCTGTCGAACAGCCTGACCCCGATCGATCCGAAGTCGGGCCGCCCAGCCGGCCCGACGATCCCGGTGGATGACCCCTACAACATGTACTTCACCCCCGACGGTCACTCGGCCATCGTGGTCGCCGAGGCCCATCGCCACCTCGACTTCCGCGACCCGCACACCTTCGCCTTGCAGCGCCGGGTGGCCGTCGCGTGCAGCGGTGTCGACCACATGGACTTCGCCGCCGACGGCAGCTACCTGATCGCCAGTTGCGAGTTCTCGGGCCAGCTCGTCAAGGTCGACCTGGCGAGCTACGCGGTGTCCTACCTGCTGATCGGCGGGATGCCCCAAGACGTGAAGGTCGACCCGGCGGGCAAGGTCTTCTACGTGGCGGACATGGTCCAAGGTGGCCTGCACGAAGTCGACGGGGACGGCTTCACGCAGATCGGGTTCCTTCCGACCGGGCCGGAAACCCACGGGCTGTACCCGAGTCGCGACGCCCGGCTGCTCTACGTCTCCAACCGAGGCGGCCCGAAGGGCCACGGCTCGGTGTCGGTCGTGGACTTCGCGACCCGCGCGGTCGTCGCCAACTGGGTCATCCCGGCCCCGAGCACCCCCGACATGGGCGGGGTCTCGCCCGATGGCAAGGTGCTGTGGTTGTCGGGTCGGCGCAACCGCGAGGTGTACGCCATCGACACCGCGACCGGCGTGCTGATCGCCCGCATCAAGGTCGGACCGGGACCCCACGGGCTGTGCGTCTGGCCCCAGCCCGGTCGCTACTCCCTCGGGCACACCGGCATCACCCGCTGAACCGCCGAGTGTCCGACGCCGCCCACCGGTGAATCATCCGGTTCGCAGAACTTGGGCGGCCGGCGTGCGAGCTGCGCTGCGACCTGGGAAGGCAGCCACGAGGTTCGCGAGCACCAGCGCGCCGAACATGACGAGGAACACCGACGACACCGGCACGGTCGGTTGGGGCACGGCGTCGATGTTGCGGGCGAAGAGAATCCAGAGCTGGCGCCCGATGGCAATGCCGAGCGGGACCCCGACCACAACGCCGATGACGGCCGCGACCGACGCCTGCCAGGCAACCGCGGACGCGAGCTGCCGCCTCGTGAAGCCGAGCGTCTTCAACAACGCGAGGTCGGGTCTGCGTCTCCGCACGGACGCGCCGAGAGTGAGGCCGAGGGCGACGATGGCGCCGGCGGCGAGCCCGGACGCGAGGAGGACCGGCGTCGTGCCCACGGACCGGTAGTTCACGATCTCTGCCGGGTGCTGGACGCCCAGGACCGAAACGGTGCTGCCGCTGCCGTTGGGGTCGGCCGCGAAGGCCTTGTTCGCCGCATCGGCGATCCGTTGCAGGTCGGCGCGGCCGGCGGACGAGCTCACACCGGGCCGCAGGCGGACGAAGACCAGATTCGGGCCGTTGAGGGCGGGATCTGGATTGACGGTGGCTTGTTGAAAGGCGGCCGGCAGGATGCCGACCGGGAGCAGTGCGCCGGTACCCATCGAGGGATGGTCGGCCACGAAACTGGTGAACCCGGCTGCCGGCATGGTGGCGGTGCCGACGATCGTCAGGCGCGTCGGAGGGAGATAGATGGGGGCGTCGACGGGCGTTCCGTACGTCACGACCACGGTGTCCCCGACGTGCTTGTGCAGTTGCCCCAGTGTGGCCGCGCCCACGACGATCTGGTCGTTGCCGGCGAGGGCATGTCCCGACAAGATCGGAGGCGAGAGCGCCGGCCGCGCGTCTCCCACGAGTACGGGCACGTTCTGGCCGTCGATTGGGATGTTGAACTCGGTGACTCCGGTCCACGCCGCGACATCGGGGTCGTGGGCCAGGGCGGACAGGGCTTGCGGCGGGACGACGTTGCTCGGGTTGAGGAGGTAGTCCCAGTTCCACCCGTACAGCGCGGGACGCGACACCAGCGTGTGCAGACTGCTGCCGAAGGTGAGGGTGGCCACCACCATCACCACTGCCATTGCCGTGCCCACCAGGGCCGATCGCACCGGCACCGCGGTGCGGCCGCGGCCGGGCTCGAGCGCGAAGCGCACGCCGACCACCCCGGGCGCCGACAGCCCCGACGAAGCAGCCACGCGCACGACGCTCGAACGGCGCGCCGCGACGAGTCGGGCCCGGCGGGCGACGCGATGCGGTGCGCCGAGAGACGCGAGCACGACGGCCGTCGCGCCGAGGACGACGATCAGCACTGCAAGCCCGCCGCCGAGGACCGTCCAGTCGGCGGCGATCCCCGACGCCGGATACACCGCCCGGACCGGACCGAGCGGCGCGAGCGGCGAAAGCCCAACGGCCACCACACCGGCCACCAGCGATCCGAGGACGATCGCGGCGAGCACTCCGATCAGCCCGTCGCTGATCGTTGTTGCCGGACCGGCGCCGAGCGCGCGCAGCACCTGGAGATCCTCGGCTCCCGATCGAAGCTGGCGGGAGATGGCCTGGACCGCGATGAACAAGGCGGCCAAGGCGGCGATCGCTCCGAAGACGCCGATCGCGATTGCCTCTGGCTTGACGGCTCGCTCCACCGTCGTCTCGACACGCGAGATCACGTGGAACTCATACGTCGAGCCGGGCGGCACGACGTCGACGAACGCCTGCTCCGCGGCGGCAACGTCTCGGCCGCCGTGGTCGAGCTGGAGCCCGTAGAGGGTGGCCGTCGAGTCGGCCATCACCTGGCGGGTGGCCGCCGGCGTGAGCAGCACGAAGCCCGGCAGACGATCGATGTCGTCTTGGACCACCTGGTTGTCGAGCACGACGATCCCGACGAGGGTGGCGTCGATGCGGAGGTGCGGCGTGACGGTCGGAGTGCCGAAGCCCGGTGCATTGAGCTGCGCGTTGGTGTACGCGCCCAGCGGAACGACCTGACCGACATGGGCGCCGAGCACCCGGGCCGCCGCCGGGGTCATGACGAACTCGTCGATCCGCGTCGGATCGCTCATGCGGCCATGGATGACGGTCACCCGGTCCTGGTTCGAGAGCAGGCCGTCGACGCTGCCACCGATCGCCAGCTGGGCGCCGATTCTGATGTCGGGAGCGCCGTTCGACGCCAACGGGTTGACGATGGGCACGACGAGGCTCTCGACCCGTCGCACGTGGGGCAGGTGTGCGATCGCGTTCGTCAAGCTCGTGGACTCGGGACTGGCGGTGGTTGGGCTCGAGTTGGCGCCAAAGGCGGAGACGTTCAGATCGGACGGGTTCGTGCTGGCCAGGAACCGGGGGTAGGACGACTGCGTGCGCCGAGCGGCGGCGATCGAGCCCATGGCGATGCCGCCGACGAGGCCGATGAGCAGCACGAGCGCGAGGTAGCCGCCCCACCGACGGCCGAACGTCGCCCGCACGCGGTACCGGACGAACCGAAGCCCTTGCCGGTTCAACGTGGCGCTCGACCCAGGCTCACAGCACGATCGTCCTCCGAGGAGCGGGGGTCCACCCCAGCGCATCCCGAGTGTGATCCGGATGCCGGCGAAGGCCAAGGTGGTCAGCCTGTGGGGAGGCCGTCGTGCTGACACCACATCGGGGGCCGCAATTCGCCCGGCGGACTCCCTACTGCGCCTCCACGATCATGAGCTGGTTCTCGTTGTTGTCCCGGAAGAAGAACAGCAGTGGCACCGTGCCATCGCCGCCCATCAGTTCCGTGTCGACGTCGACGCCGGCGGCCTTCAGTTCGGCGTGGTCGGCCCGTGGGTCGGGCGATTCCAGCGCCACCCCGGTCATCCGCCCTGGCTGGTACTCGCCCTGCGGCGGCACCAGGGCGAGTGACGCGCCGCCACCCGGTGGCGCGACCTCGACCCACCGATCGCTCTCCCCGAACGGGACGTCAGCCACCAGCGAGAACCCGAGCCTCGTCGTGTAGAAGGCGATCGCGTCATCCTGGTTCGACACCGGCACCATCACTCGGCCGACGTGCGTGATCTGCGGCATACCGTCTCCTTTTCACCCGCGCTCGTGGTCACCCGTCCGCCGGGATCTGCTCCCACCACTGGCACCACCAGTCGCGGCCGACGAGGATCCGCAGGTTCGGGTGCCAGCAGTAGGACAGCTCGTCGTCCGGATCCAGATAGAAGAGGCAGTTGTCGCATCGATAGGTCTGGCCGAACTCCTCGAGCGGGTGCGCCCGCAGAATGGCCCGATCCATCAGGTCCTTCCACTCCAGCCACTTCTGGCTGTCGATCTCCTTGGGTTCGGGCTTCGGGATCTCGTCGTCCGGCATCCGGGGCAACCTACTGCCACCTCTGCGCGCCAACTCGTATCCAAACGCACGCCCACCGTGGGTTCGGCTTCGCATCGCGCCCGGTCCGGGACTGCCGGGCCTAGGTTGCCGGGTCATGGCCCGAAGCACGCGAAGGGATCGCTTGGCCGTCACCGCCGGGGCGATCCGGTTGGCGTCGGGAGTGTCGTTCATCGTGGCACCGAAGGCGGCCAGCGCGGTGTGGGGATCGGATCCCGAAGACAACCCGACGGCGTCGTTGCTGCTGCGTTCGATGGGGTACCGCGACGCGTTGGTGGGCGGGATGCTGCTGCGAGCCGGGCTCACCGACGACCCGACCACCGCCGGCTGGTTCCTCGCCAGCGCGGGCGCCGACCTGTCGGATCTCATCGGTGGGATCGCGAACCACGACCGGTTGCCCGATCGGTCGCGCACCGTCGGCCTCGGCGGGGCGGTCGTCGGCATCGCCATCGGCCTCTGGGGCGCGGCGCAGGCCCGCGCCCGCGGCCGACAGCGGGTTCTCCGGTCACGAAGCGTCGGCGCGACCCACGTTCGTGACCGGAAAAGCCGGAGCGGCGGGGTCCGCTAGGACGCGTCGCGCTCGCGGAACCACTGGAGGACCTGCGCGGTGCCGTCCTCGATGTGGGTCCACGGCTTCCATCCGAGGTGGATGCCGGCGCGGGCCGGATCGAGCGCCGACCGGGCCAGCTCGCCGGGGCGATCGGGCGCGTACCTCGGGGGGTCACCGACACCGGCGGCCTTCGCCATGGCGTCGTACAGACGGTTGACCGACGTCTCCACGCCGGTGCCCACGTTGCAGAGCAGCCCGCTCCCCCGCGTCGCGGCGCGCGCGAACGCGTCGACCACGTCGTCGACGTAGACGAAATCGCGCGTCTGCTCGCCGTCGCCGAACACGGTGCACTGCTGCCCGGCGAGCAGGAGCCCGGCGAAGATGGCGACCACGCCGGCCTCGCCGTGCGGGTCCTGGCGCGGGCCGTAGACGTTGGCGAGGGCCAACGCGGTGTACTCGATGCCGTGCAGCTCGCGGTACGCCGCCAGGTAGTCGCCGGCGGCCTTCTTGGACACGCCGTACGGCGACATCGGTCGCTGCGCGTGCGACTCGCGGACCGGGAGCTCCTCCGGCTCGCCGTACAGCGTGCCGCCGCTGGCCGCGAACACGACCTTGCGCGCGCCCGAAGCCCGAGCGCCCTCGAGCACGTTGATCGTGCCGATGATGTTGACCTCGGCGTCGAACGCCGGGCGCTCCACCGACACCCGCACGTCGGCCTGCGCGGCGAGATGGAACACCACCTCCGGGCGGCGGTGCGCGATGAGGTCGACCAGCGCCGGCGAACGCACGTCAATGCGGTGGAAGTTGACCTCGTTGGCCGGATCGGATCGGGCCTCGCTGAGGTTGGCCAGCGAACCGGTGGACAGGTCGTCGACCACGTCGACCGCGTGACCCTCGGCCAACAGGCGGTCGACGAGGTTCGACCCGATGAAGCCGCTGCCGCCGGTGACGAGGCAGCGCATCGCGCTACTCCGCAGCCGCGATCGGGCCGCCGACGCGGTCCCCGTCGAACTGGGCGCCGGGCGCGATCGTCTGCCCGCCGCCGACAACGGTGAGCCGCTGCAGCTTCGCCCCTTCGCCGACGACCGCCTGCTCGCCGACGATCGAATCCTCGACGGTCGCGCCTTCGCGCACCGCTGCGCCCGGCAGCAGGACGGAGTTGCGCACCGACGCGCCGTCGTGCACGCGCGCCCCGGCGCCGATCACCGACCGTTCGACGTGGGCGCCGGCGCCGACGAACGCGGCGTCGCCGACCAGCGAAGGCGGCGTCACGGTGCCGTCGATCACGGCGGCGCCGAGCGTCCACGTGCCGTCCTCGCGGCGGCTGGCGCCGGGCGCCGGCACGTCGTGGCCGCGGGTGCCGTCGAGCAGGTCGAGCTGGGCCTGGAGATACTTGGCCGGCGTCCCGGTGTCGATCCAGTACGCGGGCGACGGCATGGCGTAGAGGCTGCCATCGGCCACCATCGCGGGGAAGACCTCGCGCTCGATCGAGACCCGCCGGCCCCCCGGGATCCGGGCGAGCACCGACGGCTCGAGGACGTAGGTGCCGGCGTTGATGAAGTCGGTCGGAGCCTCGTCGCGTGGCGGCTTCTCCACGAATGCCAGCACCCGGCCCACGTCGTCGGTCGGCACCACGCCGAAGGCCGACGGGTCGTCGACCCTCGCGAGGTGGATCGTCCCTTCGGCGCGGCGCTGGCGGTGCAGGTCGATGAGCGCGTCGACGTCGACGTCGGTGAGGACGTCGCCGTTGAGCACGAGGAAGGTGTCATCCACGCCGGCCGACGTCGCGGCGAACGCGATCGCGCCCGCGGTGTCCAGCGGCTCCGGCTCGACCGCGTACGTCAGGCGGACGCCGGCGGCTCGGCCTCCGGGGAACGCGTCCAGGAAGACATCGGGCCGGTATCCCATCGAGAGGATCGCGTCCTCGATCCCGAACGTGGCCAGATGGCCGAGGACCCGCTCGATCATCGTGACCTCGACGATCGGGAGCATCTGCTTGGGCGTCGTCCACGTGAGCGGCCGGAGGCGGGTGCCCTCCCCGCCCACGAGCACAACGGCCCTCAAGGCTTGGTGGTCGTCGCGGGTGCTGCGGTGGTCGCCGGCGTCGCGGTGATCGGGGGCGCGGTCGGTGTCGTGCCGGCCGGGACCGTCGTGGTGGGGGCGGTGACGTCACTCAGGTTGTCGAGCGTGGGCGCCGACGGCGGCTGCGGGATCTTCGATCCCTTCGGCATGAAGGCGATCGTGATCAGCATCTGGTCCTCGAGCTTCAGCTTCTCGGGGTCCCCGGTGTAGATCTGGCCGGCGTCGACGGGCTCGCCCTTCTTCCACGTCTTGACGATCACCTCGCCGGTCTTGCCGCTGCACTTGTCGCCGTTGACCTTCTTGGTGCCGCCCGGCACCTTGATCTGCTGCGACGTCACCCGGCCCTTGGCCAGCGCCATGTACGCGCCGAGGTTGGCGTTCTTGCCGGTGAACGGGTTGCGCTTGCCGAGGCTGAACGGGTGGATGTGGATGACCCCGTCGCCGTGGGTGTGGATGCCCTGGGTGTTCTCGAACTGCGGGGTGTTGGCCTGCCATTGGCCGCAGATGTAGAAGCCGTAGGCCGCGTGCCAGTGGTCGCCCAGGCGCGGCGCCGAGTTGTCGTTGGTGGGCGCCGACAGCGGCGCCGCCGACGCTCGGACCTCGTGCCGCGAGAACGCGACCAGCGCGATGCCGATGATCACGACCACGGCGATGAACGTGGGGTAGCCGTACGACGTGTTGCGCCGGCGGGTGAGACCGCCGCCCGCTCGCGCCGCGCGTGCGACCTTCTTTCCGGAGGATGCCTTGCCCATGCGGCCCATCACGATACCGGTCCGGCGGCCGGAGCTGGAATCGGCGCTCAGCCTTCCCAGGAAGCGGCGGCGGGACGGGTCAGGGTGCGGCGTGGGGGCGGCCGGTGCCCAGGCGCTGCAGCCAGGCGAGCGCGGTCCGCACCGCCAGCCCAGCGGCCACGAACGGCAGCAGGAGGCGGCGAGGCCCGGTGGAGGTCTTCACCGAGAAGCGCCACAGCGAACGGTGATGGGCGGCGATCATGCGGTACGGCGCCTGGTCGCTGGACACGCCGATGACGTGCACCAGCCGGGCGTCGGGCTCGTAGGTGACCCGCCACCCGGCCCGCCACGATCGCCAGCACAGGTCGACGTCCTCGACGTACATGAAGTAGCCCTCGTCGAAGCCGCCGAGGTCGTCCCAGAGCTCGCGCCGGATCATCATCGCGGTGCCGCTGACCCAGTCGACGTCGCGGCCGGTGTTGTGGTCCCAGTCGAGCAGCTTGTACCGGCGGCTGAACCGGTTCGACGGCGCCAGGAAGCCGAGGAAGGCATGGCCGACCGCGTCGCCGAGCGCCGGGAAGGCGCGCGCCGAGGGGTAGGTCGTGCCGTCAGGGTTCTCGACGCGCGGCCCGATCACGCCGATGCCGTGATCGCGCTCGAGCGCCTCGACGAGCACCTTCACCATCCCGGGCTCGGCCACCGTGTCGGGGTTCATGACGAGGAGGGCGTCACCGGTCGCGATCGCCGCGCCCCGGTTGGCGCCGGAGCCGAAGCCCAGGTTGCCGCCGGTGGTGTGCACGACGACCGAAGGCTCGGCCCGCGCGACGGCTTCGGTCGACCCGTCGGTGCACGCGTTGTCGACGACGATGATCTCGTCCACGGCGTTCGCCTTGAGGCTGCGCACGCAGTCGAGCAGGTGGTCGCCGGCGTTGAAGTTGACCACGACCGCGCTGATCCTCATTCGGCCACGGCCTCGGCGTACTCGGCGTTGGCCCGCACGCGCGTCAGTCGCCCGTCCAGAAGCGGTACCGGACCAGTGTCCGCAGCGCGCCGAAGCCGTCGCGCCACGTGATCTTCTTGCCCTCGTGGAACTCCCGGCCGGCGTAGGAGATCGGCACCTCGTAGATGCGGTGGCCGCGGCGCAACACCTTGGCGGTGATCTCCGGCTCGAACTCGAACCGCTCGGCGCGGATGGTGATGCCGTCGAGCACGCGGCGGTCGAACAGCTTGTAGCACGTCTCCATGTCCGACAGCGTCGTGTTGTAGAGGATGTTGGTGACGAGCGACAGGAACTTGTTGCCGATCCAGTGCAGGTACAGCAGGTTGGTGTGCTCGCCGGTGAAGCGGCTCCCGTACACGACCCGCGCCTTGCCGCGCAGCACGGGCGCCAGCAGCTTGGGCCAGTCCTCCGGGTCGTACTCGAGGTCGGCGTCCTGGATCAGCACCAGATCGCCCCGCGCGCCCTCGAGGCCGGTGCGGATCGCCGCACCCTTGCCGCGGTTGCCCGGGTGGCGGATGAGGCGGACCGTCGAGTCCTCGAGCGTCGGCAGCACCTTCTCGGTGCCGTCGGACGAGCCGTCGTCGACCACGATGATCTCGCGGTCGACGGGCAGCTCGACCGCTCGCATCCGGCGGATGATCTCGGCAACGGTGTTGCGCTCGTTGAAGACCGGGACGATCACCGACAGCAGGCGGTAGTCGGGGACGTCGGAGATGTCGGAGCCGTCGGAGCCGTCGGACGCGTCAGCCACGGCCGAACCACTTCGCGGTCCGGGCCAGCCCGTCGGCCAGCGGCACCTCGGGCTCCCAGCCCAGCTCGGTGCGGGCCAGGGTGATGTCGGGCTTGCGTTGGGTCGGGTCGTCGACCGGCAGCGGCCGGTGGACGATCTCGGAGGCCGACCCCGTGAGCTCGAGGACCAGCCGGGCCAGCTCGAGCACGGTGTGCTCCTCCGGGTTGCCGATGTTGACCGGGCCGACGTAGTTCGAGTCGAGCAACGCGAGGATGCCGCGCACCTCGTCGGCCACGTAGCAGAAGCTGCGCGTCTGGTCGCCGTCGCCGTAGACCGTCAGCGGCTCGCCGGCCAGTGCCTGGACGAGGAAGTTCGAGACAACCCGCCCGTCGCGCGGCCGCATCTGCTCGCCGAAGGTGTTGAAGATGCGCACGATGCGGACGTCCACGCCGTGGCAGCGGTGGTACGCCATTGTCATCGCCTCGGCGAACCGCTTCGCCTCGTCGTAGACGCCACGCGGGCCGATCGGGTTGACGTGGCCCCAGTAGTCCTCCGTCTGTGGGTGGACCTGCGGGTCGCCGTACACCTCGCTGGTCGATGCGAGCAGATAGCGGGCGCCCTTGGCCTTGGCCAGCCCGAGTGTCTTGTGCGTCCCGAGGCTGCCGACCTTCAGCGTCTGGATGGGGTGCTCGAGGTAGTCGACCGGCGACGCCGGGCTGGCGAAGTGGAGCACCGCGTCGACCGCTCCGGGGACGTCCAGGTGGTTCGTCACGTCCTGCTCGATGAACGAGAACTCGCCGCGGGCGAGGAGGTCGTCGACGTTGTCGAGGTTCCCGGTGATGAGGTTGTCGATGGCGACGACCGCGTCGCCGCGGTCGAGCAGTGCCCGGCACAGATGGGAGCCCAGGAAGCCGGCTCCGCCGGTGACGACGACGCGCACGGCTCTAGCGTCCCACGCCCTCGTAGACGAACCCGCGACGCCGGAGCGCGACCGGGTCGAGCAAGTTGCGGGCGTCGACCACTCGCGGCTCGGCCAGCGCCTCGGCCACCTTGGCGAAGTCGACCGAACGGAACTCGTCCCACTCGGTCAGCACCACCACCGCGGCCGAGCCCTGGCACGCGGCGTAGGGATCGGCCACCAGCTCGATTCCGGACCCGGGCGGCGCCTGCCGGACCGCGGGGTCGTAGGCCTTCACCCGCGCGCCCCGTTGCACCAGCCGGCGGACCACCTCGAGCGCGGGCGAGTCCCGCAGGTCGTCGGTGCGCGCCTTGAACGTCAGGCCCCACACCGCGAGCTGCACACCTTGCAACGACCCGCCGACGATGCCGGCCACCTTCGCGGTGACCCGGTCGAACTGCTCCTCGTTCACGTCGATCACGCCGCGGAGCAGGCCGAAGTCGTACCCGGCCTCCTCGGCGATCCGCACCAGCGCCCGCGAATCCTTGGGGAAGCAGCTCCCGCCCCAGCCGGGGCCGGGCTTGAGGAACTCGAACCCGATCCGCTTGTCGTAGCCCATGCCGAGCACGACCTCGCGCACATCGGCGCCGACGGCTTCGCAGACGTTGGCGATGGCGTTGACGAAGCTCACCTTGGTCGCGAGAAACGCATTCGACGCGTACTTGATCGTCTCGGCCGACGCCGGGTCGGTGACGATCACCGGCGCCTGGATCCGGTCGAACAGCCGGGCCACCTGCCCGGCGGCCGCCGGGTCCTCGCACCCGATGACGATGCGGTCGGGGTTCATGAAGTCGTGCACCGCGGATCCCTCGCGCAGGAACTCCGGGTTGGAGACGACCTTGATGTCGTCGCGGCCCAGCGCCTGCTCGACCACGCGCGTCGAGCCCACTGGCACCGTCGACTTGTTGACGACGATGCACTCGGCCGGGAGCACCGGTCCGATCGTCGCCGCGGCATCGCGGATGTAGCTGAGGTCGGCCGAGCCGTCGGCCGACTGCGGCGTGGGCACGCAGAGGTAGACGAACTCGGCCTCGGCGACCGCGTTGGCGGCGCCGAGCACGAACGAGAGCCGGCCGCCGTCGATGCCGGCGCGGACGAGCTCCTCCAAGCCGGCCTCGAGGATCGGGATGTCGCCGCGCGACAGGCGCTCGACCTTCTCGGGCACGATGTCGGCGCACACCACGTGATGGCCGAGGTGGGCGAAGCACGCGCCGGTGGTGAGCCCGACGTATCCCGTGCCGACGACCGCGACGCGGGCCATCAGGCGATCAGCTCCTTGACCAACCGCTCGAGCGGCTCGTGGTGGTCGGGCAGCAAGGGAACGCCGGCCAACCGGAGCGCGGCGTTGTCGAGCACGGAGTTGGCGGGTCGCGGCGCCGGCCGAGCCGGGCGCAGGTCCGCCGTCGCGATCGGCCGGACGCGCTGCGGGTCGATCCCGGCCGACGTGGCGGCGTCGCGCGCCAGCCCGAACCACGTCGTCGGCCCCTGGTTGGTGACGTGGAAGACACCGGGTCGCCGGGCGACGACGAGCTGGCGCACCATCGACGCCAGGTCGTCGGTGAACGTCGGGCAGCCGCGCTGGTCGTCGACCACGTCGACGTGATCGCGGTCGGCGAGTGCCGCCAGGATGCTGCTCACGAAGTTGCGGCCGTGGCCGCCGCACAGCCAGGAGGTGCGCACGATCGTCGCCGCCGGGCCGAGGCGATCGGCCTCGACCTCGCCGCCCAGCTTGGAACGCCCGTAGGCGGACCGCGGCGCGGTCGCGTCCCACTCGGTGTACGGCCGGTCGAGCCCGCCGTCGAAGACATAGTCGGTCGAGACGTGGCACAACCGGGCGCCGGCGAGATCGCAGGCTTCGGCGACGGCCCGCACCGCGAGCGCGTTGACGGACCAGGCGCGGTCGTGGTCGGACTCGCAGCCGTCCACGTCGGTCCACGCCGCGCAGTGGACGACGGCGTCGGGCCGGACGGTCGTGATCGTTCCGAGGACCGCGTCGCGGTCGGTGACGTCGAGCCGGCCCCGATCGCACGCGACGACCTCGTCGCCGGCCTGCTCGGAGACGGCCACCACGTCGCGACCGAGCGCGCCGTGCGCGCCAGTGACCAGCAGCCGCACGTCAGCCGGCCCCCGCCCCGGGCTTCAGCGGCTCCCACCACGCCCGGTTGGCCCGGTACCACTCGACGGTCGCCCCGAGCGCGTCATCCAACGTGCATCGGGGCTGCCAGCCGAGGGCCCGTACCCTGCCGGCGTCGATCGAGTACCGGCGGTCGTGGCCGAGACGGTCGGCGACCGGCTCGATCATCGCGGAGTCGGCGCCCAGCAACTCGAGGATGCGCTGGGTGAGGTCGAGGTTCGTGACCTCGTTGCCGGCACCGATGTTGTAGATCTGGCCGGCATCGCCCTGGCGCAGGACGAGGTCGATGGCCGCGCAGTTGTCCTCGACGAAGATCCAGTCGCGCACGTTGAGACCGTCGCCGTAGAGCGGCGCCTTGCGGCCGTCGAGCAGGTTGGTGACGAACAGCGGGACGACCTTCTCCGGGTACTGGTACGGCCCGAAGTTGTTCGACGACCGCGTGACGATCACCGGCACGTCGTAGGTCGTGACGTAGGAGAGGGCGATGAGGTCGGAGCCCGCCTTGGACGCGCTGTACGGCGAGCTGGGCTTCAGCGGGTCGGTCTCGGTGAACGAGCCGTCGTCGATCGACCCGTAGACCTCGTCGGTGGAGATGTGGACGACCCGTCCGACGTCGAGGTGTCGCGCGGTGTCGCACACCACATTGGTGCCGTCGCAGTTGGTGTGGACGAACTCGTCGGGGCTGATGATCGACCGGTCGACGTGGCTCTCCGCCGCGAAGTGCAGCACCGCGTCGTGCCCGGTCATCGCCTCGCGCACCGCGGCCCGGTCGGTGACGTCGCCCTTCACGAACCGGAACCGGGTGTCGTCCTCGACGTCGCGCAGGCTGGTCACGTTGCCGGCATAGGTGAGGGCGTCGAACACCGTCACCTCGTCGTCGGTCGTCGCGAGGACGTGCCGCACGTAGTTGCTCCCGATGAAGCCCGCGCCCCCGGTGACCAGCAGTCGCATCAAGCCAGGCTAGGACGACGGCTACGAGAGGTCGACTCGGCTGTGGTCGCCGAGCATGAGGCGCGTGGCCCGCGGCAGCTCCTCGGACCGGATGACCTCGACCTGCCGGCCGAGGAGCGAGTCGACCAGTCTCGGGATGCCGACGATGCGGCTCTCGGGGAGCACCACGGCGTGCTCGATCTCCGACCGGATCACCTCGCAGTCGTCCCCGATCGCGGTGAACGGCCCCACGTAGCTGTCGACGATCCGCACCCGGCGGCCGATGACGGCCGGCCCGCGGACGATCGAGCGCACGATCTCGGCGCCGGCTTCGATCACGACGCGGCCCTCGACCCGGCTCGCGGCGTCGACGGCGCCGTCGCAACGCGGGTCGAGCAGCTCGAGCATGAGCCGGTTGGCCTCGAGCAACGGTGTGAGCTTCCCGGTGTCGATCCACCAGCCGGCGAGCACCTCGGCCCGCACGGTGTGGCCGTGGTCCATCAGCCACTGGATGGCGTCGGTGATCTCGAGCTCGCCGCGCTCGGAGGGCTCGATCGACCGCACCGCCTCGTGGACGCTGTGATCGAACAGGTACACGCCCACCAGCGCGAGGTCCGACGGTGGCACCTCGGGCTTCTCGATCAGCTGCACGACCCGGCCGTCGGCGTCGAGCACCGCGACACCGAACTGGTGCGGATCGGGCACCTTGGCGAGGAGGATCTGGGCCGCGCACCCCTCGTCGGTGAGGTTCGGGTGCCGGTCGCGCTCGAAGCCCCGCACGAACGCGCCGAGGTCCTGCTGCAGCAGGTTGTCGCCGAGGTACATCACGAAGTCGTCGTCACCGAGGAACTCGTGCGCGATGAGCACCGCGTGGGCCAACCCGTCCGGGCTCCGCTGGTGGATGTAGGTGACCCGCAGGCCCCACGGGCTGCCGTCGCCGACCGCCGACTCGATCTCGGCGCGGGTGTCGCCCACGATCATCCCGACGTCGACGATCCCGGCCGACGCGATGGCCTCGAGCCCGTAGAACAGGATGGGCTTGTTCGCCACCGGCACCAGCTGCTTCGCGCTGGTGTGGGTGATCGGCCGCAGCCGGGTGCCGGCGCCGCCGGCCAGGATGAGGGCCTTCATCGCCTGAACAGTGTGTCAGCAGGTCGTGTTGGCCGGGGCGCCCTTGGCCCCACCGGGGATCGCCGGCACCGTGCTGCTGGTGGTCGTCGGGGCCGGCGTCGCCGCGGTCGTCGGGGTCGACGCCGACGGCGCGCCAACGGTCGGCGCCGCCTTCACACCGGTGTAGTCGCTGCCCACGATGAGCTTGACGTCGAAGGTGCGAAGGGTGCTGTCGGGCACGAGGTCGGCGCCGGCGACCAGCCAGCTCTGGAGGACCTGGGCCTTGGCCTGCGACGCCGGCGCGTACCGGATGATCGTGCGCGAGTAGCGGAAGTTGTCGGCGTCGCCCTTCTGGGCCACCTCGAAGCCGGCGGTGCTGAGCGCCGTCCCGACCTTCGTCGCCAGCCCGGCCTGGCCGACGCCGTTGAGCACGACCATGCGCACCTGCGCCGGGCTGATGCCCGACGGCGGCGCGGTGCCCGGGCCGTAGTACTTGATGCCATTGATCCGGTTGATCTGGAGCTGGGCTTCCGGCTGCACGAGCTTCTCGCCCGAGTACTGGCCCTTCACGATGTAGGCATCGGTCTTCAACGTCTCCATGTCGACCGTGTCGGGGTTGAGCGACCGGAACTTCTTGGCGATCGTCGTCATGTCCTTGCTCGACAGCGTGCTGTCGACGGTGACGTACTTCACCCCGTTGGCGATCAGGGCGTTCAGCTTGAACGGGTCGGTGAGCCCCGACGACACCGCCTTCTTGAGCACCCGGCGGATGAACTCCTGCTGACGCGGAATTCGACCGAGATCGGCACGCGGGTCGGTGTGCCAGCGGCCGGCCTCGTAGTACTCATAGGTCCGGGCGCGGACCCACTGCAGACCCATGTTGCCGTCGAAGTGCACGCAGCCGGGCGTCTTGATGTCCAACCCGCTGAACTTGTCGCGCGCCGGCGTCGGCACGTACATGTTCACGCCGCCGATCGTGTTGACGATGCCCTTGAACCCGACGAAGTCGACTTCGACGTAGTGGTTGATGGTGATGCCGAGGGCGTCGTGGATCGTCTGCACCAGCCGGTCGGCGCCGTGACCGGCCGGGTCCTCGAACGCCGAGTTGATCCGGTCGCGCCGGGTCGTGCCGGCGATCGGCACGCTGAGGTCGCGCGGGATCGACAGGATCGCCGCCTTCTTCTCCGACGAGTCGATGTGCAGGATCATCAAGGTGTCGGACCGCTGCCCGAACACCTTGCCCTTGCCGGCCTGCTGCGCGTCGCCACCCGTGAGGTTGTCGCGGCTGTCGGAGCCGACGAGCAGCACGTTCATGACGGTGCCCTTGTCGGCGGCGAGCTCCACCAGCTTCTGCCGGTGGATCTGGTCGAGTCGCCACCTGACGTAGCCGTAACCGGCGCCGGCGGCGATGACACAAACCGCCACGAAGACGCACGTACCGATCAGCAGGCGGCGGGGCCAGCGCCGGCGCGGCGCGATCGGCGGCGGCGCGAAGTCGGGCGGCGCAACGGTCTCGGGCTCGTCGACAAGCGTCCGACCGGCGACGGACATGGCCCGGCCGACCACCGCGGCCGCGCCGTCGCGGCGGCCGCGCCCGGCGAGCGTCTCGAACGCACCGGTGATGTCGTCGTCAGTCACGACCGACCTCGGCGTCGTCGGCGAGCATGTGGTCGCGCAGCTTCCGTCGGGCCCGGCTCACGCGGGCGCGGGCCGCCTGCTCCGAGCACCCGAGCTCGATGGCGAGGTCCCGGAACGTCCAGCCCTCCACGTCGACCAGGAACACCGCCGCCCGGTCACGCGGCGGCAGCCGGAGCAGCTCGCTGATGTCGGACGGGTAGGACTGGTTGGCCGTCGTCGCCGACGGCCCGACCCGGCCCATCGCCCGCTTGCCCCGGCCGGCCTTGCGGGCGTGGCTCGCCGCGATGTTCAGCACCGTGCGGCGCAGGTACGCCCCGAGGTCGTCGTGGATCGTCAGCTGACCGAGTCCGAGCACCCTGACCATCGCCTCCTGCACCAGGTCGTCCGGGTCGACGTCCCAGGGACCGACGACCGCGGCGTACCGCCGCAAGGGCGCGTACTGCTGGAGCAGCAGCGCCCGTTCATCGGCCACACCTGTCATGACGTCGCAGAGGCTCGATTCGTGACATCTGCCGATCGACGAATCTCGCCGACCGGCGCGGGCCGTGATCGTAGGCTCGGGCCTCGTGGGAGACCGCATCGCCCCGCTGGCCGTGGCCGGCGGAAGGCTGCTCACGGAGCTGGTCGACGTCACCCACGACGTGGCCGCGCTCGACGCCACCGGAACGTGGGCGGTGGTCGTGCCGTTCGACGGCGAGCCGGTGTGCGCGCGTTTCGCCCGATCACAGCCGGCGCCGGCGAGGCTCGCGCCGGGCCGCGAGTGGCCGGCGGTCGAGGTGGGTCGATGGGAGTCGTCGCTCGACCGCGACGCGTTCGAGAAGGGCGTCGTGCTGATCCGCGAGGCGATCGCGGCCGGCGACGTCTATCAGGTGAACCTCTGCCGCGTGCTGTCGGTGGCCGTCGACCGGCCGGTCGACATCGTGGCGTTGTTCGACGCGCTGGCGGCCGCGCACCGGGCGCCGCACGCCGCGCTGGTGTCGCTCCCCGACCACGGCGTGCAGGTCGCGTCGGCGTCGCCCGAGCGGTTCCTGCGCCGCGACGGCGACGCCGTGATGTCGTCGCCGATCAAGGGCACGGCGGTCGACGACCGCGCCGATGCACTGCTCGCGTCCGCCAAGGACCGGGCCGAGAACGTCATGATCGTGGACCTGGTGCGCAACGATCTGGGCCGCGTCTGTCGATGGGGATCGGTCGAGGTCGCCGCGCTGTGCCGGCTCGAGCGGCATCCCGGCCTGGCCCATCTCGTCAGCACCGTCACCGGCCGGCTCCGGCGCGGCACCGGCTGGCCGGAGCTGCTGGCCGCGGCCTTCCCGCCCGGCTCGGTCACCGGCGCGCCGAAGCGGGCCGCGCTCGACCACATCCACCGGCTCGAGCCGGCGTCGCGCGGCGTGTACTGCGGCGCCGTCGGATGGGTCGACGCCGACGCCCGCACCGCCGACCTCAACGTCGCCATCCGCACGTTCTGGGTCGACGACGGCCGCCTGCGGTTCGGCACCGGCGCCGGGATCACGTGGGATTCCGACGCCGCCGCCGAGTGGGCCGAGACCGAGCTGAAGGCGTCGCGCCTGCTCGCCGTGGCGGCCGCGGCGTCGTCGGCGTGAACGTCATCTGGGTCAACGGCGTGCTGGCCGACGAACACGACCCCAGCGTGCGGGTCTCGGCCTTCGACCACGGCCTGCTCACCGGCGACGGGATCTTCGAGACGGTGAAGATCTGCGCCGGCCGGCCGTTCGCGATGCGGCGGCACCTCGAACGGCTGGCCCGATCGGCCGCCGGCCTGGGCCTGGCGTGCCCGGACACCGGCGCGCTGCTCGATGCGTGCGCGGCGGTCGTCGCGGCCAACGGCATCGGCGACGGCCGGGCCCGGATCACCGTCACCGGCGGCCCGTCGCCGCTCGGCAGCGACCGCGGCGAGCTCGGCCCGACGGTGATCGTCGCCAGCGGTCCGCTGCCGCCCTGGCCGCCGACGACCGACGTCGCCGTCTGCCCCTGGCCCCGCAACGAGCACGGCGCGCTCACCGGCTTGAAGACGATCTCCTACGGCGAGAACGTCGTCGCATTGGCGTGGGCCCGCCGGCAGGGCGCCGGCGAGGCCATCTTCGCCAACTCGGCCGGCAACCTGTGCGAGGGCACCGGCTCGAACGTGTTCGTGGTCCGCGACGGGCAGCTGGTGACACCGCCGCTGTCGTCGGGCTGCCTGGCCGGCGTCACCCGCGAGCTGCTGCTGGAGCTGACCGACGCCGTCGAGGCCGATGTCCCGATCGCGGCGCTGGCCCAGGCCGACGAGGCCTTCCTCACGTCGTCGACCCGCGAGGTCCAGCCGATCCGGGCGGTTGACGGGCGGGTGCTGCCCGCCGCGCCCGGCGGCACCGCCACCGCGGCGCTGACCGCGCTCCGTGAGCTGGTCGGGCGGGACATCGACCCCTAGTGGCGCCCGTCGGGGGTACCTCCTCGGCAGCGGTACTATTGCAGCCCGGGCGTGAGCGGCCGAGGCCCTCCGTCCCGGGAACATCTCGCCCAAGAGGCAGGAGCAAGCGTCGTGGCAAGTCGCGGAACAACATTCGGGAAGCTCGATCGTGAGCGCGACAAGAAGGCCAAGGCCCAGGCGAAGCAGGAGAAGCGCGCCGCGCGGGCCGAGACCGTCGACGTCGTCGAGACCGTGCAGCTCTCGCCGTCGGAGGAGGAGAAGATCCTCGCCTCGCTCAGCCAGCTCCACGCCGCCTACGAGCAGGGAACCGTCTCGCTGGACGACTTCGAGGCCCGGCGAGCCGAGCTCACGGCCAAGCTCCAGATCGGCTGACCGCGGCGGCGCGATGCGTCGCTAATGCGTCGTGTAGTCGATGGGACCGGCGCCCTTGACGCCGACCGCGAAGCAGAAGCAGTGGATCGGCTGGTCGCCCGTCGGGCGGAGGCTGTGGACCGCGTCCGGAGGGATGTAGACGAGATCGCCGGGTGACACGTCGCGGTGCTCGTCGCCGATCGTCATGACGCCCTCGCCGGTCATCACGAAGTAGAACTCGTGCGTCGGGTGGGTGTGGGGGAACACCTCGCCGCCCACCGCCACCTCGAACTCGTTCGCCAGCTCGAGGTAGCCACCGTCGGTGATGCCCTTCATCTCGCGGGGGTGGATCAGCCACCACACCGGGACGGTGCCGTTGTGCTCCACCTCGGGCTCGACCGTCTGCACGTTCCGCACGTCCATCCCGACCCTCCTCCGTTTCGGGGCAGCATCGCGCGCCCAACGGCTTTTCCGGAAAAGCCCGGCTCAGGCGGGGCGGACGTGAACGACGTCACCGGCGGCCACGTGCTCGAGGCCGGTCGGGGTCTCGACGACCAGGTGGCCCTCGGCCGTCACCTCGACCGCCCGGCCGGTGATCGCCGACCCCGGCAGCTCGACGCGGACCTCGCGCCCGAGGGTGCTGCACGAGCGGCGGTAGTTGAGGAGCATCCCGCGCCAGCCGCCGTGCTCCAGCAGCGCGCCGTAGTGCTCGTCGAACCGCTGCAGCAGGCACACGAGCAGGTCCCGGCGGTCGACGTCGTGCCCCGCCACCTGGTTGGCGCTCACCGCGATGTCGACCAGCTCGGCCGGCATCGACGGCCAGTTGACGTTCAGGCCGATGCCGAGCACGACGGCTTCGACCCGCGACCCGGTGACGACGCCCTCGGCCAGGATTCCGGCGAGCTTGCGATCGTCGACGACGAGGTCGTTGGGCCACTTGAGCTGCGGGCGGAACCCGGCCACCTCGGCGACCGCGTCGGCCGCGGCGACACCCATCGCCATCGTCGCCATGTGGACGTGCTCGGGCGCCAGCGCAACCGGCCGCGTCAGCACCGAGAGGAGGAGCGACGATCCCGGCGGCGCCGCCCACACCCGGTCGAGGCGGCCCCGCCCCGCGGTCTGGTGGTCGGCACCCACGACGATGCCTTCCGCGGCGCCCTGACGCGCCAGGTCGAGCACCACGCGGTTGGTCGAGCCCACCTCGTCGTGCCACCGCACGTCGCCGAAGCGGGTGCCGGCCAAGGCCCGTCTGGCGCCGGCGTCCAGCATCCCTGTAACGATAAGGCCCCATGTTCTCGAAGGTGCTGATCGCCAACCGCGGGGAGATCGCCGTCCGGGTGGCCCGGACGTGCCGCGAGCTCGGCATCACGACGGTGGCCGTCTACTCGGACCTCGACCGCGACGCGCTCCACGTGCGCCTGGCCGACGAGGCCTACGCGCTGGGCGGCCAGACCGCGGCCGAGAGCTACCTCAACACCGAGGCGATCCTCGACGTCATCACCAGGAGCGGCGCCGACGCGGTGCACCCCGGCTACGGGTTCTTCTCCGAGAACGCCGACTTCGCCCGGGCCATCGCCAACGTCGGCGCGGTCTTCATCGGCCCGCCGCCGGAGGCCATCGAGGTGATGGGCGACAAGATCAGCTCGCGCCTGGCGGCCGAGGAGGCGGGCGTGGCCGGCGTGCCCGGCGACTCGAGCGTGCTCACCGACGCGTCGCAGGTCGTGGCGTTCGGCGACGCGCACGGCTGGCCGGTCGCGATCAAGGCGGCGTTCGGCGGCGGCGGCCGCGGCATGCGGGTCGTCCACTCGGCCGACGAGGCGGCGGCCGCGCTCGAGTCGGCGCAGAACGAGGCGCTCAAGGGATTCGGCCGGAGCGAGTGCTACGTCGAGCGGTACCTCACCTGGCCCCGGCACGTGGAGATGCAGGTCTTCGCCGACACCCACGGCGACGCGATCTGGCTGGGCGAGCGCGACTGCTCGTGCCAGCGGCGGCACCAGAAGCTGATCGAGGAGAGCCCGGCACCCGAGTTCCCCGAGGACATCCGCCGGCAGATGGGCGAGGCCGCGGTCAAGGTCGCCAAGGCGTGCGGCTACGTCAACGCCGGCACCGTCGAGTTCCTCTACCAGGACGGCGACTTCTTCTTCCTCGAGATGAACACGCGCCTGCAGGTGGAGCATCCGGTGACCGAGCTCGTCGTCGGTCTCGACCTGGTGGAGCTGCAGTTGCGGATCGCGTCCGGTGAGCCGGTCGGGCTGACGCAGGACGAGGTGCTCGGCCGGCGCCGGGGCCACGCCATCGAGGCCCGCATCAACGCCGAGGACCCGGCGGGCGGCCGGTTCCTCCCGAGCCCCGGCCGGATCACGCGCTTCCGCCGGGCCGACGGCTTCGGCGTCCGCACCGACGCCGGGTACGAGGAGGGCGACACCGTCAGCCAGTACTACGACAACCTCGTCGCCAAGCTCGTCGTGTGGGGCGCCGACCGCGAGCACGCCCGGCGCCGCCTCCTGCGCGCGCTGCGGGAGACCGAGATCACGGGGATCGCCACGACGATCCCCGCGCACATCGCGATCCTCGAGCACCCCGACTTCGCAGCCGCCAAGCACTCGACGAAGTGGGTCGAGGAGACGCTCGACCTGCGCGACGTGGCCGCGCCGTCGCCGAACGTCGACGCCGAGGCGGCGGCGCCCGACGACACGGCCCGCGTTCAGCGCGACGTCGACGTCGAGGTCGACGGCCGGCGCTTCAAGGTCCGGCTGTGGGTGCCCGACGTCGCCGCCGGTCCGGCCCACGCGGCGCGGCCGGCCCGCCCGCGGCCGACGACCCAAGGCGCCGGCGA